>DAJPGA010000001.1:1072500-1800000 GCA_025992895.1 Veillonellaceae bacterium
TACAAGCAGTCGGAGACCGTATATATATCAGGTCGACGGCGTGCCTATTGAAGAATGAACCGGCGAGTTATGAGGTCCAGCGAGGTTAAGCAGGAAATGCGGAGCCGAAGCGAAAGCGAGTCTTAATAGGGCGAATAGTTGGACTGCATAGACCCGAAACCACAGTGATCTACCCATGTCCAGGTTGAAGCACAGGTAAAAATGTGTGGAGGACCGAACCTATATCCGTTGAAAAGGGTTAGGATGAGGTGTGGGTAGGGGTGAAATTCCAATCGAACGTGGAGATAGCTGGTTCTCCCCGAAATAGCTTTAGGGCTAGCCTCAGGGTAAAGATTGCAGGCGGTAGAGCACTGATCAGGAGAGGGACCTACCCGGTTACCAAACCCAGTCAAACTACGAATGGCTGCAATTATACCTGGGAGTCAGACTACGACTTATAAGGGCCGTGGTCAAAAGGGAAACAGCCCAGATCATCAGCTAAGGTCCCAAATGCCGTGCTAAGTGGCGAAGGATGTGGCGTTTCATAAACAACCAGGATGTTGGCTCAGAAGCAGCCACCATTTAAAGAGTGCGTAATAGCTCACTGGTCGAGAGACGCTGCGCCGAAAATGTCCGGGGCTCAAGCACGGAACCGAAGCTATGGCATTGCTTAATGCAATGGGTAGGGGAGCGTTCTTATGGGGAAGAAGCATTACCGTAAGGAGATGTGGACACATAAGAAGTGAGAATGCCGGTATGAGTATCGAAAAGAAAGGTGAGAATCCTTTCCACCGAAAGCCCGAGGGTTCCTGAGCAACGATCGTCGTCTCAGGGTAAGTCGGGACCTAAGCCGAGGCACAGACGCATAGGCGATGGACAACAGGTTGAAATTCCTGTACCGGATGGAGTCATTTGAGCAATGGAGTGACGCAGGAGGGCACATGATCGCGCGACTGGAAGAGCGCGTCCAAGTGCGTATGTTGAATCGGAGGCAAATCCCCGATTCTGAAAGCAGAGACATGATGGGGAGTTATAAGCGATTATGACGAACTCATGGATCCCACACTGCCAAGAAAAACTTCTAGCGAGACGAAATCCGCCCGTACCGTAAACCGACACAGGTAGGCGGGGAGAGAATCCTAAGGTGCGCGGGAAAACCCTCGTTAAGGAACTCGGCAAATTGCATCCGTAACTTCGGGAGAAGGATGGCCCTGAGTAGGCGAAGTGCAGAAACGCACGGAACAGAAAAGGGTGGCAGAAAAGAGGCCCAAGCAACTGTTTACCAAAAACACAGGTGCCTGCGAAAGCGAAAGCTGAAGTATAGGTGCTGACGCCTGCCCGGTGCTGGAAGGTTAAGGAGAGAGGTTAGCGCAAGCGAAGCTTTGAACTGAAGCCCCAGTGAACGGCGGCCGTAACTATAACGGTCCTAAGGTAGCGAAATTCCTTGTCGGGTAAGTTCCGACCCGCATGAAAGGCGTAATGATTTGGGCGCTGTCTCAACGAGGGGCCCGGTGAAATTGAAATACCTGTGAAGATGCAGGTTACCCGCGACTGGACAGAAAGACCCCATGGAGCTTTACTGCAGCTTGAGATTGAATCCCGGTGGCAGACGCACAGGATAGGTGGGAGGCTTTGATGTAGTGACTTTGGTTGCTGCGGAGCCAATGTTGGGATACCACCCTTCTGTTGCTGGGATTCTAACGCGAAGATTAACAACCTTGCGGACCATCTCAGGCAGGCGGTTTGACTGGGGCGGTCGCCTCCGAAAGAGTAACGGAGGCGCCCAAAGGTTCCCTCAGGCCGGACAGAAACCGGCCGAAGAGTGCAAAGGCAGAAGGGAGCTTGACTGCGAGACAGACAAGTCGAGCAGAGACGAAAGTCGGGCTTAGTGATCCGGTGGTACTGCGTGGAAAGGCCATCGCTCAACGGATAAAAGCTACCCTGGGGATAACAGGCTAATCTCTCCCAAGAGTTCATATCGACGGGGAGGTTTGGCACCTCGATGTCGGCTCATCACATCCTGGAGCTGGAGTAGGTTCCAAGGGTTGGGCTGTTCGCCCATTAAAGTGGTACGCGAGCTGGGTTCAAAACGTCGTGAGACAGTTTGGTTCATATCCATCGCGGGCGCAAGAAGTTTGAGGGAGGCTGCTCCTAGTACGAGAGGACCGGAGTGGACGGATCAACGGTGTACCAGTTGTCACGCCAGTGGCACGGCTGGAAAGCCGCATCCGGAAAGGATAAACGCTGAAAGCATCTAAGCGTGAAGCCCGTCCCAAGATGAGACTTCTCATCAGCAATGAGTAAGACCCCTTAAAGACGATGAGGTTGATAGGCTGTGAGTGGAAGAGCCGCGAGGCTTGGAGCGACGCAGTACTAATAGGTCGAGGTCTTAACTTAAATTTCACAAAAGCACGACCGGCTTGAAAGAGCCTTCGGAACTTCTTCTGTATAGTTTTGAGAGAACAGACTCTCAGATTCAGTGGCGATAGCTGTGAGGATACACCCGTACCCATGCCGAACACGGTAGTTAAGCTCACAAACGCCGAAAGTACTTGGCTGGAAGCGGCCTGGGAGGATAGGAAGCTGCTGATTAAGCGCGATAGACGTCAACCCCTGTGGTTGGCGTCTTTTGCTTTATGTATCATCTTGGCCGGAATGGCTGGGAGGAACAAGCAGAGCTGATTAATAAAGAAAACCATCAACCTTTACCGGTTGGTGGTTTTTTATTGCGTGAATGCCTGCTGAGGCATTCTTGGCCAGAATGGCTGGAAGGAACAAGCAGAGCTGATTAATAATAAAGGACGTCAATCATTACGATTAATGTCCTTTTTGCTTTGTGTGAATAACCTGCTGCCTCATCTCGGTTGGAATGGAAGGGAGGAACAGGTAGAGCTGATTAACAGAAAAGGAGCACTTGCAGGAATACCTGCTGCCTCGAGAGAAAAGCCGGTATAAAGTCAGGAAGAATATTCTGTATCGGCTCTTTCTGTTATACTGGGGGAAGAATGAAGACCCAGGTTATGATAGGGGGAATTGGATAATGTGGAAATGGCTTGACTCTGAAATAAATCAAATAGGAAGCGAAGGAGGGGGAATATTAAAGGATGAGGAATATGCTGGACAATGCCATATAACTCTTGAAAGATGTAAGATTTATGATGCCATCACTTGTGGTGTGTACGGTGATATGGTGCATACGGCCTATGCTTCTTCCAATGAAGCAGAATTAATATATGAGAAGATGAAGAGAGACTTACAGCAATTCATTGATTCAGATATTGAGAGTGAGGATGAACGGAGTGAATTTTATCAAACTTTTGTCAATCAATACTGAATTGTTCTGATGCATTAGGCAGCAGACGCCATCGTAAAAGACGTTTAAAAGAAAATCACGTAAGAAAGATGCCTCCGGTTCCGTAATCTATATTTAGGTGTCCTGAGGCTGGAATGGCTGGAAGGAATAAGCAGAGCTGATTAAGAAAGAAGGACGTCAATCCTTATGATTGGAGTTCTTTTATTTTGTCTGAATACTTTCTGAGTCATCTTGGCCGGAATGGCCGGGAGGAACATGCAGAGCTGATTCAGCTAAAGCCCATCAATCTTTACCGGTTGGTGGTTTTTTATTGCATGAATAACTGCTGAGGCCTCTTGGCTGGTATGGTGAAAAGCATGCGGATTTGATAAGCTAAAGGCCGTCAATCATTGCTATTGATGTTTTCATTTTATGTTTATATTATGTTCTGCATTATCATTGCTGAAATGGTTAATGGAAGAGGCGGAGTGATTAAGGGTGTACGTCAATCATCGCAATTCGTGCACTTTATGTTCCCTTTTCTTTTATTATGCTGACATGGTAAACTATATATAATATTGACTGAAAGATACGATAAAACTATGGCAGGGGGATTTATGATGAAAGTAAAGGACGGACAATGCCGGGTGGCTGTGGTGCAGGCGGAGCCTGTGATGTTTGATAAGAAGGCCTGTCTTTCGAAGGCTTTATCTCTTTTGAAGAAGGCGGCTAAGGGCGGGGCGAATCTTGTTGTGTTTCCGGAGCTTTTTATTCCCGGTTATCCTTATGGAATGAATTTCGGCTTTTCTGTGGGACGCCGTACGGCTGATGGCAGGAAGGACTGGAAGCGTTATTCGGATGCATCCATTGTTGTGGGAGAGGGAGAGACGGAAGCGCTGAAGGAAGAAGCCAGAAGACTTGGCGTGTATGTAAGCATCGGCATCTCGGAAAGGGATGCGGTGAACGGGACTCTTTATAATTCAAATCTTCTGATTTCCCCGGATGGTGAAGTATTGACGCACAGGAAGCTCAAGCCTACGGGCTCGGAGCGTGTGGTCTGGGGCGATGCGAATGAGGGATATTTCCCTGTCATGGATACGCCTTGGGGTCCGATTGGCTGCCTGATCTGCTGGGAGAGTTACATGCCTCTTGCGAGGACGGCGCTGTACCAGAAGGGTATTACGATTTATATTTCCTGCAATACGAATGATAATGCAGAATGGCAGCATACGATTCGTCATATTGCACTGGAAGGACGCTGTTTTGTCATCAACTGCGATATGCTGATTACGAAGGATTCATATCCGGGTGATCTGGCAACGGCTCCGGAGAAGGATGCTGTTTCCAAGGGGATCGTATGCCGCGGAGGAAGCTGCGTGATTGATCCTTATGGTCATGATATTTCCGAGACGGTATGGGATATGGAGCGTATTATTTATGCGGATCTGGATATGGAGGACGCTGCGGCTGCCAAGATGGAATTTGATCCCTGCGGTCATTATGCAAGAAATGATGTCCTCTCACTCCATGTGGACGACAAATAATCAATAAAAGTGCAGGCGGATGGATATGTCCCGGTTCGGGATATTCCATCCGTTTTTCATTTATTTAGGTTTTGTTTTCTGTTACAATAAGGTAGACATGAATGAATTTGGATCCGGGCATGCCTGGATTTTTTCTATTGGAATCAATAGTCTGATGATCTCTGCCTGAGGAATTGAAGACATCAGACACGGACCGACAGAGTCAGGGGTGGGAATATGTTGATAGGAAATGCAAGGAAGAAGGCAGGAATAGCGGCAGCTGTGATTCTTTTCGGAATCACGGGACTGACGGCCGGATGCGGTACGACGGCGCAGAGAAGCAATGCTGTTTCTGTAAAGACGATGAAGGTGCTCCAGCAGGATGTATCTGTTTCCCATGATTATTCAGGGGAAGTACAGTCGACGGATGCGGTAGCCATCAAGCCAAGAGTTTCCGGTTCTATTGTGGAAAAGTATTTTACCAGCGGTCAGGCTGTCGAGAAGGGGCAGCCGCTTTATAAGATTGACGACCGTCAGTATTCGTCCCAGGTACTTTCTGCAAGGTCCAATGTGGATAAGGCCAGGACGGCTTACAACAATTCCCTGATCGATCTCCAGCGCTATGAAAAGCTGGAGGCTTCGGGCGCGATTGCAGAGCAGACGCTCACGACGCAGAGGGCGACGGTGGAAACAAACCGTTCTGAATATGAAGATATGCAGGCACTTTTACAGGAAGCAGAGGAAAATCTGGATGATACTGTCGTCCGTTCTCCTATATCAGGAAAGCTTTCTGTCGATGATGTAGCGGCAGGGACGTATGTGACGTCGGGTTCGACACAGCTCGTATCTGTCGGCACAATCAATCCGGTCTATGTTTCTTTCTCTGTCAGTGAAAATGAATTCCTGAATTTTAGGGAAAACAGCCGCAAACCCAAGGAGAGCGATGGAGCAGGCAGTGAATTTGTTCCGCCGACGGCAACGCTTACACTCAGCAATGGTTCCAAGTATTCGGAAACAAGCACGACGTATACTGCTGACCGCCAGCTCAATCAATCCACCGGTACGCTCACGATCAAAGCGCTCTTCAATAATGACAGTCATCTTCTGCTTCCAGGCATGTTTGCCAAGGTTACGATTGAGGGCCAGCCGCAGAAGGATGCGCTTCTTGTCCCGCAAAGAGCGGTGCAGCAGGTTCTTAACAAGTCCTTTGTCATCGTCGTAGGACCGGATAATAAGTCTGTTTCCAAGATTGTGGAGCTTGGGGATGAAGTAGGAAGCTACTATGTCGTCAAGAGCGGTCTTACCAAGGATGACAATGTCGTTGTAGAAGGGCTGACGAATCTGAAGGAAGGGCAGGATCTGAATCCTACAGAAACGAATGCGCAGGAACTGGGGCTGTCCCTGACAACGAGCACGACGCCGTCTTATGCCGTTACCTCCCAGCAGTCATAAAGGAGGCCGGTTATGTCTAAATTCTTTATCAGGCGTCCAATCTTTGCGATTGTCATTTCGCTGATTATCGTACTCCTCGGCCTGATCTCGCTTTCGACGCTGCCAATTGCACAGTATCCGCAGATCTCTCCGCCGACGATACGTCTCAGCGCTAATTATACGGGCGCAAACGCAAGCATCGTCAATCAGACGGTCGCCCAGGTCATTGAAGACCAGCTGAACGGCGTTGAAAATATGGACTACATGTCTTCGACGTCAAGCAACAGCGGTTCTTACAGCCTCTCGATTGTCTTTGACCTTGATTCTGACGGGGACACGGATTCCGTCAATGTACAGAACAGCGCCAATCTGGCCAAGAACAGCCTGCCTTCTGAGGTCCAGCAGACGGGCCTCACCGTCAGGAAAGCATCCGGCGATATGGTGCTGATGGTCAATCTGTATTCGCCAAAAGGTACGTATGACCAGGCCTTCCTTAAGAATTACGCAGATATTTACCTTCTGGATAAACTGCAGCGTGTAAACGGCGTAGGCAATGTCAATACGTTCGGCTCCAGTTATGCCATGAGAATCTGGCTGAATCCGGACAAGCTCGCTGAAAGAGGGCTGACGGTGGCAGACGTCACATCTGCCATCAAGGAGCAGAACGTGTCTGCTCCTGCCGGTACGATCGGCGCGCAGCCGGCACCGGCTACGCAGGAAAAGCAGTACAGTGCCAAAGTGGAGGGCCGTCTCACGACACCGGAACAGTTCGGGAATATCATCCTGAAGTCTGCTTCCAATGGCCAGTTTGTCCGTTTGAAGGATGTTGCCACGATTGAAACTGGTACACAGAATGAAAGCAATAATTCAAAGATCAACGGAAAGTCGGGGATCGGGTTCGGTGTACAGCTGACCAATGATGCAAATACCCTTGATACTGTCACGCAGGTCAAGCAGATCCTCTCGGAGGCCAAGGACAGTTTCCCGCCGGATCTTGATTACATCATCGTCATGGATAATACGTCGTTCATCAATGCATCCATTGATGAAGTCAAGGCTACATTCGTTGAATCTCTGATACTTGTCGTTCTCGTCGTATTCCTCTTCCTGCAGAAGTGGAGGACGACACTGATCCCGGTCCTCGCAGTGCCGGTTTCCATTATCGGTACGTTTGCTTCTTTCGTTCTTCTTGATTTTTCCATCAATACGCTGACACTCTTTGCGATGGTCCTGGCGATCGGCATGGTCGTCGATGATGCGATCGTCGTCATTGAAAACGTCGAAGAGCACATGGAAAGGGAGGAACTTGATCCAAAGGCTGCGACGGAAGCGGCTATGGATGAAGTGCAGGGACCAATTGTCGCAACAACGGCAGTTCTGGCGTCCATCTTCATTCCGGTTGCCTTCCTTGGCGGCATCACGGGTGTCCTTTACAAGCAGTTCGCTGTGACGATTACGATATCGATTGCGATTTCTGCATTTGTTGCACTGACGCTGACACCTGCCCTCTGCGGCCTTCTCCTGAAGCCGGGCGATACAGGATTCAGGCACGGCCCGCTTGCTGCATTCTTCCACAAGTTCAATTCTTCCTTCGACCGTATCCGCGAAGGCTATACGAAGAAGGTCGACTGGATGATTCATCATCTGAAGTTTGCAGGCATTTTCCTCGTTGTCATCTGCGTTCTTATGGGGACTTTCTACAAGATCCTTCCTTCGACCTTCGTTCCGTCGGAAGATCAGGGATTCTTCATGGCAAGCATCAAGATGCCTGAAGGGACGTCCCTCAATCAGACGATCAAGACAGTCGATGCCATGGCGGCAGAAACGAAGACGATTCCAGGTGTCAAGGATGTCATGACAAATGCAGGCGGATCCAGTTCGAATACAGGAAATCTTTACGTTTCTCTGGATAACTGGGATCAGCGGACTGCATCGGCCGAAAGTGTCACGTCCATTATTACCAAATTCAACATGATGGCGGCAAAAGATCATCCGGAAGCCAGCATTTATGCATTCAATGTGTCCTCGCTCCCGGGCCTTGGCATGGAAGGCGGCTGGAGCATGCAGCTGCAGGATAATCTGGGCCTTTCGGATACGGAACTCAGCGATCTTGCGGCCAAGGCTGTTGCAGCCTGCAACGCGCGTCCTGAGCTCATGAGTACAAGAAGTGACTACAGCGCCGATACGCCAAGCTATGAATTCTCTGTCGACCGCGAGAAGGTCAAGAGTCTTGGCATCAATTTGTCAGACGTATTTACGGCTCTTCAGGTCAACTTCGGCGGCACGCAGGTCAATGATTTCAATCAGTTCGGCCGTACGTACAAAGTCATCGTACAGGCAGGCACACAGTACCGCTCCCAGGCGGATTCCCTGAAGTTCATTTCCGTCAAGACTTCAAGCGGTGATATGGTTCCCCTTGATACCATCCTGACAAAATCCATTACGACAGCGCCTTCTTCCATTACGCGTTTCAATGGGGTAAGAAGTATTGCCATCCAGGGCAGTGCTGCTTCCGGCTACAGCTCCGGCGAAGCCATGGAAGCGGCTAAGGAAGCCGTCCTTTCTGTCGCTCCTGCAGGGGAGACGATTGAATGGTCCGGCCAGAGCCGCGAGGAAAACAACTCGTCGAGCTCAACGATGAAGACACTTGCCATGGCGCTTGTCTTTGCCTTCCTCTGCCTGGCAGCTCTCTATGAAAGCTGGTCAGTCCCGTTTGCCGTACTTTTTACCGTACCGACGGGTATTTTCGGAGCGCTTTTCTCTGAATATGCCATCAACAAAATGGCAGCGCTTCTCGGATCGACCAGTGATGGTTTCCAGAACAGCGTTTACATGCAGATCGGTATTATCATGATCATCGGTCTGGCGGCAAAGAATGCTATCCTGATTGTTGAATTTGCCAAGGAACGTGTCGATAACGGCATGGATCCGCTGGAGGCCGCAGTGGAGGCATCCCGTCTCCGCTTCCGTCCGATCCTCATGACAGCCTTCACCTCCATCATCGGCTGCCTGCCGCTGGCACTTGCAACAGGCGCGGGCGCAGGGGCCAGATGCGGCATGGGTGTTGCCGTTGTAGGCGGTATGACATTTGCTACGTTATTCGGGCTCTTCCTGATCCCGGCTTTCTATATCGTAACGGAGAAAGCAGCTGCTGCCATCCGCGGTTCAAAACTTGGCGGAGGCATCAAGCCGCATTTCAAAAAACAGAAGTAAGTTAATGAGAAGAGGGGCTGTGGCGAAATGACTATACATTTTGTCACGGTCTCTTTTTCTATTGGAATATTCCATGGAACCCGCGCATAATGGTACAATAAAAAAATAAGCATAAACCGGGATTCTCTGCGCTTTGCCAGGAAAGAGGTAAAATGTGATTCATCCAAGAGGCTGGGGCGGCAGGAAGGCCCGTTTAAATGGAAAGAGAGAAGAGTATGAAAGAATTCAGGGTCCGCGAATCGGAAGCGGGGCAGAGTGTATGGAAATACATCACGAAATTGATGCCCGGTGCATCAGCCGGCCTTCTGCGGAAGAGTCTTCGCAAGAAAAATATAACGCTGAACGACAAGAAGCTTGAAGGAAAGGAAAAAATCCAGGCAGGGGACAGCATAAAAATCTGGTTTTCTGATGAAACGATAGATAAGTTCATGGGAAAAGAAGAAAAGGTCTCAGAAAGGAAAGCTGACGGGGATGAGCTCTCCGGAAGGATTGTCTATGAAGATCATGATGTGATCCTTGTCAATAAGCCGGAAGGGCTTTTGACGCAGGGGGATGCATCCGGGGAAAAGTCATTGAATGATGAAATCCTTGCGTACCTGAAGGATGAAGTGACGCCTGTTTTCAAGCCGTCCGTCTGCAACCGCCTCGACAGGAATACGAGCGGCCTTGTCATTGCAGGAAAGAATATCCATGCCCTGCAGGCCATGAATGAAATCATCCGGAAGCGTGATGTGAGAAAGATCTACACAGCGCTTGTTTACGGAGAAATGAAGGGAAAGGGAAAGCTGGAAGGCTATCTCCAAAAAAATCATGAGGATAACCAGGTACGTCTTGTGAAGAAATCGGAAGATGCGCAGCACATTGAAATCCTCTATGAAGCCAAAGGAACGTATCGTAAAGAGGGAATAACCTTCACGCGCATGGAAATCGAGCTCCTGACAGGACGGTCCCATCAGATCCGCGTACAGATGTCAGGAGAAGGTCATCCGCTTCTGGGGGATAAGAAGTACGGGACAAGGGACAGCATCGAAGCGTCAAGGAAGCTTGGCATCAAAAGGCAGATGCTCCATGCCGGACTTCTATCATTTCCTTCCTTTGAAGAAGGCTTTGAAGGCGTCTCAGGGAAATCCTTCTGCGCGCCGCTTCCTGAAGATATGGAAAAACTCATTCAGAAATAGATGGACGTTAGAATACAAATACAAAAAGGCCCTGTCATGCCAGGCAGCATGCAGGGCCTTTTGTTTATATTGTATCAGCAGATGACGTTTTTCTGGTCACCTTTCAGGTAGTTCTCAATGTTGTGGAATACAAGGATGGCTCTTCTTTCCATCGCCTCTTCCGTATCAAAGCCTACGTGCGGCGAAAGGATGGTGTGAGGAGCAGAGAGGAGCGGATGATCGGCAGGAAGCGGAGGTTCGCCTTCAAAGACGTCGATGCCTGCGCCAGCAATTTTTCCTTTCTTCAGCGCATCGGCAAGGGCTTTGCTGTCTACGACAGGGCCTCTGGCAGTATTGATCAGGATGGCATCCTTCTTCATGAGGGCAATCTTTTCCTTATTAATCAGTCCTCTTGTTTCATCGGTCAGGGGAACATGGATGGAAATGATGTCACAGGTCTTAAGAAGGGTATCAAGATCGGTGTAGTTGACAAGGTAAGTCTTTGGCGTACGGCTGTATCCGTAGACTTCGCATCCGAATGCCTGGGCAAGACCAGCCACACGCTGTCCGATGGCGCCTGTTCCGATGATGCCGAATTTTCTTCCCTTGAGCTCGATGCCGCAGAGGCCTGCGTTCGTTTTTCCATTTCTTACGGCTTCCCCGCATTCAGGAAGCATGCGGTAGAGAGAAAGCGCCATGCCGAAGGCAAGTTCAGCTACGGATTCGGTGGAGTAGCCTGCGCAGTTGGATACGGCAATATGTCTTTCCCTGCAGTAAGCTATATCGACATGATCGACACCGGTGAAAGCGACGCAGAGGTACTTGAGGGAAGCTGCTTTTTCCAGTGCTTCCTTTTTCAGAGGATAGTTGGCAATGACAGCGATGTCAGCACCTTCGATGCGTTTACCGAGTTCTTCCTGGCCAGAGGGAACTTTGTCATAAGCGGTCAGGTTCCAGCCTTCTTTCTTAAGACCGGCTGCGAGGGATTCCAAAAGCTCCCCGGTGATGCCTAATGGCTGCGCGATAACGATTTCTTTCATAATACTGCTCCTTTCCTGATCAATGCCCTTGAGGGGATGAATAAATTCTGGAATTTATGAGATGGGTTTTTCTCTCAGCCGGAGAATGGCCCGGCTTGGAAGCTGTGAGACGAATACGCCTATGCACATGGCGGCAATGCCTGCCATCTGGCGTTCGGTGAATGTGTCACC
This sequence comes from Veillonellaceae bacterium, assembly GCA_025992895.1. NCBI lineage: Bacteria > Bacillati > Bacillota > Negativicutes > Veillonellales > Veillonellaceae > Veillonellaceae bacterium. The sequence goes on from DAJPGA010000001.1 coordinate 1,084,307, forward strand.
CAGGAAAAGGACGCCGCTCAATCCGCCAAAGACCATTTCAAGGCTTAAAATCATGGAGGCTTCGGTCGGAGGCATGTATTTCTGCCCGACTGCCTGCAGCGTGTAAGCAACGCCGCTTGAAAGGATGCCAGTATAGAGGAGAGCGCCCATAGCGCCTTCGATCCCTGTCCATGTCGGTGTTTCATACATAAAGGCAAGGACGAGGTTCAGGATGCCTGTGACGAAGAACTGCCCCGATGAAAGAAGAACAGGATCAAATCTCTGTGTCAGATAGTCAAGCGCCAGAATCTGCAGGGAGAAGAAAATAGCGCAGAGAAGCATCATAAGGTCGCCCGGGCTGATGGTGAAATCTGATTTGATGGACATGAGGTAGACGCCTGTAATAGCTGTGACGGCACCGACAAGGTGCGTCAGGCGGAGCGGATGTCCCAGAAAAAGTCCGAAGAAGGGGACTAAGAGTATGTAATTGGCTGTCAGGAAACTGGCCTTTGATGCCGTGGTAAACTGCAGGCCGACCTGCTGGATCGTGGCGGCGGCAAAAAGGGGAAGTCCTGTCATGAGGAACGCCGCCCAGAGCGGAATCTTCGTGGACTTGGGATTTTCCTTATGCCGGTTCATATAAATGATGGGCAGAAGGCTTGCGCTTCCTAAGAGGAAACGTACGCCGCCGAAGGTAAATGGACCGATCGTGTCCATGCCGACGACCTGCGCCACAAAGGCAGAGCCCCAGATCAAGGCCGCCAGTACGAGCAGAAGACGATATTTCATACATTCTCCGTTGAAAAAAAGAGCCGCGGCAGGCTCTGGAATTTGGCATGAGGCATGCCCTTGATTATTATTTATTATAATGAATCATCCTGCTTTTTGCTACCATTCAGCAAAGAGGAAGATGAAATCGGCTCCATTTGGCGCCAAGGGTATTTTCTCATCTGTAAATGTGGTATAGTCGAATAAGAATGTTCTTTAGAAATAATTATCCGTTTACCGGGTATCATACAGGGATTTCCCTGAAGAAGGAGAGTTTTGATATGTCGATTCGTATGATAGCGATTGATCTTGACGGTACGCTCCTGCATGACGACATGACCATTTCCTCATACTCCCGTGATGTGATCAAGAAAGCATCTGAGGAAGGATTCAAGGTCGTCATTGCTACGGGACGCATGTGGAATTCCGCCAGGAAGAAAATGGAAGTGCTCGAACTGGGCAATGTCCCGGTCGTATGCTATACGGGCGCATGGATCATGATGGGTGAAACGGGGGAAGCCATCTATCAGGAAGGGATGGATCCGGAGTTTGCTTCGAAGGCTCTTTTGGTGCGGATTTGTTAATACAGACAAATAAATATCATAAAAAATCTAATCGTACTTTAATCTTAATCATGCAGCCATTGGAGCTGCGTTGAATACTTCCATTGGAGCTAAAAGATGTAATTTGCGCTGAATGCGTTTGTTGTTGTAGAAGTAGATGTAGCCGTTGATCATGCTTACCACTGCTTTACGGCTGGTGAATTTACGTGTGTAGTAACGTTCGCGCTTCAGCATTCCCCAGAACCCTTCCATCAGACCGTTGTCTGCACAGCAGCCTACACGGGACATGCTGTGAACCAGTCCTGCTTTTTCAACAATCTTATGGAATCCGTTGCTTGTATACTGGAATCCGCGGTCGGTATGAATCATTGGATGTTCTCCAGGATTCTCTTTAAGTGCCTTTTCCATTGTCTCAAAAGCCAGTGCAGTATTGTTCCTGTCGCCGATGACATAAGAGACAATCCGGCGATCATGGCCGTCAATAATCGCGCTTAAATATAACTTGTGCAAAACTCCATCAGCAGTTGTGTACTTGAATTCAGTGACATCCGTCATCCATCTTGCATTGGACACGCCGGCATCAAAGTCACGGTTCAGCAGGTTTTCAAAAATGTACTTTGGATCCTTTGCGTTACGAGTGCAACCATCGGTCTTGTACTTGATCACGGACTTAATATTAAGTATCCGCATGATACGAAGAACCAGACTGTCGCTTACATTTATATTGATGTTGTCATCCTTCTTGATCCAATCGTTAATCCGGCGGTATCCCATATCCGGATATTCCTGATGGGTTTTCATGACCTCCTGTGCGACCTTTTCTCTCAGCAGTTCACGGCCGCTCTTAATATGATTCAGCCATCCGTAATAAGCTGCCCGGGAGACCTTTGAGAGTCGGCAGAGACTTTCTATGGAGATGTTGGTTTCTTCATGGACTTCTTTTATGGCTTTAAAATCTCTGAGAAGGTGAGTAAGGCTGAATCCTTCGAGGAACGCAACCTTTCCTCTATCTCCATCTTTTTTTTTAGCAGGGCAATCTCTGCTATAAGATCCTTCTGTTCTTCAAGAAGTCTGGCATTCTCCTGACGCAGCTGTTCTTCTTCGGTCCGGGGCGTTTGGAGCCTGATCGGCTTTCCTCTGTAATCCTCAAGACCAACTTCGCCCATTTCCTTGAACTTTTTTACCCATGTGTAGAGCGTTTGGTAGGACATGTTGTACTTCTTGGCTATCTTGTTATAATCGCATCCACTGGCGATGCACTCCTGAACGATTCTGACTCGCTCTTCCTTGACCGATTGCTGGCGTTTGCCCATAAGATCTCCTCCTTCAGAAACGAGGTCTGTCAACTTATGCTCATTATACGCCTCAATCCATGTTTTAAGGGAGAGTGTGCCGGAAATTCTGTATTTGGCACAGACGGAAAGCATGGAAACACCGCCTTTAAGATATTCCTTTACGGCCTGGATCTTCATCTGATTGGAGTAGTAAGACAAATGCTGCCTGGGCCGCAATCCCTTAAAGCCCTCCTCTTTATACCGGAGGACCCATTTCCTGAATGTTATGCGGCTCATATGAAGATTTTCAGCTGCCTGGGTAATCGTAACACCCTGATAGAGATATGAAGCAATCTGGTCTAACATTTCCTCCGGGGACGCTTTGGTTTTACATGGCATAAGAATGACCTCCTAATATATTTATGATATTATTCTGTCTTTCTTGTTGAATCATACCACTTTTATGGGCAAAGGAAGAGGGGCTCAAGGTCACTGCGTTCTGGGATGATAAAATCTACATGGAAGGCCCCCGACGGGACGGAAATCAAGTACAGAAAGTACAGGACCGTGCAGCCGGAATTTCTCGGGGCGGCTTTTTTCAATCCGCCAAAGAAGGTGACAAGGATCGTTTTCTCTGATCCGGATCCCGCGGTCAGGCTGGAAATCAGGAAAGCCATTGAAAACAAGTTTGGGGATGCAGTGGATGTCGTATTTCCTGGAGATGACTTCGTCGACATGCACAAGAGCGGTATCAATAAAGCAACGGCTGTGAAGTACCTGGCGGATCAGGCAGGAATTTCCGCTTCCGAGATCATGGCGTTCGGAAATACGGAAAATGATGTCCCGCTTCTCAGAATGGCAGGAGAGTCTTATGCCGTAGCCAATGCGGACAAGATTGCCCTTGATGCAGCAAAAGGTGTCTGCGCATCGAATGAAGAAGACGGCGTAGCACACATGATTGAAAGTCTTCTGAAATAAATAAATACAACAAAAAGAGACTGGAATCGATGGTTCGATTGACAGTCTCTTTTTGTTGGATTATTTGGTATTCTTTTCCCGCTGGGTAAAGAAGGAAAGGGTATCCTTCAATCCGTCGTTTAAGTTGTACGATGGTTTCCAGCCGAAGAGAGATTTCAGCTTTTCATTGGACAGGCAGGAACGATGGATATCTCCGGTACGTTCTTCTGTGTAATGAATGAAGGAATCATCATATCCGGCCAGTGTGACCATTTCATGGGCGAGCTCGTTCAGGCTGATTTCCGTTTCCGTGCTGACATTGCAGATTTCCCCGCTTCCTTTTTCAAGGGCGGCGATATTGGCTGCAACGATGTCATGGACGGAAATGAAGTCTCTTGTCTGTGAACCGTCGCCGAAGATGGTGATGGGCTTTCCGCAGGCGAGGGCTTTTGCGAAAATGTAGATGACGCCGCCTTCTCCGTTAGCTCCCTGACGGGGACCGTATACGTTGCTGTAGCGAAGGATCGTGTAATCAAGGCCGTACAGTTTCTTGTAAAGTTCCAGGTACTTCTCGGTCATCCACTTGGTCAGGCCGTAGAAGGATTCCGGGACAGGCACTTCATTTTCCTTGAGGGGAAGGGCGGGGTTGTCCCCGTAGACAGCGGCAGAGGAGGAGAAAATGATCTTTCTCACGCCAGTCGCTCTTGCGCACTCAAGGACGGAAAGAAGTCCCATGATGTTTTCGTCCGCATCATAGCTTGGATCCTTGATGGATACAGGGACCATGGTCTGTGCTGCTTCGTGATAAACGACGTCAAATTTCCTTTTTTCAAAAAGGTCTTGAAGGGTCTTTCTATCTCTGATATCCGCTTGAATAAATTCCGCCTGAGGCGGGAGGAATTCTCCCGTCCCTGCGGAGAGGTTATCAATGACGGTTACTTCATGGCCGAGCGACAGAAGCTTGTCGACCAGATGAGAACCTATAAATCCGGCACCGCCGGTTACTAAAATTCGCAAAATTCCACCCCCGGAATCAGTCCTGATGGAAGCGGTAGCCTGCGCCCCAGACGGTTTCGATTCCTTCATAAGGATGTCCGGCAGCATTTTTCAGCTTGTCTCTCAGTCTGTTGATATGTACGGTGACCGTTGCAGGATCGCCGATCGGATCGAAGCTCCAGATTTTCTCGAAGAGCTGTTCCTTGGAGAATACTTCATTCGGATGCTGGACGAGGAAGTAGAGGAGGTCGAATTCCTTGCCTGTCAGTGTGACGTCCTTGCCGTTCAGGAGTACCTGGCGGGCTTTCGGACGGATGGTGACATCGCCTACGGTGATGCCTTTTTCCACCTGCGGTCTTGCAAGGTCTCTGTTGAGGAGACGGTTGTGGGTAGCGAGCTGAGCTCTCAGGTGAGCCATGAGGACAGTGCCCTTGAACGGCTTCACGATGTAGTCATCAGCGCCGAGGCCCAGACCTCTGACGATGTCCGCATCTTCTGTGCGTGCTGTTGCGAAGATAATCGGTGCATCAGTCTTTTCACGCATTTTGCGGCAAAGAGAGAATCCATCCTCTCCCGGAAGCATGACGTCAAGGATGATAGCATCGATCTTCACTTCATCCATGATTTTGAGGGCTTCCTCGCCATTGTCTGTGACATATGGTTCAAAGCCGGCGCCTTCCAGGAAATCTCTTTCCATGTTGGCAATCTTCGGTTCATCTTCCACTACAAGTACTTTTCTCATCATTTTGTGTTGCTCCCTTCTTTCAGCGGGATATCAAATATCATTTTCAATCCATTTTCATTGACAGCGCGGTAACGTCCCTTATGCGCCGTGACGATCTCCGCTACAATCGCAAGACCAAGGCCGCTGCCGTTGCTTGTTTTGCTTCTTGCCTCATCCGTCCTGTAAAAGGCTTCGAATATGTGGGCGGTCTTTTCCGGAGGAACTCCGGGGCCGTCATCCTGATACGTGAATTCTGCATATTTTCCCTTGCGGTAAATCTGGATCAGGACTTCTGAGGTATCTTTGTCTCTATATTTTATCGTATTTGCCAGTAAATTGAAAACCACTCTCTGGAATTCTTTCTCATCAAGCATGGCGATGATGGAATCATCGGTGTTGTAAGAGACGTTCACATTCCTGGATTTCAGGTATTCCAGGTCTTCATTGATGAAGGAGTGGATAGCGCGGCTGAAGTTCGTCGGTACCGGATGGCAGATGATGCGGCTTGTCGAAAGTTTATTATAAAGAGACAATTCATCGATCAGTTTTGACAAGTCATCTGCACACGAGGCAATCGAGGCAAGGTACTGCTTCCTCTTTTCCGGTGTTTTGCCAAGTCCCAGCTGCAGGGCTTCCGTGTATCCCATGATCGTCGTGAGCGGGGTCCTAAGGTCATGCGTAATGCCTGAGAAGAGGATCTTGCGGCTGGTGAGGAGGTGGGCGCGTTCTGCGATGCTGTTCTTCAGGTACGACTGCATCGTGCGGAATGTGTTGCAGACCTCGCCAAGCTCATCATCGCTGTGGTGGTCGACCACGACATTGAAGTTCCCGTACTGTATGGCATGGGCTGCCAGGGACAGCTGCTGGAGCGGGATGATGATGCGCGATTTCGTTCTTTCATAGAAGAGGTAATTCATCCTTGCACTGAAAGCGATGATCGCAAGGATCAGGAGGATGAATCCCATGTAAACATACTTGTTGATGACGGCGTCCCCGTGAGAAGCATAGAGGAGGAGCAGTGTCGTAATGATGATGGAAGCTGAGACAGGAATGCCTATGAGTCCCAGTGTGCTTGCAATCATCTTCTGCTGAAGACTGCTTCCTTCCGGCGGGGCAGGCGGTACAGGTGGCAGCGGAGGCGCTAAGTTCTCTGCCGGATTATCATTTTCATCCATATTGATTCGCCTCCGTCCTTAATCCAGGTCAAGATCAAGTTCGACAGGGCAGTGATCGCTTCCCAGGATTTCCGGGTGGATCTTCGCATCCTCGATATGCGCCTTCAAAGCGTTGGAGACGATGAAGTAATCGATTCTCCATCCGATGTTTCTTTCTCTGGATTTAGCGAAATAGCTCCACCAGGAATACGCCTTTTCCTTGTCAGGATACTTGAAGCGGAAGGAATCGGTAAATCCTTTTGACAGGAGCTCAGTCATGCGGCTTCTTTCCTCGTCAGTGAATCCGGCGTTCTTGTGATTAGATGCCGGGTTGGCGATATCGATTTCCTCATGAGCGACATTGAGGTCGCCGCAGAGGATGACGGGCTTTTCTTCGGAAAGACGCTTCATGTAAGCAATCATTTCCGTTTCCCATTTCATGCGGTAGTCCAGACGGACGAGTCCGCGCTGGCTGTTCGGCGTGTAGCAGCAGAGGAGATAATGCGATCCGAAATCGGCAGTGATGAGACGCCCTTCCTGATCATGTTCCTCGATCCCAAGTCCATAGGTGACGGACAAAGGCTCTTTCTTGCTGAAAATCGCTGTCCCGCTGTAGCCTTTTTTGACAGCGCTGTTCCAGTACTGGTGGTATCCGGGCAGGTCAAGTTCGATCTGATCCGGCTGCAGCTTGGTTTCCTGCAGGCAGAAACAGTCTGCATCCAGATCATGGAATGCGTCCATGAACCCTTTCTTGATGCAGGCCCGGAGTCCGTTGACATTCCAAGAGATGTATTTCAGTTTTGACATACGGCCCTCCTTTGATTCAAAAACAATTCACCATGGCTGGTAAATTCAGAAACTTCTATTCCCATCCTAATTATACACTTTTTAGACGGCATAAATACAGTTTTAGTTTATAAATAAATTTATAAATTCAACGGATAGTTCAGTGTTTTGAATACTGGGGAGTCACATATCGCTTTTGTAGTAAATTTCGATAAACATCCACGCTGAGACAAGGGCTGCTTTACAAAGTATAAAGGAGAGTCTTTAAGCGATCGTCAACGAAGTTTATACAATTTATAAACTTATACAGGAAATCAATAACACATGAACGTAAAAAGCAGGTACTTCCCTGCATTTTGGGAATAATAGAAATCATACCATTTCAGAGAGATTTTTGCAGGGTCAAAAGTGAAAAGAAAGGCAAAGGTGACAATTGAAAGGGAAGGATTTCATTCTTGCCGCTGCTGCCGGCCGGAAGCGCAGAATCAAATGATGAAAAATGCGGAAAGTCATAGGAGCCGGGGGCCTTAAATACCGTAAGAAAAAAGGGATCTGTGCTATAATAGCTAGAGCAGTACAACAAACGGGAAGTGACTGCCTTGGCAGTGATGGAAAAAGGGCGCTTCCGGTATGCCGAAGGGAGAACAGGACATGAAAAAAATCGTGGTAACCGTCATTGGTGCCGACCGCGTCGGTATTGTTGCCGGCGTAACAAAGGAACTTGCAAAAGAAAACATTAATATTCTGGATATTTCCCAGACCATTCTGGATGGAATCTTTGATATGGTGCTGATCTGTGACATGGAGAACGCAAAGGGCTCTTTGAAACAGGTACAGGACGACATGGGAGAACTGGGCCGTGAGCTGGGCGTCGATGTCAGAGTGCAGCTGGCGGATATCTTTTATGCCATGCACAGGATCTGAAAGGAGGAGCCATGCTCGATATAGAGGAAATTCTTGCGACGGAGCGCATGTTTGACCAGAATAAGCTGGATGTCCGCACGATTACCATGGGCATTTCGCTTCTGGGCTGCGTATCCAACGATGAAAAGACCCTGCTGACCAGGATCTATGATACGATCTGCCAGAAGGCAGAACATTTGACGGACGTCAGCCATGATATTTCCAGGGAATATGGCGTGCCGATCATTAACCGCCGTATTTCTGTCACGCCGGTAGCGCTCATTGCCGGCGGCACGAATGCAAAGAGCTATGTGCCGATTGCTGAAACGCTCCAGAAAGCAGCTGATGCTGTCGGTGTCGACATCCTGGGCGGATTTTCCGCACTTGTGGACAGGGGCATGTCTTCTTCGGACAAAATCCTGATCGATTCCATTCCGGAAGCGCTGGCTGTCACGAAGAGCATCTGCAGCTCGGTTGCCATCGGCTCCACCAAGGCAGGCATCAATATGGATGCTGTGAAGCGTATGGGCGAGATCGTAAAGGAAACCGCTGAACTCACAAAGGATCAGGATGCATACGGATGCACGAAGCTTGTCGAATTCTGCAACGCAGTCGAAGACAATCCGTTCATGGCAGGCGCTTTCCATGGCGTCACGCAGGGAGATACAGCCATTCATGTCGGCGTATCCGGCCCGGGCGTTGTCAAGAGAGCATTGGAAGACGTCAAAGGCGAACCGCTTAATGTCGTTGCCAAGACCATCAAGAATACAGCCTTCATGATCACGCGTCTTGGACAGATGGTAGCAGAAGCTGCCGTCGATCGCCTCCATGCACCGTTCGGCATTATCGACCTTTCCCTTGCACCGACTTCTGCCGTTGGAGACAGCGTGGCGCAGGTTCTTGAGGAAATGGGGCTTGAAAGCTGCGGCGGTCCCGGTACCACGGCAGCCCTGGCACTCCTAAACGACGCAGTGAAGAAGGGCGGCCTTATGGCTTCTTCTTCCGTCGGCGGACTTTCCGGCGCTTTCATTCCGGTCAGTGAAGACCTTGGCATGATTGAAGCTGTACAGAAGGGAAGCCTTTCCCTTGAAAAACTAGAAGCCATGACCTGCGTATGCTCTGTCGGCCTTGATATGATTGCCGTTCCCGGAGACACGACAGCATCCACGATTTCTGCTATCCTGGCAGATGAAGCGGCCATCGGCATGATCAACAACAAGACGACAGCTACCCGCCTGATTCCAGTACCTGGAAAGAAACCGGGAGACATGGTCCAGTTCGGCGGACTCATGGGATATGCTCCTGTCATGAAGATCAACGAATTCAAGGCAGATGAATTCATTGCCAGAGGCGGCAAGATCCCTGCACCGATTCGTTCCCTGACAAATTAATACAGGAAAATAAAATGCCCGAAGGGGGTTCCTGCACAGAACCAGAAGCTTTCCTTCGAGCGTTTTTTTGATGGAATGGAAGAAAATTCATGTAAAACGGGGAGAGAGGGACCTTTCCCTTCCTTGATGTATTTTTTGCATACTTGTGATAAAATAAAACAGTTATTTGTTTATTAGTAAGGATATAGTTACGGGTATGTAAAGGGTTATCATGACACGTAAAAAAATACAAGCGGGGAAAAATACCGCGGAGAAAAAAGATCTTCCGGAAAAGAAACCGGCAGAAGAAATAAAGAAAGAAATAAATGAAATAAAAGAACCGGGCAAAGAACCAATGAAAGAAACGGAAAAAAGGGAAAGTCCGGGCCACTGGAAACGCTGGTGGGCGATTGCAACGCTCGTTCCATTCACGATTGCGCTCTTCCTTTCCTGGTACTTCGGTGCGCCTGGCGGATATGCCTTCGCATCCCAGATCAAGGTATTCCTGCTTTTCCTGCAGGTGGGCTTTGTTACTGCTTACTTCATCCGTCATGATTTGAAGAAGGCTGCGCTCCACCTATGGCTGACGATTGCATTCCTCTGGGCACTCGGGCTAATCGTGCCGTTCCTGTCCACGCAGACGAATGTCCTTCTGGATATGTCGGATATATCAGGAGAGCTGTCGACGCCGCTCTATCTTTTCATTTCCTGCCTGACTGCCGCATGGATCCTGCCGGGGAAATGGAGAACAATCGCACGCATCATCTGTGCGCTTCTCATTGTCATTTATGTTCTCATCCAGTTTACTTATATCGGGTATTACTTCATTACGCATTCCCTGATTTCCATCAACATGCTGCTTGCACTGGCGCAGACCAATCTGGCGGAGACGATGGAATACATCCAGGTCAATATCCCGTATGCAGGCATTGCCGTGGGCGTGACAGCCGTTCTTCTCCTTGGCTGGCTCATTTACCACAACAGCCGCTTCAGCTTCGACCGCGTGGAATCTGTTTCGAGAAAGACATGGTTTGCCATGCTGGGGCTCTTCATCATTAATCTTGGCCTCTGCGGACTGTCGATCGGCGGCACGCGCATTGCTCATGTCTATGCAGAAACGTATGAAACGCTGCAGAGCTTCCATGATTTCCAGAAAATCGTCGAAGCCCGCAGGAATATGAGAATCAAGGATCCTGAAATCATCGAAAAGCTCAAGGCTGCGCCGGACGGCGTCTATGTGCTTGTCATCGGCGAATCCCTGACGCGCGATCATATGAATGTCTATGGCTACGAAAGAGATACGACACCATTCCAGTCACAGGCAGCCATCGATCCGCATTATGTGTTCTTCAATCATGCGTATTCCTGCTATACGCAGACCGTCCAGGTCCTGACCGAAGCGTTGACGGAAAAGAACCAGTATAATGACATGGCGCTTGCCAATGCCTATTCCATCATCGATATGGCAAGAGAGGCAGGCTTCCATACGACATGGATTTCCAACCAGTCCCGTTTCGGCATCTGGGATACGCCGATCGGCGCAATCGGATCTGCCTGCGACGATCAGTACTGGATCAACCAGTATGTCGGCACCGATGTCATCACCAAGGACTACGATACCGCGCTTGTCCCGTACTTGAAGAAGGTCGACCCGAATAACCGCCGCCAGCTCATTGTCATCCATCTGATGGGCAGCCACGTCAGCTATTGGGACAGGTATCCTTCCGAGTTCTACCACTGGCCGGAAGACCAGGGCAAGGTCAGAAGCACGGCTGAAATCATGAATGATGAATACGACAATTCTGTGCTTTTCAATGACTACGTCATGGAAAGTATCATGAATTCTGCCACAAATTATCTCCACGCTGACAGCGTCATGTACTTCTCCGATCATGGGGAACAGGTGACAGAAAGACCGGGGCACAATGCGGACCAGTTCGACTTTACCATGGTTCACATCCCGTTCTGGGTGTACACATCCCCGCAGTATGAAAGAGAACGTCCGGAAGAGTTCCGCATGATGCTCGAAAGAAGAAATATGCCGTTCACCAACGACATGCTCTATGATACCTTCCTTGGCATCATGGGAATCAAGGCGGCTCACTATGACCCAGCTGACGATTTCTTCTCGCCGAAGTACGACAAGGACGTCACGACCCTCATGACCATGTATGGAAACATCATGGTCAGAAATGACGTGGAACAGCTTGGATCGGATAAGGCGGCCAATGACGCTGCCTGGAATCAGGGACTGCAGGACCGTGCAAGAGCATCCGGAAGTGATGAATTCGACTGGAGCCGTTTCAAGCCGGTCAAGATTTCCGCCAAGCCGATGCCTGAAGTGGAAAACGAAGGACTGTCCCAGGCATCGTAATCATTTGAACTAATTTTTGGGAAAGAGCCAGGATTGCCCGGCTCTTTCTTGCTATCCTATTAAAATTCATCTAAAATGTTGAATTAAGATTTCATTTTCCCGTATAATACAAGGAGGACTTATGAGACTTCGCAGAAAGCCCTGGATTGAAGAATCCATTAAGCAGTACACTTCCATTCTTTTCCTGGAAGAACCAAAAGATCTGAAAGGCAAATGGAGCACGCAGTTTGCGCATCCGGAAAAGCCGATCCATGTGGAATTTGGTACAGGAAAGGGCCAGTTCATCTCCGGAATGGCTGACATTCACAGAGATGTCAATTACATCGGCATGGAAGTGCAGGAAGGCGTCATTTACTATGCCGCAAAGAAAGTAGCGGAGAAAGAACCGCCGCTTGACAATGTACGTTTGATCCTTGGGGATGTCAGTGAAATTCTTGATATATTCGCACCGGGGGAGGTTGAGGTGATTTACCTGAACTTCAGCGATCCATGGCCGAAGAAACGCCATGCCAAGAGAAGACTGACATACCGCGATTTCCTGAAACGCTATGCCCTCATCCTCAAAGAAGACGGGGAAATCCGTTTCAAGACTGACAATAAGGATCTTTTTGATTTTTCCATCGAGGAATTCACAGAGATGGGATGGAAATTATCCGACGTGACCTATGATCTGCATCAGGCTCCCGTGCCAGGCGATGTAGAGACGGAGTACGAGGAGAAATTTTCCAGGAAGGGGAATCCAGTATGTCGTCTCGTAGCGAGACGTCCCAAGTCAAATTAGAAGTTTCGCGATATACACCACCTGAATTATTGGGGCTGGTTGCTGTCACGGTAATTCTGATCTGCATCGGGACTGTGAATATCTACAGCTCAACTCAGTACATGAATATCATATCGGGGGACAGCACGTACTCCCACTTGGCAAGACATCTTCTGTTCCTCTCAATCAGCGTAATTACAGCATTCGTGCTGACGAGGCTTCCCATCAAGCTCGTGCGCAAAGGAGCGCTGGTCTGGGTCATCGGGACGGTGCTCTTGCTCTGCCTTGTCATCGTAGCCGGGAAGAATGTCAACGGCGCGACCCGCTGGATCCAGCTTGGGCCGGTGTCGCTGCAGCCATCTGAATTTGCCAAGGTGACAGGAATCATATGGGCCTCTTCTTATCTTGCAAAAAAAGTGGATGCAGGCGAGAAAATCGCCCTTATTCCGCAGGTCTTCCGTGCTATTATCGGCATATTCGTCAGTATTTTCCTCTTTGCATCAGGCTCTAAGAGGAAGAAAAACAAGAAGTACACGTTCAGCCAGCTTCTGACATACATTTCGCCATTGGCAGCGCCGCTTGTCATGGCAGCTCTTGTCATGAAGCAGCCGGACATGGGCACGGCAGCCATCATCCTGCTCCTGCCATGCCTCCTTTATATCATTGCGGGGCTTCCTGCCATTGAAATTCTTTTGGGCGGCGCAGGAATCAGTACGCTCGGACTTCTCCTGGCTCTCAGTTCAGCGTACAGGAGGGACAGGCTTTTCGTGCTCTGGGATCCGTTCTCTGATGCAGCCGGCAAGGGGTATCAGACCGTGCAGAGTCTGATTGCTGTCGGCTCCGGCGGGTTTTTCGGACAGGGAATAGGCAAAGGATTTGCCAAATTCCTTTATCTTCCCGAGCAGTATACAGACTTCGCCTATGCGGTATTCTGCCAGGAAATGGGATTCATCGGCGGAATTATCGTCATGCTCCTTTTCATGGCATTCCTGCTTCTGGGATTTGCCACGGCAAGGCGTCTGAAGGATTCCTACTCAGCCTTCGTGGTCTATGGACTGACGCTCATGATCTCGCTGCAGGGGCTCATCAATATGGCAATGGTTCTCGGATCATTCCCTGTTACAGGCGTCCCGCTGCCTTTCATTTCCTTTGGCGGCACATCCCTTTTGACGAATATCTGCTCTGTCGGCCTGATTTACGGAACTGCTGTGCAGAGCATTGAAAACACCGAACGGGAAGTACGAAAAAAGCGGATACAGGCGATGGATGGAGTGAATCTTTTCTGACAGTAATGAATGGTTCCGGAGTCGGCTGACTATGATGGATGAAGGCGGCAATGCCGCCTTTTTTTACGGAGGAAATCATGGAAATGGATTGGAGAGAAGAAACACTGGGAAGCCTTCTTGCTTACTTTAATAAAAATCCTAAGGGGACGCCCTGGGCAGATTTGGCCGTTTATTATCCGGCAGGCGAAGTGCTTTCTGCTATCCTGAAGAAGGCAGCTATGATTTCTGAAAAATCGGGACTGTCTGTCTTCCTCGTACCGGCCGGTGATGAAAGGCCGTACTACCTGCGGGAAGTTTTCCGCTGCAGGGCAGCTCTGTGGATTGTCCGTTCCGAAGAAGAATGCGGGAAGACAGCCCTCTTTTCATCCCGGATGGGAAGGGACGGCTTTTCCCTCTATGGACGGGATGACGGTGGTATTTCTCTTTCGGGAGTCAATCTTCTCTCTTTTGCAAGAAAGGGAGATACGGGATCCACAATCTTTTCAGCGGATGATCTTGCATTTCCAAAACGCAGCAGGGAAGAGAAATTTTCTCAAGCGGAAAAAGATGAAGGGATAGAAAAAGAGCAGGTGCTTTTATATGCATCGCTCATCCTTTTTGCCGGCGGAAAGGCAGGTACGCTTCTTGGTGCGGCAGACCTTGCCCGCCATTATTATATGGGACACTAAAAAAGGACCGTTTCCGGTCCTTTTGGATTCAGTCTTTAAGATATTTTCTTGCCAGGCGCCATGAGAACATCAGCGATTTCTGCAGGAGGAAGAAGTAGACAGCCTTCTTCGGATGTGTCAGAAAATAAATAGTCCCGATCGGCTGCAGCGGTCTCCATAGATCCTTTTCTGTCAACTCCTTGGAGTCAGCCGTGACGAGTTCGTGCTTTTTATCATTTTTCTTCTTCAATGCGCGTGTGACGAGAGCTGTAATGATCGTCATCGCAATCGCTTTTTTTGAGCTTTCAGATTTTCCCATGGGAATCACCTCTTTTATTAATCATAGCAAAATGAAATGGGAAGTTCAATTGGGAATCGGAAAGCCCGGTCAGAAAGAAAGGAGGGCCCTTATGAAACAGCTCATGAGCTACTATGTCATGGATGATGATACAGAAGAGAGAATCAGGGCGATGACAGATAGTCTTGGCCTTGACGGGATAGAAAATCTTGTGTACGGGACAAAATCAAGAGATCTTCCCGGAAAGGAATCCACCATTGGGTGCCACCTCAATTACTGGCCTGACTGGATGAACTTCTGGCTGGGGAGAAGGGAACTTTTCGAGGAAGAATTTCCGACCAGGGATTCCCTGATTTCTTACTATGGGGGAGAAACACCGGAAGAGTGGCTGGAAACAATCCGGGGAAATCTGAGAGCGGCCGCCAGGGAAGAGCCCAAATACGTCGTCTGGCACGTGGCCGACTGCATGGCAAGAGAGGCCTGGACGGGGAAATTCCATTACACGGATAGGGAAGTCCTTTTCGAAACGGCAAGGATCTACAGTTTGGTGAAGGACGTCCTGCCGCCCAATGTCACCGTTCTTTTTGAAAATATTTTCTGGCCCGGGCTCAATGCGCTTTCCCCGGAGAATGTGGATTATTTCTTTTCCCTCCTGGGTGACGCAAATGTTGGACTTCTGCTTGATACCGGACACCTGATGAATACGAATCCCGATATCAGGGATGAGAAGGATGGTGCAGATTATGTGACGAAGGTGATCAAGAACCTGGGCTCCATGAAGGATCTGATTCTTGGCATGCACCTTTCCTGCTCGATTTCAGGAGAGTACAGGAAAAAGGCTGCTGAGAATATTCCTGCGGAAATCACGCCTGAAATCATCAGCTGCCATATTTCATCCATCGACCGTCATGAGCCTTTCAGGACAGAAGCAGCCGCACGGATCGTGGAAGCGGCAGAGCCTTCCTATGTGACGCATGAGCTCTTTGGCAAGGGCCCCGGAATCCCAAAGGAAGAAATCAAAATTCAGATGAAGGCCATGAAAAAGGGGTTATAATTCCTGCAATCGTTTTTCGTTATTTGTTGCATATCGGGAAAAGTAGTATAATGGGCGAAAACGGGGTATTGCCCGGAAAGAGGGATCTTACTATGAACAAAACGAAAATGGCATGGGCATCAGCTGCACTGGCACTGGCTTTATTACTGCCAGCGGCGGGTGTCAAAGCCTACAGCAGTGAAAATGTCTCGCTGCCAAGCCCGATTGTGGAATATGCATCGTACAATAAGCTTCGCGAAGCAGTCGGCTTTGAGCCGCTTTTCCTGCCGCGTATTGCAGGATACAAGACAGAACATTTCCTTTCCATAGGAGAAGGTCTGGCGGATGTCCGTTACAGCGGCGATCTTGGCGAACAGCTGACAATCCGTTCTTCCCGCCTGACAGGAGAGAATCCGGATACCGATATCAGCGGCGTCTATACAGGAAAGTGGAAGGATATCGAAATCGGCTCGACGGTTGTTTCCGTGGCTAAACTTTCGGATAAATCTTTTGCCGCACACTGGACTGAAGGCGGATACGCTTTCTCCTTCATGGGAGAAAACATGAAAGAAAAGGATTTCGAATCCCTTCTTTCAGGGTACTTCATCGATGTGACGGAACACGTCTTTGGAACGGACGATGCTTCTTCCATCCACCATGATATGCCATTCTAATTTTAATGAAACAGGCGCCCCTGTGGGCGTCTTTTCTATTTGCAGGATAGTTTCCGCTGAAAAAAGCAGGCAAATGATGTAAAATAGAGGACAGCGTATAAATATCGGAGGATAATCGATGGACCGCATAGCTGTGCTCATTCCGTGCTGGAACGAAGCTTTGACAATCAGGAAAGTCGTGACGGATTTCAAAAGGGAACTCCCGGAAGCCGTCATTTATGTATATGACAACAATTCAACGGATGATACAGCTGCTATTGCCAGAGAGGCAGGAGCCGTCGTCAGGAAGGAATACCGCCAGGGAAAGGGGAACGTCATCCGTTCCATGTTCCGTGATATCGATGCAGAATGCTACATCATGACGGACGGGGATGATACATATCCCGCAGAATGCGCCCGCGAAATGGCGGATATGGTTCTTTCGGGGCAGGCGGATATGGTCGTGGGTGACCGCCTTTCCTCCAGTTACTTTGAAGAAAACAAGCGGCCCTTCCATAATTCAGGAAATGTGGTTGTCCGCCGCTTCATCAATATGTTCTGGGGCAAAAACAGCCATGACATCAAGGACGTCATGACCGGCTATCGTGCTTTTTCCACCATGTTCGTCAAGACGTTCCCGATCCTTTCCAAAGGATTTGAAATTGAAACGGAAATGACGATTCATGCGCTGGATAAGAACCTTCTTATCCGAAACCTTCCCGTATCATACAGGGACAGACCGGAAGGGAGCGTCAGCAAGCTCCACACCTTCCGCGACGGGATCAGGGTACTCCGCACGATTTTCCTTCTTTACAAGGATTACAGGCCGCTCCGTTTTTTCACGATGGCATCACTCATCCTTGCCCTGATCGCCCTTCTTCTTTTTATCCCCGTATTCCATGAATACGTAATGACGGGACTTGTGCCCAAACTTCCAACGCTTGTCACATCAGGATTCTTCATGGTATCTGCCGTTGTGGCGCTTGGGATAGGTCTTGTCCTTGATACGGAAGTGAAGAACAGCAGGAAAAATCTCGAGATCCAGATGAATATCATCCAGATGATGCTGAAGAAGTAAGTCATCCCATAGGGAAATAATAAAAATCCAGGAGCACTATGATTAAGAAACTGATATTGAAATACTTTCCATCCGAAGAACGATTCTGGGAAGTCTTCCGCTTTCTCCTTGTGGGCGGCGGATGCTTTGTACTCGAATACGTTCTTCTTTACACACTGACAGAGTATGGCGGCCTTCCTCCGTTGTATTCAGCGCCGATCGCCTTCACAATCTCGCTCATATTGAACTACTTTCTCTGCGTCAACTTCGTCTTCCATGCCGAGCATCAGAGCCGCTCGCAGGTGGTCCTCTTCGTCGTGACATCCCTTATGGGACTTGGCATCAATCAGGTGACTATGTGGATTTTCATCGATCTTGTCGGCATCTGGTACATGTTTGCCAAAGTCATCGCTTCGGCCATCGTCATGATCTGGAACTACTTCACCAAACGCTTCATCCTGCACCATTGATAAAACAACAAAGAACCTCTCTCCGCGATCGGAGGGAGGTTCTTTTTATTTCCTGAAGAAATCGGCAAGCTGGTTTCTGAAGATGTTAGCACCGCCGTTAGCGGGATGGCGGAGTCCTTTGACGGAGAAGCCTGCATCCAGGAGCGTGCTCTCGCTTTTCTTTCCTATGGCAAGAAGGGGAAGGGATCCGGTAAGGGAAAGGAGCTCTTTTGTGTAGGAGAGCCCGATGGCAAGTTCATCATCTGTCGGCGTCCTGTTGGAAAGGAGGTCATCCTTCTTATGAGGATGGAAAGGATAGATATTCCATAAGATGAACTCATCGGCGGCAAGGCCGGCGTCGAGGCATGCTTTCCATACGACGGAATCGGTCGGTTCATTGAATCCTTTTTCCTTCTGTGTGGGCTTTGTAATCATAGGAGAGTCTTTCCTGCTTGTCCGTTTTCCATCTTTTCCTAGGATCATGAGGCTGTTCACTGCAGGATGCTCGTTTAATATCATGCGCTCGCATGTCATGGCGATCCCTGTGAAGTGTCCGCCCTGATAACCGCATGCCTCAGCGATCAGAAGAAGCTTTGCCTTCCCAACGCGGCGGGAGAGGTAGTCGTGAAGCTGCTCTTTCCTGATGGATGGCGCATTTTCCACTTCATAACGAAGGTCCGTATCTTTCCAGGGATTGAAGGTGAGCGCTCCCTCGTAGGAAGCAAGGCTCTTAATGAATGCATCGATAGTCATGGCAGTTCCTTTCGTCTAAAAGAAAAGCCGGCATAAGCCGGCCTTATCAGTTTTCTTCAGCCGGGGAGAGGGGCGCTGTTTCGCCCGCTGCATCCGGTTCATCATTCAAATGGTAAAGTGTTCCTCTTGGAAGGTCCTTATCCTTTGTGAAATCATCTTTCATAGGCCATTCTTTGAAGTACTTCATGTCGCTCTTGGAGACAAAGAGGTAGACGGACTTGCCGGAGTCTTTGTATTCCTTGGCGAAGTCTTCATCAGACTCGGACGGCATGACATACTTTTCATTCCAGAGAGCGCTTCTCTTTTCTTCATCAGGAAGAGAAGGAACAAGGCGGGTGCCAGTTTCCCCGGTATAGTACGTATAGCCGGCCGGGTAGGAATGGAAGAAGTAATGGATGCCTGGCGCATCATGGATATCATTGGCTGAATCCATGATGGAACGCGACGGAAGGTAGTTAGGGAGTCCTTCCATGATGATGAAGAGGTAAGCCGAAGCGGTAACGGCGGAAATAACCGTCAGACGGCGGCCGCTGCTCTTTTTCCAGCGGAGGATGAGTTCCCAGATGGCGTAAAGGATGACAGCGTAGAAAAGAAGCCAGCTGCCTTCCTTGATGTAAATGGTGCCTGCCACAAGAGCGGCAATCAGGAAGAAGAAACCGCCGTAGGCGCAGAGGCTCGATGCTTTTTCCCCTTCACGCACGCGGAGCGCGCACATGGCGGAAAGAATAATGGCGGGAACGATGGAAATATAAGTGTAGGTCACATACTTTGTCGCCATAAGGGTGTAGAAAAGGATCGTGCCGATCATCCAGACCATGAGGAAACGGTAGAACGGGGTCTTTTCTTTCCACTGTTTGACGGCTTCATAAATCGTCATTCCGGTCCAGGGAAGGAGAGCGGCCGGGAAGATGACAAGGTAGTAGTACCAGTGATTGTCTTCCGGATGCTCGGAAACGGTGGCTCTTGCTATATTGTGCAGGCCGAGGAACTGGGAAACGAAGTCGCTTCCATGAATGGCATACATGCCGCCGTACCAGGGAAGGACGACGACAAGGAAAGCAAGGATGCCCGTGATGGGGAAGAGGGAAAGAATCTTCTTCGGCTCTTTCATGGAAAGGCACCAGAGGACAAGAAGGATGCCCGGAAGGACAAGCCCGACAGGCCCTTTGGTAAGGCAGGCAAAGCCGGCAGCAGCATAAGCAATGATCAGATGCTTCCTGCTTCCTTCCATGACGCCGATGTAGGCGGAAAGAAGGGTCGGAATCGTAAAGAGAAGAAGGATGCTGTCCGTGATGATGGCATGGGAGATGATCCAGAATTCAAAGGAAAGCGCCAGCATGAGCCCTGCCCAGATGGCTGCAATATTATCCTTGAGGATCCGTCTTACGTACCAGGTAAGGAGCATGACGGAAAGTGCTCCGCAGAAGGCAGAGGGGAGCCTTGCTGCGAGATCCGTGAAGCCCAGGATGGAATAGCTGATGGAAAGCAGCCAGTAAACCATGATCGGCTTGTCATACCAGTAAATGCCGTAAATCTGCGGGGACATCCAGTTGCCGGACATGACCATTTCCTTAGCCGTCAGCGCATAATTGGATTCGACGGGGTCGGTAATGGGGAGACCCCAGGATCCCCAGAGCAGGAATGCAAAGGCAAGGATGAAGATGAATCCCAAAGACTTCTCTGTCACATGGGAAGTCGAGAACGCTTCCTGCCTTGCTTTTTCCTTCTTTTCTTTTTTCTGTCGTTTCGTGCTCAAAATGGATTCCTCCCTGAATGAAGTGAAATGTGATTACTTCTGCAAAGAACCTTCGCCATTTCCTTTGCGGAAGAGGTAAGCTGTATCTTTTTCCCAGATGAGTGTGAGATCCTTCTTTTCCTCATCCGGCCAGTTCTTGTAAAGCTTTTTCTGAATCAGTATATAAGCCTGATCCGGCAGGCGGGCAGGTTCTTCAAGTCCCGGAAGCAGGACGCCGTTTTCCTTGTTCTTTTCATCAACCTGCTGCTTCCTCTTGTCGAAGTCAGGAAGCGCCTTTCCGTACAGGTCCTCATAGAAAGCAAAGGACGGGCGGTAGAAGGGATCGATATAAAGAGGGATATTGGAATCGAGTGATTCAGAAGCTGTTTTTTCTGCAATGGCTCTTGAGGTGAAAAGATCGGAGACCGGCTTTTCAAAAGCGCCCCAGACGGAAAGGACGAAAACCAGGATCAAAGCAGCCTGCGTCATGAAGAAGGCATGGAATCTTCCCTTCATGAGGCGGCTTGCCGAGAAGAAAGCGGCAAGGACCATGAGTCCTGCGATAGCGTAGTGGACGACGGGTCCGCCTTCCGGAGAGAAGGGGACAAAAGCAACGGCGCCGGCCGTAATCAGTGCAAAGACGACATGGCAGATGATGAAGGCTTTGGAAACATGCCCGGTCTCTTCAATCCGCGCAAGATAAGCGGAAGAAAGGACGGCAAGCGGAGGGAACATCGGAAGGATGTAGGAGAAGAGCTGCGTGGAGGATACGGAGAAGAAAAGGAAGATGAAAAGCGCCCATACGATGAAGTAGAGCATGACCTTGTCTTTTCTCCATTCACGGAAGCTTTTCAAAAGTCCCGGAAGTGTTCCGCTCCATGGATAGAAGCCCGCCAGCACGACGACGATATAGAGCCAGTAATGGTTCTGCCCTGCGTGCTCAGGAGCCACGAAGCGCGTGATATTATGGTAGCCCAGGAATGTATCGATGAAAGCATCTCCGTGAAGCATGCCCATTTCGATGTACCAGGGAAGACCGACGAGGCAGGCAAGCGGGATGCCCCAGTACCATTTAAGTCCCATAATGTGCTTGATGTCAAACTGGCGCGAAAAAATGAGCCAGAGACCGACAATCAGGGCCGGGAATCCGAATCCGACAGGGCCCTTCGTCAAAAGTGCTAGCCCGCACGCGATATACGCGGCTGCATATTCTTTTCTCAGGAATGACATGAGCGCAACGGTCAGTGTGAGGCAGAGGAGCATGTCCGTGACCGAGCTTCTGGCAAGGACGATGATCTCTAGCGATGTGGCGCAGATGAAGCCGGCGCGAAGGGCGGCTCTTTCGCCCAGGAAGCGGCGGGAGGAGAGGAAGAGGTAGCAGGGCGTCAGCGCGCCTAAAAGGACGGAAGGAAGTCTGGCGGCCCAGGTAGAGACGCCGAAAATCGAAAAGGAAATGGCTTCCAGCCAATAGAAAAGCGGCGGTTTGTCATACCAAAACTCGCCGTAGATGCGCGGGGATATCCAGTCTCCTGTCGCCAGCATCTCCTTGGCCGTTTCGCCATAAACGGGTTCATCCGGGTCCAGAAGCGGAATCAGTCCGGAAAATGTGCCGTAAAGAAAAAGGCAGAAAAGGAAAAGGAGGATGCAGTTTCTATATGTTTTCATGGGTATCTTTGCTTGCTTTCTGTTTTCATTTCGAATATAAATGGAATCCAAGGGCGACTGCAATGGAAATGACGACGCAGACGAGTGCGATTTCCAGCTTGTAGTCCAGGATTTTCTGCCAGTTGTGGCCGAGGACGGATCCAGCGTATACGAGGAAAATCGTCCAGGGAACCGTTCCCAGAATCGTAAGGCCGATGAATTCAGGCATCGGATACTGGGCAATCCCGGCAGGAAGAGAAATGAACGTGCGGACGCCCGGAAGGAGGCGGCCTGTGAAAATGGCGATTCCGCCGTATATTTCAAACCAGTCTTTGGCGGCAATCATTTTTCTTGCAGTAAGGCCGCCTTTGGCAGTATGTTTCAATATGAGTCCGCGTCCGCCTTTATAGCCCATGTAGTAGGAAGCGACGGAACCAGCAATGCCGGCAGCCGTCCCAATGGCAATGGTAGGCCAGAACGAGAAAATTTCCTGAGAAACAAGAAATCCGGCAAAGCCCAGAATGATTTCACTGGGAATCGGAACATTCATGTTTTCAAGAGCCATACAGATGAAGAGAGCGAGGTATCCCCAGTCATAGAGGAAGTTGATGATGATGTCCATAGAAGTCCTTTGTGTATAAACGACGCGGCGGGGAGGAAGCAGAAATATCTTGAAGAATCCCCTGCCTAAAGAGTAAGGTAAAAACTTATACAATACATAAACAATATCTAAATTCTCTAAAATTTTTTGCCTTGCATAGTCTTCAGAGTATTTGCACTTTCAAATATAACATGACAGCGGGCAGGGGTCAACGAAAACGGAAATCCACCGGGCAAAGAGGCGGCGAGAAGAGAGAGGATTCTTTCCCCGCAGCCGAGTATTCATTTTATTCAAAGGCGGCTTTTTCACTCTCCTATTATATAATGAAATAATATATATGCAGTCATATACAGAATAATCAGTATTTTTATTGACAGGAATGTATAAAGTTGATAAAATATGCATTAAGTTATGTATGGAAAAGGATATTCCAGCCGGATGGGGTGGAGAAATACACCGGATGAAGATCTTTTCCGTATCTGCAGTGAGATTTCATGCAGATTCCTTTTTTCATTTGTAAGTTGTCATTTGTGGAGATGAAACATATGCTGGGTAAAAAGTTAAAAATTCTGTTGGCTGTCGGAGCTGCTTCCGCAGTTATGCTCGCTGCAGGATGCGGCGGCGGAGATTCCAAATCGAATTCTGCTTCTGGAAAGGGCGGAATTCCTGCTGTTATCCGCGTTGGTTCCGAAACAACATTCCCTCCGTTCGAATTTACAGAGGATGATAAATATGTAGGCTTTGATCTTGATCTGGCTGACGCACTCATTAAACAGATGGGCAGCAAGATGGAATTCAAGAGCATGGGCTTTGATGCACTGATTCCGGCTGTCCAGTCCGGACAGATCGACATGATCGCTGCCGGCCTTGATGCTACACCGGAAAGAGCTAAGCAGGTCGCTTTCTCTGACGTATACTTCAAGGATAACGGCTACTGCATCGTTGTCAGAAAAGACAATACCACGATCAATGACTGGGCTGATCTTGCAGGAAAGAATGTAGGCGCTCAGGTAGGCACTTACCAGGTCAAACTGGCTCAGGAAGCCAAGGCTGCTGAAGTCAAGCAGCTCGATTCCAATTCTCAGGCATGGATGGAACTGCAGGCAAATACGCTTGATGCTGTCGTAATCGATCAGCCGGTTGCCATGTACTACCTGAAACAGGGTGCAGGCAAGGATCTGAAGATCGTTGGAACACAGAAAGACGGTTCCGGAATGGTATTCGCATTCAAGAAAGACAACAAGCAGCTTCAGGAAGGCGTCAACAAAGCGCTGAAGGAACTGAAAGCAAACGGCACATACGACAAGATTTATGAAAAATGGTTCGGAAAGCCGGCTTCCAAATAATTACAAAGATAATGACCCAAAGAGAGCAGGAACTCCTGCTCTTTTTGTATGGATAAAACAGTTTAGAGGTGCTGTTCATCTTTTCTTTAAGCATTGTTTAAGTCTTGCGTATATACATGCTGGATGAGGATGGTATAATAGGAACAGTGGTGAATGATCACCGCCGGGTATATTCCAGAGAAAGGAGATGCTGCATTGAAGTCCAAAATTTTGGCCGCTTTAGCAGGTATCCTTGTTCTTGCAGGAGGTTATACTGTCTGGGCAGAGACCTATGGTCCTTATTGCTACGGACCTGGTGCATACAGTTCAGAGGTGCAGTCTTCTCAGGATCAGAGTCAGTACCCCTGCGGTCCTTACGGTCCTAACGGGAACGGCAGAAGAAGTTTCTGCGGCGGTCCCTATTACAACAGAGGATAAATAATCATCTGCGCTCTATGGAGGCGGATGGCCGGTGTCCCTCGGCAGGACAAGCGGTACAAATATGTCTGGGAAACAGACAAAGCCGGAATGATTGGCTGTGACAGCTTTCGGCAAGCGGCGTGCCTGCGGGCCCCGCGTGCCAGATGCGGTCAGGGGAGGAAGCAATTCTTCTTCCCGTGAACGGAAATTGAAAACCGCAAGCAGACGCTCTCCATGTATAGGGCGCGGGTTTGCGGTTTTATTTTGCTTTTTTGGGGATGGTATCCCCTTGTGATATACTATATGTAGTATGCGTTTCCTGAATTTGTTCTTGATAAATCCATATATAAGGAAGATAGGGCAGAAAAAGCCCGAAATCAGGAATAAGAGAGAGGTAGCAGACAAATCGAAAAAATTTCATATATTTACAGCTACACATAAATAATATAAAATGGAATAAGATTTTGATTGTATACATTCTCTGACGTATACAGATTACAATATATGAGGTGATAGAATGACCGAATTACTCCGCGTGGAAAATCTTCACGTTTCAGTAGGCAAGAAAGAACTCCTTCATGGAATCAACCTGACTGTAAACAAGGGAGAAGTCCATGTGATTATGGGCATCAACGGCGCAGGCAAGTCTACGCTTCTGCATGCCATCATGGGGAACCCTGTTTATACAATTACTGAAGGCCGTATTTTCTTTGAAGGACAGGATATTACAGAACTGTCTGTCGATAAGAGAGCCAAGCTCGGCGTTTTCCTTTCTTTCCAGAATCCGATTTCCGTTGCCGGCATTACGACTGAAAACTTCATTCGTACAGCCAAGACAACGATTTCCGGAAAGCAGCAGAGACTCTTCCCTTTCAAGCGTCTCATGAAATCCAGAATGGAAGATCTGGCTATGGATCCGTCCTATGCAGAACGTTACCTGAATGACGGCTTCTCCGGCGGCGAAAGAAAGAAGAGTGAAATCCTTCAGATGCGCATCCTGGATCCGAAGCTGGCCATGCTTGATGAAACAGACTCCGGTCTGGACGTCGATGCTGTCCGCATCGTTTCCCGCAATATTTCCGAATACCACAATGAAAATAATTCACTTCTGATCATTACCCATCTGAACCAGATCCTGAAGTTCATCACACCGGAATTTGTCCACGTCCTCATCGACGGCAAGATCGTCAAGGAAGGCGGTCCGGAACTGGTGGACGAAATCGAGACCAACGGCTTTGACGCATACCGCAGCGAGGTGTGATCATGGCTGAAGAAAAGAAGAAGAGCCAGGTCGATGACATCAATCGAAGCATTTACGACATCAAGGACAAGGTGGAGTACTCCTACAAGGCTGACAACGGGCTGACTGAAGAAGTCATCCGTGAAATTTCAGCCAAGAAGGAAGAACCGGAATGGATGCTTGAAAAGCGCCTGCAGGCTCTTGAAATATACAATCATATGGACTTCCCGGAATGGGCTCCTGATATTTCCGAGCTTGATATGGATCATATCGATACCTACATCCGCCCGAAGACGGACATGAAGGCAAAATGGGAAGACCTGCCGCAGAATATCAGGGACACATTCGACCGTCTTGGCATTCCTGAAGCAGAAAAGAAATCTCTTGCCGGCGTCGGAGCGCAGTATGACTCTGAAGTCGTTTATCATAATATCCAGAAGGAACTGGAAGAACAGGGTGTCATTTACGTTGACTTCGAAACCGCTGTCAAGGAATACCCTGATCTGATCAAACCGTATTTCGGAAAGCTCATCACTCCGAATTATCATAAATTTGCTGCACTGCACTATGCTGTGTGGTCCGGCGGCTCTTTCGTTTACGTTCCAAAGGGCGTTCACGTACGCATGCCGCTGCAGAGTTATTTCCGCCTCAATGCGCCTGGCGCAGGTCAGTTCGAACATACTCTGATCATCATTGAAGAAGGCGCTGACTGCCATTTCATCGAAGGCTGCTCGGCTCCAAGATACAACGTGGCAAACCTTCACGCCGGAGCTGTCGAGCTCTACGTCAAGAAGGGCGCAACGCTGCGCTACAGCACGATTGAAAACTGGTCGAAGAACATGTACAACCTGAATACCAAGAAGTCCATCATTGAAGAAGACGGACACATGATCTGGGTATCCGGTTCCTTCGGCTCCCATACATCCTGCCTCTATCCGGATACCATCCTCAAGGGCGATCATTCCACCTGTGATTTCACAGGCATCACGTTCGCCGGCAAGGGTCAGTTCCTCGATACTGGTTCCAAGGTGGAAGCTCTTGGAAAGGGCACTTCCATCAATATCAACTCCAAATCCATTTCCAAAGCAGGCGGCACTGCGATTTACCGCGGCGTCGTTTACATCGGGCCGGAAGCAAAGGGGACGAAGGGCACTATCAGCTGCGAATCCCTGATGCTGGATAATGAATCCAGATCCGACACAATCCCGGACATCATCATTGAAAATGATGACATCGATCTTGGTCATGAAGCTAAGATCGGCCGCATCCCGGATGATGATATTTACTACCTCATGAGCCGCGGCCTTTCTGAAGAAGACGCAAAGGCCATGCTCGTCCGCGGATTTGCTGAACCGATTTCAAAGGAACTGCCTTTGGAATATGCTGTAGAAATGAACCGCCTCATCGATCTTGAATTCGAAGGCGCTATAGGATAAGGAGGACCATATGGAAGAAATCAGAGTCAACCGACTGCCGCTTCTTACGTACCGGTACCTTCATACCAACGATACCCCGATGCAGTTCGAGGCGCCGAAGAAATCAGGCGAACCGGTCTTCTCCGACATGACATATGTCAAAGAAGGGGGAGAGCTTCCGGAAGACTTCAACGGGGCATCCAAAGAAACCGTAAAAGCGGCTGCAGACGGCAGACGTTATACCATCACTGTTCCGGCTCATGCTGAAACATCACTTACGATTACACTCAAGGCAGATGAAGCGCATCCTGACTTTGCAGGCCAGTTCGTATTCTATCTCGGCGAGGAAGCAAAGCTTTCCCTCGTATGGAGAATCGAAGGCGAAGCGCCGTCCGATACCTGCCTCATTGCTGCGTATTATGACCTGAAGGAAGGCGCAAACCTCAGCGTTTCCCGTATGGAAAAGGGTCTGACGCATGCGACCATCTATGACCAGAGACATACCCACCTTGCCAGAAAGGCAAAGGCCGTATTCCTGGCTGCTGAACTTGGCGGACAGAATGTCATCGTCCACAGCTACGGCAAGCTCGAAGGCGATAAGTCCACGATGCTGGAAAAGGCTGTCTATGCAGTAAGAGGCGACCAGCACCTCGACTTCTTCTGCCACATCGACCATATCGGCAAGAAGACGAATGCTGAGATCGATATCAAGGGCGCACTGGCTGATACAGCCAAGAAGATTTTCAGGGGCACATTGAATTTCAAGAAGGGATGCAGCGGATCTGTCGGCGATGAAGGCGACTATGCCATCCAGCTCGATCCCCATACCAAGAATATTTCCCTGCCGCTTCTGCTCTGCACCGAAGACGACGTTGTGGGGAATCACGCATCCAGCGCAGGACAGCTCGATGCCAATACAATTTACTTCCTCATGACACGCGGCTTTTCGCTGGAAGAGGCAAGAAGAATCGTCGTGGAAGCGCTGATCCGTCCGATCATCGACAGCATGGACAGCTCGCTGCATGATGAAGTGATTGAAGAAGTCAGAAAGAAACTGGATTCCAAGGAGATAAAATGAACTTAGACTTAATCAGAAAAGATTTCCCGATACTGGAAACCAAGGTCAACGGTCATCAGATCGTATACTTTGATAACGGTGCGACCACCCAGAGGCCGCTTCCCGTCGTCAATGCCGTTGTGGATTACGTCACTCACCAGAATGGCAATCCGCACAGAGGCGCGCATATTTTTGCTATTTCCGCATCAGAAGCTTACGATACTTCCAAGGAAGTCGTCCGTGACTTCATCCATGCAAGAAGCGAAAAAGAAATCATTTATACCAGAAACACGACAGAATCCCTGAATCTCGTATCCCGCTCCTATGGCGAGACACACCTGAAGAAGGGCGACCATATCCTCATCACGATTGCGGAACACCATTCCAACCTTGTTACCTGGCAGAGAGCTGCCGAAAAGACCGGCGCTGTTCTTGACTACATCTATATCGACAAGGAAACCGGCCATTTCCCGGAAGAAGAGCTCAAGAAGATCGACGATCCGAGAGTGAAGATTCTGGCATTTGCCCAGGTATCCAATGTGCTCGGCGTTGAATTCGATCCGAAACCGCTGATAGAAAGAGCGCATGCGCATGGCGCTGTCGTCGTCCTTGACGGCGCACAGTCCACACCGCACAAGCAGATCGACGTGCAGGACCTCGACTGCGATTTCTTCGCTTTCTCCGGACACAAGATGTGCTCCATGGGCGGCATCGGCGTTCTCTATGCCAAGGAAGAACTCCTTGATGAAATGGAACCGTTCCTCATGGGCGGCGACATGATTGAAACCGTAGAAGAACAGACGACGACCTTTGCAGAACTTCCGGCCAAGTTTGAAGCAGGCACGCAGTATGTAGAAGGTGCTGTCGGACTTGTCGCAGCCATCAAGTACATTCAAGCCATCGGATATGATGATATCCGCGCGCAGGAAAGAAAGCTCGTCACCAGATGCCTGGAAGGCATGAAGAAACTGCCGTTCATCCAGATCATCGGACCGAAGAACCCGGAAGAAAAAGAAGGCCTCATCGCTTTTGAAGTAGAAGGTGTCCATCCGCATGACGTAGCCCAGATCATGTCTGCAGAAGGCATCTGCATCCGCACAGGCCATCACTGCGCAGAACCGCTGCATCATTACCTTGGTGTCAATGCATCCTGCCGCGCAAGCTTCTATTTCTACAACACGGAAGAAGAAGTCGACTACTTCCTCGATAAACTGAAGGACGTGCGTAAAGTCATGGGGTATGACGACTGATGGAACTGAAACAGCTGTATACAGATCTGATTCTGGAATACAATAAAGACAAGACAAACAAACGCAAGATCGAAAATCCGACCGTGCACGAACATGGACATAATCCAAGCTGCGGCGATGATATCGATATCGAAGTGAAAATTGAAGACGGCGTGATCAAGGATCTCGCCTATACTGGTACAGGCTGCGCCATCAGCCAGGCTTCCACCGCCATGATGGCAGAACTTCTTCAGGGGAGAACCGTTGAAGAAGGAATCCGCCTCTGCCGCCTTTTCCTCGATATGATCCGCGGCAAGGTGACTGATGATGAAAGCCTCGAAGAACTTGAAGCAGCCATCACGCTGAAGGATATTTCTAAAATGCCTGTCAGAGTCAAGTGCGCAACCCTTGGGTGGCATACACTGGAAATGGCGCTCACACGCATTGAAAAACAGCTCTCTGAGCAGAAATAAGCATACTAAAAGCCCGCTCTCCCAAATGGAGGCGGGCTTTTTCACTGCATTGCGAGCCGTGACTTTGCGGCGGCAAAGGAGCCTGAATCATGCCGCAGGTGCGCTGATTACAGGAAGCTGTGATTATCAGGTAGCATGAACTCACGGATCTTATTGAAAATGCCATTGTAGGCCATGGAAAGAGGGATCAGTGTGAGCATGACAAGCGTAGTCACCAGCATGGCGATCGAAGACGCAATCCCAATACGGATCGGAAGGAAAAGACCAGGCGGCACGAAGAACGCAAGCGCGAAACCGGTCATGACGGCCCATAAGACAAGGATTCGTTTTTCGTGACGGAATCCTGCCAGAAACAGAAGGGCAAAAATCAGACCAGTAATTCCGGCCAGCGTAGAGTGGCCGAGGAATAAAAGAACGAGACTCAATACGGCGTAAGAGGCATGGCGAGCGCTCCTTTCCACGGAAAACAGTTGGGTGTTCTTATTTATTCTTCACAGGAAGGAATCGCCTTCCGAGGCGGCATTGTTCCTCTCCGGCCGCGGACCGGAAAGGAAACGGGGCAAGGGAAGCGGAAGGATGTTCTATAGGATACCTCCTTTCATGGGAGATCTATTTCATCCGCTGCAGATGAATCCATCCGTATCAATCCATCGAACGGCTGATTATGATTTAAATACATCTTTCTATACTTTAATTATATCATAACAGGCACGAGATTGTGTTCGATAACTCAGTTTAAAGTTAAGAATTCAAAGAGAATTTTATTTAAATTTTCATAGAAAATAAATGAACTTGAGTCAATTATTAGAAAATAATAATGATTATTTTGCTGTGTGAATATAATGAGATAAAGATAGGTAAAATGTTTGACTAAAATTAGTATATAAAATAAATATAATGAGAAATCTTAAAAGGAGAATACTTTACCTGGAAGAATCATTATATAAAGAAAATCCCCTGCAGAGAAATAGATGCAGGGGTGATCAAATATTATATGGCATTATTATATGGCATTTCCGTCGCTATCGTAATGGAAGCCCCATTTCATGATTTCATAAAAAATGGGTTGAAGATCGTTTCCTTTTTCTGTGAGAGAGTACTCTACATGGGGCGGGATTTCATTGAATTGTTCTCTTTTGATGAGACCATCGGATTCCAGTTCGCGGAGCGCCTTCGTAAGGGATGCATTCGTAATTCCCTTGAGCACCCGCTTCAAAAGTCCGAAGCGTGCCGTATCATGGATGCAGAGTTCATAAAGAATCTGGGCTTTCCACTTACCCTGCAGCATCAGGAGGAGCGGGGTGACAGGGCAGTGCCCGAGATCGGTCACGATTCCTTTTTTCACATTGACGAGATATTCTTCATATGTCATATATTCCATGGACGTTCTCCTTTGTTTGACGGGCAGGTGCAGTTTCCGTACTTGATTTAAATTTTGGATATAGTATATTTTTTATATAGTGAAATGTCAAATGCAGTAAAAAAGATAAGGGTTGTGAAAGTATGGACAAACAATATGAGAGAACAGGGGGCGCACCTTCTCATATAGAAGTCAGAGGGGCGCGCGTCCATAATCTTAAAAATATAAACGTGGATATCCCCTTGGGAAAGATCACGGGCATCGCAGGGGTATCCGGATCAGGCAAATCATCACTGGCACTCGGCGTCCTCTATGCAGAAGGGTCCGGGAGATATCTGGAGGCACTTTCTACTTATACAAGAAGGCGCATGACGCAGGCAGCAAGAGCAGATGTAGATGAAGTACTCTACATCCCGGCAGCCCTTGCACTCCACCAGAGGCCGGCGGTGCCGGGCATCC
Organism: Veillonellaceae bacterium; assembly: GCA_025992895.1. Classification (NCBI taxonomy): domain Bacteria; kingdom Bacillati; phylum Bacillota; class Negativicutes; order Veillonellales; family Veillonellaceae; species Veillonellaceae bacterium. Next base: position 1,116,049 of record DAJPGA010000001.1, read on the forward strand.
GCTCTACCTTCGGTACAGGTACGGAGCTTCTGAACGGGCTTCGCCTCATGTATTCAAGACTGGCCAGCCATGAATGCCCCAACGGGCACTATGCAGAGCCCTCCTTGAATGTGGCAGCAGGGAAGGAACTCGTATGTCCCGTCTGCGGCGTTCATTTCCATGCGCCTTCGGCCGAAGAACTCTCCTTCAACAGCCAGGGGGCCTGCCGCACCTGCGGAGGAACCGGCATGGTGCACATGGTCGACCGCGCATCTCTCATACCTGATGAGAACCTTTCGATTGACGATGGCGCCGTTGCTCCATGGAAAACACTGATGTGGTCGCTTATGACGGATGTCTGCCGTGCAATGGGCGTCAGGACAGATATCCCGTTCAAGGACCTCACGGATAAAGAGAAGGAAATCGTTTATGACGGTCCGGCAGTCAAGAAGCATATCTTCTACAGGCCGAAAAATGGATCCAATGAAGCGGGCGAGCTCGACTTCACTTACTACAGCGCTGTCTATACTGTGGAAAATGCACTGGCCAAGGTCAAGGATGATAAGGGGATGAAGCGCGTCAGCCGTTTCCTGAAAGAAGAAACATGTCCTGACTGCAAAGGGAGCCGGTTTTCAGAAGTCGCCAGGAAGCCGCATCTTCGCGGGATCTCAATCGATGAAGCATGCCGCATGACACTTGGCGAAATCACAGAGTGGGTGAAGGGCGTTCCCGCTTCCCTTCCGGAAGAAATGCGTCCGATGGCTGAAAGCATCTGCGGCTCATTTATGAGGACGGCAAAAAGGCTGATGGATCTTGGCCTGTCCTATCTCTCGCTGGACAGGGCAGGAAGCACGCTCTCTACGGGGGAGAGACAGAGAATGCAGCTGGCAAGGGCTGTCCGGAACAGGACGACCGGCGTCCTTTATGTCCTGGATGAGCCATCGATCGGGCTCCATCCTTCGAATATCGAAGGGCTTTGCGGTGTCATGAAAGACCTCGTCAGCGACGGGAACTCCGTTGCCCTTGTCGATCATGATACGCAGATACTGAAAGAAGCATCCTGGATTGTTGAAATGGGGCCGGATGCCGGTTCTGACGGTGGAAATGTCATTGCAGAAGGCACTGTCGAGGAAATCGGAAAAAATCCAAAGTCGAAAATCGGCCGTTTCCTTTCCGGAAATTATCCCCGCCGTGTATTTCCCATCATCCACAGGGAAGAAATCTTCAGTGAGGGCTGCATCCGGATGAAAATGGGGCCGATCCATACAGTAAAACCGCTTGAGGCAGAAATCCCCAAGGGAAGGCTTACGGTTGTGACAGGCGTGTCCGGCTCTGGAAAGACGACCATGGTGCTGGAGAGTCTTATCCCCGGCCTTTCGGCGGCGCTTGGGGGAGAAAAGCTCCCCAGCCATGTACTTTCTATCGATCCTTCCGGCATAAAGAATGTCAAACTCATCGATTCCACGCCGATTGGCATCAATGTACGATCGACGGTTGCCACCTATGCAAATGTCCATGACGAGCTGAGGAAGATCTATGCCAGAAGTACGAATGCCAAAGAAAAAGGCTTCAAAGCAGGAGATTTCTCTTACAATACGGGAAAACTCAGGTGCCCGGTCTGTGACGGGACGGGCGTCATCAGCCTTGATGTACAGTTCCTGCCGGATGTGGAGATTCCCTGCCCGTCCTGCCATGGCTCGCGCTATGGGAAGGAAGCAGAAGAAATCCGTCTTGTGAATAAAAAGGGAGAAGCAAGATCTCTTCCTGAACTGATGGATATGGATGTGAATCATGCGCTCGGATTCTGCCAGGACATGAAACTCGTCAAACGAAGACTCGAAGTTTTGAAGGAACTGGGCCTCGGGTATCTGACATTGGGAGAAGAAACGCCGGGGCTTTCCGGCGGGGAAGCGCAGAGACTCAAACTGGCCAGTGAAATGGGACGCGCCCAGGAAGATACGATCTTCATCTTTGATGAACCGACCATCGGACTCCATCCTCTCGATGTAAGGACACTGCTTTCCGTATTCCGCGCACTTGTCGATCACGGTGCGACGCTCATTGTCATCGAGCATGATCTTGATGTCATACGGAACGCCGATTACATCATCGATATGGGTCCGGGAGGCGGAGAGGAAGGCGGACGCATTATTGCCTTCGGTTCACCGGAAGAAGTCGCGGAATCTCCCGATAGCATCACCGGGAAATACCTCCGGCCCCTGAAGTAAATGCATAAAAAAGGAGGAGCTGTGACAAAATGTCCAATCATTTTGCTACAGCTCCTTTTGTGCTGGTATATTCAATTAGAAGATTATCCAACACATTTATATATTTGTGTTATCTGAAAACCTCAAAACCTCGCTGCGCTCGAAGGAAATGAACCTCCTCAGTCGCCTCCGGCGCCAGCTCCCCCTACGGGGCAAGCTCAAACACCCTTAAACCGAACTTCGTTCGAGAAAAGAAAAACAGTGTTTTGGTGGATTTTGTCACATCCCCTTTTTATATTCTTTGCTCTTTATAATCCTGATTTGGAGAACTGCCTTTCACGGATACGTTTTTCTTTCCAGACATCCATGCTGATGTCCATGGATGCGATCTTCAGTGTCAGCTGCGATAAGCCGTCGGCATTCTCCTCGCTGATGATTTCGGCAGTGACGTCGTCATTGACCCAGAAAGGGTGATGCTTTTCAGACAGCCCGGGACGGACGCCGAGACCCTTTGTCAAAGCGTGGATGAGGTAGTCTCTGGCAGGCCGGTAGGTCATCCAGTGTTCGGGGATCGTTGTAAAGGAAATAATCCAGAGCTTTTCATTATGGAAGGTAAGCTCCATATTCCTGTCGATATCAAGGGAAAGAATATGAAGGGGAAATGTACCGTGATAGACAGCCTTGACGATTTCACTGTCTGTCATTCCATCGTGAATCCATTCTGCTTTTGGTGCTGTTTCGATGGAGGAATCCATACGGTCGATGGATTCTTCAAGGCGCAGTTTCCCAAAAGAGCGTGATGCGTCAGAAGGCAGGTGCAGCAAACGGGTAACATATTGATGCAGGCGGTTCATAAATCACACTCCTTTGAAGGCGGGTAAAAGCAGGAAAAGCCGGAAAAGCAGGAAAAGCCGGAAATTCCATTTTTATTTGTATTTAAGTGTATCATTGGGCCGGGAAACCTGCTATCTCACAAAATTTTTATAGCTATCGATAAGATAACAGTAAAACAGATAATCCTGCTTGTCATGCAGCGCCTGATGACAGATAATAATAGATAATACAAGACACTGGAGGGGAGCAGCTCATGAATAATTACCTTGGCGATATTATTTCCATTTTCATATGCCTTTGGTTTATCAAGACATATCTTCTGCATTACCGCATGACAAAAGAAGAGGCTTTCATTGTCAGGGAGGCGCCGAAGGTATTCCTCTATCCTTTGACAATCCTTGTCTGCATCATGCTGGTCCTGGTACCGCTTTCGGAAAGAGGGCTTGCTCCCGGCGTTGTGCCTGATTCCATCCTGAAATACACTCTTGTTTCCTTCATGCTCTGGATCACGCTTGTCCTTTACACGAAATGGAACTGGGGCGTGCATGTGACAGACAGGAAAGTCAGAAGCAAAAACAACATGCAGATGCTGCTTCTCCTGATCCTTCTCTTCCTTCTGGCAACAATTTTATAAACGAAAAAAGGGGCTGTGACAAAATCCGTTAAAACGCTGCTTTTTCCTTTTCTCGAGCGAAGCGAGGTTTAAGGGTGTCAGAGCTCGCCCCGTAGGGGGAGCTGGCGCCGGAGGCGTCTGAGGAGGTTCATCTCCTCGAGCGGAGCGAGGTTTTGAGGTTTTCAGATAGCGTCGATAAATACATTTGTCAGATAATCCTCTAATTGAATATACCCAGACAAAAAGGGGCTGTGGCAAAATGATTAACCATTTTGTCACAGCCCCTTTATTGCGTATTTATTTAAAGAACTTCAGGTTGTCATACGTCGGGGAAACGATCCAGTTTCCTTTTGTATCGATAAGTCCCCACTTGCCATCAACTTTGACGCCGGCCCTGTCATTCATGAAGGATGTCATCTGGCTGATCTTCTTCGGGAAAACGATGGCGTCATTGCCATCATAGCTGATGACCTTCCATGCATCATCCTTCACAGGAATCAGGCCGCAGGAAGCAGTACCCGTTTCGCGGTAGAGGGGAGCGGAAATGACTTTCCCGTCCTTATCAAGGATGCCGTATTTCCCATCCTGCTTATAGGAAAGCATCGAGCTTCCCAGGTACTTGATCTCAGCGTAAGAGAAGGGAACGAGCTCTTTGCCGTCGTCCATGGAAAGGACGCCCCAGTCTCCCTTGTCATTCCTGCAGATGAGGATGCCTGCTTCATCGACGGGGATGACTGCTTTGTAGGCGATGTGGGCAATGAATGTACCGCTCCTGTTTTCCCAGCCGTAGCGGTCATTATTGAAAACAAGGATGCCGCGGCTCGATGCCGGGAAGACGCGTGCATTCGATGTGCTTGCAATGACCTTGCCGGTATTATCGATGTAGCCGCGTTTGACAAGGACGGTTGGAACCGTTCCGTATTCATAACCCCACGGATCCCACAGCGGGAAGCCGATGCCAAAACCCCATCCGCCATGATAGCGGTGGTGATGGTGGGGACGCAGCCAGTGACCCCAGCCCCAGCCGATGCCGATCGAGACAGGATAGCGGCGTACGACGCCTTCTTCCCTGACCTCGCCTTTCCTGACTTCTGCCAGACCATCTTCGAAGGGGAAGAGCATGTCATAATCAGCCATGAAAGCAATCGTCCCGTCCGGCTTGATATAAGCGCCGCCGTCGATTGTCTTGACGCCAGCCAGGCCTTCCGAGAATTCTGTCATGACGCGCTTGAACTGAGGCTTTACCGCCACCGTTCCCTCATCATTGACAAAGCCCCAGAGACCTTCCTTGTTCTTGACGGCTGTCAGATGCTCGGAAAAGATTGGTGCGGCCTCTTCATAAGAGAAGGGAACGACAGGCGTATTTTCCTTATTGATGAAACCCCAGAGATTTTCCTTATTCTTGACGGCCAGAAGACCGCTGCTAAAGGAGGGGCCGGAATCCTTATAAGAAGGCTCGATGACAACGGTGCCGGTCTGATCGATGACACCCCATTTTCCGTCCATCTTTACAGGCGCAAGACCCTCAGCAAACCAGCGCGCTTCCTGATAGAGAGGCGCGATTTCCTTTCCGTCATAGAAAAGGTAGCCGTACTTGCCATCCAGCTTGACAATGGCAGAGCCGTCCTGGAAATCAGAGACCTGGTCATACACATGATCGGAAATGACAGTGCCGTCTTCCCGGTAGAAGCGTATCTTGCTGTCGGGAAGCTTGACCGCAAGCGCATTGTCCTTCCAGACAGAACGGCTTTCATAGGAAACAGGGACGATGACTTTGCCTTCCCTGTTGTAGAAGCCGCGGAGCTTGCCCTTTGATACCTCGATCAGGTTGTCACGGCCCGCCTGGCTCGCAAGGTCAGCTTCCTGGTCTTCAGAATCAGAAAGGGAAACTGCTTCCTTGTCATAAGAAAGGGGAATGACGACTTTGCCCGACGCGTCAAGCGCGCCCCACTTGCCATCCTTTTCAACGCCCGCTGCAAAGGGGACAGGGGAAAGAGCTTCAGAAGGCTGAGGGGTTTCAGATGCATAGACATTTGCCGAAAGTGTAAGAGCGGCCGCCGCAAGAATGGCCGCCAGTTGATGATGGAACATAGAATCACCTCACAGAATAAATCCGGGAAAGCTTTCTTTTCCAGTGTTAGTTTCATTTGCCTTTATTTTAGCATATTTCGATATAAGCTTAATAAGAAATATGGAATTGGAATTTAATGAGGTATAAATTAATTTTATATTATTAAAAGATTGACACAATTTTAGCGATATATCATAATATTGTGAATGGGACGCAAAATATTTATTTTGTCCCGCTATATGTCAATGATTCTGCTCCGATAGGGAGATCGGCGCGGAATCGGTGTGTTACAGGGAGGATTGCTATGAAGGGAAAAAGCAATTTAGTGTGGCTGAGTGCAGTCATAGCCATGATGGGATGTGGGAGCGCATATGCAGAGGATACATTTTACGAACTGGATCCAGTCATCGTCACTGCCCAGCGCATGGAAACAACAGATCTGAAGACGCCTGCATCAGTTGAGACCATTACATCGGAGGACATTAAAAAATCTGGTGCAACTACGGTTCATGAAGCACTGCGGTACAGCACAGGCATTATTATTCATGCGCAGGGCCCCAGAAATATTTCTCAGGGGACAATGACAAATAAAGCCGTCATCCGTGGCAACGAGAAAGGCACTCTTGTCCTGGTAGATGGCGTTCCTATCAATCAGGCCGGACGATATAATCTCGAGGATATACCTGTTGATTCTGTTGACAGGATTGAAGTCGTCAGGGGCGGCGGAGCGGTGCTTTACGGTTCGGAAGCATCCGGCGGCGTTATCAATATCATTACAAAAGGCACCCGCGAAAATATGATCCGCGCAGGGCTTGGGAATTATGGCATCCAGAATTATTCCGGTTCTGTACAGGCAGGAAAATTTGGAATGACTTATACCTATGACCATACCGGGCGGATTTCAAATATTTCCAGTCCTACCAAACCGGCAAAGAAAGCGAGAGGAACCACACCTAATGGAGGGATGTACTATAACATCCTCCGCGGCGAACACAGCAATCTGAACTGGCGTTATAATTTTAACGACAATTTGTATTTCACACATACATATAGTGAAAACAGCGACCATTATGTTTACAAGTATGATGGGCATGATTATAAGCCCAATACAGGTGCTGATTTCAAAGATGCACTTCATAGTACCAAATCCAATCTGATGCAGCTGCACTTTGATAATGGCGATCTGAAGGCATCCATTTTCTATAACAAAAAAGATCAGAAAACAAGAAACCTCATTGCTTATCAGGAAGCAACACTGAAAAGAGGGAAAGTGTCAGTCGCGCATCCTGAACAGTTTGATCCGAGCCGGAAAGACCGGAATTCAACGACCTATAAAGACCAGACGATCGGCCTTGATGTTTCCAATCGCTGGCATTTTAATAAAGGTTCCTTCATGCTGGGATACAATTTCCAGAGAGATTTGGAAACAAAGAAAGTATCGGATACGTATGTTGGCGGATACCTGTCATCGGCTGGCTCGATAAATAGCTATGAGAGAAACATGCACTCTGTTTTCGGCCAGCTTGCATATAATCTCACAGAGAAGGACGAAGTGGATCTGAATTTCCGCGAAACTTGGACAGAAGCGGATGAAGCAGGCAACAAATACGATAAGTTCACGCCTGAAATCAACTGGGTTCATTCCTTCGATGAAGATACTTCTCTTTATGCCAAAGCAGGAAAATCCTTCATGATGCCGACATTCACGCAGCTTTATGGCGGCGGAAATATCCTGGGCGTTCCGGATCTTAAACCTGAATCAGGCAATCACTACGAATTAGGCGTTAAGAAGAATATCGGTAAGTCTGCATGGCGGTTTGATGTATTCCATTACAGAATCAAGAATCATATTGATGCGGATACAGATAAATGGCCGGAAGTATCTTATAAGAATACCGACATCCGGAACACTGGCGTCGAACTCGACTTCTCGCGTCAGGAAAATGAAAATCTGTCTTACCATGCCGGCATTACATATAGTCATCCTGAAAAGAGAAAAGATGGAGAAAATAACGGGAACTGGCATGACTATTATGGCAAACTGCAGTTCAATGCAGGAGCCAGCTATACGACAGGCAAGCTGACGACATCCTTTGAAATGAATGTACTCTCCCTGAGAAAGAGGGATGCTTATCCCTACGAAGACTTCAAGGCACAGTGCTTCACTGATTTGAATTTCTCCTACAAGGCCAATGAAGAATGCCGTGTATTCCTGAACATTGATAATGTATTCAACAGGCATGATATCGTTTCTTCCTCGACCTCGAATTTCTATGATCTTGGCAGAAACTTCATGGCAGGGGTTGAATACAAGTTCTAACAAGATGAATATGTAAGTATGCTTTTACAGATAAAGGCACGGCATCTGCCAGAATACGGAAGCAGAAGGGCCTGATCATATACTTACAGGATATTGGAATACTGCTGTTAAAGGGGCTGTGATGAAATGATTGTATTTCTGCAGCCTCTTTTCCAATGTGATTAATTAATACCGAATGAGAGATAAATTAGGGCATACTATTTATTTATTGACTTATTTCTAATGAAACGTCATAATATGAAAGGCTGTAATAATTATTTAATTATTATCCAATTTTTTTATTATTTCTATCTGATTGGGGAGATTTGATAGAGATAGATAATTCACAGGGAGGATTATCATGAAGAAGTTAAAATTTCTAGTTGCCGCTGAATTAATAGCATGTACGTCAATTGGCGGTTATATAGTTGCTGCCGAAGATGTATATGAATTAAACCCGGTTGTCGTTACTGCTGAGAGAACAGAGAAGAAGGATTTAGAGACTCCGGCAGCGGTCCAGGTAATTACAGCGAAAGAAATTAAGGAACAGGGGTATACTTCCGTCGCAGATGCATTGGGGCATACGGTGGATGTAGGAGCCTATTCTTACACGAGTGACGGGGATGATTTGGGAGGATCCCAGAGCCGTTTCTATATCCGTGGATTTGATAAGGGGACATTGGTATTGGTCAATGGAGCTCCTATCAATATCATGAATTATTCTTCAACAAGCGGCGTCCCGATTGATGCTGTCGAGAAAATTGAAGTCATCAAGGGACCAAGCTCCGTTTTGTATGGCGCTGAAGCGATGGGCGGCGTTGTGAATATTATCACGAAAAAAGGCGGAGAAGATAAAACGACCGCCAAGGTTACCTACGGCAACTATACCAACGGGTATCAGGTCAGCACCAGCGGGGAAAAGTATTTCATTTCCTTTAACCGCGATAATTTCGATCGTTTTAATAATCCGAGCACTATATTTCCAAAGTCTAAGTATGGCTGGGAAAATGACAAGGGGCATAGGACGAACCTCTTCACCTCTATTAATTTGACGGATAAACTGACCTTTGACTGGATGCGTTTTTCATCGAATAAGAACCGCTGGGCCAAGGAAGTCAAGGATGGGAAGAAAACCGGAAAGATTTATACGGGAAGCACGGGTCTCTATAATTATAATGATGTAAAGAATACCATGGATTTGATATACAATGATGATGAAAGTCATTTCAAATCAATCATGGCCTTCAATAACAGAAGGCTGGACAGCACCAATACAAAGTTTAATAAAGACGGATCTGTAAAGAGCAAAGCACGGGGAACCAATTATAATGTCTATAATTTTAACTTCAATAACCAGAAGACCTGGTACTTAAACGATGGGAAAGACAGCCTGACAGCAGGTCTTGATTATAAATATGAACATTATAAATCGTTGAATGGGGAAGATTATATCGGCAGAAGCAACTATGGTCTGTTTGCATCTTACAGCCATGAGTTTAATGACAGGATGACCGGTATCTTCGGCGCACGTGAATTTGTGAATCAGTCAAACGGATGGGATAAATCCAATAAGAAATTCCTGCCGCAGGTTCAGTTCCTTTACAAGCTTTCGGACGACTGGAGCCTCTATACGAATGTGGGCGAATCATTCGACATGCCGGCCATTAATTCTAAATATTATTCATCAAAGCTTAAGAACTGGAATATAAAGCCACAGTCCGGGTGGACATATGAATTTGGTACAAAGTATATTACCGGCAAGGACAGCTTGAAGATCGATGTATTCCATATGGATATCAAGGATAAATTCGAATGGGTGCATGAGTCTGAGCTGATTGATGGCGGCGCTGATAATATCAATGTCCAGGTCAATGGCGGCGATTTTAAGAATACAGGGCTGGAAGTGGAATATGAACATATCATTAACAGCAACTGGCGTTATTCATTAGGAGCTTCCATTTCTAATCCGAAGATGAAGGATTATAACAGTGACGTATGGCGCCAGAGCGAAGCAAGGCTTCAGGGAAGCGCGAGCCTGTCCTATGAAGAAGGGAAGTTCTATGGAGGACTCAATTACTTCCTGATTTCTGACAGGCAGGATAGCCATTATACACGGGACGGTTCTATCGCAAAGAACACGAAAGGATGGGATCATAAGACGCCAAACAGTTCTCTCCTGAATGCCGTGTTCTCCTATGCTCCTAATAAGGAACAGGCTGTTACCCTGAACTTGTATAATCTGCTTGACCGGAAGAATCCTATTAATGATTCAGAAAATGTTGATCTGCCCTTCCATTGGACGGTTTCATACAGTTATTCGTTCTGATGAAATGAAGAGAAAAATAAAAGAATCTGCTTTCTTTGAGAGGTGTTATGAAAAAGTTTTTTCTGATTTTCTTTTGCTGTTTTCTTGCAATGACCACGCTTACCGGCTGCATGGCTGAGAAGAGTTCGACCGGACGCGTACTGACCGATGGGGCAGGAAGAGAAGTGAGGATTCCTGAAAAGCCATCGCGTATCGTTTCTCTGACGTATGGCACGGATGAAATTCTGCTTGGGCTTGTGAGTACGAGGAGAATCAGCGCGCTTTCTAAATATGCAGGGGCTGAAGGAATCACTTTTGTGACGAAGAAGGAAAAGGAAGCGGTAGGCCGCACACTAGACTTGAATCCGGAAGCCGTTATGGCGCTTAATCCGGATCTGGTACTAGTGTCCACAGAAACGCCAGCCAACTTTGTCCAGACACTCTCTGCATCCGGCGTGCCTGTGTTTGTATCGATCATCCCGAAGGACTGGGATGAGATGGAAACCAGAGTGCAGGGGATTGCAAACGCAGTCGATGAAGAGGGTAAGGGGAAAGAGATGATAGAGCATATGCGGGAAAAGCGCGATGCTCTGGAAAAGAAACTCTCCGTGATTCCTCCGGATCAGGAAAGAACGGCATTGGGGATTACCTTCCGCGGGATCCTGGGGAAAAGGGGAACGCTGTTCTCTGACATTCTCAAAATGGCGCATGTGAAGGATGGTGCAGCTATCTATGACGCTCATGAAATTCCCCGCGGCAGCAGTACTTTCATTTCCATGGAAGTACTTCCTGCAATTAATCCGGACGTGATCCTCATGCCGGTCTGGCAATCCGGACTGCGGATCACTGAAAGCGAGTTTGCTCAGGAGATCCTGTCGAATCCTGCTTTTCAGGATGTGAAAGCAGTGAAGAACAAGAGGCTGGTGCCATTCCCTGAGAGGTACAAGTTTGTCATGTCGCAGCACATTACGGATGCCGTGGAGGCAAGCGCAAAGGCCGTTTATCCTGAACTCTTTGATGATACGGATATTATGACGCTCAAAGGAAATTGAATACTTGCATAACTGCTTTACATTTAGCCCTGCATTTGTTATTATGTTTCCATAACTACGGCGATGAAGAAAAGGAGTACGCACAGTCAGCGATCCGGTGACAGTGAGAGACCGGTATGGTGCGGAAGGCGTTTCGGAGCTGCTGCCTGAACAGAGTAGGGCTGCTATCAATTAAGGCGGGCCAATGGCCAATGAGGGTGGAACCGCGGGTTAATGATCCCTGTAACTCGTCCCTGTAACTATATTGTTACAGGGATTTTTTATTGTTTTTCAGATTGTTTTCAGGAGGAAATATGACATTTCAGCAGATTATTCTGGCACTCCAGCGTTTCTGGTCAAAACAGGGATGCGTACTGGGAGAGCCATATGACGTGGAAAAGGGCGCAGGCACGATGAACCCTGCGACATTCCTTCGCACCATCGGACCGGAACCATGGAACGTAGCATACGTTGAACCATCCCGCCGCCCGGATGACGGAAGATACGGCGACAACCCGAACCGTCTGTACCAGCATCATCAGTTCCAGGTGATTATGAAACCGTCCCCGAACAATATCCAGGAGACCTATCTCGAATCCCTGAAGGAACTCGGCATCGATCCGGAAGAACATGATATCCGCTTCGTAGAAGACAACTGGGAATCCCCGACGCTCGGCGCATGGGGCATCGGCTGGGAAGTATGGCTCGACGGCATGGAAATCACCCAGTTCACCTATTTCCAGCAGGTCGGCGGCATTGATGAACATCCGGTAGCCGTTGAAATCACCTACGGCCTGGAACGTATTGCCATGTACATCCAGGAAAAGGACAATGTCTATGATCTGGAATGGACAGACGGCGTTACCTACGGCGACGTATGGCATGAAAACGAATACGAACAGTCCGTTTACAGCTATGAGCTTTCTGACCATGATATGCTCTTCAAGCTGTTTGACATGTATGAAAAAGAAGCAACCCGCGTAGTCAAGAAGGGGTTCGTACTTCCTGCTTACGATTATGTACTGAAATGTTCCCATGCATTCAACCTTCTGGATGCTGCCGGCGCTATTTCCCTTTCTGAAAGAACGGAATATATCGCACGCGTCAGAAACATGGCAAGAATGTGCGCCAAGGAATGGCTGAAAAAGCGCAAGGAACTGGGATTCCCCATGCTGAAGGGAGGCGAGGGAAATGAGTAAGAATCTGCTTTTGGAAATCGGCACGGAAGAAATGCCGGCTAATATTATGTCCGGAGTCGTTGATCAGCTCCGCGTTCTGGCGGAAAATGCCTTCGGAGAAAATCGCATTTCCCTTAAGGAAATCACCGTTTATGCAACACCGAGAAGACTCGCAGTCCTCGTCAGGGAAGCTGCTGACCGCCAGCCTGATGAAGAAGTCAAGAAGCGCGGCCCGTCCATCAAGGCTGCTTTTGATGAAGACGGCAATCCGACAAGAGCGGCACAGGGCTTTGCAAGAGGACAGCATATCGATCCTTCCGAGCTTATCAGGGAAGGCGAATATACATGGGCTCATGTCGTCAATGAAGGCAAAAAGATCGAAGACATCCTTCCTTCTCTTTTCACTTCCCTCATTACAGGCCTGAACTTCACAAGAAGCATGCGCTGGGCTGATGAGGAAGCCCGTTTCATCCGTCCGATCCGCTGGATCGTCGCTCTCTGCGGCAGCGAAGTCGTTCCGATGGAATTTGCTCATGTCAAGAGCGGCAGAATCAGCCGCGGGCATCGTTTCCTCTGCAAGGAAGATGTCACGATTGAAAGCCCGGAATCCTACAAGGAAACCATGCGCAAGGCATTTGTCATCGTCGATCAGGATGAACGCCGCGACATGATCCGCAAGGGCCTTCTTGCCAAAGCGGAAGAACTGGGCGGCAATGTCTGGCACAATGCAGATCTTCTTGAAGAAATCAACTACCTCGTTGAATATCCAACACCTCTCTATGGCCGCATCGATGAAGAATTCCTGAAGCTTCCGGTACCGGCTGTCGTTACTCCGATGAGAGATCATCAGAGATACTATCCGGTCAGAAATGAAGACGGCTCCCTGATGCCGTACTTCCTTACCGTCAGAAACGGCGGCACAAAGGCTATCCATAACGTACAGATCGGCAATGAACGCGTTCTCCGCGCCCGCCTTGACGACGCTAAGTTCTTCTTTGAAAACGACAGGAAGAAGAGCCTGGAAGGCCATAGGGAAGACCTGACCCGCATCAACTACCAGGAAGGTATGGGCACCATGCTTGACAAGGCTGACCGCCTCCAGAAGCTGTCTGATTTCATCTGCGACGGATGGAACCTTTCCGCTGATGAAAAGGCTGATGCAGAAAGAGCTGCTTACCTTTCCAAGTCCGACCTTGCTACCGGCATGGTCACTGAATTCACTGAACTGCAGGGTGAAATGGGCAAGGAATATGCTCTCCTCGACGGCGAAAAGAAAAACGTTGCACAGGCCATTTTCGAACAGTACATGCCAAGATTTGCAGGCGATATCCTTCCGCAGGAATCCATCGGCCGCGTTCTTTCCATGGCTGACAAGCTCGACAACCTCGCTGCTACATTCCTCCGCGGCCTCATTCCGACAGGCTCCCAGGACCCGTTTGCTTTGAGAAGACAGACTATCGGCGCTGTCAACATCCTGACTGACGGCGGCATCCACTGGGATATCAGAGAAGGCATCAGAAAAGCTCTCGAGCTCCTCCCAGGCGAAAAGGAAGCCAAAGAAACAGCTCTGGGTCAGATCGAAGAATTCTTCCGCCAGAGAATCAAAGCCATCATGCTCGATGAAGGCATTGCTTACGATATCATTGACGCAGTCTTCGCAGGCCCGGTCGACGACATCGAAGCTCTCTTCCTGAAGGCAAGAGCCATGGCAGAAAGCCAGCTGAAGGATGAAACCGATCTCCGTCAGGCTGTCACAAGACTGGCAAACATCACCAAGGACAAGGAAGGCGGAGCAGTCGATCCATCCCTCTTTGAAGTAGAATACGAAAAGAACCTGCAGGCAGCACTTGATGAAGTGAAGGCTGAAGTTCTTCCGCTTTACAAGGAATACCAGTACGGAAAAGCTCTCGCTTCCCTGAAGAAACTGACAGCTCCGATCAATGATTACCTGGACAATGTCATGGTCATGGTCGATGACGAAAAACTCAAGGCCAACCGCGTTTCCCAGCTGATCTCTGCACTGGATCTCTTCCGCGCATGGGGCGATTTCAGCAAGCTCGTCTGATAGGACATAAATAAGAAAAGGAGTCTCTTCTAGCCGGAGAGGCTCTTTTTTCATGGCGGAAAGAGGATGAATCAAAAGAATCCCTCTTTATGTTTACAAAATTCGATCTAAATGATAATGAATGGTCACAAAAACGCAACACATTATGAAATTTCTATATCGAAAAACGTTTGACTATTTCGAAAATTTACGATACAATACATTCAGAGTTAGTTATTAACTAAATACTTTTAGATAAGTTTACATATGAGAGGAGAGTCCATTATGGCTTTTGAATTACCCGCTTTACCTTATGCTTATGACGCTCTTGAACCTGTGATTGATGCAGACACCATGCGTTTCCATCATGATAAGCATCATGCAACTTACGTAGCAAACCTGAACAAGGCACTGGAAGCTCATCCGGAACTGTTTGAAAGATCCGTTGAATTCCTGATCGCTCATCTGAATCATCTGCCGGAAGACATCAGGGGCGCTGTCCGCAACAATGGCGGCGGCACATACAATCACACCCTGTTCTGGGAAATGATGGCTCCGGAAGGACAGACTGCATTTGCAGGCCCTGTTGCTGACAAGATCAAGGAAACCTTCGGATCCTATGAAGAATTCAAGAAGCAGTTTGCAGCTGCTGCCGCAGGCCGTTTCGGAAGCGGCTGGGCATGGCTCGTAGCTGATGGAGACAAGCTTGAAATTCTCTCCACTGCCAACCAGGACAACCCGCTGACAGAAGGAAAGCGACCGATTCTCTGCCTGGACGTCTGGGAACACGCTTACTACCTGAAGTATCAGAACCGCCGCGTTGATTACATCAATGAATGGTTCCGCATCATCAACTGGGACTTTGTCAATGAACAGTACAAGAAGTCTCAGGAAGCAAGACACTGCGGCAAATAATCACGAAAATTAAGGATACCCTTAATGATAATCACCTCACAAAGACCCGCCCTTCTGGGCGGGTTTTTAAATGCCCGAAGAGCAGTAAATTAATTGTCAACTGTTAATAAAATCTAGTTGACATAAATAAACCAAGTGACTATAATAATTCAAGTAAATCACTACACGGAGGGGTTCTTATGG
The DNA here is from genome assembly GCA_025992895.1 of Veillonellaceae bacterium. Classification (NCBI taxonomy): domain Bacteria; kingdom Bacillati; phylum Bacillota; class Negativicutes; order Veillonellales; family Veillonellaceae; species Veillonellaceae bacterium. Next base: position 1,131,708 of record DAJPGA010000001.1, read on the forward strand.
GAAATAATCATTCTGTACGCATGCAGGTCATGTGTGCTCTCTTTACAGCAGTCTGCGCCGTATTCTCGCAGCTGACAATACCGATCCAGCCGGTGCCGATCACTCTGGGATCCTTTGCCGCTCTCATGGCAGGCGGATTCCTTGGCAAGCGCTACGGTTTCCTGAGTCTTGTCATCTACCTGCTTCTTGGCATGGCAGGTGTTCCTGTATTCTCCATGATGCGCGCAGGCGTTTCCGTCATTGCGGGACCATCTGGCGGATTCATCGTCGGCTTTGCAGTCATGGCATTCATTGTCGGCCTTGTCGGTGAAAAGCTCGGCTTCACGTTCAAGAACATGCTCCTTGGTACTGTACTTGGCACGGCAGCCTGCTATACGATGGGCCTGGCATGGTTCATGTTCCTGACCGGAAACGGACTCTGGGCTTCCATGCTTCTCTGCATGTTCCCGTTCCTGCCGGGGGATATCACAAAGATCGTTCTGGCCTCTTACCTGATCAGCAGATACCGCAAGAGACTGATCGGAACCAACTGATTCATAAGACCGTTCCCCAGGGAACGGTTTTTTCATAGGAGGAAATATGAAAGATGCAGTAAAGGCCATCTGCCGCATATGGCGCCCAGAGTGGCAGGGGATGCTGATGGGCAGGCTGACATATAAAAAAGGAAATGGAGAAAATAAAGCGTATGAGGAAATCATCCGCGATGGGAAACTTCTCCGCGTGGCCGTCCGCGGCAGGGAAAGCGGGGAATTTCTTGAACTCATCCTTTCAAAACCTTCCGCTTCCAAAGAAGGAGAGAAGCGGCCCGATGAAGCCGCCTTCTGGAAATCATTTTCCGCAGATGAAGTCAGAGCTTACAGCAGAGAGCTTGGCGACCATAATGAAATCCATTACACAGAGAAACCCGTCGTCAGCGGATTTCAGATTTTTGAATCCGTGATGGAAAAGTACCCTTCAGAGAGCATGAAAATTTCATTCCATCATCCCGTCTTCAGTGGAGAAGAAGTATACTTGATGGAGAAAGACCAGAAAATTGAAGGATACACGGATCAGTTGTGCTTTGTGGCGGTGAGATTATGATAAACAGGAAGGTATATATATTAGGAGGACTCCGGTCGCATATCGGAATCCGGTATGGGATTTTCAAGTCAGTAAGGCCCGAAGTGCTGGGCGGTCGTGTGGCCGCCGAACTTTGCAGAAGGTACAGCGTCGTGCCGGACCTTTGCATTTGCGGAAATGCAGTGGGACCCGGAGGAAATATCGGAAGACTGCTCCTTTTGGAGGGAGGTTTCCCTGAAAGGGTGACTGCTTTTACGCTTGATCTACAGTGCGCGTCCGGCCTTGCCGCCATCGATATGGCCGCAGGCAGGATTGCTGCAGGGCAGTGCGATGTCGTCCTGGCGGGCGGCGCAGAAAGCGCATCCCTCCAGCCGAAAAGAATATATGCCGATCATGATGAAAGGGCGAAGCTTAGGAATCCGGAATTTACAGCAGCGCAGTTTATGCCGGGAGAATTCGGGGATGATGTCATGCTTCTTGGGGCAGAACGTGCTGCCAAAGCGGCAGGCATTACGAGGGAAGAAGCGGATGAAGCGGCGCTTAGAAGCCAGATGCTTGCCAAAGAAGCATCTGAAAATGGAATATTCCGGGATGTCATCCTGCCTCTCTTTGGAAGTACAAGGGATGAAGCCATCCGGCCCAGGATGAGCCAGAAGCTTCTGGCTAGGGCGCCGCGCGTGACGGATTTCCCGGCTGGGATTCTGACGGCCGCCAATTCCTGCACAATGAATGACGGAGCCGCTTTCCTTCTTCTTGTTTCTGAAGCATGGGCGGATGAACATGAAGTCACGCCTGCTTTTGAAATCGCAGATACGAGGCTCATCGGCAGTGATCCCAAGGTGCCGCCCCTTGCGGCGGATGCGGCAGTATCGGAAATGCTTGCGGACAATCAGCTCACTTACGAGGATATCGATGCTTTCGAGTATAATGAAGCGTTTGCCGTCATCAGCGCGCATTTCATGAAAAAGCATCCTGAGGTGGCCGGACGTCTCAATCAGGCAGGAGGCGCTCTTGCCTACGGGCATCCTTATGGCGCATCCGGCGCTGAGATCATGATCCATCTGATGGAAATCCTCCGGGAGAAGGAAGGGCGTCTTGGCGCGGCTGCCATTCCCGCTGCCGGCGGTGTCGGTGAAACCATCCTTGTAAAGCGTACGGAGGCGGAAGAATGAAATTATCCGATTATGTGATCCGCTGGGGAAAGGAAAGGCCGGACCATGCTTTTCTTTCTTTTGATGGGAAAACGATCACTTATGGAGAAGCAGATGCTTTTACAAAAGAAAAAGGGAGATCTTTGCCTGAAGAAGTGCACGGGAAGGTCGTAGCTCTCTACCTGACGGATGCGGCAAGCCAGGTGCTCTGGTTCCTTGCCGCAGAAAGAGCAGGGGCCGTTCCGCTTCTTGTCCATGAATACATCAAAGGGGAAAGGCTCAAAGAGCTCTTCGATGCGCGCCCGATTGATTTCCTTCTGACCGACAGCGAAACGGGAGGCATCTCCGTTTCAAGAAGGGAAGACGGGCTTTTCTGTGGAAGAGTCAAGGATACAGGAATCACAAGGAAAGAAGGCGTTGCCGTCCTGACTTCTGGAAGCAGCGGCCTTTCCAAAATCCTTTTCCGCCGCGTGGAAAGCTGGGCAGATTTCTTTCCCGTGCAGAACAAGGCTTTTGGTGTGGACGGGGATTCCATCCTGTATACGCAGGGATCCATGGCTTTTACGGGAAATCTCAACATGCTCTTTTCCTTCATGGCAGAAGGCGCGGTGATTGCAGGGACGATGAAAGTCCTTCCGCGCACATGGATGAAGGAAATCATATCGCTCCATGCAACGCATATTTACATGATACCTTCCAAGCTGTATCCTCTTTCAAGAATGAATGGGACATCGGACTCTGTGAAGTATATCCTGACCGGGTCCCAGCTCATGACCGAGCGGATCCTGACCGGCCTTAAAAAGCGCTTCCCAAAATCTGATACCGTCATGTACTATGGCGCATCGGAGCTGAATTATGTTTCCTGCATACGGGGAAGCAAGATCCTTGAAATGCCTGACAGCGTGGGGAAACCTTTCCCGGGCGTTAATGTCACGATCAGGGACGGAGAAATCTTTGTGGAAAGTCCGTACATGGTCGAGGATATTCCTCTTCCCTTCACCTGCCATGACCTGGGCTATTTTGACAAGGACGGATGGCTCCATTTCACAGGAAGAAAAGAAGATGTGTACAATATCAAGGGAAATCACATCAGCCGCCAGCGCGTCATTTCCCATATCCTCATGACTGAGGGGATCGATGAAGCGGAGCTTCTTGCCGTTCCATCAGAAAACGGGCTGCGCCTTATTGCCTTTGTCGCAGGGGATAATGTGCCGGATACCAGGACGATGATACGGAAACTTCATGAGAAGCTGGAAATCTGGGAGATTCCCCACCGTTTCATCCGCGTCAAATCCATTCCCAAAAGATCGACGGGAAAGACAGATAAAGATGCACTTTTGAAAATTCTTGAAGAATCAAAAGAATAAAAATAAAAAGAAGCTCTGGCAAAGTGACTGCACATTTCGCCAGAGCTTCTTTTTTATTGAAAGAAAATAGAACAACTATTCCCATATAAAAATCCTTGTGCTATAATATGGAATAGAAAAAATGTTCTAGGAGGAAGAGATGGACATAGAAGACAGACTGGATATACTGGCAGACGCAGCGAAGTATGATGTGTCCTGCTCTTCAAGCGGCTCATCGCGGCCCAATCGGCCGGGCGGCCTGGGGAATGCCCATTACAGCGGCATCTGCCACAGCTGGACGGCGGACGGACGCTGCATTTCGCTGCTGAAGATCCTGATGACGAATTCCTGCATTTATGATTGTGAATACTGCGTGAACCGGAGGAGCAACGATACGCCGCGAGCCATGCTGACGCCCGAGGAAATCGTGCTTTTGACGATCGAGTTTTACCGCAGGAACTATATAGAAGGACTTTTTCTTTCATCCGGTATCGTGAAGTCGCCGGATTATACGACGGAGCTTTTGATTCGCACGGCGAAGCTTCTCCGCGAAAGGGAGCATTTCAATGGGTACATCCACATGAAAGGAATTCCCGGAACGGATCCGAAGCTTTTGAACGAACTTGGCCGCTATGTGGACAGGGTGAGCGTCAATATAGAGCTTCCTTCGGAAAAATCGCTCCATCTTCTGGCACCGCAGAAGACGAAGCAGGCCATCATGGCGCCGATGAAGTTTTTCCGTGACTCGATCAGGGAAAACAAGGAAGAAAGGAAGAAATTCAAGAGAGCGCCCTCCTTTGTGCCTGCCGGACAGACAACGCAGCTCATCGTGGGAGCCAGCGGGGAAAGCGACCGGCAGATTCTCCTTCTGACGCAGGGGCTGTACCGCAAGGCATCCTTGAAGAGAGTCTACTATTCAGCGTACGTTCCCATCATGAAAGGGAAGAACCTGCCTGCTGTCAAAGCGCCGCCTCTCATGAGGGAGAACAGGCTCTATCAGGCGGACTGGCTGCTCCGCTTCTATCATTTTGACGCGGAAGAAATCCTGTCTCCAGAGGAGCCTGATTTCGATGAGGAGCTTGATCCCAAGTGCTGCTGGGCGCTCCGCCACAGGGAGCTTTTCCCGGTCGAAGTGAACCGCGCGCCTTATGAAATGATACTGCGCGTGCCCGGAATCGGCGTCAGGAGTGCGCTTCGTATTATGCGCCTTCGCCGCTACGGGACGCTCAATTTTGAAGACTTGAAGAATATAGGAGTCGTGATGAAACGCGCCCGCTACTTCGTGACGATCAATGGGAAGTATTCCGCGCCGGGAAGTCTTGATGGCATCGATCTAAGGAATGCGCTCATATCGGGCAAAGCAGCCGCAGAAGTCCGCCAGATGAGTCTTTTCGGCGGGCAGTCATAGCTCCTTGGGGAGGATGCATGTATTACTACTATGATGGCACATACCCGGGATTTTTGACGGCCGTCTATGAGATCTACCATTACGGGACGAGCAAACTTGAAGGAATCGGCCCGGAAGGAGGAGAGGTCCGTCTTTTCGGGGCGGATTTCATTGTGAGGACAAATTTCCTTTATGCGGAAAAAGTGGCGGCAAGTTTTGAAAAGAAGTGCGGCAAAAAAGGCATCCGCCAGGTGTACCGTGCTTTTCTTTCCGCAAGGCCGGAGAAGGAAATGAAAATTTTTGAGTACATGCGCCGCGGCTTCAAGACGGGAAAGGACCTGTATTCTTACTGGAAGGAGCCATGGGCGAGGGAAATCCTGGAAATGGGACGGGAAGTAGGAAATGAAGCGGAGAAGTTCCGCGGCATCCTCCGTTTCAGCGAGCTGGAGGAGGGGATGCTCTTTGCTTCCATCAACCCGACGCACAATGTGGCGCCTATCCTGGCAGAGCATTTCAAAAGCCGGCTTTCGGCTGAATCCTGGGCGATCTATGATGTGAACCGGCAGATTGCGGCCGTGTACGAGGAAGGCAAGGTATCGATTGTTGAGGTCGAAGATCCGAATCTGGAGCTGAAGGTCAGTAAGTCAGAGGAAGACCTCCGGCAGATCTGGCGGAATTATTACCGGCATCTTGGCATCGAGGACAGGAGAAATCCAAGAGAAAGGATGCTCTACCTTCCGAAAAAGTACTGGCCGTACCTGACGGAAATGCAGGATCCCTATAATGTACAGGATGTCAGCATGAAGGGGCTTCCTGAAAAGAAGAGGCCGAGGAATGTCAATCTGAACATATCCGGGCGCGAGTTTGAAAGCGCGCTCCGTTCTGTGCAAAGAAAAGCCGGCATCCTTGAAAAAGGACTGCCGGAAGGAAACAAGAAAAAGAAAGACGAGGAATCCTAGCTGAGAGAACGCGGTGATTTCCCGTAATAATGACGGAAGGATTTGTAGAAATTGCTGCTGTTGCTATAACCAAGGACGGCAGCAATTTTTTCTATGGTCAGATCCGTGTGGTCAAGGAGAATCTTCGCTTTCTTCATTCGTATGTCCAGGAGGAGCGAGGAGAAGTTTTTTCCGAACAGTTTGGGAAGAAGGCGGGAAATATAAACGGGATGATAGCCGAAATGCGCGGCAAGGTCTGAAAGTGTGACGGTATCCGAATGAGACTCCATATAAGAGAAAAGACGGATGGAAAGAGGATCCGTATCCATGATTTCATGAGACTTCCTGTATTCTCTTGCAATGTACATGATCATCGAAAGGATCAGCGGCTTCAGCACCTTCTGCGTATCTTCCTTCTTATTTGCATATTCAATGATCATAAGATCCAGAAGATGATGGATCGGAGAATCCTTTGGCAGGGAAAAATGAATGAATTCATCGGAGTATGCATTGGTCGTCGGATCCAGGAAAAACCGGACGAGAGAAGCATCTGATGAAATCGGGCCCAGGTAATCGCGAAGGAACGTCTCCCTCTGGATGAGGACGCCTGCAATCACAATATCTTCCGCGCTGTCACACCTGAGCGCATATCCGCTGTAGGGCTGTCCGACATAGCAGTCGCCTTCCTTCATGGGAACCGTGTGGTCATACTTGGCAGAAACGGCTTCGTAATCACCGTAGTAGGCAAAATTGATAAAGAAGAAGTTCTGCCGGTGAAACCGTTCCTGGATGTGATTCCCCTTGAACGCGCAGACCATGACTTCTTCATCAGGCTCACCGAGCCACTGCGAAATGATTTCCGTGTTCCCGCTGACTGGTTCGGGGCGGAAATCCCAGTGAAGATGCGGAAAATCCTCGGACAGCTTTTCTATCGCATCCGAAAGCATGCGTCCTTTCATAGTATCCCTCCTGAGGTTAATATTTAACACTAAATATGTTAACATAAAGCGCTGATGAAAATCATCAGTGATTTTATACTATAGAAGATCCCCGGGAAGATTGACTTAATATTGGTTTAGTTGTAAGTGACTAATCAGCAGGAGGAATCAAATATGTACAACTTCAATTTCTATATGCCGGCAAGAGTTCTCTTCGGTGAAGGCAAGCTCTCTGAACTTCATGAACAGAAGCTTCCGGGAAAGAAAGCACTGATCGTGACATCAGACGGCACATCCGTCAAGAAGTACGGATACCTGGATGATGTAAAGCATGAACTCGATCTGGCTGGCGTTTCCTATGAAGTCTTTGATGAAGTCCGCCCGAACCCGACAAGCAAAAATGTCATGGACGGCGCTGAAAAGGCGAAGAAGACCGGATGCGACTTCGTGATTGCCCTGGGCGGCGGTTCTGTCATGGACTGCACGAAGTGCATTGCGCTCATGATGACGAATCCGGGCACCATCTGGGACTACAGCCTCTCCCTTCACGGCGGAAAGAAGGAAGCTCCTTATGCAGCTTCTCCCATCGTTGCCATCACAACATCAGCGGGCACAGGCTCTGAAGTCGATATGGCCTCTGTCATCACAGATGAAGCAACACAGGAAAAGACAGGGATTTTCTTTGAATCCATGTTCCCGTGCCTCTCTGTTGTCGACAGCCGCCTCATGATGAGCGTTCCGCAGAAGTTCACTGCTTATCAGGGAATGGATGCCTTCTTCCATGCCGCTGAATCCATGATCAACAAGAATGAACATACGATGGGAAGAATGTTTGCCTTGCAGGCAATCGAACTCATTGCAAAGAATCTGCCAAAGGCTTATCATGATGGAAGTGGTATGATTCAACAAGAAAGACAGAATAATATCATAAATATATTAGGAGGTCATTCTTATGCCATGTAAAACCAAAGCGTCCCCGGAGGAAATGTTAGACCAGATTGCTTCATATCTCTATCAGGGTGTTACGATTACCCAGGCAGCTGAAAATCTTCATATGAGCCGCATAACATTCAGGAAATGGGTCCTCCGGTATAAAGAGGAGGGCTTTAAGGGATTGCGGCCCAGGCAGCATTTGTCTTACTACTCCAATCAGATGAAGATCCAGGCCGTAAAGGAATATCTTAAAGGCGGTGTTTCCATGCTTTCCGTCTGTGCCAAATACAGAATTTCCGGCACACTCTCCCTTAAAACATGGATTGAGGCGTATAATGAGCATAAGTTGACAGACCTCGTTTCTGAAGGAGGAGATCTTATGGGCAAACGCCAGCAATCGGTCAAGGAAGAGCGAGTCAGAATCGTTCAGGAGTGCATCGCCAGTGGATGCGATTATAACAAGATAGCCAAGAAGTACAACATGTCCTACCAAACGCTCTACACATGGGTAAAAAAGTTCAAGGAAATGGGCGAAGTTGGTCTTGAGGATTACAGAGGAAAGCCGATCAGGCTCCAAACGCCCCGGACCGAAGAAGAACAGCTGCGTCAGGAGAATGCCAGACTTCTTGAAGAACAGAAGGATCTTATAGCAGAGATTGCCCTGCTAAAAAAAAAGATGGAGATAGAGGAAAGGTTGCGTTCCTCGAAGGATTCAGCCTTACTCACCTTCTCAGAGATTTTAAAGCCATAAAAGAAGTCCATGAAGAAACCAACATCTCCATAGAAAGTCTCTGCCGACTCTCAAAGGTCTCCCGGGCAGCTTATTACGGATGGCTGAATCATATTAAGAGCGGCCGTGAACTGCTGAGAGAAAAGGTCGCACAGGAGGTCATGAAAACCCATCAGGAATATCCGGATATGGGATACCGCCGGATTAACGATTGGATCAAGAAGGATGACAACATCAATATAAATGTAAGCGACAGTCTGGTTCTTCGTATCATGCGGATACTTAATATTAAGTCCGTGATCAAGTACAAGACCGATGGTTGCACTCGTAACGCAAAGGATCCAAAGTACATTTTTGAAAACCTGCTGAACCGTGACTTTGATGCCGGCGTGTCCAATGCAAGATGGATGACGGATGTCACTGAATTCAAGTACACAACTGCTGATGGAGTTTTGCACAAGTTATATTTAAGCGCGATTATTGACGGCCATGATCGCCGGATTGTCTCTTATGTCATCGGCGACAGGAACAATACTGCACTGGCTTTTGAGACAATGGAAAAGGCACTTAAAGAGAATCCTGGAGAACATCCAATGATTCATACCGACCGCGGATTCCAGTATACAAGCAACGGATTCCATAAGATTGTTGAAAAAGCAGGACTGGTTCACAGCATGTCCCGTGTAGGCTGCTGTGCAGACAACGGTCTGATGGAAGGGTTCTGGGGAATGCTGAAGCGCGAACGTTACTACACACGTAAATTCACCAGCCGTAAAGCAGTGGTAAGCATGATCAACGGCTACATCTACTTCTACAACAACAAACGCATTCAGCGCAAATTACATCTTTTAGCTCCAATGGAAGTATTCAACGCAGCTCCAATGGCTGCATGATTAAGATTAAAGTACGATTAGATTTTTTATGATATTTATTTGTCTGTATTAACAAATCCGCACCAGAAGCGACCGTGAAGCAAGAACGAACATGGCTCTTGCCAATACGCTGGCAGGCTACTACATGCTCTGCACATCCGAGCATACGATGGAACATGTCATGGGAAGCTTCCATGACGATCTTATCCACGGAGCCGGCCTCATCATGATTTCTCATGCATACTTTGATTTCTTTGCAGAAAGAAAGGCAGCTGAGCAGCCGATGATCGATATGGCAAAGGCCATGGGGGTCAAGGATGCAGCATCCGGAAAAGATTTCATCAAAGCACTTGACGAGCTGATTGCCAGTGTCGGCTGCAGTGATCTCAGGATGAGCGACGCAGGCATCACGAAGGAAGAATTGAAGAAGTATCCGCAGAAAGTGCATGAAGTCCTTGGCGGCGACATTACGGCAGATCCTGTTCTGCTCTCCGATGAGGATTACCTTGCCATCTACGAAGCTTCCTATAAATAAAGAAATGAGGAAAAGGATAATATGACTGAACTTGAAAAACTGGAAGCCGGGCTTCCTTATGATTTCAGAGATCCCGAAGTGGATGGAAGAAAGCTCCATGCAGTCAAAATGTGCAAAATTCTTAATGAAACAGATCCGACGGATTATCCGGCATGCGAAAAAGCCATCCGCGAGCTTTTCGGAAGCGTTGGAAAGAACCCGGTCGTTCTCCCCAGGTTCAATTGTGATAACGGAAAGAATATCCATGTGGGGGACGATTTTCTGACCAATTACAATGTAACAATCCTGGATATTGCACCCGTCACGATCGGAGATCATGTCATCATTGGACCAGGCACGCAGATCATCACAGTCAATCATCCTTTGTCCCCGTCAGGCAGAAGAAAGAGCCTTGGCATTGCAAAGCCTGTAACGATCGGGAATGATGTATGGATCGGCGGGAATGTCGTCATCGTTCCGGGCGTTACGATCGGAAACAATGTCGTCATCGCGGCCGGTGCTGTCGTGACGCATGATGTGCCGGACAACTGCCTTGTGGGCGGTGTTCCTGCCAGGAAGATCAAGGATATTCCCAATGACCTTGAAGAGGAATGATCGTCTGGCTTATCAATTCTGAATTGGAATATTTGCAGGAAAAGCCGGGAGCCTCCTTATGGATGGCAGCCCGGCTTTTATTGATGAATCCATTTTTTAAAAGGAATGTGGATTTTTAATGATAAATAGTCATTAGCAAATATACCTAAATTTTTGTCTTGGGATATGATTCCGATTTCCAGAATCTTCTGAAAGTTAGGCTCTATCGATGAACAAATTGTTCGGCATTGCATAAAATATTATGAGCCCCTTGGATAATTCATGAATAAGTGCTACCATTATATATAGAAAAGCGCTTATTTATAAATGGTCGTCTATAAATGAACATAAAGGGAATGTGTTCAGGGAGGTGATGGCTCAGGAAGAGCCGCTGCGGAAAGTTACACAGCGCTATGCTTGTACTGGATTTATCAGCAAGAATGTTTTCTGGAAAAGCCGGATAAGAGGCGGTGGATACAGAGATCAGCTGAATAAATGGGGAATACGATGATTGAGGAAGCGCTTATGGCGCGGATATGAGTTTAATGATGGAATGAAGGCGTTACTATGCATGTTTTAGATGATTTCCTTATTTATTATTTGCAGAGATTTGATAAATACTGTTTTGACGTAGTGATCCGTGACAAGGAATACAGGATTGGTAAGGGAGAGCCTGTATGCCGCGTTATTTTCCATAAGGACATCCCGAAGAAGGAACTCCTGACTTCTACGTCTCTTGCTCTCGGGGAAGCGTACATGAGAGGAGATATTGAAGTCGAAGGGGATATGTTCACGGTCCTTAAAGGACTCCTCGAGCAGATCGATCAGTTCTCGCTGGACAGGAATGCCGTTGCATCCCTTCTCTATCCGCCGGAAGACAAGTCGACACAGAGGGAAGAGGTATGCTCCCATTATGACCTTGGCAATGATTTCTACAAGCTCTGGCTCGATCCGACGCTGAGCTATTCCTGCGCTTATTTCAAGAATGACAATGATACGCTGGAAGAAGCACAGAAAAACAAGGTCCATTATATCCTGGAAAAGCTTCACCTTGAAAGGGGCATGAGTCTTCTGGATATCGGATGCGGCTGGGGCTACCTTCTGATTGAGGCTGCCAAGAAGTACGGCGTCAAGGGATATGGATGCACGCTCAGCCATGAACAGTGGGAAATGGGACAGGAAAGGATCAAGGCGCTCGGGCTCGAAGGCCAGGTACAGATCGACCTTCTCGATTACAGGGACCTTCCGAAGAAGGGCATGACATTCGACCGCGCTGTCAGTGTCGGCATGCTGGAACATGTCGGCCGCTCGCAGTATGAACGGTACATGAGTGTTGTCGAGCAGGTTCTGAAGGACAAGGGTCTTTTCCTTTTGCACTTCATCAATGGCAGGGACAAGGTCAACAGCAATCCGTGGATGAGAAAGTATATCTTCCCGGGCGGAACGCTTCCTACCATGTATGAAATGCTCGAAATTGCGTATAAGGGCCAGTTCCAGCTTCTGGACGTGGAAAGTCTTCGCCGCCATTATTACAAGACGCTTTCTTGCTGGTATCATAACTTCCAGAAGGTACGCGGACAGGTGGAAGCCAAGATGGGCAGCGAATTCGTCCGCATGTGGGATCTTTATCTCTGCGGCTGCGCTGCTGCCTTCTATATCGGATACATCGATGTGGACCAGATGCTCTTTACCAAGGGAACCAATAACGATCTCCCGATGACAAGATGGTATTAAGTCCCTTGAGGAAATGTCACAATATATCAAAAATTTTTAATCTATTTTGATATACATTTCCATCTTTTTGTGGGATAATATTTATAGATATGAATGAAGCACAGGGTTTCATTCATATTTTCTACAGTTTTTGGTTATCTCTGAAGGGGGTAAGGAACATGGCAGTAGAATTTTACAAATGTAACGTATGTGGAAATGTTCTTGCGGTGATCACGAACGGCGGCGGCACAAGCCTCACCTGCTGCGGCAAACCGATGGAACACCTGATTCCGGGATCGACAGATGCAGCTGCTGAAAAGCATGTACCGGTTGTAGAAAAAGGTGAAAAGATGCTCCATGTACAGGTCGGATCCACTCCGCACCCGATGCTGGAAAATCACTACATCGAATGGATCGCTATGGAATGTGAAGGCAGACTCCACTTCAAATATCTGAAACCGGGCGACAAGCCGGAAACAGATTTCCATCTTGTTGAACATGGCACGGTTTATGCATACTGCAACCTCCATGGTCTCTGGAAAACTGAATTCTAATCCATCATGAAAACGGGTCTCCGCAAGGGGATCCGTTTTTTCGGCCTAAGCAATAAAAAAAGAAACAAAATCTGATTTTCTGTCAGCATCTTGTTTCTTTTTTGTTTATACTCTTGAAATATTTCGGGATGGGTACATAATAATGAAAGGGGGAATCAGAGATCTTTCCTCTCTTTCCTCGGAACCGCATGGAGATGTACATAGGCATCGCGGAGATGGACAGGGAGTTCAGTTTCATCCATTCCTGCCGGAACCTTTGTCGTTCCTGCGCGCTTGGCGGTTTCATAGTACCAGATTTTATATTCGACCATGCCCATCATGTCCTCAAGCTCTTCCATTTTCTTTCTGAGGAGTTTCTTCTGGTGGGAGAGGATTTTCAACCGGGTATCGATTGTCTTCTGGCCGTCATTGGGAAGACGGATGAAGTCGCGGATTTCCTTCAGGGGAAGGCCTGCTTTTTTCAAGCACTGGATGAGCCGGAGGCTCGCAAAATCTGAATCACGGAACATGCGCATGCCTCCGCTGGAACGTTCCAGTTCGGGAAGGAGTCCTTCCTTATCGTAATAGCGGAGTGTAGAAGCTGGAATTCCTAAAATTTTGGCTGCCTCGCCGGCGGTATAGAGCATGATGGCCCTCCTGAAAGATTTTTGAATCAAGGTCTTGACTTAAAGTCGATTTTAACATTTAGAATAGACTTGAACTTAATTGAATTATAAATCAATTATGTCCATTAAGTCAATCAGGGACCCTGTGTCCTGTTATAGAAAGATAAGGAGGAATTATTGTGGAAAGAAATAAGTTATTTCAGGTATTTGTTCCAACTTGCTGGCTTTTTGGCGAAGGGCAGCTGAATCATCTTCATGAACAGGCTCTTCCGGGCAAGAAAGCACTGATCATTATTTCCAACGGCAAATCAACAAGAGCCAATGGTTACCTGGAAAGAACGGAAAAGGAACTGCATCAGGCAGGTGTGGAAACATCCGTATTTGACAAGATTCAGGCAAACCCGATCCATACGACTGTCATGGAAGGCGCAAAGGCAGCCCGTGATTTCGGCGCTGATTTCCTTGTTGCTTTGGGCGGCGGTTCCGTCATGGATGCCACAAAGGCCATTGCCATCATGTCGACAAATGACGGCACGCTCTGGGACTATGTAGCAAGCGGCACAGGCAAAGGCAAGCCGATTGCCAACAAGCCTCTTCCGATGGTAGACATCACGACGACAGCAGGCACAGGCTCTGAAGTAGACTGCGGCGGCGTCATCACAAATACTGAAACACACGAAAAGACCGGTATTGTCGATCTTGGCATCTTCCCGGTCCTCTCTATTGTCGATCCGGAACTGATGGCATCTGTCCCGCCGAAATTCACTGCATACCAGGGATTTGACGCACTCTTCCACAGCACGGAATGCTACATTTCCAAGCCGGCCAATCTGATGAGCAATATGGTTGCATCGACTGCCATCAGGAATATCGGCAAGTACCTTCCAAGAGCCGTAGCAGACGGAAGCGATATGGAAGCCAGAGAACATGTGGCATTTGCCAATACCATGTCCGGCTACTCCATGATGACAGGCAGCTGCACATCCGAACATTCCCTCGAACATGCACTGAGCGCTTATCATGAATCCCTGCCGCACGGCGCAGGCCTCATCATGATTTCCCTGGCTTACTACCGCACTTTTATTAAGTATCATTGCTGCGATGACCGCTTCATCGATATGGCACGTTTCCTTGGCATGGAAAATGCAGACAAGCCGGAAGATTTCCTGACGGCTCTTGAAAATCTGCAGAAGGCATGCGGCGTAGCTGATCTGAAGATGAGCGACTATGGTATCAAGGAAGAAGAATTCGAAGGCTTCGTCAAGAATGCAAGAACTGTCATGGGAGCACTCTTCCCGGCAGATCCGTACGTTCTTTCTGATGAAAACTGCGTCAACATTTACAAGGAATCCTATAAGTAATAGATAATAAAATAAAGGAATCGTGGGAGGAAAAGGATATGGATAAGGATCATGTTTCCGCTTTTGCATCGGGAGAGCCCAATACAGCGTATGCCCAGTATTTCACCGGCCAGAGCTACCTGAAGATGCTGACAAAGGGAAAAATTCCCGTGGCCAATGTCACATTTGAACCGGGTTGCCGCAATCACTGGCATATCCATCATAAGGGCGGCCAGATTCTGCTCTGCGTGGGCGGAGTCGGATATTATCAGGAATGGGGACAGCCTGCGCGCCGTCTTGTTCCCGGAGATGTCGTTGAGATTGCGCCTGAGGTCAAGCACTGGCACGGCGCTGCGCCGGATTCCTGGTTCTCGCACATTGCCATTGAAGTGCCGGCAGAAGGCTCTTCGAATGAATGGTGCGAAGAAGTGAGTGATGAAGAATACAAGAAGGCTGTGAAATGAAAACGCTGATTCTTTATTACTCCAAAAGCGGCCATACAAGGGATCTGGCAGCCGCTATCCACAAGGTGATCGGCGGGGACATGAGTGAGCTTAAATCGCAGAGGAAGTATTCCTCTTCCTATGGCATGACGATTCTGCAGGCAGGCCTGGATAAGTTCCGCGGCCGTATTCCTGAAACGGAACCTGTATCTTTTAACCTGAACGATTATGACGTGATCTTCCTGGGATGCCCGACATGGTATTTCACGATGGCTCCTGCCATGCAGCAGTTCCTCTCACATGCTGATCTTAAAGGGAAGCACGTATTCACATTCTCCACCAGCGGAGGAAGCCCGAAAAAGACACTGGAAGATTTGCGCATGGCTGTCGAAAAGAGAGGTGGCACGATGGAAGAGCAGCTTCAGGTATCCTACAAGAAGGAAAACCGCATGACAGCCCAGCGCGAAATCGATCAGTGGATCAGGAAGGCCACTGACCGCCTGGAATTTTTGAAGTAATGGAATAAAGGAACAACTATTGAAGAAAACATTGAAAATAGCAGCCTGCGTGATGGCGCTCTGCGCAGCAGTATCGATTGCGGGATGCTCATCTTCCGGATCCTCCGGCAAGGCGGCTTCAGGAGAAGTCAAGGAAACGATGCGCCCCTATTCCGTCCGCCAGGTCGTAGCAGCCGATAATGAGCACGGCCGCACGATCATGTGGCAGATGACAAACGGGAAGGAAGACAGCCTCGAATACAGGAAAGCGGGCAGCAATGATATCCGTTCCGTCAAAGCTGTGTCCAAGGAGCTCAAGGGCGACAAAGGCGTCAGCGACAGCTTCGTCTATACCGCAAGGCTGGACAACCTGGAAAAGGGAACCGATTATGAATACCGTACCCGCCAGGGGAATGAAGTCAGCAAATGGTATCCGCTTGCTACCGATAACGGCGGCAAGTTCAAGGCTATCGTGACCTCGGATTCCCAGAGCTCGGATTATTCCGACTGGGAGAAATTATTCAAGGATGCTGCATCCAGAAATCCTGATGCCGCTTTCTTTATCGACCTTGGAGATATCGTAGATAACGGCCAGGATGAATATCAGTGGCAGGCATGGTTCAAGACAGTCGCTGATACGATTGACAAGATTCCTGTAGCTCCGGCTGTAGGCAATCATGAAGCCTATTCCCTTGACTGGAAGGAAACGATGCCGGAAAGGTACCTGACTCATTTCAGCCTTCCGAAGAACGGCGACGACAAGCTTGCCAATCACTACTATTCCTTCGACTGGGGCGACGTTCACTTTACGGTGCTTGATACATCCCTTGTAGAAGAGAAGCAGTGGGTGCCGGACCTTTTTGAAAAAGAAAAAGCATGGGCTGAAAAGGATATCACATCTTCGAAGAAGAAATGGAAGGTCGTCCTGATGCACAAGGATCCTCTCCAGTATTCCTTTGCTGATCCGAGCCGTCCGGCCCGCGAGGAAGGATTCTCCGATGAAGGAAAGGAATTCATGCCGATCTTTGACAAGACAGGCGTCGACCTTGTCCTCTCGGCACACCTTCATACGTACAGAGACAGAGGCCATATTTATGACTTCAAGCGCGCAGACCACGGACCGGTCTATGTCATCCTTGGCCTTGGCGGCAATGTACGCTATCCGGGCCTCTGGAAGCGCCATGCGCTTGATGAATATGTAGCGCCGCAGCCAGAAACCGACAATTACAACGTGTTTGAGGCTGATGATAACCAGCTTGTTCTGAGCGGATACCTGCCTGATGGCACGCTCCTGCATCAGACGATTGTCAGAAAGGATTAATTATGGACAGAGCAAAAGTCATTTTACACATGATGATATCAATCGATGGAAAAATCGAAGGATACTTCGCAGATGCCCCGCTGACCGGCGCATGCGGTGACTATTATGAAGAAGTCATCCCAAAACTGGGAGATGCGCATGGGACTGGTTCTTATACGGCATGCCTTTACATGGCGCAGGCCGATGTGGATTACGATGCCTTCAAGGATACCCCGGTTGAAGATGGTGATTTCATTGTCAAGAATGAAGAAGGAAAGTACCTCTTTGTTTTCGACCGTCATGGCAAGTGCAACTGGGATGATGCATTCTCTGGCGGAATGCAGATCGTGGAAGTCCTGACCCGCACCGTCAGAAAAGAATACCTGGCTTACCTTAGAAGCAAGAACATCTCTTACATCTTTGCCGGTGAAAATGATCTGGAGCCGGAACACAGCCTTGAAAAAATGAAAGCTTACTTCGGCATTCATACACTCGTCCTCTGCGGCGGCGCTACCATCAACGGCGTCTTCTTAAAGGCAGGCATGGTCGATGGCATTTCCGAAGTCATCGTTCCGCATGTCGAAGGAAACCATGACCAGAAGGGCATTGCAGAAACGAATGTATTCGTTCCTGATTCCTTCCCGCTTAAGAAAGTGACACAGCTTCCAAATGGCGGCGTTCATCTCGTCTTTGAAAAGAAGTAAATTGTGAATTCTAAGAGGGCCGTGACAATGACTGCACTTGTCACAGCCCTTTTTATCGTGTATGTTTTACTGCAACTTTTCCTATAAACGAAGCCTGGAAGAGTTTGTTTACTTTGCCAGAAAATGATCACTTATGAAATTTTGTCCGGCGTGCGGGCAAAAGCGGCGGAAGATTCGATATCTTCGGATGAAACCTATATTCATATTTTTATGGCGGATTAGGACATATTGTTGTATAATAAACGAAAACTTTAGTAAAGGGCAGATGGAGACAGAGTCTGCCGGCAAAATGGAGAGGATTGGTGTTTTTATGGCTGAAACGGTATGGTCGCTCCTGCCGCCTGTGATTACTATCATTCTGGCGTTGGCGACGAAAGAAGTGTACATGTCCCTTGCCATCGGTATTTTTATCGGTGCGTTCATGTTCGCAGGATTCAGTTTCCTGGGCGCGATCGACACGATGTTTGCAATCATGTCGGATAAGATCGGCTCGAATGTTTACATTCTTGTATTCCTGGTACTCTTGGGAATCATGGTCGCTGCGATCCAGAAATCTGGCGCTTCGCAGGCATATGGTGATTATGCAGCGCGTACGATCAAGGGAAAGAGAAGCGCTCTTTTCGTTACGATGATTCTCGGCATCCTGATTTTCATCGACGACTACTTCAACTGCCTGACTGTCGGTACGGTCATGAGACCGGTCACGGACCGCTTCAATATTACAAGAGCCAAACTTGCTTATATCATTGATGCTACGGCAGCTCCTGTCTGCATCATTGCACCGGTATCGAGCTGGGCAGCAGCCGTTACTTCCTCTCTTCCGGAAAACAGCGGCATTGATGGATTTGCCCTTTTCCTGCAGACCATTCCGCTCAATCTTTATGCATGGCTGACTCTTATTTTCATGATCATTATCATCTGGTCCGGCAAGGATTTCTCCCGCATGGCTGATTTTGAAAAGGAAAGCGGCGGCACACTTGTCATTCCTGCTGAATATGCAGAAGATGATTCCATGGCTCCTGTCGGCAATGGACGCATCATCGACCTCATTCTTCCTCTTGTCGTCCTGATCGGCGGCTGTATTTTCAGCATGCTTTATACCGGCGGCATCCTGGAAGGGAAGGGCGTTGCAGAAGCTTTTGCTAACTGCGAATCGGCACGCGGCCTTGTTATCGGCTCCTTTATTGCTCTAATTTTCACCTTCATTCTTTACATCCCGAGAAAAATCCTGAACATGACCACCTTCTGCAGCTGCTTTGTAGAAGGCTTCAAGCAGATGACTTCCGCGATCATGATCCTTTCTCTGGCATGGACACTCTCCGGTGTTGTTGGTGAAGATTACCTGAACATCGGCAGCTACGTAGGCAGCGTTGTCAGCGACAATGCAACGATTGCCGTCATGCTTCCGGCTGTATTCTTCCTCGTTGCTATCGGCCTTGCTTTTGCGACCGGTACATCCTGGGGCACATTCGGCATCCTGATTCCGATCGTCCTTGCCATTGTTGCCAATGATAACAACCTGATGGTTATGACTGTGGCTGCTGTCCTGGCAGGCGCTGTAGGCGGCGACCATGTCTCCCCGATTTCCGATACTACGATCCTGGCGTCGGCCGGCGCGCAGTGCCATCATATCGATCATGTCTCCACGCAGATTCCATATGTAGCAGTTGTAGCAGTAAGCTGTGTCTGCGGTTATCTCGTTTCCGGCCTGACTGGAAATGGATATATCGGTGATGTAGTAGGACTTGCTGTCATGCTCGTCATCCTCGGCTACTTCCTGAAATTCAAAGCAGCAAAATAAACACCAATTGAAAAGCACCCGAATCTGCCAGGCAGATGCGGGTGCTTTTTTATTCTTCTAGCTTATTGATGATTGAAGGAGTCTGTGATTTTCCGAAGCATTGTCACGATAGTGAGGATGACAGTGAGCGCAAGGATTGTCATGGACCAGGCGACGCCTACGGTCATGTAGCCTGTGAAGGAAAAATCCCAGTTGAAGTACATGACGGTAATGATTGCTGTGGCAATGCATCCGATGGCAATCAGTGTGGCATTGGCCCTGTATGTGACAAGGTACAGGATGCCTGCCAGATATCCGAAAAGCCCGGCAGGGGACAAGAGCTCATGATGGTAGAGCACGAGAGAGACAGCAGACGAAATTAAAGAATATTTCATGAAAACCTCCATATAAAACAAAGGGACTGGTACTCGAAATCCCCTTGGATAAAGAATCGGATTTGCTTTAGCTTGTCATGGCTTTGAAATCAGGATCGGTTCTGAGCCATGCGAAATGATCCTGCGTCCTGGCAGTTTCCTTGACGTCTGCAGGGGAGAGGTCAATAGCTTTCTTCAGGTATTGAAGGGCACGCTCCTTATCTCTTTTATCTGCATAATTGGTAGCGATGCCGTAATAGGACCATGTATTTTTAGGGTCGGCTGCAAGGACTTTCTGGAAATAGGCGATGGATTCATCGTAATGTTTTCCCAGCTTCTGCGCCATGGCCATATCATAAAAAGCCTGCACGTAATCAGGATTGATGGCAAGCGATTTCTTGATCGTCGCAATGCCTTCTTCCGGAGATACGTCAAAGGCCTCTATGATTCCCTTGAGGGAAAGAGCTTTGTAATTTTCAGGGTCCTTTTCAAGCGCTTTCCCGCATGATTCCAGGGCGGAAAGGTGATCGCCCTTTCCGTAAGCGATGGCAGCCTTGTGGTACCATTCATCAGACTCCTTTGAAATCTGGTGAAGCGGCGCTTTTGCTGCAGGGGCAGAGGAAGCCGGAGGCTCTTTGGCGGGCTGGGGCTCTTGCGATCCGCATCCTGCTGTCAAAAAAAGAAGGCCTGCAAGAAGTAAGCCTGCGTATGGTTTCACAGATGATTCCTCGTTTCCAATCTTAAAAAAATCTATGATTTCTTTTTTCTATTCATATTGTATAATATTTATTATAAACCAATCCTATTCATAATGTAAATTATATAGGTCAATGAGGGAGGAAATGAAATGAGCAAATATGCATTCATTACAGGTGCAACGAGCGGTATCGGTCTTGCCACAGCAAAAGCGCTGGCAGCAGGCGGGTATGATCTGGCGCTGGCTGCCAGGAACGAAGAGAAGCTTTCTTCTGTGAAGACTGACATTGAAAAAGAGTTTTCCGTCAAGGTCACTCCCTACGTCTTAGATGTCAGGGAACCGGAAGAAATCAGGAAAACCGTTGCCGCATGCCTTGCTGCTTTCGGCGCACCGGATGTTCTTGTTAATGATGCGGGACTTGCAAGGGGGCTTGAACCGTATGCAGAAACAAAAGAGGAAGATATCCTTCAGATGATCGATACGAATATCAAGGGACTCTTCCTGGTCACTCGCGCATTCCTTCCTTCCATGCTTGAAAGAAACAGCGGCCACATCGTCAACCTTGGCTCTACGGCAGGCCTTTATGCGTATGCAGGCGCTGCTGTCTACTGCTCGACAAAGGCAGCCGTCAAGACATTCAGCGACGGTATCCGCATCGATGTCATTGACAGCGATATCAAGGTGACCACGATCCAGCCGGGCATCGTTCACACGCCTTTCAGTGAAGTCCGCTTCCATGGCGACAAGGAAAGAGCAGAAGCCGTTTATGAAGGCGTAGATGCGCTTCATGCAGAGGATATAGCGGATATCATTGCTTTTGCTGTAAGCCGTCCAAAACGCGTGCAGATCAGCGATATTGTTATCATGGCTAATCAGCAGGCGACCGGATTCATGGTCAGCAAGAAGAAAAAGCAATAATTTCCTTTTATCTTGAATTTTCAGGGGAGGGTTTGCTTTTTTCGGAATCATCTTGTATAATATAAAAGCTTGCTGTTTGGCAAGTAACTTCCTGGCCCGCGGAAAGCGCGGGACATAGGTCCGAAAAGGAGGCGAATTTCGTGAAAAAGTATGAAGTTATGTTCATTGTGAATGCAGCTGATGATGAAGTCATTAAGGCTGCTGTCAAACTGGTGCAGGACACGATCACAAGAATCGGCGGCACGATTGACAATGTTGATGAATGGGGCAAACGTCATCTTGCGTACGAAGTAAAGCATCAGAGTGAAGGCTACTACGTAGTAGTAGATTTCCAGGCTGATCCGGCGCAGATTAAAGAACTTGACCGCGTTATCAAGATTCATGAAGAAATTATCCGTCATATCATTGTAAAACAGGATGACTAAGAGGTAGAAACGATGAATTCAGTTCAAGTTATGGGTAATCTGGCACGGGACCCCGTGATCCGTGCAACGAAAACGGGTCGTGCGGTCGCATCATTTACCGTTGCGGTAAATCGTAACTACACAACTCCTCAGGGTGAACAGAAGGAGCTGACTGACTGGATCAACGTTGTTGCCTGGGGCAATCTCGCAGAGTCTGTCGGCAACCAGCTGAAAAAAGGCATGCGTGTATTCGTTGAAGGGCGCTTAAGCACCCGCTCTTATGATACTCCGGAAGGACAGAGAAGATGGGTGACTGAAGTGGTTGCTAATTTCGTAGCACTTCCACTTGGAAATGCGCATCCTTCACAGCCTCAGGGTCCGTTCGGCGCATCCGGAAACATGGGTTCACAGGGATCTAGTTCCGGCGGCTTTGGACAATTTGGGAATTCCACGCCGGGAGATGAGGACATTCCATTCTGATAAGCAATTGATTTTGGAGGATAAAGAACCATGATTAGAAAAGATAGAACAAGAAGACCGAGAAGAAAGGTCTGCCAGTGCTGCGTTGATCACGTAGACACCATTGATTACAAGAATATCGCTGCTCTTCGCCGTTTCGTTTCCGAAAGAGGCAAGATTCTGCCGCGTCGTGTTACAGGAACATGCGCAAAGCATCAGCGTAAGATTAACCTCGCTATCAAGAGAGCTAGAGCTATCGCTCTTCTTCCTTTCAGCGCTGACTAATCAAAGCGGATCCCCGGCTTATGCCGGGGATTTTTTATTTGCATAAACAAGGGGAGAAAGGAGAACTGGAACCGTTTTTTCTCGTTTATTCTTCTAAATTCTCGCGGAATCCCCATACTCCTTTATGATTCTATATCATCGTTGATTGTGCCATTGACAATATAAGGGCGCGAAGTTTATACTTGGTTTAGCAATTTAATACAAAAAGCGACGGAGCTTCCTTTCCCTACGGTACGCGGGGAATAGGGAGCTTTTACACTTTTTGCAGACTGCATCATTTTATTTTCAGGCATGACGCGCTTCTTGGGGGAATCAGCGCCCAGCCTGCGTTTTTGAGGAGGCGGCTTATGGATAAGTCGGAGAAAAAAGAAAGCTTTGGGAAAAAGTACGGGCTGATACTGGCATTGATTGCCATGGCTATCGTGTACCTCTTCCCGACTCCGGTGGATCTCCCCACACAGGGGCACAGACTCATCGGAATTCTGGTATTTGCGGTTATTATTTGGATGACGGAAGGCGTTTCCTATCCGGTCAGTGCGTTTGTCATTGTAACGTTTATGGCATTTGCGCTCGGCATGGCGCCTGATCCGGCAAAACACGGCGCACTGCTTGGCACAAGCAAGGCTCTCCAGATGGGGTTGTCCGGGTTCTCGACTACAGCCTGGGCACTGGTAGCAGCGGCTATGTTCCTGTCAGCGGGCATGATGATCACGGGTCTTGACAAGCGTATCGCTCTTGTCGTTATGTCCCATGTCGGCGTCAAGTCCAGCCGTCTTGTCATCGGCGTCATTTTCGTTGGTTTCATTCTGAGTTTCTTCGTACCGTCTACAACGGCCAGAGTTTCCTGCATGGTTCCGATTGTCGTCGGCATCATCCGCGCATTCGGTCTTGAAAAGGGATCCACGTTTGCTGCCGTACTGATGATGGCCGTCGCTCAGGCAGACAGCCTGTGGAACATCGGCATCAAGACAGCAGCAGCACAGAACATGGTTGCTATCGGATTCATCCAGCAGGTTCTCGGCAAAGATATCAGCTGGCTGGAATGGTTCATCGCTGCTGCTCCTTATGCAGCAGTTATGTCAGTCATTCTTTATCAGCTCCTGATCCATGTCATGCCTCCGGAAATCAAGGAAATGCCTGGCGGCAAGGAAGCTCTTCAGAAAATGCTGAAGGAAATGGGACCGGTATCGGTCAATGAAAAGAAACTGCTCATCATTTCCTGCCTGCTTCTCTTCTTCTGGGTTACAGAAAAGAAACTTCATCCGTTTGATACGACAACAGTCACCATTACAGGCATCATGCTGATGATGCTTCCGCGCATCGGCTTCATGAGCTGGAAAGATGCTGTTCCGCATATCAACTGGGGTACAGTTGCTCTCTTCGGCGTAGGTATTTCCCTGGGCACAGCCCTTCTGAAATCCGGCGCAGCTATCTGGCTGGCCAACCACTTTGTTGCCCTCTTCGGTATGGAAAACATGACACCGCTCGTTGTCATTGCTGTTCTTGCCTTCTTCCTCACGGTTATCCACCTGGGCTTTGCAAGTGCGACAGGCCTGGCATCCGCTATGATCCCGATCGTCATTGCCGTTCTTCAGAGCGTCAAGACACCGGGCATCGAAGTCCTCGGCATGACCATGATTCTCCAGTACACCATCTGCTTCGGTTATATTCTCCCGGTCAATGCACCGCAGAACATGATCGCTTACAGTACCGGATACATTGCATCCAAGGACTTCCTTAAGACTGGTATTCCATTTACCATTATTTCCTACTGCATGATCCTCCTATTCTCAGCTACCTATTGGCACTGGCTGGGCTATGTAGGCTGATCGATGCGCCTGTAAAACAAAAGAAGCTGCGGGACGATTCGCTGCCCCGCAGCTTCTTTCTTTTTTATATAGGAAATTTAATATATATTGAGGGAATAACAAGAAAGTGTTATAATTATAACGTAAAGAGGAATCTTTGAGGTGGTAAAATTCGCCGCGGCCACACACCCGACCCGGGTCAGAAGAGATGCAGGAGAGGCGGCGCCTGCCGAAGGTTCTTCCTTGAAAAGAGACATCCGGCGGGGTGTCTTTTTTCATGGAAAAGTCATGCGGCAAAATAAAAAAGGACGGATTTCTTGTGGAGATGCGTTCTTTTTTTGATGGGAAGAAAAGCGGGGGATATCCTGTTTTTCTCCGAAAAAATAAGGGAAAAGTCTTGACATTCACAGAAGTGAATGATATTCTAATAACGTAAGTTAGCACTCAAAGTTAAAGAGTGCTAATAATGGTGATGAAAATGGCTGGAAAAAATAATGATAAGAGAGGCGCCAATCATGGCGCAAACGAACTGAATGAAAGAAAGAGAAAAGTACTCTGGGCCGTTGTGCAGGATTACTCGGAAACAGCCGAGCCTGTAGGATCAAGGGCCATTGCCCGCAAGTACAATCTGGGCGTCAGCAGCGCTACAATCCGTAACGAAATGCAGGACCTGGAAGATGAAGGATACCTGGAACAGCCGCATACATCGGCAGGCAGGATTCCTTCCATCAAGGGATACCGCTTCTATGTAGACTGGCTGATGCAGCCTTCTCCTGTAACGGATGATGAAAAGTCCATGATCAACCATATTCTGGAAGAGCATGTGACAAAGCAGGATGAAATCTTCCGTGACATTGCAAGAACGGTGGCATCTCTGACGCATACACTTTCCGTTGCGACTTCGGCCGGCGGAAAGAGGAAGTTCAACTACATGAGATTCCTCCCGCTTGACGGGCGGCGCGCTATTATGCTCGTCGTTACGAATCAGGGCGAGGTATCCAATGCAGTGGTGGATATCCCGGCAGATTCTTCTCTTGATGAAATGCAGCTGCTGGCAGACAGGATGAATCATTTCCTGCACGGCAGAGAAATAGACAATACGGATGAGCAGCTCATTCTCTCCTTCCAGAAGGATGTGGAGAGGGATCTGACTCCTTATATGCATGTGTTCAAAGCGCTGCAGAAAACGCTTCAGCCTCCTAAGGAAGTATATGCCGGAGGCGCATCGCACCTGATCGAGCAGCCGGAATTCAAGAATGTCGAAAAAATGCAGGATATACTGAATCTCCTGGAACAGAGGGATATGCTGGAAAGCATGCTCCTTTCCTCGTCGGATCAGCCTATCGCTGTTCACATCGGCACGGAGAATCCGGTCAAGTCCCTTTCGGACCTTTCCATTGTCCGCGCGCAGTTCTCCTCGGGCGGCCGCATTATCGGCTCAGTTGCCGTCCTGGGGCCTACGAGGATGCAGTACAGCAGGATCATAGGAATGATGCGATTCATGCAGCAGAGACTGGATACTTTATTGAAGAAGAATGATTAGGTGATTAGGAGGTTTCCGGATGAAGGAAAACGAGAAGGAAAAGACCGGGGGAGCAGCAGGCGCTGCTGCCAAGGCTGCTGAAAAGGTAGCAGAGGCTTTTGGAAGAAAGAAAAAACCAGAAGATGCTCCGGCAGAAGAAAAGGCTGAAACGATACAGGAACCGACGGCTGAGGATCTGAAGAAGCAGGTCGAATTCCTGACAAAGCAGGCTGCCGCTGCTGAAGCAAAAGCCAAGGAAGCCGCTGAAAAGCTGGAAGAACAGACGAAGAAGGATCTCAATGATTACATGAGACTTCAGGCAGACTTTGATAACTTTCGCCGCCGCACCAGAGAAAATGATGCGAAGGCTGCTGATATTTACAAGGCAGAAACACTGAAGAGTTTTCTTCCTGTCTTAGATAATTTTGAGCTGGCCCTGGCTCATATGAAAAAGGATGAATCGGGTGAAGCGTACGTTCAGGGATTTGAACTGCTGCAGAAGCAGCTGGTCAAGATCATGACTGATTATGGGATCAGCGAAATCGAAGCAGCCGGCCAGAAATTTGACCCTCATTTCCATGAAGCTGTCATGATGGTAGAATCCAACGACAAGGAAGATGAAACTGTTCTGGCAGTATTCCAGAAGGGATACATGTATAAAGATACGGTTCTGCGTCCTGCCAAAGTCCAGGTTGTCCACAACAACTGATTTTGGCACTAACATAGAAATTAAGAACTGTTAAAGAATATAAGAAAGGGGACATTTTAAATGTCAAAAGTAATCGGTATTGATTTAGGTACTACCAACTCTGTAGTCGCAGTCATGGAAGGCGGCGAACCCGTCGTTATTCCGAATGCGGAAGGTTCCCGTCTGACACCATCCGTTGTCGGCTTCTCCAAGACCGGCGAAAGACTCGTCGGCCAGCTGGCTAAGCGCCAGGCTGTATCCAACCCGTCCCGTACCATCGTTTCCATCAAACGTCATATGGGCAGCGATTACACCGTTGATATCGACGGCAAGAAATATACACCACAGGAAATATCCGCTATGATCCTTCAGAAGCTGAAGGTCGATGCAGAAGCATACCTCGGTGAAAAGGTAACTGATGCAGTTATTACCTGCCCGGCATACTTCACAGATGCTCAGCGTCAGGCAACCAAGGACGCAGGTAAGATTGCAGGCCTGAATGTCCTCCGTATCATCAACGAACCGACCGCATCCTCTCTGGCTTACGGCCTTGACAAGATCAAAGACGGCAAGGAACACCGCTTCCTCGTTTACGATCTGGGCGGCGGCACATTCGATGTATCCATCCTCGATCTGGCTGACGGCGTATTCGAAGTAAGAGCTTCCAACGGCAACGGCCATCTGGGCGGCGATGATTTCGATAACCGTGTCATGGACTGGATTGCTGATAAATTCAAGGCACAGAACGGCTTTGAACTGAAGCGTGACCCGATGACAAACCAGAGACTGAAGGAAGCCGGCGAAAAAGCAAAGATTGAACTTTCAAGCGTTATGTCCACCGACATCAACCTTCCGTTCATTACCATGGATTCCAACGGACAGCCTGTACACTTCGACGCAACACTGACCCGTGCTGAATTCGACAAGATCACTGACGACCTCGTTCAGGCTACTGTTGAACCGATCGATCTGGCTATGAGAGATGCAGGCGTTACCGTTTCCGATATTGATAAGGTTCTCCTTGTCGGCGGTTCTTCCCGTATCCCGGCCGTTCAGACACTGATCCGCAACAAGTTCGGCAAGGAACCATCCAAGGGAGTCAACCCGGATGAATCCGTTGCAGTCGGCGCAGCTATTCAGGCCGGCGTACTCAAAGGCGAAGTCAAGGACGTTCTCCTCCTCGACGTTACCCCGCTTTCCCTGGGTATTGAAACTCTGGGCGGCGTATTCACAACCATGATCAAGAGAAATACCACCATCCCGACTTCCAAGTCCCAGGTATTCTCCACAGCAGCTGACAACCAGCCTTCCGTTGACATCCATGTCCTTCAGGGTGAAAGACCGATGGCTGCAGACAACAAGACACTCGGCCGCTTCGAACTGAGCGACATTCCTCCGGCTCCGCGCGGAGTACCGCAGATCCAGGTAACATTTGATATCGATGCCAACGGCATTGTTCACGTATCTGCTAAGGATCTTGGCACAGGCAAGGAACAGAAGATCGATATTACTTCTTCCACCGGCCTTTCCGATGAAGAAATCCAGAAGATGCAGGATGATGCCAAGGCTCATGAAGCAGAAGACCAGAAACGCAAGGAAGCTATCACTGCAAAGAACAATGCAGAAGCTCTGATTTATCAGGCTGAAAAGACCGTCAAGGATCTTGGCGACAAGGCCGATCCAGCTAAGGTCAAGGAAATCAATGATGCTGTTGCAAAACTTAAGGAAACACTTAAGGGCGACGACACTGAAAAGATCAAAGCTGATGCAGATGCTCTGACAAAACCGCTGCATGAACTGACCGAAAACCTGTACAAGCAGGCACAGCAGGCTCAGCAGGCACAGCAGCAGGCTGCCGGCCAGCAGGGCGCACAGCAGCAGTCCGCTGGAAAACAGGACAAAGACAATGTAGTCGATGCAGATTATAAAGTCGTCGATGACGATGATAAGAAATAATAAGGAATAGTGTGGATTCTTTATGGCGAACAGCAAGGATTACTATGATATCCTTGGCGTAAGCAAAAGCGCCTCGGAAGACGATATAAAAAGGGCATACAGAAAACTTGCACGTAAGTATCATCCTGACCTGAATAAGGATAATCCCAAAGAGGCAGAGGAGAAGTTCAAGGAAGTCAATGAGGCTTACCATGTCCTCTCCGATGCCGACAAGAGGGCTCAGTATGACCAGATGGGACCGGATGCTTTCCAGCAGGCGTCCCAGGGCGGCGGAGCCGGATACGGCGGATTTGGCGGATTCGGACAGGGCGGTTTCAACGGGCAGGGATTTGACTTCGGCGGTTTTGACATGGGTGACATCTTTGATATGTTCACCGGCGGAAGCCGCCGCCAGCCAAACGGACCGGAACAAGGCGCTGATCTTCGTTATGACTTAAGGATTACACTCAGGGAAGCATTCACCGGCGTGAAGAAGAAATTCTCCATACCGAAGAATGAAACCTGCGATCATTGTCATGGTTCCGGAGCAGAACCCGGCTCCCAGATCGATGAATGCCCGGACTGCCACGGTACCGGTCAGCAGAGGATCGTCAGAAACGGTCCTTTCGGACAGATGGTCAATGTGGTCACCTGCCGTACCTGCGGCGGCACCGGCAAGATCATCAAGAAGAAATGCAGCCACTGCCACGGCAGCGGTACTGTCAGAAAGACCAAGACAATCGAGGTCAATATTCCGGCAGGCGCTGATACGGGCGTGCGCATGAGGGTATCCGGCGAAGGCGAACCAGGAAAGCGCGGCGGCGCTTACGGCGATCTTTATGTATATATCATCGTCGAAGGCGATCCGGACTTCGAAAGGGACGGGGATGACCTTTACAAGGCCATCAACATTTCCTTTACGACAGCCGCTTTAGGAAGTACCATCCAGGTGGAAACTCTGGACAAGAAGGTGGAACTCAAGATTCCTGCAGGAACACAGAGCGGTACCAGGTTCAGGATTTCCGGCGAAGGCATGCCGCATCTGCAGAGCAGCCGGAAAGGCAGCCTCTATGTGGAAGTGAAGGTGACAGTCCCGAAGAAACTCAACGAGGATCAGAAGGAAGCACTTTTGAACTATGCCCATGTATGCGGAGAAGATGTGAAACAGTTCAAGGGCAAGGGCTCCTGGCTGGATAAGATCATCGACAAGATTATGAATTGAATATGAAAAGGGCTGTGACAAAATGTACAATCATTTTGCCACAGCCCTTTTTTGCTGCATGAGGAAACGATTTCCTATGAATGTTTGCTATTCGTCATGGGATAATCTATATTAATAATGAGAGACTTTATTTTCTGTTTTTAATTTGTTTATGAATCAGCGGAATAAAATTTCCCTGTTCATTTTCAGAAGGTCACAGGATCGGGGTGGTGATGGTATAAAATGGGGATTGGCAGAAGAATCAAAGAAACGGATGATGTGCAGATGAAAGAAACAAAACCAGCCAGGGCAGAAATTACTTTTGTTCCGGAAGATCCCAAGTACACGCTGGATGATCTTATTCTTCCAGCGCGCGTGAGGGAGCAGATCCTTGATATCGCCGATTATGCGAATAACTGCAGGGTCGTCTATGAAAAGTGGGGACTGGAGGAGACACATAAGTATGCCAAGAGGCTCGGCATCAATTTATACGGGCCATCAGGCACGGGCAAGATCATGGCGGCTCATGCGATTGCCTCATACCTCCACAGGAGGATACTGATCGTCAATTATGCGGATATTGAATCCAAGTTTGTCGGGGAAACGCCAAAGAGTATTCGGCGCGCTTTTCAGGCCGCGGCAGAAACAGGTAGCATTCTCTTTTTTGATGAGGCGGATGCCATACTGAGCCGGAGGGTCACTTCCATGACAAGCTCGACGGATGTGCGCGTCAATCAGACGCGCTCGGTCATGCTGATGCTCCTCAATGATTATCAGGATTTTGTCATTTTTGCGACGAACTTCATTGAGAATTTCGATCCTGCGTTCATGAGGAGAATTTCCACGCATATTAAGTTTGAACTGCCGGATTATGACTGCCGACTTAAGCTGTGGAAGAAGTATATTCCAGCCAAGATGCCTCATGATATACAGGTTGAAAAACTGGCAGAAAAATATGCAGGGATTACAGGAAGCGACATTTCCAATGCCGTGCTCATGGCTGCTTTCAAAGCCGCTCGTCATCATGATGACTATGTGAAAGAGGCATATGTGGAGGAAATGATCGAAAATGTGCTGGAAAGCAAGGCGGCCAATGAGAAGAATCAGGAAGTAACGACAAGGAGAGTCGTCTCCAAAGAATATGTCGACCATGCACTGCATGGGGATAAAGAGTGATTCCAGGGAGGGAAATCATATGATTCCATTTTTAGTAGGACTCGGGCTGGTGATTGGCGGGACGCTTCTCGTCAAATACTGGAAGAATATCGTAGACTGGCTGAAGGATTTCATACCGAAGCTTAAAATGGCATGGAAAAGGGTAAGGCCGATGCTGCCGTATGCCGCCATTATCGTCGGGGACAAGCTCTGGGAGGCAGGCTCTGCGCTTGTGGCCGTCATGCACAGGCTTTATTACAAGGAAAACGGGGAATGGATCGAGCA
The DNA here is from genome assembly GCA_025992895.1 of Veillonellaceae bacterium. Classification (NCBI taxonomy): domain Bacteria; kingdom Bacillati; phylum Bacillota; class Negativicutes; order Veillonellales; family Veillonellaceae; species Veillonellaceae bacterium. The sequence continues at coordinate 1,162,837 of DAJPGA010000001.1, forward strand.
GACGACGACGAGGAAGGTCGAAGAAAGTGAAGTGCCTGCCCACATCCGGGACCGCTTGAAGAATGAAGAAACAAATATCACTCACGAGATGGAAGAAGAACTTGAGTTAACTGTGTAAATGGGGGGAGTCAAGATGGAATCGGGTACCTTCAATCAGCTTTTCAAAGGATTCGTCAATGAAGTCATTTCACCATTCTTTCCAAAGACGCTCGAGCAGCTGGCAGAGGGATGCGAGAAGAAAATAGACCGCATCATCCTGAAGGAAGAAGTGGAAAATGATTATGATTTTGCCGGCGGGGAATTTACAATTTCCTATTACAATAAGGATTCCTTTCTTTTGAGCGCCGCGCTTTACTTCAAGGACACCAATGAGGAATGGGTGGAAGTAAAGTCGGAAAGCCAGCCAAGGGATATGAAATATCTTACGGGCGAAGCGGCCGAAGAGCTCTGCGCCAAAGGAAAAGCCATATTCAATATCGATGCGCCCAAGTTCAATGCGGACGGAAGCATTGATGTTTCAAAATGACGGGATGCTTTTCAAAAGAATGTCTGGAGCGGAGGCGGAAAAGTCATGTCAGTCGTTTTTGATATTGTCATAGCGTTCGTCGTCCTTGTCATTGCCGTCGTTGTCATCAAGTATGCTCTTATCATGGGAGCCGCCGTCCTGGCCATCCTCTGGAACGGAGTCGTCATCCTTTTGAGAAATATATGGATCATGGCTTTCTTCTTATGGGAAGCGCTGTCGCTGTTTCCGCCGACTGCGCCCTATGTCCTTGGATTTGAAGGAAACTTTGCTCCGTCCCTGAGGGGTATCCTTCCCTGGCAGATCATGATGGCTCTCTGGGGCGGCTTCTGCTTCGCCATCCTCAAGTGGAGCGTCAAAAGAAGGCCGCGGAAACTGATTATCAAGAATCTGAAGAAAACCTTCCGCGAAAAAGGGGCAATCATCGGAGACGGAAGGACAACGCGTTCATTCATTAATGACTATACCGGCTCCGGGCTGATGTTCCTTGATCATTTCTTTATGAATGCATGGGGAAATGAGAATCAGGAGTCCGAATACCTGGCAGAGGGTCTCCAGAGCGGAGAACTGAAGAAGGTCCTGTATCCGGATCCTGTTTTCGGCAAAAATGCGGAATGGTATGTTTCCATAAGGAAACTGAAGGAACTCAAAATTCAGGCCGGGGATGATGCTAAGGAGAGGATAGAGGCCCGTCTGGCATCGTTCGGCGTGCTGACTCCCGATTTTTTTGATGAAAGAAACAGAAAATCAAAGGGAAATCTTTTCTATGAGGAAGATTCCCTGGGGCCGCTGATGGACGTGCAGAGGGAGAGTTTCCTGAAGGAAAGCTGCGATGAATACATGCGCGCGCATGCGGGAAGTTTTATTGCTGAGACAATGGAGGGCTGCCAGTACTTCTTAAGCGTTCCGGCACTTGGAGCCTGCGGGAAAAGATGGCTGGTACAAGACTTCCTTTCCAGAAGCTTTCTTGGGATGGAAATGAGCGAATCTCTCTTCTTGAAGATGGTTCAGGAAATTGAAAGGATTGCGCCCTCTGTCAATCTTTCGGGGGCCTTTCTGCTTGCAAGGAATCCTCTTGAAGGGGCTTTCCTGATCCGGAAAGGAAGGGAAGGGGCCTGTGCCTGTGAGCGGTGCGGAGATATCTTCATGCATCGTGAACTGCTTGACGGCCATCAGTACTGCAGCGCCTGCGCAGCCTATATCAGGCATCATACCTGCAGCCAGTGCGGAAATTACTTTGATTTCGAACTGAACAGGCATGGAAGCCGCCTTCTCTGCGATGAATGCCTTGCCATGATTGAAGAGGCCGAAGAAAACGGGACGCCTGTTTTGAGAAAAGTGAAGGCGGAAGATGTTCCGCCTGCCATACGGGAAAAACTCGGAGGATAGAAAAGGGGCTGTGACAAAATGTGCAATCATTTTGCCACAGCCTTTTTGGTGCTGATATAGTCGATTAGATGATTAATCTAACATAGATAGCAGATGGACTATCTGAAAACCTAAAAACCTAAAAACCTAAAAACCTAAAAACCTAAAAACCTCGCTGTGCTCGAAGGAAATGATGTTTCAGGCGCATACGCGCCAGCTCCCCCTACGGGGCGAGCTCTGACACCCTTAAACCGAACTTCGTTCGAGAAAAGGGAAGACAGCGTTTCAGCGGATTTGGTCACATCCCCTTATTTTGCCGGGCACAATAAAAAAACCGTGAGTTCCGAATGGAATTCACGGTTTTTCTGACAGATGCCAGAGGCTTCTGTATTCGTCTTATTACTTGGAGTACAGTTCGACGATGTTGGTTTCGTTGACTTCGTCTTTGTACGGGAGTTCATCTCTCTGCGGGAATCTGGTCAGAGTAGCTGTCCAGTTGTCGAAGCTCTTTTCGATGTATGGAAGATCGAAGGACTTCAGTTCCTGGAAGGACTGCTTGAACATTTCGTTAGCTCTGTAAGCTTCGCGGAGGGAAATAACCTGGCCGGCACGTACCGGATAGGACGGGATATCAACTCTCTTGCCGTCAACGTTGATCAGTCCATGGGTTACCATCTGACGAGCCTGACGGATGGAACGTGCAAAGCCTGCACGGTATACAAGGTTGTCCAGTCTTGTTTCCAGCAGGAACAGCAGGTTTTCGCCTACGACGCCGGACATTCTCCTTGCTTTATCATAATAGCGGTAGAACTGCTTTTCAAGCAGGTTGTACATCGCTTTAACCTTCTGTTTTTCTGCGAGCTGAACGCCGTATTCAGACTGTTTTTTCTGACGGGTTTCAGCTACCTGCCGTTTTAACGCTTTCGGATGGCCGTAAATGTTTACGCCGAAACGTCTGCTGGTCTTAAAACGGAGATTTCTGTTAGTTGCCATTGTGTGAGTCACCTCTCTAAAAAATTAGCTGCATATTCGAAACAGCTTTTATATTATAATTTGTTTCTGTGTATCTGTCAATGAAATTTCTCTGTATAGAGCGCATTTTCCCTGATTTTTTCCGCATAGAGGGAAAATCCATGGATATTCATCACCTGTCTTTGGATAATACCCATACATAAGGCTTTCCATCCTGCTTGTGAAGACCGACGACCTCAGGCATGAAGGAGGGAAATTCCCTGCCGTATTCCTCAAGGAAGAGGAAGTAGGAAAGGATGTCCCTTGTCCATGTTTCTCCAGCCGCCAGAAGGCAGATGCCCGGAGGATAGGGAAGGACAGCTTCAAGGGCCGTTCTCCCTTCGGCCTCTGCAAGCGGGCATTTTTCGCCGTTTCCTGAAAGCCATAATTGATTGGCTTTCCTTCCCGTCATTGGCGCATCCGGGAAGTGTTCAGAGGAAAAGAGGGTATTGAGGAGAGAAAAGACATTCTTTTCATGAAGGAAATGGAAGAAGCGGGAAGAAAGGTCCCGGATGCCTTCTTCCGGAAGGGAAGAACATTCCGGAAGGATTTCAGAAACCGGCCTGTTTTCCTCGAAGGCCTTTTCCAGATCGGACAGGGCAGAAACCAATCTGTCTGCCTTTTCTTCCTTGTCACCAGGTTCGGCAAGGAAAAGTATTGTGCAGAAATCGGACTTTTCCGGCGTGATGCCTTTGGATTCAAGGTACATGGAAATAAGGGGTGCAGGGATGCCTTCCTTATATTCCTTCAGGGACCCGCTTGTCAGAAGGATCTTACAGGGATCGATCATCGAAAGTCCGTCTTCTGCGTGGGAGAAGCCGTGCCATGCGTAGTCTTTGGAAATAGAGAAGAAAGCAGGATCATTCATGATTTCCTCATCCTCTGCTTCTTCCCATTTCTTTCCGTGAACGATCGGGGGAAGAAAGGGACGGATGAAGTGAAGATTTTTGAGAAGCTTTTTCCTTAAATGGATAGAGAAACGGAAGGCTTCTTCCCATAGCTCTCTTCCGTACTTCTTGTGAATGAGCGCATTCATTTCAAGCCCTGCAAAAAGCGGATAGTAGGGGGAAGTCGAGATATTCATGAGGAAAGCGCTGTTTAAAATATCATCGGGAAGATACCGCTTCTCGCCTTTGATATGGCTGTCTTTCTTGTGGATCTGGGACGTCTGGGAAAATCCTGCAAGCTGCTTGTGGACGGACTGCGTGACAAGGATTCCGGGGTCCTCTGGCCCAAGGGGAAGCGTCAGTACGGCGCTGTCTTTTAAAAGCGGGATGAAATTTTCATATCCTGCCCATGCGCCATCGAAAAGAATGTAGTCACAGAGCGGGCCCAGCTTTTCCAATATCATTTTGGCATTAAGGAAAAGCCCGTCGTACGTGGCAAGTTGCAGGCAGGCAAGGCGGAAAGGCCGCTCCTTTTTGGCAAGGGAAGGATCGATGGCTGCTGCCTTTTTCCTGAGAAAATCAGGGTCAAGGAAGGCAGGATCAAGCGCATCTATGACGCCTTCTCCGTTTCTTTCCGATCCCAGGTACACCGCTCTTGCACCTGCCTGGATGAGGGCGCCCTGATACGTGGATTTATGGTTGTTCCTGTCAAAGAGGACGAGATCATTCTCGGAAAGAAGGGCAGAGGCGCAGATCCTGTTTGACGTGGATGTCCCGCCCAGGACGAAGCGGCAAAGGTCGCTCTGCCAGGCGCGGGCGGCCATTTCTTCAGCCATTCCGGATACGCCCTCATGGGAGGAAGGATCTCCTATGAGGGAAGAGGAATCGGAGATATCGGCGAGGAATGCATTTTCCCCAAGGCCTTTTGTAAATATATTTCCTTCTTCTGTCATTTCGTAAAAAGCGCCGCTGTGATGGCCCGGCGTATCAAAGTCGTCTCTTTCATGCAGGGCATGGGATAGAAGCGCCTCTGTGAACGGAGGGAGTTTTTTGAGCTCATTTTCCGTAAGTGTATGTTCTTTATTTTCCATGGTGCCTCCTGTCTAATGATTTATTATACAATATGAAAAGCCGTTGTGGCGCAGATGTCCGTTTTCTTGTATAATATCTTATTCTTATGTTAATATGTAATGATAAGACGAGATGAAAAATGGGAGGTCCTGGCAGGATGGCTGATTCGGTCAATACGGAATATCAAGTGAATATCCCTGTTTTTGAGGGACCGATGGATCTGCTTCTCCATCTGGTTACGAAGAATCGAATTGATATCCATGATATACCGATTCAGAGCATTACCAGCCAGTACCTGGACTACCTCAATGCAGCCAGTGAATTCGACCTGGAGCTTGGGAGCAGTTTCTTTGCCATGGCATCCACGCTGCTTCTTATCAAATCCAGAGTGCTCCTTCCAAAGAGAAGGCAGGAGGAAACGGGAGATGAGAGTGAGCAGGAAGATCCCCGCGGGGAACTGGCAAGGTCTCTGGAAACATTCCAGATGATCAAGGAAGTGAGAAGGCGTATTTCCGAACTCATGGAAGAGGAACGCCCCTACCATGGGAAGGAGCCTGAAGATGTCAGGAATGCTGCGTTTACCGGAAGCATTCCTGTCGCCCGGTTGCAGGCCGCTTTCTTTGCCCTTTATGATGCAATCCATGAAGAGGAGGAACGCTGGGTGCCTCCGGAAGAGGTTTCCCTTGAAGCGGAGATTGAAACGCTGGGAAGCACGCTGAAAAGACAGGGGAAAGTGGAATTTCGTTCTTATTTTGCAAAACAGAAGACAAGGCTGCGGCTGGCTGTGACGCTGATGGCTCTTTTGGAGCTGATGCGCCTTGGCAAAGCCAGACTCAGGGATACCGCTAAAGGCCTTGTCATTGAAGGGGGAATACAATGAGCAGTCTTGACCGTATGGCCGGCCTTTTGGAAGCATTTCTTTTTGCCAAGGGAGATCCCGTCTCCCTGAAGGAAATGGCAGAGGCGCTGGAAGAAGACTCATTGAAAATAAAGGAAGCACTTCATGTGCTTCAGGAAAAATACGACAAGCCTGATTCAGGCATTACGCTCCATCATACGGGAGCGGGCTGGTCACTCACGACGAAGAAGATGTATGACGAATGGCTCTCCTCCCTTCTGGGGAAACAGAGCCCGCTTTCCTCTTCTGCGCTTGAAACGCTGGCTGTCGTAGCATTCAAGGAACCGGTCACCCGCACGGAAATCGAGAAAATCCGCGGAGTTTCTGCAGGAAGAGTCCTGGCAGGACTCCTTGAAAAGGGACTGATCGAAGAACGCGGGCGTCTGGATGTGCCCGGAAGACCTATTTTATACGGCACGACGAAACGGTTCCTGCAGTGTACGGGTCTTAGTGATATCAGCGAACTTCGGACAAGATGGTCCGGGAAGCTGGATGAAGGAGAATTATTTTGAAAGAACGCTTACAGAAAATTTTAGCACGTGCCGGTATTTGCTCCCGCCGCAAGGCAGAAGAGCTGATTGTTTCCGGCAAGGTGCGCGTCAACGGCAAAGTCGTCAAGGAACTCGGGTCGGAAGCCGATTCGTTCTCTGACAGGATTGAGGTGCTTGGCGAGACTGTAAAGCCGGAGAAGAAGCGCTGGTTCCTCTTTTACAAGCCGGACGGCGTCATTACTTCGGTATCTGATCCGGAAGGAAGAAGGACGGTCATGGATTACTTCAGGAACATCAGGGAAAGAATATTCCCTGTAGGCCGTCTCGATTATCATTCGGAAGGTCTCCTTATCATGACAAATGACGGAGAACTCGATAATATCCTGACGCATCCGAAGCATGAAGTGAAGAAGGTGTACGAAGTCACCGTCAGGGGCAGGTACTCCCCGAAACTGGCGGAAAAAATGTCCAAAGGCGTCCGCATCGATACCGGCGTGACAGCACCCTGCGAAATCGAAGTCATCGGTTATGACAAGGAAAAGAACAAGACGCAGGTCCGCATGACGCTTCATGAAGGAAAGAACCGCGAAATCAGAAAGATGATGGCAGCTTACCATTATCCGGTATTTGAACTGAAACGTGTCAAGTATGCATTCCTGACGCTGGACGGGCTTTCCAGAGGAAGCTACCGCCGTCTGACGAATGAGGAGGTGCAGAAGTTATATGAGCTCGGGAAATAAGACAATCTGCATCATAGGAGGCGGCGTGGCCGGCCTTCTGGCGGCTGTGACCGCAGCTGACGAGGGAGCTTCTGTCAAGCTCTTTGAGAAAATGTCCAAGGTGGGCCTCAAGATGGGCATCACGGGGAAAGGACGCTGCAATCTGACAAACAGCGCACCGATTATGGACTTCATTGCAAAGACGCCCGGAAACGGGAAGTTCCTGTACAGTGCTTATGAAAAATTCAACAATGAAGACCTTCTGGACCTGCTTCACGGCTGGGGCCTCAAGACGAAAGTGGAACGCGGCGGAAGAGTATTTCCTGCAAGCGATGATGCGCAGGAAGTCCGCCATCTTTTCATGGACCTTTTGAGAAAGAAGAAGGTAGAGCTTCATCTGGATGAATCTGTCACCCGCATCCTGACAAAGGACGGGGAAGTATCCGGCATCGTGACGGACAAGGGAAGCTATGGCGCCGGCGCTGTTATCCTCTGTACGGGCGGCTCCTCTTATCCGCGCACCGGCTCGACCGGCGACGGCTACCGTATGGCAAGAGAGCTTGGACACAAGGTCACAGCAATCCGCCCTGCGCTGATTCCTCTTGTCTGCAAGGAATCCTACTGCAAGGAACTGCAGGGACTTTCCCTGAAGAATGTATCCTTTTCCATTGATGCAGGCGGAAGAAGGAAAGCCAGCGAATTCGGTGAGATGCTTTTCACGCATTTCGGCGTAAGCGGCCCGATTGTCCTGATGCTTTCCGACAAGGCATCGCTCTGGCTGTCACAGGGCCATGAGATTAAGGCCTCCATCGACCTGAAACCGGCCCTGACAGAAGACGTACTCGACAAGAGAGTCCTTCGCGATCTGGAAACGTACCATCTGAAACAGATGGCAGGCGCTCTCCAGGATCTGATGCCGCACAGGATGATCGACGTCATCCTTTCCCTTGCCGGCATCGAAAGAGACCTTCCTGTCAGCGATCTCAAGAAGGCGCAGAGAATTGCGCTTGTCAAAACGATGAAAGCCATGCCGCTCACCGTGACGGGGACGCGTCCGATTTCGGAAGCCATCGTTACAGCGGGAGGCGTTTCCGTCAAGGAAATCAATCCGTCCACGATGGAATCCAAAGTGGTTAAAAATTTATATATGGCGGGCGAAGTGCTTGATGTCCATGCATTTACAGGCGGCTACAATCTGCAGGCTGCTTTCTCCACAGGGCATCTGGCGGCGCTTTCCGCAGTAAGGAGTCTGGAAAATGCGTAAATTATCTATTGCGATCGACGGACCTGCAGGTGCAGGCAAGAGTTCTGTCTCCAAAATTCTGGCAGCAAGACTCGGGTATGCCTATCTTGATACCGGCGCCATGTACAGGGCTGTCACATACGAAGTCCTCAGCAAAGGGATTTTTGATGAAACAGAAATCGTCCTCATGACCAATAAGATTGACATGGAAGTGAAGCCTGACAAGGATGCCATGCTTGTCTTCGTCGATGGGGAAGATGTAACGCCTTTCTTAAGGACCGCTGACGTTTCTGCCCATGTTTCCTGGGTATCTGCCATGGCAGGCGTCAGAAGAGCCATGGTCAAGATCCAGAGAAAGCAGGCAGAAAAGGGCGGAATCGTCCTTGATGGAAGAGATATAGGAACGACAGTCCTTCCCAATGCCGATGTGAAGATTTTCCTGACGGCTTCTGCTCATACAAGAGCCATCCGCCGCTGCAAGGAGCTTGCTGCTGCCGGACAGGATGTGACACCCGAAGGCATTGAGGAAGATATCGAAAAGAGAGATTATCAGGACAGCCACAGAGCTGTTTCTCCTCTCCGCCAGGCCGACGATGCCGTTCTTCTTGATAACGGGGATCTGACACTCGAAGAGACCGCAGATGCCATCATCAGCATCTGCAGGGAAAAATTCCCCGGATTTGATGCGTAAGCAGGCGGTATTCAAATGGGATACAAAATTGTAAGGGCTATACTCGATTTCTTTTTCTTCATCGTATTCCGCCTCCATGTGGAAGGCAGGGAAAACGTGCCGGAAAAAGGCGCCATCATTGTAGCGCCCAATCATAAGAGCTACTGGGATCCGCCAATGATCGGGGTTGCTTTCAAGACGCGTATTGTACACTTCATGGCCAAGGAAGAACTTTTCAAGAATCCTGTTTTCGGCTGGGTCATCCGTCAGTTCGGCACTTTTCCGGTCCGCCGCGGCGTGACTGACAGGGCTGCCATCCGTCAGGCTGTCAAGGTTTTGAAGGATGGTTATCCGCTTGGCATATTTGCAGAAGGCACCCGTATCAGAAGAGAAGGTCTTGGCAAGTTCCATTCAGGCATGGCATCCCTTGCTCTGATGACAGGGACGCCCATTCTTCCGGTAGCCATTGTCGGATCCATGCATATGACAAAATGGAGTGCGCATCCGGCTGTCCTCATCGGGAAACCGATCCCGGTCAAAAAAGAAAAGGCAACAGAAGAAAAAATCGAAGCTCTGAATGAACTGGTCAAAAAAGAAATTCTTACTATGGCCGAAGAATACAAGGCAAGATTCCAGAAACATTAATTTTGGTCATTAATCATATCGAACTTTTTTATACATAACATCGATTTCAATCTATAGCGAAAGCGGGGAATGAAGAAAAAACATATGGAAATTTATAGAGCTGATGTCATGGGATTCTGCTACGGCGTCAAAAGGGCAATGAAAATTGCCGAAAAAGCCGCAAAAGACGGAGTAAAAGCCGTAACGTACGGCCCTATTATCCATAATCCGCAGGTGGTCGGAAGACTAGCTGAAGCAGGGGTTCCTGCGGTTAATGAACTGGATGAGGTCAAAGATGAGATTGTTATAATTCGCTCGCACGGAGTGGGCCCTTCGTGTTATAATACACTTAAGTGCAAAAATCTAGCCCTAATGGACGCAACCTGTCCATACGTCAAACGCAATCAGGAAATCACAAGGCAGCTTGTTGCGGACGGAAAGCAGGTTGTACTCATCGGTGAAAAGAAGCACCCGGAAATGAAAAGCGTGGCTGAATGGGCGGTGGGACATTCTTACATGGTGGAAACGATGGAGGATGTAGACGCACTCCCGCCAATGCAGGAAGCCCACATAGTCATACAGACTACGTTTTCGGTTGCTCTTGCTGACAGGCTGATCACTGCCATCAAACAGAAGGTACCCGTGGTACACGTCAACAAATCCATTTGTGACGCAACGATGCAGAGACAGCAGGCAGCGCGTGAGCTGGCGCGGAAAGTAGATGTGATGATCGTCATAGGCGGGCGCAACAGCGCAAATACCGGACGATTGGCAGAAGTCTGCCGCAGTGAAGGCGCCGTAACGCATCACATTGAAACGGCTGAAGAGCTAAAACCAGAATGGTTCCGCAGTCAGGACAAGATTGGCATCACCGCCGGTGCATCCACACCGGACTGGATCATAGAGGAGGTAGTTTGTATTATGGAAAACATGAAGGAAATGCTGGATCAGGAGGAAATGAACCTGGATGTACACAAAGGCAGCGTAGTTGAGGGTAAGGTTATCGAAGTTCTCGATGACAAGGCTTACATCTCCTTTGGCTACAAGACCGAAGCTGTGCTTCAGGCTCATGAATATTCCTACCCGGCACCGGCATCCCTCAAGGATGTGCTGAAGATCGGAGATACACTCCGTGTTCAGGTAGTAAGCGGAGTTAAGGAAGACAGCACGATTTATGTGTCTAAGATTAAAGTTGACCGTCTGGCTGACTGGGATGTTGTTGAAGAAGCATTCCAGAAGGGCGAACCTGTTGAATGCGAAGGCATTGAAGCAATTAAAGTCGGACTGCTCGTTCAGATCAAGTCTCTGCGCGGTTTCATTCCGCTGTCCCAGGGGGATCTGCGTTTCGTACATTCCCTGCAGGGTCTTGTTGGACAGAAGTTCCAGGCTAAGATTCTCGAAGTAGATCGCACAAAGAACAGACTGGTTCTTTCCCGCAAAGCTGTACTGGAAGACCAGAGAAATACAGAAATGGACGAAATCGAAGAAGCTTACCAGAACGGCACCGTTCTGCAGGGCACCGTTAAGAAGATCATGCCATACGGCGCATTCATCGGAATCAACGGCGTGGAAGGACTGCTCCACATCTCCGATATCTCCTGGAAGAAGATTGGCAAAGTAGAAGACGTTCTCAAACCAGATCAGGTCATTGATGTCAAAATCAAATCCTTCGATCGTGAAAAACAGAGAATCTCCTTCACACACAAAGACTGCCTCCCGAACCCATGGGAAACCGCTGTACATGATCACCAGATCGATGATGTAGTAGACGCTAAAGTCGTTAAGATCCTTGAATTCGGCGTAATCGTTGAGCTCGAAGACGGACTGACCGGCCTGCTCCACATCAACGAAATGACCGATGATCACAACAAGAAACCGGGCGATATCTGCCAGGTAGGCGACGATCTGAAAGTCCGCATCATCAACATTGATGAAGGACGCAGAAGAATCTCCTTCAGCCTCGTAGAAGCTCCCGTTCATGACGCTCCGGAAGAAGCTTAATTGAAACTGAAAAAGACCGCCGCCGGCGGTCTTTTTTATATGGCGGGCGAAAATGGAGAAATCAGGGGATAAACCGCGTATTCTTTATCATTTCCTGCTTTATCGCAGCTTTTCTTTGCTTTACGACTTCTCATAGACGGAAGAGGGCTCTTATGGTAAACTATAAACTTGACATCTATAAGGGCAGGGCATACAATTTTTTATAAGGATAAAAATGGGAAAGTGTTGCTATCCTGAATAGAATTTTACATAAGAAGATTACTGGACCAATGAAAGGTCCAAAGGAAAGGACAGGGAATCATGAGTAAACCTCTCGTAGCCATTGTAGGCAGACCGAATGTAGGAAAATCGACACTCATTAATGGTCTGGCGCAGCGGCGCGTTTCCATTGTAGAGGACATCCCCGGCGTAACAAGAGACAGAATTTATTGCGATGTAAAGTGGCTCGACAGAGAGTTCACATTGATCGATACGGGCGGAATTGAATTCAAGGACGAAAGAGACCAGATCTCCAGCGGCATCCGTCAGCAGGCAGAACTGGCCATGGATGAAGCCGACGTGATTCTTTTCGTTGTGGATGCAAGGACAGGAATGACGGCAGACGATGAAACAATTGCAGGACTTCTCAGGAGGACAGGAAAACCGGTTGTTCTCTGCGTCAACAAAGTAGACAGTGAAAACCAGGAAATGGATGTCTATGAATTTTATTCACTCGGACTTGGAGATCCAGTTGGAATTTCTGCCGTCAACCGTCTTGGTTTCGGCGAACTTCTCGACCGAATTACGGAAGGCTTCCCTGCAAGAACGGAAGAGTCTTCTGAAGACATTATCCGCACTGCGATCGTAGGCCGTCCGAATGTCGGAAAATCCACACTGATTAATTCACTTCTCGGATACCAGAGATCCCTTGTGGCTGACGAAATGGGGACGACGCGCGACGCAGTCGATTCCGTATGGAAGTTCAAGGGAAAGACATTCGTGCTGGTCGATACAGCCGGCATGAGAAAGAAGAGCAAGATTGACGAGCCTGTTGAAAAATACAGCGTCATCCGCTCGATCCGCGCTATCGACAACTGCGACGTAGCCATCTTCATTCTGGATGCCGAGGATATGCTGACAGAGCAGGATAAGAAGATCATAGGCTACATCCATGAAGCAGGGAAAGGCCTGATCCTCTTCGTCAACAAATGGGATACGATTGAAAAGGGAAATACAACAAATGTTGAGTTTGAAAAGGAAATCAGAAAAGGACTTCCTTTTGCATCCTATGCGCCGGTTCTTTTCGGATCGGCTCTTACCAAGCAGAGAATCCACCGTCTTGGCGATATGATCTATGCAGTGGCTGAACAGGCAAGCCTTCGTGTTCCGACCGCTGTTCTCAACGACCTTCTCGAAGATGCCAAGATGGTCAATCCGCCACCGGCTCATTCCGGCCGCGTGGCAAAGATTTACTACATGACGCAGGTAGGGGTTCGTCCGCCGACGTTTGTCATGTTTGTGAATGACGCCAACCTGATACACTTCTCCTATGTCCGCTTCATGGAAAACAGGCTGAGAGAAGCGTTCAGCTTTGAAGGGACGCCTATCCGCATTGTTATCAGAAGCAAGAAGGATGGTGGAGACGACTGATGGAATCATTCCTATGGATTGTGCTCTCCTATTTTATCGGCGCAATCCCAAGCGGGTATATCATTGGCAAAGTATTTTACCATGTCGATCTTAAAAAGACGGGAAGCGGCAATATCGGTGCAACGAATGCATACCGTGAGCTTGGCGTCGTTGCCGGACTTTCCGTATTTATCTGTGATTTTTTGAAAGGATTCATCGCCGTTCATCTGGGGATGCCTGATCCGCTCATTGTTCTGGCATGCGCTATTGCAGCCATCGTAGGGAATGACTGGTCCATTTTCCTGCACTTCAAGAGCGGGAAGGGTGTTGCCTGCGGTGTTGGTGCCTTTGCTTATATTTCAGCTCCGGCTGTTCTTTGTGCCTTTGCTGTATGGCTTCTTGTCTTCAAGGCAAAGCACATCGTGTCTTTAAGTTCTATCATAGCTGCCCCTGTCGTAGCTCTTGTCCTTCTCATTGAAGGCGCTTCTGCCGAATATGTCATATTCGCAGCTCTGGCAGCCGTGATTGTTATCGGGAAGCACAAAGATAACATCAAAAGGCTCCTGAAAGGGGAAGAAAAGCCGATTACAAGAGAAAAGAGGTAAGTCTTGTGAAAATAGCTATGATAGGTGCTGGCGGCTGGGGGACAGCTATGATGATTTCCCTTGCCGGCCGTCATAAGGATCTGGTCTTGTACTGCAGGAAACCAGAAACGGCAGAAAAGCTCAATCGCGAGAGGGAAAATAAGGAATATCTGCCCGGAGTTCACCTTCCGGAAGTTATCCGTATTACCAGTGATCTGAAGGAAGCAGTGGAAGGTGCAGGATGCGTCGTCATCTGCACGCCGTCAAAGGCTGTGGCTGATACGGCAGGCAAAATTGCAGAATGGCTTGAAAAAGATGCTGTTGTCGTTTCTGCATCCAAAGGCCTTGCCGATGATGAAGGCCACCGTCTTTCCGAGGTCATTGCCCAAAAGGTGGCAGGGATTACGGACAGGATTGTTGCTTTGTCCGGACCGAACCACGCCGAAGAAGTCGGCGCCGGCCTTCCATGTGCGACCGTTGCTGCCTCTGAAGTGCCCGAAGCAGTCCAGATCGTCCAGGATCTTTTCATGAGCCCTGTATTCAGGGTGTACAGAAGTGATGATATCCGAGGCGTCGAATATGGCGGAGCTTTGAAGAACATCATGGCTCTTGCCTGCGGCGTGCTTGACGGAATCAAATTGGGCGACAACAGCCGCGCTGCGCTGATGACACGCGGACTTGTTGAAATGACAAGGTTCGGCGTCAGATTCGGTGCCAAGATGAATACATTCTTCGGCCTTTCCGGCATGGGAGACCTTGTCGTCACCTGCACGAGCTCGCACAGCCGTAACCATACGGCCGGCGTCATGATGGGCGAGGGAAAGACAGCGAAAGAAATCGTTGAAGGAACGAATATGGTCGTTGAAGGAATGCGTACAGCGCTCCTTGTCCATGAAATTGCCAAAAGAGAACATATCGACATGCCGATCACGGAAGAGGTATGCTGCCTGATCAATGGGGAGCATACAGCAAGAAAGGCATTGGAAGTACTGATGGCAAGAGCCAAGAAAGCAGAGTCTGAAACGTATCCGACGGAATCTCTTTAATCCATACGAATTCATCAGTCTGCCTTGATGTTACCCTTACCGGATGCCGGTAGGGGTAATGCTGTTTTAAAGGATGCCTGTGTTTTCAGCATCTGGCGGAAGAAATTACGCGGGAAAATATAAATTCTTTATGCATGAATGGAATATCTTTCTGAAGAAAGCATAAAAAATTTTATTTCAATATAGTCCGTTTATGCTATAATTTAGCTAAGTGCGGATTAACGGGCTGCCCGTTTGATCCAGAACACTATAAGGAAAATTAAGAATGAGAATTGTAGGCGGCAAAGCAAAAGGTACGATTTTACTGTCCCCGGCAGGTAAGAATACAACAAGGCCCACTCTTGGAAGAGTGAGGGAGAGCATTTTCAATGTTCTTGCTAATGTGGGACTGGAAGAAGCAAAGGTTCTGGATATTTTCGCCGGAACCGGAGCCATGGGGCTTGAAGCCTTGAGCCGCGGAGCGGCAGAAGCTGTCTTCATAGACAGAACGACAAGTGGTATTATCAGGAAGAATGCAGAGCGCTGCCATATGAGCGGGCAGGTGAAGGTCATCGCAAGAGACGTCACGCCGGCCTTGAAGCTCTTAAGCGGCAAAAGCTTTGATTATATCTTCATGGATCCGCCATACCGCAAGGGGTATATCAATGAGATCCTGAAGGAGATACTATCTTGCGGGATCTGCAGTGATGATGCTATTATTGTTGCGGAACACTCCGTGTCCGAAGCACCGGACCTTTCCCTTTTCGAAGACAGGCTTAGCCTGTGGAAAGAGAAGAAATCCGGCGCTATTGTTGTTACTTATCTGCGATGCAGAACTACAGAGGGAGTTTAATCCATGAAATTAGCTATATGCCCGGGAAGTTTTGATCCGGTAACCTATGGTCATCTTGATATTATAAAAAGAAGCGCGCAGATGGTCGATAAACTGATTGTCGCCGCTTTTCTGAACCCGACAAAACATTACATGTTCACCACCGAGGAGCGTCTGGATATGCTTAGGGAAACAACCAAGGATATTCCTAACGTGGAAGTGGATGCCTTCGACGGTCTTCTTAATGAATACGCAGCAAAGAGAGACTGCCATCTTTTGATCAGAGGCCTCAGAGCGTTCAGTGATTTCGAATATGAATTCCAGCGCGCGCTGATGATCAAGCAGATTGCACCGACTCTGGAAACTGCCTTCTTCATGACGGATGGCCGCTATTCCTTCCTTTCCTCGACCGGTGTCCGCGAGCTGGCCCATTTTAACGGGGATGTGAGCAAAATGGTGCCGCCATACGTACAGGAAATGATACACAGGAAAATGAATTCTATTAAGAAATGAGAGGCTGCTTGTTATGGATACGAGAAAACTTCTGGAAGAACTTGAAAATGTAATTAACAGTGCAAATGAAGTGCCGTTCACCAATAAGAAAATGGTGGACAAGGACGAAATTGAAAGACTGATTGATGCCATCAACCAGTCCCTGCCGAACGAGCTTGAAAGCGCCCGCCGCATTGTGGCTGATAAGGAAAGAATCATGCTCGATGCTGAAAAGAAGGCAGAAGACACCGTTGCCCAGGCAAAGGACTATATCGCCCGCATTACAGAAGAAAGCGAACTGGTCAAGCAGGCACAGGAAAGAGCTAATGAAGTGATTTCCTCCGCCAATAAGTCTGCAGAAGAACTGCGCACCAGCTCTGTCACTTATGCAACCGATGTGCTTAAGTACGTTGAAACCAACATGGAAAACGTACTGGACAGCCTGAAGAAGAACCGTCAGAGCCTGATTGATTCCAACTCTGCAGCTGCACGCCAGCAGCAGGAACAGGCTGAAGACAACGGAAATAAAAAGTAAGAAATTACGAAGGAGCAGCAAAAGAGTTCCAGGCGCTCCTGGGACTCTTCTTTGGTATGGATGCAGGCAATGCCTGAAGGATTGAAACAAGGAGCAATCCCATGGAACAGGATCATGAAGAAAGCAGAAGGATGACTATACTCTGCCTATGCATAGGTCTTATTCTTTTAGGGACGGCGCTTTTTGTGTTCGATCCTTTTTCATTGCGTGAAAAGGAGAAGCCAGTCGTCGTGACTGCCGAGGCAGGGAACAATGAAAAGGATGACAAGCTTCTCGTGTATGTCGTAGGCGCTGTCAAAGAACCAGGCGTCTATGAACTCCCGAAGGGAAGCCATTACTATGATGCTGTCAAGGCAGCAGGAGATGTCCTTCCCTATGCAGAAGTGGAAGCTGTCAATATGGCAGCGCCCATAGAAAACAGCATGAAGATTTACATCCCGCTCAACCCTGACCGCAGCGATCCCGCAGCAAGAGGTCTCATCAATATCAATACGGCCGGAGCGAAGGAACTGGAAGCACTCCCCGGAGTCGGCGCAGTGACGGCTGAAAAGATTGTGAAGTACAGGCAGGAAAACGGGTACTTCACTGAGAAGCAGGATCTGAAGAAGGTTCCATCCATCAGCGATGGAAGATATGCAAAACTGGCGGATAAAATTACTCTATGAGTATGAAGTACGGCCTGTTCTGGAGTGCTCTCTGTCTTTCATTCGGCATATTTCTCTACGGCAGCCTTCCTCTTTATGAGGGAATCGCAGCTGCTGCCGTCTTTTTTGTGCTGCCTGCCTTAGCAGCCATCAAAATAACACATAAAAAAGAAGCCGTCCTTATTTTGTGCGGCGCTTTTTTTATTTCCCTTTGCGGAATGGGCCGCATGCATCTTGCTGACGAAGTATGGAAGGCGCAGCCATCCTGGGCGCTTCATGCCGAAGGGACGTATACGGCTGTCGTGACAGAGCCTCCTGTCGTCAACCGGGAAGGGGAAGGGTATGCCAGGTATACTGCTGAATTAAAGGATATCCGTTACAAAGACGGCACAGAAAAGCCGCTTAAGGGGTTCGCCTATGTTTATGAGACAAATCCTAAGGAGATTTACGGGCCGGGCGTGAAACTTTCCGTCAAAGGGGAAATGACGCCGATCAGGATTTATGACAACCCCGGGAAAATCGATCTGGAAAGCAGGTACAGAAGCCGCCGCATCCTGGGGCGCATTTATACCGAGGATGAAAAGTCAGTCAGATCCCTGGGCGATTCCGGAGAATACCGGGCCGAAAAGGCAGCTGAAATCATCAAGGGAAAGGTCATGGATACCTTTGCTCCCTACATGGATCCCGTCAGGCTCCACATCATGATGACGCTCCTTTTTGGCGGCAGCTATAATGAGATCCCGGAATCGGTCATGAGCTCCTTTTCCGCGACGGGGATCGTCCATATCCTTTCCGTTTCGGGATCGCATGTGGCGCTTCTCTTTGGCTTCCTTTACTTCCTGGGAAAATGGATGCACCTTCCAAAGAAGCTTGTTATTGGCGGAGCCATCATCCTTGTTCTTTTCTATTCAGGGCTTGCCGGATTTGTCCCTCCTGTCCTAAGAGCCGCCATCATGGGAATCCTTTCTGTGGCCGGCCTTTTCTTTGACAGGGAGAAAACAGCCATCAATATTTTAGGAGCTGCTGTTACAGGGATGCTTTTGTGGGATCCGTTTTTCCTCTTTGATGTGAGCTTCCAGCTTTCCGTCGGTGCATCTGCCGGTATCCTGATATTTTACAAGCCGCTTCTTACCTTCTTCAAAAGATTTCCCCGTCTTCCCGTGCAGGTGCGGGAGGGGACGGCGCTTTCCACGGCGGCGCAGGTATTTACTATGCCCATCGTGCTCTATGACTTTCATGTATTCCCGCTGTTTTTCATTCCTGCCAATCTCATTGTGACGCCGTTCCTAGAATGGGTCATCATTGCAGGGCTCATGGCATCCGTCATCGCATTGATCTTTACGCCCCTTGCGGCAGGGATTCTCTATGTCTCGGATTACCTCTTATGGGCAGGCATCCGGATGAACCAGTGGATGTCAGGCTGGCCGAAGGCATCGATCGGCATCGGGGGACTCAATACTGCAGAAACAGCCTGCTATTACATTACAGTTGCTTTTCTTTACTTCAGGGAGAAAATCCTTGCATCTAAAATATGGAGAAGAATTTTTATGCTGATTCTTCCCTTAAGTACTGCAATCGTCATTTTCCTCTGGATTTCTGCGCCGTCCACATATGTGCTTGTCCCCGAGCTCGGTCCGGATCAGGGGGCTGTTCTTGTAAAAGACGGCAGAAAAATACTATACTATAAGAGCGGCAGCCTTGCTTCCAGGACTTCCGTCTGGGAATGGAACTCCCTTCTCGGATATGAGGGCATTTTTGCAGCCGACATCCTTCTGCTGAATCTGGAAGACGCCAAAAATCCCATTCCGCTTTCCATGACGATCCCGATCAAGGAAATCTGGGTGACGGGAGGCGATCCGGAGAAAACCTGCCGCGAGCTTTTAGCCGGTCAGCAGGCGCACGTCCGCATGATCCGGGGCGGCAGCGCAAAAGTAGATGATATGGTTTTCAGGACAAACGGAAGCAGCTGGCTTGTTTCCTTTGATGGAGCCGGTGTCCTTTTTTCAGGAAATAAACTGCTTTCGGATACAAAGTATCCGCCGCGCCTCTTCTGGATGGCAGGAAGCAGGAAACAGGCAGATTCCCTGACGGAAGAAGAGGTATCCACGATTCATCCTGAGGCAGCTGTCTATGCAGGAAGCAGGTTGACCAAATCCTATGAGGATGCGGAAATTTTTGAATATATGGGAATCGCTTCGGCCAATGTCTATGAGGATGGAATGCAGACGGCGGTTTTCAGGGAAAAATGGGAATTAAAAGGTAAAGGTCTATGGCGCTGAATGAAGTAAAGAAGAACTGTTACTTCCTCTACGGGGACGACCCGGTTCTTCTTAATGAGAGAAAGTCAGACATATTAAATACATACTTTAAGGGAAATCCGCCGGAACCCGCTTACTTTGAGGGGAAGGGAAGCTTTGAGGAATACAGGAATGCCCTTTGCGGGCAGTCCCTTTTTTCATCAGATACGGCAGTCCTGATCCAGAATCCGTACTTCCTGAAAAAAGCCGTAAAATCTGAAAAGGAAGAAGAGCAGCAGAAGGAATTTCTGGAAACAGCAAGAGAACTCCCCGAAGAAACGCTCCTTATCATCCTTTTTGAAGGAAAGCCGGACGCAAGGACGAAGGTTGTCAAAGAGTTGAAAAAATTCTGCGTCTCGGAAGAAATGAGCTTCATCAAGCCGGATCAGGCAGCCGGCATCATGGCACAGATCCTGGGGGAACGGGGGAAGCGCTTTGAACCGGAAGCAAGGGAATATCTGGAAGAAGTCCTGTCCACATGGGAAAATGTTTCCCGTCCCCTTCTTGAAGTCGAGGTTGAAAAAATTGACCTGATGACGGGAAAACGGGTGACAGTCCCCAAGCGTGTTCTGGAGTTTTCACTTCCAGGATACGTGAATCAGGGCGTCTTTGCTTTTGCAGATGCACTCCTTTCCAAGAAGGTCAAGCAGATCCTGGAAAGTACAGACAAGGTGTTCAAGGATACTTCGACAGAAATCAGCGGGCTGGGCCTTATTTCCTCCAAGTTCAGGAATATAAAGATCCTGAAGGAAATGGAAAGGGCAAGGATGCCTGAATCGAGAATCAGGGAAGCGCTCGGCATGCGCTCTCCTTATGCATACCGCTATCTGAAACGGGATGCGGATAAAGTCACCGAGAAGGATGCAGAATGGATGCTTCTTGGAATTTTTAATTATCAGCTGAAAAAGAGAATGGGGGACAGAGACATGAGTCTCAAAGATCTTTTTCTGAAATATTGTATGGAACGAAGGTAGAATAGTGAGCCGGCTTAAAATAAAAAGAATAGCGGGGGCTGTTTGCGCTGTCATAATCCTCACAGCAGGAGCAGCGCCTTTCCTTTGGGCCGGAACGGACAGAGTCATTCCGGGCGTAAGGATCAACGGAACTCCCGCAGGGGGAATGAGCAGGGAAGAACTGGAAACTCTCATGCATGATAAAAATGAGGAACTGAAGACGGACGTGCTGGCTGTGAAAAGCACGGACGGCGTCATTGACGAAACATGGAAATTTTCTGATTTTTCTGTTCATTATAAAGATGATGAAATCGATAAGGCACTCAAAGCAGGCCGCGATGGAAATATAGCTAAAATCTGGTATGACCGCTGGCATGCCCTTGTCATGGGAGATGCTGTGCACTGGACGGCATCCTATGATAATGGGGCGCTCGAGAATAAGGTCAAAACGCTGGCTTCTGAATACGGAAAGCCTCCTGTCAATGCAGCGCCTTCTTTCCATGGAGACGGGTCTGTCACCTTCTCCGGAGGCCGTCCTTATCTCAAGTTTGACGAAATGGCGCTCCTGACAGATGCAGGAAGGATCCTGTCAAACGGAATAAGCGGGGAAGCGGATGTTTCCGTCCTTGATGAGAAGAAACCGGATTTGACGGAAAAGGAAGCCAAAGAGGTCAATGTTGTCCTTGGAAGGTACACCACGGAATTCGGAATCAACGGAAACCGTGACAAGAATATTGAAATTGCGGCAAAGAGCATTAAGGGCGTCTACGTGAAGCCCGGGGAGTCATTCTCCTATAATCAGGCGACAGGCGCAAGATCGAAGGAAAACGGCTATCAGGAAGCGCCGGTCATCATCAATGGCAAGCTTGAACCCGGCATAGGCGGAGGCGTCTGCCAGGTAAGTACAACGCTCTTCAATGCGGCGCTTCTTTCAGGCCTTGAAATTACGCAGAGAGCCAATCATTACTCGCCCATCCACTATGCGCCGATCGGCAGGGATGCGACAGTCGCTGAAGGCATCATTGATTTTGCCTTCCATAATGATCTGAAGCACGGCGTTTATCTATACTCAGACTATACGCCTGGAAGCGTCACGATTTATATCCTTGGAAACAGGGAGGACAAGCCGTCCTATGTGGATATTTCTACGGACAAGAACGACGTGATTCCGAATAAGACGAGAACGAAAATAGATCCGGCGCAGAAAGAAAAGAAAAAGACAGACGAGGGGCATGACGGACGCCATGTCGTCACACAGAATGTCAAATGGGCTGATGGAAGGACGTATCATGATACGTTCTATTCCGATTATGATCCCGTGGATACAGTCATCACGTACAAGAGCGAAGCTGACCGAAAGGCAGATGAGGATAAGGCAAAGTCTGAAGGTGATGATAAAACGGAATAAGCCCGACCGCATGAAATGCGGTATAATGATAGGCGATTTTCTATTGAAGGAGGAGCAGGGTTAATGGGCAAGTACCAGCTGAAATCAAGAAAGGAAGGTTCCGTCATCACGCTTCTTGAAGTGGATACGGAATGCAGAGCCTGGTATGTCAAAGCTGATGATAAAGATGCTGCTGTAAAAACGCTGATATCCATGGGTGAATCGATCCGCTGTCTGGAGTCCATCTACGTCAACGGGGATGACATGACCGAAGATATATTAAGCGCTTTTTCAGCTGCCAGAAAGACTTCATATCCTGAAGAATTCATGCCAGAGAGCGAGGCGGATGATTTTGCGCCGCAGGACTCATACATGCCGCCTGAAGCAATAATGCCGGATGATGTGCCGCCGCCGGACGAATACGGATATGAGGAAGCAGGCGCGGCTCCTCTTTCGCCTCTCCCTTCAGCAGAGGAAATAGAGGCAGCCGCTTCACAAAGCGGCAGGGAGGAGGCATCTATCGCAGATGAGAGGCCTTCTGAATTTGCAATGCCTGATATTCTTCCCGATCTTGCAAGCGTCCTTCCTAAGAGTGCATTTGTCTCCTCTCCAAAGAAGAATGCTTCAGGTGCTGTCAATGGCATGTACCTTGGCAAGAAACATATTACAGGAAATCCCGTTGAAATCCGCACAATCACTGATGAGGCAGACGGTGTCGTTTTTGTGGGCACTGTCATTAATTGTGAAATGAGAGAGCTTCGGAGCAAGAAGAAACTCTTTTTGATGAGCCTTGCCGATGAAACGAACGGCATTCCCTGCAAGAAATTCTTTGACCGCCCGGAAGAGGCAGGCGGGCTGGAAGAACTGAAGGCCGGGATGGCAGTCAAGGTGCGCGGCAACGTACGCTTTGACAAGTATTCAGGCGGCCTTGTCCTTGAACTGCAGCAGGTGGAAAAAGGAGAAATCATCAAGATCGACCATGAAGACAATTATCCGACGCCACGCGTAGAGCTCCATCTCCATACGAAGATGAGCCTGGACGGACTGATCGATAATGAAGAAATCATCAAGACAGCCGCCAAGTGGCATCATCCTGCCGTTGCAATTACAGACCACGGCGTCATACAGGCTTTCCCGAAGATCCAGGATCTGGCGGACAAGTACAAGCAGAAGGTCATCTACGGCATGGAAGGGTACATGATTGAAGATATTCCTGCCGATCCCGATACGGACAGGCAGCAGTACAACCATATCATCATCCTGGCCAAGAACGTCACGGGCCTTAGAAATCTCTACCGCATGGTCACGCTTTCCCATCTGAAGTTCTACAGGAAACGTCCTCTGATACCAAAGCCGATCTTAAAGGAACTCCACGAAGGGCTGATTTACGGTTCGGCCTGCGTCATGGGCGAATTCTTCCGCGCTGTCCTTGCCGGAAAGAGCGATGAAGAACTGATCGAGATGGCAAAGTTCTATGACTATCTGGAAGTACAGCCTCTTGGAAATAAT
Source organism: Veillonellaceae bacterium (assembly GCA_025992895.1). Classification (NCBI taxonomy): domain Bacteria; kingdom Bacillati; phylum Bacillota; class Negativicutes; order Veillonellales; family Veillonellaceae; species Veillonellaceae bacterium. The sequence continues at coordinate 1,186,209 of DAJPGA010000001.1, forward strand.
GAATTTCTGATCAATGACGACAAGTTTGCCGAAGTCAATTCGGAAAAGGATCTGCAGGATCTGAACCGGAAGGTCATTGAAATCGGCGAAAAGGCAGGACGGCCTGTCTGCGCCACGTCTGATGCGCATTATATGTTTGCCGAGGATCAGAGAAACCGCGATATCCTTCTTTCCAACTGGGAAAAGCCGGGTAAGATTGAATCCCATCCGCCGGTCTACATCAGGACGACACAGGAAATGCTGGATGAATTCAGCTATCTTCCCAAAGAAAAGGCGCTTGAAATCGTCGTGGAAAACACGAGAAGGATTGCAGACGAATGCGAAGTCCTCCATCCTCTTGCCGAGGAATGGAAGTCTTACAACCCGAAAATTTCCGGTGCTGATGAAAAACTGGTGGAAATGTGCTATTCCAACGCCAAGGCTATTTACGGAGACCCGCTTCCCAAAGAAGTGCAGGAGCGCCTGACACTGGAACTGACGCCTATTATCAAGCACGGTTACGGCGTCCTCTACTACATTGCTCACAAGCTGGTAAAACATTCCAATGACAGAGGATACCTGGTAGGTTCACGAGGATCCGTCGGTTCATCCTTCGTTGCTACCATGTCCGGCATTACGGAAGTCAATCCGCTTCCGCCGCACTATGTCTGCCCGAACTGCCACTGGACGCATTTCTATACCGACGGCTCTGTCGGCGGCGGCTTCGACCTTCCTGACAAGGCATGCCCGGAATGCGGCCATCCGCTCAACAAGAACGGCCATAATATTCCGTTTGCCGTTTTCCTCGGGTTCGATGGCGATAAGGTTCCTGATATCGATCTTAACTTCTCCTCTGGGGATGATCAGGGCGTTGCCCATAAGTACACGGAAGAACTCTTCGGCCGTGACAACGTTTTCCGCGCAGGAACCATTGCAGGCATCCAGGACAAGACAGCCTACGGCTTCGTCAAGAAGTATGCAGAGAACAGAGGGCTTACCTTCAACGATATCTTCATTGAAAAGCTCTCTGCCGGCGTGGCAGGCGTCAAGAGGACGACAGGCCAGCATCCGGCAGGTATCATGGTCTGCCCGAGGGATATGGATATCCATAACTTCACTCCGCTGCAGTATGCGGCCAATAAGAAGTACCTGAAGGATGAAGAAGGAAACCGCATCCCCGGCACCATTACCACCCATTTCGATTATCATTCCATCTCGGGACGTATGCTCAAGCTGGATATCCTGGGCCACGATGATCCTAAGGTCATCCGCATGCTCCAGGATATCACGGGCATCGATCCGCTTAAGATTCCATTTGATGACAAGAAGACATTGTCTCTCTTCAGCTCCACCGAAGCACTGGGACTTACGCCGCAGCAGCTGGGAGCCGTGATCGGGAACAAGGGAATTACCGTTGGGGCCCTCGGGCTTCCTGAATACGGGACACCTTTCGTCCGCGGCATGCTGGAAGATACCAGGCCGAAGAATTTCTCCGAACTGGTACGAATTTCCGGGTTTTCCCACGGGACCGACGTATGGCTGAACAATGCGCAGGATCTGATCCGAAGCGGCACAGTCAAACTGGAAGAAGCCATTTCCACACGAGACGACGTCATGAACTACTTGATCGAACATGGCGTAAGACCCCTGACTGCATTCAAGGTCATGGAAAATGTCCGTAAGGGCAAGGGGCTTGAAAAGGGCGGCTCCAATAACAAGGCAGAGCTTGATGCTGCCCATGTGCCGCAGTGGTTTATTGATTCCTGCCTGAAGATCGGCTACCTCTTCCCGAGAGCCCATGCCGTCGCTTACGTTATGATGGCATTCCGTATCGCATGGTTCAAAGTGTACCAGCCGCTTGCTTATTATGCGGCATACTTTACCATCCGCGCAGAAGGGTCTTTCAATGCACCGGTCATCCTGAAAGGGCTTGAATCGCAGAAGGCGGAACTCGCCCGCATTGCAGCGCTTGAACATCCGACCGCCGTCGAGAAGGGCAATGCCACTGTTATTGAAGTCGCTGCGGAAATGTATCTTCGCGGCATGGAATTCCTTCCCATCGATCTTGACCGCTCGGATGCATCCGAATTCAAGATGGTGGACGGAAAGCTCCTTCCTCCTTTCAACTGCATTCCTGCTTTAGGGGATGCCGTGGCAAAGGAAATCGTACGCGCCAGGGATGAGCATCTTTTCACATCGAAGGAAGATTTGAAGAAACGCGGCAAGGTCAGCCAGAGTATCATCGACACCATGGATTCCATGGGCATTCTGAAAAATATGCCTGATGAGGAACAGATCAGCCTGTTCTCCTTCTAAAACAGAGTACACAAAAGGGGCTTTAGCAAAATGAACAGTCATTCTGCTAAAGCCCTTTTCTGTTGAATTATTTTCCGGAATCTTTTTCTGTAAGATCCAGATTTCTAAGAAGCACTTTTCTTCCTCTCCATGCAAAAGCATATTCCCTCATTTCCTTGTCAAAGGAACGATTGGAATAGGATTCCAGTTTCTCACGGGTAAGGAAGGGAAGCCTGTTTTCCCTGATTTCGGGAAGAGGGGAGACGGCAGCGTTCTTATTGAACGGGCAGCAGAGCTGGCATTCGTCACAGCCGAAAATAAGAGGCGTCCTTGCAATGATTTTTTCCTCCTCTTCTGTCAGCGCTTCCTTTTTCTGCGTCAGGTAGGATTTGCAGTGCCATACATCGAAGGAATCCTCGCGGATGACATGGCCCGGGCAGTGATAGAGGCACTCCCTGCATTCGCCGCAGGAAAGGTCAAGCGGGGAATCAGGAGGAAGTTCAAGCGTCGTCAGTATGGATCCGATGGTGAAGAAGGAGCCGTACTTTGGATTGATGATGCAGTGATTCTTCCCGAAAAATCCAAGCCCTGCCGCATAGGCAAGCCAGCGGTCGACCATGGGGGAAGTATCGGCAAGTCCCCTGAATCTTGCTTCCGGATATGCATTTCTCATCACGCCGATGATACGGTCAAGGTAGGACTGGATCATTTTGTGATAATCAAGCCCTCTTGCATACAGCGCAATATTTCCTTCCTCCTTGTGGGATGGACGGTAGGGGAAAAGGATGACAAAAAAGGAGCGGCTCCCCGGAAGGAGGGCTTCCGTATCTATCCGTTCCTTTATGTCATCGGGCGCAAATGGTATGGTTCCCGCTTCAGTAAGCCTTTCTGAAAGTTTTTCAGAAAAATTCACCGATGCTGCGCCGCAGGCATCGAGCTGCAAAGACGCAGCCGTTTTGACTAAAAGTTCTTTTGCATTCATTCATAACCTCATGAAAAAGGGACGAAATACAATCATGCTGCCTGCCTTTTTTCAGGCCTTCAGCAATACAGGGACGTTCCCTTCTTCGTGTCATTCAATAAAAAGAAGGCTGTGAATAAATGATTGCACATTTTGTCACAGCCTCTGTGTTTATTTAACCATGCGCTTGGAAAGAAGCTCGCTGACTTTTTCCGTCGGCATGTCGTCACTGTCGTAAAGGAGCCCTTTCGGACTTTTTATGATGAGCCTGTCCATCAGATTCTGGGCAACAAGATCATTCGTTGCAGAAAGGAAGGAGAGGCATGCTTTATCATGGAATTCCTTGGTGATCAGGCGGGAGAGTCCAGGTGCTTTGAGTCTCTGCTGGAGGAAGAGCTGATGGATGGCCTTCCAGCTTTCCTTCTTGGGGCAGGCCCTTAGAAGAACGCAGATGGTATAGCCTTTTTCCTTCAGGTAGCTGATGTAATTCATCGTGTGCGATACATTTTCCAGCGATCCTTCCTGAAGGATGTTGTAGCCTTCTTCTGCCGCTTTCTTCATCGTAAGGTCAGACAGGTACTGGCCCTGGGCCATGGAGAAGCAGGCAGCGTACTGGCCGTATTTCTTCAGAAGCTGTTTGTAGCGCGGATGGAAACCGCGGAAGTTGTCGCTCATGGACTGGATGATATCGCCGTCATAGTCTTCAATGACCATGGATGACATGCGTGTTTTTCCTGATCCGGGCTGGCCTGCGATGATAAAGGCAGTGGGATGTTTTTTATGGCCCGTCTTTCCTTCAATGACAGAAGGCCAGACCGTCTTTTCAAAAAAATCATCCATTTCAGCAGGATCGAACCTGCTTTCCTTTTCAATGGCCTGACGCGTCAGCTTGGCGCTTGTCACAGGACGGAAAATCTGATCCTGCACGTATTTCGTTTCGATGGCATAAGCTTCCCTGAGCATGCCGACTTGCGCAGACATAGCAAGACCATGTCCCTTGCGGAGTTCGATCAGAGACATTTCATGGATGGTCATACGCCAGAGCTTATAAAGGCGCGCCTCATCTGCCGGCTGTATGGCCTTCTCACCTTTCAGAGTGCAGAGCAGGTTGTGAATGGTCTGGAATATTTCCGCATTCACCTCAAGCTGTATCCCCATAGGGGTAATTTCTGCCGATTCACTTAGTTCTTCGATGGTCCGCTCGTCATAGGGCATAGCCTTACCAACTCCTTTTATTCATTACATGGAATCATCTTTTCCAATCATAGCAAAGCATGGTGCTTTTGTCTAATATTACTTATGCTCTGTAAATGGAAGCCTGCCGGCTCAGCTTTTTTCAGAGAGTTTTCTCAAGCGGTCAATGTCCTGGGCAGGGGGCGTTCTTAGCAGAGGAGAAGCATTCCATGGATGGTCATATGTTTCTATGCAGTCTCTGACCGACTCATAGGCGGCCTTTGAAAGAAGAGAGCCCAGGAGGGAAAAAGATCCGGCATCCGTGTATTTTTTCCCTTTTGGATCACAGATGAGGGTAATGCCGTCCGTGCATGTTCCTGTTGCAGGAAGGCCGTTATTGACATCGGCGATCCCAAGGTCCTGAAGGGCTGCGGATTTTCCTTCTGTCAGTGTAATCAGGGCTCTTGCCATGACACCTTCAGGAAGGAAGCCGCTGGCAATGATCATCATGTTGATTGTTCCGACGGGGAAGAAACGCTCGTCTTCTTCCCGGTAAAGGGCAGGGGAAGAGGCGCGGCAGGCTGTCTTTTCAACACCGCCCGTTGTAATGGCCTCTATGGTCATGCCGCCTTTTGAAAGTACTTTATGGGAATAAAGACGGACTCGGGCAGCGGTCAGAAGGGAAGGACATTTCTCAGGGCTTTCTGCGACTTCTTCTGCGCAGATCTTGAGGTATGACTCAACCGACCCGCCAGGGAAATCCTGAAGGGATTCATAATACCCTGTCAGCTTTTGATTAAGAGCCGACCGGATGCTTCTGTATCCGCCTGCCCATAGGGCGGTGGAAAGGGAATTCATGTCCCTGTCAAATTCTATAAGCAGTTTCTCATCCGAGACAGAAAGGCTCGCGCCTTTGGAAACAAGAGTGATTTTATCCATAATGGGTCCTTTCTATTTTCTACCTTATATAATTTAATTATACCATTGAAAAAAGAATGAAAAGTCGTGACAGGTTTTCCTGATTTTCATCCCTTATTTGAAGTCAATGAAAAAGTATGATACCATGTAACTGAATTTTGTGTAATCGAATGTAATGGAAAATCAGGTGAATTCATGTTTATAATCCCGTATCTCGTACTGGCAGCTGTCGCGCTGCTTTTCTTCTTTATTTGCTACATGATGTTTTTCGGCGTGCCAGGCAGGAAGAAAATGGCTGATCACCGTGAAATAGAAAAGAAGGCATCCGAAGTTCCTCCGCGGGAAGGCATTGTAAAGAAGGCGCCTCTCCCCAAGAGTGAACCGCATAAGGAAAAGAAGCTCTATACGGATGAGAAGACGCAGATCCTTCCGCCAAGACTTGGAAAGACAAAGAAGGCAGAAGTTGATGAGGAGAAGACGAAAATTTTCTCCAGAGAAGAACTGGAAAAAACGGCAGAAAGAGATCCCGTGCCGCATGCCAAGGGACCGTTCCCGCCAGAACCCAATCCTGTCATTCTTAATGAAGAACCGGATGTGGATTCTCTCGAAGAATACTTTGTCAAACATTTCCTGAACCGCTACGGCGCCGTTTCCCGTACGGTTGAGCAGGATACAAGGAAAGTGACGCACCGCCTGATTGACGGGCTCCATATGAGAAGAAAAGAAGCAGTGGATACGCTGACGCATATCATGGTGCAGGAAGCACTCCAGAATGCACAGCGTACCTATGTCATGATGCCGACCGATACCGTTCTTGAAATGGTGAATGACGCATTCTTTGATGTAGCGCATGGCAGCCGTTCCGAAACGAAGACCATTCTTGCCTATGATGCTCTCCGTGCCATGCCGCGCATGGATGAGAGCGAATTCCATGCCCTTGCACTCCTTCTTCTTTTCCATTACTCCAGAAATACAGACAATTACGATGCAGGGCACCTCAAGTCCTACACAGAAAAGTATGTCGTTCCGTTTGTCGGAAAGCTTCCTGATGAATACAGCGGCTATCAGCAGCTTGAATACCTGCACTGCGTATCCCTTGAAAACAAGGATATCGCATTCGGACAGGTGCTGCATGATTCCTATCCGCTCATTTTCGCGTTCAGGGGCTGCATGAAGGCAGAGCTCCTTTCCGTATATCCGTCATGGCCGGAAGGATCCATCGTCTCCAGCTTGTATAATTCTTACTACAAGCCGGCTGCTGTTGATGAATCCATGCTTTCCGAACTGATGAATGATATGGGAATCGAAGATACGGGCCGCAGGGAAGGCATCCTGGCCATCGTGGAATCAAGACCGGTTCCTTATGACAAGAAAGAAATGGAATACACGCTTGGCAAAATTTCTCCTGAACTGGAAAAAATGCGCGAGGCCTGGGACAACAGCATGCTGAGACGCTCATCCCTGACACTCATGGGCATGTATATCGCAAAGATCTGCATCCGGGAAACCATCGGCGAAGATTTCGATTTAAGTCACTGGATGTAAATACCAAATGGAAATGAGAATATGTCATTTTCAGAAGAATATCGATGTAGTGAACAAGATCTATAACTTATATAGACAATTCAATGATAAAAATATATAATAGTGACAGCCTTAAACGATTTATGGTCGATGCAGGATCCCATAGAGGGCAGACTGTCATGAGGTCAAGGGAGATCTGCTGGAAACGGCAGATTTTTTCTTTTTAAAAAAGGGGGAAACATGGGTATTTTTGATATTATCGGACCAATTATGGTTGGTCCTTCGAGTTCTCACACGGCAGGGGCAGCGCGCATAGGCCTGATTGCCAGCCGCATCCTGGGAGAACCATTGAAGAAAGCGCACATTACTTTGTATGGCTCTTTTGCAAAGACAGGCAAGGGCCACGGTACGAACCGCGCTCTGGCGGCCGGCCTTATGGGCTATGCGCCTGATAGTGAAATAATAAGGACTGCGCTTGAAACAGCGAAGGAGAAGGGAATCGATATTGTATTCTCTCTTTCCAATGAGGATGCAGGGCATCCCAATGTAGCAAAAATTGACGCGGAAGGCGTGAACGGCACAAAGGTTTCCGTCGTGGGAAGATCTCTTGGCGGCGGCCGCGTCATGATTACTGAAATAGACGGTTATGATGTGGAAATCAACGGCGAGGAATATACATTCCTTACCCGCCACCATGATGTGCCGGGCATTGTAGCAGATGTATCCGCCATCATGGCTCAAGAAAACATCAATATTTCAACTATGCGCCTTTTCCGCAAGGGAAAGGGAACGGAAGCTGTCATGATCATTCATACCGACCAGTATGTACCAAAAGAGCTGGCCGCACGTATTGAAAAGGCAAATCCGAATATATCCTGCGCAATGACGCTTGAAATTATATAGAGGAGGTTATTGTGTATACTTATCATTCTCTGAAAGAATTGTTTGATTTGGCAGATAAAGCGGAATGCTCCCCGGGCATCATTGCCTGCCGGGCAGAAGCAGAAGAAAGCGGAAAAAGCTGTGAGGAAGTCTGGAACCGTATGAAAAAGACGATTCCTGTATTCAGGAATGCAATTCGTCAGGGACTGTCTGATACAGGAAAATCGGCAAGCGGCCTCGTAGGAGGAGATGCGAACCGTCTCTATCACGGGAAAATGCGTTTCTTAAGCCCGATCTGCCAGAGGGCTGCTTCTTATGCGCTGGCAACCGCGGAATCGAATGCGAAGATGCACAGAGTCGTTGCCTGCCCGACAGCAGGTGCCTGCGGCATACTCCCGGCTGTCATTGCTGCAGTTTCTGAAGAAGAAAACTCCGGTGAGGAAGATATTACAAGAGCCCTCTTTACGGCAGGCGCCGTGGGAAGGATCGTTGCCGAGAAAGCATCGATAGCCGGCGCTGTCGGTGGATGTCAGGCAGAGTGCGGAACGGCCTGCGGAATGGCGGCGGCGGCCGCTGTCGATCTGATCGGCGGTACGACTGAGGAAATGGGGCATGCCTTTGCCCTTGCTGTCAAGAACATTTTAGGCCTTGTCTGCGATCCGGTGGGCGGCCTTGTCGAAGTTCCCTGCGTGAAGAGGAATGCATTCCATGCCGTACATGCCTTGACATCGGTTGAAATGGTCATGAGCGGCATCAGGAGCGTCATACCTCCCGACGAAGTCATTGAAGCTTTGAATGATGTGGGAAGGAGACTTCCTGTTGAACTTCGTGAAACGAGTCTGGCGGGCCTTGCCATGACGCCGACCGGCAGAAGAATCAATAAGAAACTGGAAGAATGCGCCCGCAAGGTGTGATTATATAGTAATAAAAAGAAGCTGCGGAAAACGAACTAGCGTGGATCCGCAGCTTTTTTTCTGAAAATAGACGTTTTCTTTTACAAATCGCCAAAACTGTGCCAAAATAAGTGAAGAATATATTCCTCTTTGGAGGCTCACATGGACTTTTTAATGATATTTCTTGCTATAGGATTTCTGGAGACCATCTGGCTGTGGTCTGCTTCCAGGAAAAAATCACCGACTGTCATTTATCCGGCCTGGTACCGTCCTCTCCGGTTCGTTCTGATGGCGATTATTTTCCTGCCGTGCTTTCTGATTGCTTTCGATCTTTTTCCTTCCGAAGAATCTTTGCGCATGGCCGTTGCCGTTGAACTGGCTGCGCTTGTCCTCCTTTTCATGCTTGGCCGCGTGAAGGGGAAGAGGGTGGAAACGAGACCTGAAACGGAAGAAGAAAAAAGAGCCCGGTGGAGGGCGCAGCGCTCGCAGGCAGGAAGCCTCTGGCTCATTACTTTTGTCGCATCGCTTGCAGCAGTCTATTTCATTTATTTCCGATAAATCAATGGTGCAATCGATATTTCACTATTGGTTTCATCCATGCTAAAATAAAAGAGTCAATCTAATTTATTCGTTTACTATTGCATACAGCTTAAAAGGAGTTTTTATGCTGAGTCAGATTCAAGGCTTGTTCATGACGATGCGCCTGTGGGATGTCCTGGATATCCTGGTCGTTGCATTTTTCTTATACCGTATATATATCCTCATCCGCGATACGCGCGCGACAGCTCTTCTGAAAGGGCTCATTTTCCTGGGGATTTTCACTGTCCTGGCTGGATGGCTGCAGCTCCATGTCGTCAGCTGGATTCTGGACAAACTCATGACGGTCCTTATTGTCGCTCTTCCAGTCGTATTCCAGCCGGAACTCCGCCGTGCCCTTGAACAGATCGGCCGCGGCAAGTTCTACGTTTCCTCACGCATGATGAATGATGTAGAATGGGATCATGTTATCGGGGATGTCGTAGAAGCAGCCATGATCATGTCGGCCAATAAGATCGGTGCTCTTATCGTTTTTGAAAGAAGCGTCGGCCTTGATGACAGGATTGATACGGGCATCCGTATCGAGGGCCTTGTCTCCAAGGAACTTCTCGGAAATATTTTCATCGTCAATACACCGCTTCATGACGGAGCGGTCATCATCAGGGAAAACAGGGTCATGGCAGCAGGATGTCTTCTTCCTCTGACAAGAGATCACAGCCTTTCTTCCGAACTGGGCACGCGCCACCGCGCGGCTATCGGTATGTCCGAGCAGGCAGACTGCGTTGTCGTCGTCGTCAGTGAAGAAACAGGGATCGTTTCCTACACCTATGGCGGCAATATCCATCGCGGCCAGGATGCAGAGAGCCTCAGGAATGTCCTTAGAAATTACCTGATGCGCAGCAAGCCGAAGGGCGTCAGTGATGTGCTGCAGAAATGGAGTCCGCTTAAATGAAATATACAAGAACGCAGTGGTGGCTGCCTAAGCTTCTTTGTTTAATAGCAGCCTGTGCTTTTTGGGTTTATGTCATGAATGAACAGAACCCTGTCATGGAAAACACATATACGATTCCTGTCGAGGTCAGAAATCTGGACCGTTCGCTTGTTGCAACGAATGTGCCTTCGAAGGTACGCGTAAAAATCAGGATGTCCAGAAGCGACATGATATCTCTCCGTACGGATGATATCAAAGCGTACGTAGATCTTTCCGGCGTGACGGACGGCGATCATCCCAATACGCAGATCCATGTTTCCGTTCCGGGCGATGAGACGGTCCTCTCCGTATCCCCGCAGTTCTTCAATCTGAATGTGGATACGTACGCAGTGAAATCCCTGCCGGCTACGGTTGAGATCTTCGGCAATCCTGACCCGAACTTTACTGTGGGGGACAATAAGGTAACGCCTGGGTCCATTACGATTGCAGGCAGCTCTTCCAAGATTTCTGAAGCAAACAGAGCCGTTGTTTCTGTCAATATTGCAGGAAAAGACAAGAATTTCACTGAATTTGATTCCGTCAATATTCTGGATGCTGACGGAAATACCGTGACCGGCCTTGAAATCATGCCAAGCCAGGTCAAGGTTTCTGTGAACGTCAAGGAAAACCAGAAGGTCGGGAACCTTCAGGTAAAGGCATCAACGAAGGGTGAAGTGGCTAAAGGCTACCGTATTACGGATGTCATCGTTACGCCTCCGGTTGCAACGGTAACGGCTCCTATCAGTTACTTCGACAAGAACAAGGCCATCGAGCTCGACCCCATCGACGTGACGGGAGCAAGCAAGGATGTCGTGCAGACGGTGAATGTACCGGCTCCTCTGGGAGGAAGCGTGGCCGTACCGCAGGTCACTGTTACTATCAAGATAGAGAAGGATTGACAGGCAGTACCTTTCGGGCAGGTTTACCCTCCTTTACTGCAAAATAAAGTATGAATCGTACATCTTGACGAAATGATACTTTAGGGGTATGCTTGTTAGGTTATTTGTATGATTTTGGGAGGAACTTAAATGGTTACTTTATTTGGGACGGACGGCGTCCGCGGACTGGTCAATTCTACACTCATGCCGGAACTGGCATACCAGCTGGGACGCGCGGCTGGCGCTTATTTCTGTAAATCAGGCAAAAGTCATCGTTTCCTGATCGGCATGGACACACGTGTTTCCGGTCCGATGCTGACCGCTGCCATTTCTGCCGGATTATGCGCATCCGGAATCGATGTTGATATCGTCGGCGTGATTCCTACGCCTGGTGTTGCTTATCTGACAAAAACGGAAGGCTATGATGCAGGCGTCGTTATTTCTGCTTCACACAATCCGTTCCCGGATAATGGGATCAAGTTCTTTGACAAGAGAGGATACAAGCTGCCGGACCGTACGGAAGAAGAAATTGAAAATATTCTCCGTCATGATGAAGAAATCATCCGCCCGACAGGCGACGGCATCGGAACAATCCGCCAGAGACCTGAACTGGCTGCCAAGTACAGGGATTATGTCAAATCTACTGTCACCTGCAGCTTTGAAGGAATGAAGATCGTAACAGATTCCGCCAATGGCGCGGCCAGCGATTTCCTGCCGGAAATCTTAAGAGAGCTCGGCGCTGATGTGACTGCCATTTTCCGTGAACCCAACGGCGTGAATATCAATAACGGCTGCGGTTCCACGCATATGGAAACATTGCAGAAGACAGTCGTTGAACTCGGTGCTGACTGCGGCATTGCCAATGACGGCGATGCTGACCGCTGCCTTTTCGTTGATGAAAAGGGCGAAGTCCTGGACGGCGATCATCTGATGCTGATCAATGCCCTCGAGATGAAGGAAGAAGGAAGACTCAATGATTCCATGGTTGTCGGAACCGTCATGAGCAACCTTGGATTTGGCAAAGCGCTCAGAGAGCATGGATGCAGAACCGTATCCACACAGGTTGGCGACCGTTATGTTCTTGAAGAAATGATGAAGCATAATTACTCCATCGGCGGAGAACAGTCCGGCCACATCATTCTCCCGGAATTCAATACGACAGGCGACGGTCTCATTACGGCTGTACAGACACTTAAAGTCATGAAGAAGTGGAACAAGCCGCTTTCTGAAATGAATCATCTGATGGTGACCTATCCGCAGATCCTGAAAAATGTCAGGGTGTACAGCAAGAACGGCTGGCAGGATAATGAACTGATCAGCGATTCCATCAAGGCCGGCGAAGAGGAACTGGGAAGCGACGGACGCATCCTTGTCCGCGCATCCGGCACGGAACCATTGATCCGCGTCATGGGCGAAGGGAAAGAAATCAACCAGCTCGAAAGAATCATTGATGATATCGCATCCGTGATTGAACACGAACTCGGCGTTGAAAATAATTAATGGGGAAAGCTGCTTCGGCAGCTTTTTCTAATGGAATCCCCGATTTGCTTTTAGGAAACGAAATATCTTTGTCGCGCATAATGGGGATGTGGTATACTTTCAATGTGTATGGAAATGATTTTTCCGGCAGGTGCCGGCACATTGACGGAGGGGATTTATGGAATCGAATGCATTATTGCTGCCATTGTGTTTCTTTGGACTATATATGATATTGGAGGCAGCGGACTGGGGCCTTTGCCTTGCGGCTCCGATTGTCAGCAGGAACCGTGAAGAGAATAAAGCCATCATTGGTCTTTTAAGGCCTGGCCTTGATGGGAATGAACTTTGGTTTTTCCTTGGATTATTCATGCTGAGCGCCGCCATTCCGACGGCTTCGGAAACGCCGATCCATTCGGGAAATATCGTGCTCTGCGTGTTCGTCGTACTGGGGGCTTTGCTCCGCCTGGCTGCATCGTTCCTTCAGGATGCATTTTCGTCTCCCATTGTTGTGAAGGCATTCAGCATCTTCTCATTTCTGGGACTCGGCCTCATGGGGCTTTCCGGCTCATCCTTCATCATGGATGACGGATCCTTTGTGACAGTCCTTGGTATTTTCTGCGCATTGTGGATGATCCTTGCCGCTTTCCAGCTTGGATGCCTCTACGGCGCTGTCAAAGTGGTGAATCCTTTGGGCGAACGCTTCCGGGCTGCATTCCTTGTGGCAAGCATTCTGACAGTTGTCGTTTACATCATTCTGGCGATACTTCTCAAGTCTAACGTGGGAAGCTCCCATATGTACGGAAGCTTCTTCTGGATGGGCCTTGTTGCAACAGCCATCCTCTTCCTGGTTGCCTTCTTCTTTACAAGAAGCAGGCATGTGAAGGTAGGGCTTGCTGCTGCTTATTTATCTTCCTTCTTTGCTATTTCCATTTACCTTTCTGCGTATGCAGTGAAGATTCCGCTTCTTTATAAAGTAGAAGTGGGATCCCTGAAGAGTGCGATGGCGGCAGCACCTGGAACGGCACTGCTTGTTCTTGCCATCGTCTGGTCGCTTGGCGCATTTGTCTGGAGGCAGATCAGGAAAAAACAGGAATATGAATGGCGTGACCATATTTAAAGGGGAATCCCTGGAGGCATATTATGGGCGAATTATACAAAACACAGCATACCATCGATGAAATGCTTGACCACATGGGAGTCAAGATCGTTCTTGATTCGGAACATTTATCGGAAGAAGACAAGTTTGAGGCTGAGAAAAACGGGGCATCCGTCGTTCTGAAGAAAGTTTCAGACAAAGAGGACAAAAAAGACGGAAATAACGAGTAAGCATGAGGCTGCGGGGAAACCTGCAGCTTTTTCATGTCTTCTTTGAGGCGGCCTGCCTTTATGCATATGGTACAATGATAAAAACAGCTTTTTAAATTACCGAAAGTGAAGTGAAGAAATTGGATCCTTTCGTACATCTGCATTCGCATACTGAATACAGCCTCTTTGACGGAATCAGCCGTATCGGAGAGCTTGTTTCCCATGTGAAGGAAATGGGACAGACTGCGCTTGCCATTACCGATCACGGCGTGATGTACGGCGCCGTTTACTTATATAAGGAATGCATCAAGCAGGGAATCAAGCCGATTATCGGCTGCGAGATCTATGTCACGAGGGGAAGCCGCTTTGACAAGTCCGGAAACGGGAAGGAAAAACTGGCCCACCTGATTCTGCTTGCTGAAAATAATGAGGGATATCAGAATCTGATCAAGATATGCTCGAAGGCATGGACGGAAGGATATTACCACCGCCCGCGCGCCGATCATGAGCTCCTTGAAAAGTATCATGAAGGCCTTATCGTGACATCTGCCTGCGTAGGCGGGGAAGTGCCGCAGGCCATCCTGAACGGCGATATGGACGAAGCAAGGAAGGTCATTGAATTCTACATCAATACATTTGGCAAGGAGAACTACTTCCTTGAAATCCAGAATCATGGCCTTCCTGAAGAAGCGGCTGTCCGTCCCGTACTGGCAAATCTTGCCAAAGAATACGGGCTTGGGCTGGTTGCGACAAACGATTTCCATTATACAAAAAAGGAAGATGCAAGAAGTCAGGAAATCAAACTTTGCATTTCCACAGGAAAAACACTGGATGATCCGTATCATTTCCATTTTGCCAATGATGAATTCTACTGCAAGAGCGGAGATGAGATGCGCGCCATTTTGGGCAGTTTCCCCGGCGCTATTGAAAATACGAGGGTCATTGCGGACCGCTGCAATGTGGAGCTTACTTTCGGGGAACACAAACTCCCTTCCTTTGACGTGCCTGAAGGAGAGACTGCTGCATCGTATTTAAGGAAACTCTGTGAAAAAGCACTTCCCGAGCGGTACGCTGTCGTTACAGACAAGGAAAGAAGCCGCATGGATTATGAGCTTGGCGTCATTGACAAGATGGGATTTTCCGATTACTTCCTGATTGTCATGGATTTCATCCACTATGCAAAATCCCATGGCATTCCGATAGGCCCTGGAAGGGGAAGTGCGGCAGGAAGCATTGTTTCCTACCTCCTTCATATTACGGAAGTCGATCCGCTGCGTTTCGATCTCCTGTTTGAACGATTCCTGAATCCGGCCCGCGTTTCCATGCCTGATATTGATACGGACCTCTGCTACAGGAGAAGGGGCGAGGTCATTGAGTATCTTGCAAGGAAGTACGGCTCCGCTCAGGTGGCGCAGATCATTACATTCGGCACTCTGGCGGCAAGGGCCGTCATCAGGGATGTAGGCCGCGTAACGAATATGCCGCTTCGCGAAGTGGACAGGATTGCAAAGATGGTGCCGGTCGGCCCGGGTGTCACTTTAAAGAAGACGATGGAAGGATCCCGCGAGTTCAGGGATCTCTATGATTCTGATACGACAGTCCATCGCCTGATCGATCACTGCCTTGACCTGGAAGGGATTTCAAGGAACTCCGGCACGCATGCAGCCGGCGTCGTCATCTGTTCCAAGCCTGTAGAAGAATACGTGCCGATCCAGCTGACGCAGGACGGGTTCATCCAGACGCAGTATGAAAAGGACCAGGTCGAACAGCTGGGGCTTTTGAAAATGGATCTTCTGGGCCTCAGGAACCTGACAGTCATCCATGATGCACTCGAGATGATCAAGGAAAACAGGGGCATTGATCTTGATATCAACAAAATACCGAGCGAAGATGAAGCAACATGCAAAATGCTCTGCGACGGTGATACGATCGGCGTATTCCAGTCAGAATCCTCCGGTTTTACAAGTCTTCTCATGCAGCTTCATCCGGAGCGTTTCGAAGACTTGATCCCGATGGTTGCGCTTTACCGCCCGGGGCCTCTTGGAAGCGGCATGGCCGAAGATTTCATCAAGAGAAAACACGGCAAGATTCCTGTCGAATATCCGCATCCTTCACTGGAACCGATTCTGAAGGAAACGTACGGTGTCATCCTTTATCAGGAACAGGTCATGCAGATTGCATCCGTCATGGGCGGGTTCAGTCTTGGACAGGCAGATATGCTCCGCCGTGCCATGGGCCATAAGGAACCTGAAATCCTGCAGCAGAACAGGGAAACGTTCGTCGACGGCGCCGTTGCCAATGGCGTCGATGACCGCACAGCCAACTATGTCTTCGACCTCATGGTTCACTTTGCCGGTTACGGTTTCAATAAATCTCACAGTGTGTGCTATGGATGGATTGCCTGGCAGACCGCTTACCTGAAAGCGCTTTACCGTCCAGAATTCATGGCGGCCATGATGACCTGCTACAACGGAGACCGCGACAAGGTCAGCCGCTATATTTCAGACACCCGCCGTGCAGGCGTCGTGATTGCTGCGCCTGATGTCAATTTGTCAGAGGCTTATTTCTCCGTCAAAGGCGATAAGATTCTCTTTGGCCTTGACGGAATACAGAATGTGGGCGAAGGCGCTGTCCGTTCCATCATTGAGGCAAGGAAGCAGGGAGGCCCGTTCAAATCGCTTTCTGATTTCGTGGAAAGGGCAGACAACAGGGGACTTAACAGCCGCGCCTGTGAAAGCCTTATCCGCTGCGGGGCACTGGATTCTCTGGGAGCCAACCGCTCACAGCTTCTGGCGGCGCTTCCTGAAGCGCTTGGAGACGCGCAGTCGATCAGGAATGAACGCGCATCCGGGCAGCTCAACTTATTCGGCGGAGAAGAAACGCCGGAGACAATCGTCTATCCGGATCTACCTGACATGGATCCGAAAGAGAAAATCGAATGGGAAAGAAAACTCCTGGGATTTTATGTCAGCGGCCATCCGCTGGATTCCTATAAGGAACAGCTTAAATCCTGCACACCTCTTTACCACCTGACGACAGAGGGAAATCAGTACGACGGCAGGATGGTGACGATAGGCGGAACAATTTCCCGCATCAAAGGCACGATGACTAAGAAAGGCCAGCCTATGGGCTATGTCACGATTGAAGATTATGACGGCGAAGTGGAAACCGTCGTCTTCCCGTCGGTTTGGGAAACGGTAAGACCGATCCTCGCCGAAGATGCCGCTGTCGCTATCCGCGGGCGCGTGCAGGCCAATGAAAGAGATGTCAGGGTGCTGGCTGAAGAAATCATCCCGCTTGACAAGCTGCAGTCATCCGCACCGTCTTCGGCCGGAGTGCTTCATCTTTACATCGATGCCGCCCATGATTCCAATGAGGTCAGCCAGAGACTGGCAGGGCTCTTCCAGAAACACCATGGCAAAACGCCCGTCATCATGCATATGATGCGGACCGGTCAGGAAATCCATGCCGCTCCGAAGTTCTATGTGAACTATTCATCGGAGGCTGAAAGAGACTTCAAAATGCTTCTGGGGGAAAGGGCCGTTGTCCTTAGGACTTCCAGCGCAGGGAATATTTGAACGAAACTATAATTTCATGCGGATTTATGCGCCGTATGGTATACTAAGACGAATGATTATTTACAGATATAAGCTTGTTAAAGGGGGCTATTATGAGGTTTCTGGTTTGCGTAAAACAGGTTGTGGACACCTCCAAAATGGAAGTTGACCCGAATACGGGTCGTTTGAACAGGAATAATGCAAACAGCATTATCAACCCGCTGGACCTTCATGCATTGGAAGCGGCTCTCGCTCTTCGCGATCAGGTTGGCGGCACAGTAACGGTTCTGACGATGGGACCGCCGCAGGCTGAACATGTACTCCAGTATGCAGTTTCCATGGGTGCTGATGACGTATATCTGGCAACAGACCGCGCATTTGGCGGCGCTGATACGCTGGCTACGAGCTATACTCTTGCAGCAGCCATCCGCAAGTTGGGCAGCTTTGACCTGATTTTTTGCGGACAGGAGTCCCTGGACAGCAATACGGCCCAGATTGGACCGGAAGTTGCTGCAACACTTGGCATGCCCGATGTGAGCGGCGCTGTGGATATTTCTTATGAAAGAGAAGGATATATCACAGTCAGAAGGCAGCTGTCCGATGAGGATGAAGTGCTCGAAATGAAACTGCCGGCTCTCATTACCACATCTGAATCGCTGAATCGTCCCCGCTATCCAAGCGTTTTGGGAATCCTGAAGAAAGATCATGTCGAAATCCATAAACTGACATCTGCCGATCTGGACGTCGATCCTTCCCGTATCGGCCTTACAGGTTCTCCGACACGCGTAAAGCAGGTCCGCCCTGTTGTCCCGCCGAAGAAGGAAAACCTCCGTATTGAAGGAAAAACGACGGATGAAGCAGTTGATTTGCTCTGCACAGCTATGCAGAAAATACATGTTATTTAAGGAGGGCAGCTATGGATTTTTCTGATTATAAGGGCATTTATGTCGTTGGCGCCCTCTTTGATGGTCATATCCGCAAGTTTACCGGCGAATTCACCGGCGAAGCCAGAGTACTGGCAGACAAGAGCGGAGAAGAAGTATCCGTTGTTCTTCTGGGAAGCGATTTGAAAGATGATCCACAGTCTCTCATCGCATTAGGCGCTGATCATGTGTACGTGATGGACGATCCGCTCCTTGCACATTATGACGGACAGGCTTACCAGAAAGTTCTTGTAAAATTTTTCAGGGAAAAGAAACCAAGCACAGTCATTTTCGGTGCAACACCGAAAGGACGCGATCTGGCACCGCGTATTGCCGCTGATCTTGTCTGCGGTGTAACCGCTGATGTCACTGAGCTTGACATCGATCAGGATACGGGCCTTGTCATCTGCTCAAGACCGGCGATGTCCGGAAATATTCTGGCTGATATCATCAGCCCGGATTACCGTCCGCAGGTTTGCACAGTACGCCCCGGCATTTTCCGCTCACCGGCTCCCGATGCTTCCAGAAAAGGTGAAGTTGTCCATGTCAAAGTGGAACTTGAACAATCTGACATCGGAACCATTCTCAAGGAAATCCTTAAAGGCGAAAAGGATGAACATCCGATTGAAACGGCAAAGGTCATCGTAGCCGGAGGACGCGGTTTCCACAGCAAAGAAGAATGGGACAGACTCTATGAGCTTTCTGAACTTCTCGGCGGAAGTGTTGGATGCAGCCGCCCGATCTGCGAACTCGGCTGGGAGCCTAAATCCCACCAGATTGGACAGACAGGTAAGGGCGTAGCTCCAAAAGTATACTTTGCCTTCGGTATTTCCGGTGCCATGCAGCATATGTGCGCAGTCAATGCGGATATCATCATTGCTGTCAACAAAGACCCGAATGCGCCGATCATGGCTATGGCAGATTATGCCGTTGTAGCCGATATCAAGGAATTTATCCCGCGCTTCATCGATAAAATCAAGGAATTGAAAGCAGAAAAAGAATAATTGATGTTATAATAATAAAGAAACCAGTAATTATTTCTGTATGGAGGTGAAACGTATGGCAGATACCAAGACTACCATATACTACAACCACAATTTCTATTATGATTTTTCCAAAATTATCAGCGCTGACGACAGAGGACTCCAGTTCGGCGACGGCTGCTATGAATGGATCCGTATTTTCAACGGGCATCCATTTGCTCTGTCCTATCATACCGACCGCCTGTACCGTTCGATGAGACTCTTAGACATCCGTCCTGTTACAGCACCGGATGAATTTACTGAAATTGCCGAAGTTGTCATTGATGAATCCGGAATCAAGGAAGGATTCATGAAAATTATCGTAACGAGAGGCACTGGTGAACATGATTTCACCATTCCGGCCAGAAACAAACTTCAGCCGAATGTTCTTGTATACGCAAGACCGCTTGATGAAGCATCCATTGCAAAAGTTCAGGACGGCATCACCTGCATTACTGCGGAGGATGACCGCGGACATCACTGCGATATCCTTTCCCTGAACCAGCTGGATAATATGATGGCAAGAGCAGAAGCACAGAAAAAAGGATCTTATGATACGATTTTCATTAAGAACGGACTTCTGACTGAAGCATCCCATTCCAATGTCTGCATCGTCAAGGCAGGCGTCATATGGACACCGGCTACCAATGAGCATATGATCCGCGGAATTACACGCTCCCTTGTCCTGACAAGGGTTGCTCCTACCGCGGGCGTAACATCCATTGATGATGCAGCCGATCCGGTCAAGCTCGAAGATATGATGAATGCGGAAGAAGTATTCCTGACCAATACACAGGACGGCATCGTTCCCGTTCTTTCCATTGACGGCAAGAAGATCGGCAGAGGCGAAGTAGGACCTGTTACCAGAAAGATTCAGGAACACTACGCACATCTGATGAAAGACGGACTCGCATAAAGGCTTGTTGATAAGAACCGCGCGGCAATTAGGGCCGTGCGGTTTTTCATTGCAGAGTCCTTTCAGGGAAATCATGCGGCTTTGGAATCTATGTTCTTAAAAACTATGAATCATCTGGCAGTTTAGTATATAATAAGAAGAACTGTCATTTGATTCGCGAAGGATGAATCTGTCCAGGAGAAAGAAACGGGGGACCATGAGGGTACTTGGCATTGATCCCGGAACCGGAAGATGCGGTTTCGGAGTCGTTGAGAAACGGGGAAACCAGATTATTCCCATTAACTACGGAGTCATTGAAACGTACAAGGATCAAAGCGATCTGGAACGTCTGAATATCGTTTATGAAGGAATAGGCGAGCTCATCGCTGCATACCGTCCTGAATTCATGGGCGTGGAAACTCTTTATTTCAATACGAATATCACGACCGGTATCAAGGTAGCGCAGGCAAGGGGCGTCATCCTTCTTGCAGGATACCGGCAGAATGTGCCGATCATTCCCGTGACACCGCTGCAGGTCAAGCAGCAGATGGCGGGATACGGCAGGGCGACAAAGAAGCAGGTCATTGAAATGGTCATGCGGATGATGAATATTACTAAGAAAATCGATCCTGATGATGCTGCCGATGCGCTTGCCATCGGACTTACAGCCATTTATCATGTGGAACACCGCAGTTTGTTTGAGAGGGAAAAATGATCGGATATATAAAAGGAATTGTTTCCGGATTTCCAAAAGATGCATGCTTTCTTGAAACCGGAGGGATTGGATACAGGATTTTCATCTCGGAAAGAACAAGATCTCTTCTCCATATCGGGGAAGAGGCAAGACTTCTGACATACATGGCCGTCCGCGAGGATGCTATACTCTTATATGGATTTCCAGAGCAGGATGAATATGATTTGTTCCTGATCCTGATTTCCGTTTCCAAGATAGGCCCCAAGGTGGCAATAGGCATCCTTTCTTCCATGACGCCGGATGCATTTGTCCGCGCAATCGTATCGAGAAATGTGACAGCTCTTACGAAGCTTCCGGGAATCGGAAAGAAAACAGCAGAGCGCCTGGTTGTCGAGCTGAAGGACAAGGTGGCAAATCTTGAAACGGAAGGCGTTTCAATGGAAGGCGAAGATATCGCGGCAGCCGACAGCGGACTTATAGGACAGGCATCCCTGGCGCTTTCCGGTCTCGGTTATTCCAGTGAGGAAGTGCTGCCTCTTCTCAAGAAACTGGCGCCTGATCACCCGGCGCTTTCAGATTTGATCGGCGCTGTGCTTCGTGAATTTGGCAAAGCACAGGGGTAGGGGAGATGAATCATGAAGAATAAATACATTAAAAGCCTGGGCGGAGAAAAGGATGAAGAGGTGCTTGGAAGCACAGGACGCATCGTTTCTACAGAAGAATCTTCCAAAGATGCCTGGCAGACATCTCTCCGCCCTCAGCGTCTCGACGATTATATCGGACAGACTGCCTTCAAGAACAATTTGAAGGTTTATATTGAAGCAGCCAAAGGGAGAGGCGAATCCCTGGACCATGTTCTTCTCTACGGGCCTCCGGGGCTCGGGAAGACGACAATGGCCAAAATCATTGCCAATGAGCTGGGGTCCCAGTTCAAGGTGACAAGCGGCCCGGCGATTGCGCGTCCTGGCGAGCTTGCTGCCATTCTTACCACGCTGCAGGAACATGATGTCCTTTTCATTGACGAAATCCACCGCTTGAACAGGAGCGTCGAAGAAATCCTCTATTCTGCGATGGAAGACTTCGCGCTCGATCTGGTCATGGGAAAGGGAACAGGTGCGACTTCTGTCCGTATCAATCTGGCTCCGTTCACGCTGATCGGTGCTACGACGAGACCGGGGTCCCTTTCAGCACCTTTGCGGGACCGTTTCCTGATCAATCATCATATGGAATTCTATGAACCGGATGAATTGAAGCACATCATCACCCGCGCTGCCGGGATTCTTAATATCGAGATTGAAGAGAGCGGGGCAGCAGAGATTGCCCGCCGCTCAAGGGGTACGCCGCGTATCGCCAACAGGCTTCTGAAGAGAATCCGCGATTTTGCACAGATAAAAAACAGCGCCATTACAGCGGAAATCGCATCAGAAGCCATGGAAGCGCTCCATGTGGACGATATCGGCCTTGATGATCTGGACAATGAAATCCTGAAGTGCATCATTTACAAGTTCAATGGCGGTCCGGTCGGAGTGGATACGATTTCAGCCGCTGTCAGCGAGGAACGCAATACGATTGAAGATGTGTGCGAACCATACCTTATGCAGATCGGATTTATTTCCCGCACGCCCCGCGGCAGGATTGCCATGAAAGCGGCTTACGACCATATCGGAGCCGTCTGGGATAAGAAACCGGAAGAGGTTCTCAGGGAGGAAGCAGATGGGGATCGGTAAGACACTTGTTATCTTTGGAATTATTTGTATTGCAGCCGGGCTGTTTTTCATGGCAGGCGGAAAACTTTCTTTTCTGGGGCACCTTCCCGGCGATATTCATTTTTCCAAGGGCAATACGGATGTTTACTTCCCATGGGTATCCTGCCTTGTCGTCAGCATTGTTGGTACGGTTCTGTTGAACCTGTTTTTCAGAAGGTGAACGCTATGAGACGAAAAATCATTACGATTGCCCTGGCAGCGCTTATGGCAGCAAGTGCCGGTATAAGCGCAAAAGCCGAGTCTATTCCCATTCAGAGACGTCCTGTAACGATTACGCATATGTCAGTCCCGGCAGTGCCGGCTTCTCCTTCCGTGAAGAAAACGGCTTCCCAAAATGAAAAGACCATTTCAAAAGCCGGATCGAAAACGGAAAAGGAAGAGAGAAAGGACGAGAAGCCTAAAAGCACGAGTCCTCTGATTGAAGTAGGGCTCATTTCCGGCTCAGAACTTCGTCTGGCCGGTGCCTCCGACTTTAATGCAAAGGCCGGGGGAAAGACTATCGGAAAGTACAAGACAGGCTCTGTCGTAGTTCTTACGAGAAAAGGCAGCAATGTGTATGTGAACGGCAAAAAAGCAGGCCGGGAAGTTATTTTCATGCCCGGTCGTAATGTGCCCGGTTTTCTTGTCAAGGGAAACAAGTACAGGGGAGATATGAAAGCCATTCCCTCAAGCTGGGGAAATGGAATCACGCTCATCAATGTGCTTCCCATGGAAGATTACCTGAAAGGCGTCGTACCAAGTGAAATCGTTCCATCCTGGAGAATGGATGCGATTAAAGCACAGGCAGTTGCCGCGCGCACGTACGCCACTTATCACAGGAATGGATACCGGTCATCCGGCTACGATGTGACTGATGATACAAGGACCCAGGTCTACCGCGGCTTTTCAGCGGAAACAGCAGCTACAAACCGTGCAGTTTCTGAAACGGCCGGGGAAGTGATCACTTACGCAGGAAAACCGATTGATGCGCTTTTCCATTCAAGCGGCGGCGGTTTTACAGAAAACAGCGAAAATGTGTGGGGCTCCGTCATTCCTTACTTAAGGGGCGTCAAGGAGGAATCAAGCACTTATCTCATGACACCGTGGAAGAAAACGATGACGAAGGCATCTTTTACCAGGAGCCTCGAAAATGCCGGATACAAGATCGGTGACCTGAAGAGCATCAAATTATCCCATCTGAAAAAAGGCGAGGCCAATCATTCTTCTGACAGGGGAATTTCCGGCCGCGTCAAGTCAGTTGTTTTTGTCGGCAAGAAAGGGCGCGCGACAGTTTCAGGAGAAAGGCTGCAGAGGCTTTACGGCCTGGACAGCACGCTTTTCGATATTTCTGCCAAAGGAAAAGAACTGACGATTACAGGGTATGGATACGGCCACGGGCTCGGCCTTTCCCAGTGGGGAGCCGAGGCGATGGCTGAAAAGCATGGAGACGGGAAAAATTATTATAAAACAATTTTGTCCCATTATTTTACAGGCACAAAAATAGAGAAGATTTATTAATCGTGCCTTCAGCAGAAAAATGCTGAAACAATCAATTATAAAGAAACGGGAGTTAGATTAAGCAATGAAATTAGAAGAATTCAATTACGATCTGCCAAAAGAATTAATTGCACAGGAACCGGCTGAACCAAGAGATTCCTGCCGTCTGATGATGCTCGACAAGAATACAGGAGAGTGGGAGCATCATGGATTCAGGGATATTCTGAATGAAATCCGCGAAGGCGATATTTTCGTATTCAACAACACAAAGGTCATTCCGGCCAGACTCTATGGCAAGAAAAAAGATACCGGCGGAAAAGTGGAAATGCTTCTCCTGACTCCTAAGGGAAATGATGTATGGGAAGTCCTTGTCAACCCGGGAAGAAAAGCACTTCCGAGAACGGAAATTGAATTTTCCGATGACTGTTACTGCAAGGTCCTTGACAAGACAGAATTCGGCGGACGCCTTGTAGAATTTCATTACAACGGCAATTTTGACAGCCTTCTTGACCGGATCGGTGAAATGCCGACTCCTCCTTACATCCATAAGAAGCTGGATAACAATGATGAATACCAGACCGTTTATGCTAAGTACAAGGGATCAGCCGCAGCTCCTACAGCAGGACTTCATTTTACTCCGGAACTGATGGAAGAAATGAAGAAAAAGGGAGCAGAACTTCTCTTTGTAACACTTCATGTCGGCATCGGTACTTTCCGTCCGGTATCGGAAGAGAATATTGAAGACCATGAGATGCATAAGGAATGGTACACCGTCAGCGAAGAAACAGCTGAGAAGATCAATAAAGCCAAAGAAGAAGGCAGAAGGATCATTGCCGTAGGCACGACGTCAGTCCGCACACTGGAATCTGCCGGCCAGAGCGGAAAGCTCAAGAGCGGCAGCAACTGGACGCAGCTCTATATCTATCCGGGATACCAGTGGAAAATGGTCGATGCCATCGTCACCAACTTCCATCTCCCTGAATCCACACTCATTATGATGATGGCTTCCTTTGCAGGAAGAGAACATATCCTGGCCGCTTATGAAGAGGCCGTACGCCAGAAATACCGTTTCTTCAGCTTTGGCGATGCCATGTTTATCAGATAAGGAACGATTCCATGGTAATTAATTACGAACTGATTGCAGAAGACAAGAAGACAGGGGCGCGCGCAGGGCTCCTGCATACGCCGCACGGGACGTTCAAGACACCGATGTTCATGCCGGTAGGAACGCAGGCGACGGTCAAGACAGTGACGCCTGAAGAACTGGAAGATATGGGAGCGCAGATTATTTTATCCAATACCTACCATCTTTTCCTCCGCCCGGGAACAGACCTTATCAGGGAAGCCGGCGGCCTTCATTCCTTCATGAACTGGCCGAAGGGCATCCTGACGGACAGCGGCGGATTCCAGGTATTCAGCCTTGGCGCTATGAGAAAAATCACAGAGGAAGGCGTCCATTTCCGTTCCTTCCTTGACGGCTCCAAACAGTTCCTGTCTCCTGAAGTATCCATTCATGCGCAGGAAGATCTCGGAAGTGATATCGCAATGGCATTTGACGAATGCATCCCTTATCCGGCCGATTACAAGTATGCGGACCAGTCCACAGCAAGAACGACCCGCTGGGCAGAAAGGTGCATCAAGGCGCACACAAGAGAAGACCGCGGCATGTTCGGCATTGTGCAGGGCGGCATGTACAAGGATTTAAGAAAGAGAAGCGCACTGGAAATTTCCTCCATGCCCTTTGACGGCATAGCCATCGGCGGACTTTCCGTAGGAGAGCCGCATGATATTATGTACGATATCCTTGAATATACGACGCAGTGGCTTCCGACAGATAAAGCAAGATACCTGATGGGCGTAGGAACGCCGGACTGCCTTGTGGAAGGTGTGGCAAGAGGCATCGACATGTTCGACTGCGTATTCCCGACACGCGTGGCAAGAAACGGGATGGCCATGGTTCACAGCGGCCGCATGAACATGAAGAACAAGAAGTACGAAAGAGACTGGGCACCGCTTGAGGAAGGATGCCATTGCTATACATGCACGCATTACAGCCGTGCGTATATCCGCCATTTATACAAGTCCGAAGAGCTTCTGGCCTTCCGTCTGGTCACGATTCACAACCTGTACTTCCTTCTGCAGTTCATGGGAGATATGCGCCAGTCGATCATTGACGGGAATTTCAGCGAATTCCGTGAAAATTTCATGAGCGGCTACAAAAGATAAAGAAATTAAAGACAGAGCCCATTTTGTTGTGGTAAAATAAACGATATGAGTTTACGGAGGTGAATGAATTGGAACAAGCGATGAACTTTTTGAGTTTAGTATGGCCTTTCCTGATCCTGATTGCCATTTTCTACTTTTTCATGTATCGTCCGCAGAAGAAACTGCGTCTTGAAAGAGGAAGATTTTTGCTGTCCTTGAAGAGGGGAGATCATGTAGTTACTTCCGGCGGCGTGCACGGCGTGATCAAAGTTCTGTGTGATAAGTATGTAGAACTGGAAATTGCACCGAAGGTCGTCATCAAAGTTGAAAAATCTGCCATCCAGCATGGAGATGTCAAGCTGATTGATGAAGAAGCTGCCAAGAAGGCAGTTGCCGACGGCACAGTAAAGACCGTACAGAATCCTGACGGCAGCGAAACTCAGATCGTTGAAGAAGTCGTTGAAGTAGATGATCCGAAAGATGCGGGCACAGAGGTCATTGAGGAAGTTGTCGAAGAAGACGCTAAATCTACTGAAAAGACACCGGCGAAAGAGGAAAAGAAATGACAGAATCGAATCCTTCAATTTCCGAAAGGAAAAAGGGGCTTCGGCAGAAGATGCTCGCCATGAGGCGGGCTCTTTCTGCTAATGAAACGGAGAGCAGGAGTTCCTCTCTTAAAGAGAATATCCTTTTACTTCCGGAATATAAGAACGCGAAGAAGATCATGGCTTTCCTTGCCATGAAAGGGGAATCCAATCTGGATGAATTCATCAGGCAGGCTCTTCTTGATGGAAAAGAAGTCTACATTCCTGTGTGCCTTCCAAAGCGCCAGATGGAAGCAGGACGCCTGATTGATATGGAACACTTTGAAAAGGGCCCGCTGGGTCTTAGGAATCTTCCTTCCGGGTATGAAGTGACCGAACCTGAGTCGCTCGATCTCGTATTGGTCCCGGGACTTGCTGTCAGCAGGGAAGGAGTCCGTCTCGGTATGGGAGCCGGATATTATGACAGATACCTTTCCCGTGTCCCATTTGAGAAAAGGGTGGCTGCCCTGTGGGATTTCCAGGTGATTCCGGATATTCCGTCTGAACCGTTTGATCAGAAGATAGCGAAGATTGTAACCGACAAATTTGTCATCGTTACGAAAAGAGGTTGAAGTTTTGGAAAAGAAAAGTAAAAGCCCCGTGAGGAAGGGCGCTCTGCTTCGATTTTTCGTAGTCATTTTTGCGATTATCGGCATATTTGCATGTACTGTCGGATGGCTTGCCGGACATATCCGTCAGGGCCTTGACCTTCAGGGCGGGACCCATATTGTCATGCAGGCAGAAGATACAGATCAGAACAAGGTTACGCCGGAGGCCATTACCCAGGTCATCAATATCATGCAGAAGCGTGTCAATGAAATGGGTCTGACTGAACCAATCATCCAGCGTGAAGGCAGCAACCGTATCATCATTGAACTTCCGGGCGAGAAAGATCCGCAGAAGGCTATTGAAACGATCGGCAAGACGGCCGTCCTGCAGTTCAAGGATGAAGAGGGCAATGTCCGCCTGACCGGCGAAGATTTGAAAGATGCCAAGGAACAGCTCGGCCAGAACAAGCAGCCGCTCGTATCCCTGAAATTCAGTGATGAAGGCGGAAAGAAGTTTGCTGACCTGACTGCTGCCAATGTCGGAAGACATATCGGCATTTATCTTGATGGCGAAATGCTGACCAATCCGGTCGTCAATGAAGCCATTACGGGCGGCGCAGCCGTCATTACGGGCCAGAGAACACTTGAAGAAGCCAAAGATCTGGCTATCCTTCTTCGAAGCGGCGCACTGCCGGTCAAGATGTCTGTCCTTGAAGTAAGAACAGTAGGACCGTCTCTGGGACAGGATTCCAAAGACAAGTCCATTGTTGCGTTTACTCTCGGTCTCTCGCTTGTCGTACTGTTCATGCTGGCAGTTTACCGCGTATCCGGATTCGTGGCTGATATAGCGCTTCTGGTATATGTACTGATTCTTTTAGGCGTTTTGTACCTGCTCCATGCGACACTGACGCTTCCAAGCATAGCGGGCGTCATATTGTCCATAGGTATGGCGGTGGACGCGAACGTCCTCATATTTGAACGATTCAAGGAGGAAATACAGGAAGGCAAGATTCTCCGCCTTGCTGTACAGGCCGGTTTCAAGAGAGCTTTCGTAACGATTTTCGATGCGAACATGACAGTCATCATTACGTCTGCCATCCTCTTCTTCCTGGGGAGCGCAACAGTCAAGGGCTTTGCATTGACACTTGGTCTTGGCGTTGCCGTATCCATGTTTACAGCCATTACAGTCAGCCGCACGCTCCTGATGCTCCTGATTGATGCCAACTGGATCCATAACCCCTGGTGGTTTGGCGGGAAAAGGGGGTATGACAGATAATGTTTAATAACTTTGATTTCATTTCCAAAAGAAAGATCTGGTTCTCTTTCTCAGGGATTCTGATCGTACTCTCCATCATTTCCATCATTACCTTCGACTTTAACTGGGGCATTGATTTTACCGGCGGCACTATCCTTGAACTTGGATTTGGCAAACCGGTCACTGTCGAACAGGTCAGAGACGGTCTCCGCAAGGATGGTCTTGAGACAGCTGTCATTCAGCTTTCCGGCAAGAATGTCCAGGGCGAATCCGGTGATGATGTCATCATCAGGACAAAGAACCTGAGCCCGGAAGAAGCACAGACGGTCGTTTCTGATGTCAGCAGCGAAGTCGGACAGACAGACCTCAAGCGTATGGAAACTGTCGGCGCTGTCATTGGTTCCGAAGTAACGAAGAATACACTGCTCAACGTACTCATTTCCTTCGGCGCAATGATCCTTTACATGTCGATCCGTTTCGAACACAGAATTGCACTTTCAGCGATTGTCGCCATTACGCACGATATCCTGATGGTTCTGGGTATTTTTGCATTCTTCCATCTGGAAGTGGATGCATCGTTCCTGGCAGCTATCCTGACAGTTCTTGGCTATTCCATGAACGAATCTGTTGTCATATTCGACCGAATCCGCGAAGCGATGCATACGCATAAGCGTACGGACAGTTATGCTGTCCTGGCGAATGATTCCATTCACCAGACAATCCGCCGTTCGCTTTACACACTGACCACGACACTCTTCTGTGTAGCCTCCCTTTATTTCTTCGGCGGGGATACGACAAAGAACTTTGCTCTGGTTATGCTGATCGGCTTCATTTCCGGCGCTTATTCCTCTGTCTGCGTGGCTACGTCCATCTGGGTTACCTGGAATGAACATATTTCAAGCGACAGAAACCGCAAGGCCAAGGAAACGAAAGAAGCAAAAACAGGAAAGAAACTTAAGGCAGCCAAGGCCTAGAGCTTACTGTATGAAAAGAAGGGCGGAAGCCGGGCGCTTCCGCTTTTTTCTTACCTATCTGAATTTATATGCCTGATGAGATTGGATCAGACGCTCATCAGGGATTGACTCGTGATATAATAAAACCATGGAAAATAAAATTATGAACACAGAGAAAACCGTATCATTCATTACTCTTGGCTGCAAGGTCAACCAGTATGACAGTGATGCCATGAGAACCCTCTTTGTTGACGGGGGATACAGCCAGGTAGAAGACGATAAGGATGCAGATGTATATGTTATCAACACCTGCTCCGTCACAAGCATCGGCGACAGGAAATCAAGGCAGATGGTGCGCCGTATCAGACGACAGCACCCGGATGCCGTCATTGCCGTAGCCGGATGCTATGCGCAGCTTGCACCGGAAGTCTTTGAAAAAATGGGAGACGTCGATGTCATCGTAGGCCTTCATAACCGTTCCCACATTGTGGAATATGTGGAAGAGGCCAGAGGCGCAGGCAAGCCTTTGAATGAAGTCGTCGACATCATGAAAGTCAACACGTTTGAAAACATGTTTGTCCGTCCTGAAGGGGAAGTCAAGACCAGAGCTTTTATCAAGGTACAGGAAGGCTGTGACAATTACTGCACATTCTGCATCATTCCCTATGCAAGAGGAAGGTTGAAATCCAGAAAACAGGAAGACGCAGTCAAGGAAATCAGGAACCTGGTCGATACAGGCTACAGGGAAGTCGTCCTGACGGGAATCCACCTTGGAAACTACGGCAAGGATCTCCATGACGGCACGTCTCTTTCCAGTCTTGTATCAGAAATGGTCAAGATCCCGGACCTTCTCCGCATCCGTCTCGGTTCTATTGAATCCGTTGAACTTTCAGAAGAATTGATCGATATCATCAGGAATGAGCCGAAGGTATGCCGTCATCTTCATCTTCCTATCCAGTCCGGGTCAGACAGCGTCCTTCGCGGCATGAACCGTCATTACCGCCTGCCTGAATACAAGAGGCTCATTGCAGAACTACGTGAAAAAATTCCGGGTCTTGCGCTCACGACCGATCTCATTGTCGGTTTCCCGGGCGAGACGGAGGAACTGTTCCAGGAGACACTGGAAACGCTGAAGGAACTTAAATTCTCCGGAATCCATGTATTCCCGTATTCCAAGAGAACCGGAACACCGGCAGCCGGATACCCGAATCAGGTTCCGAATGAAATAAAGAAGCAGAGAGTTCACAGGGTACAGGAACTCGAAAAGGAAATTTCGCGTGAATACAGAGCCCGTTTTATGGGCAAAACTGTTTGCGTCTTGGCCGAAGAGGTCAAGGATGGATATTTTGAAGGGCTGACAGAAGAATACATCCGCGTATCAATCAGAAGCCAGGGAGTCGAAAGAGGCGGAATGTACAACGTACTCATTGATACGATGACGGATGACGGCCTTTCAGGGGTATTAGCGAAGGAGGAGTAAAATGGCTGACTGTATTTTCTGTAAAATTGCTGCCGGAGAAATTCCGAGCACAAAAGTGTATGAGGATGACCACTGGTTCGCATTCAGGGATATTGAACCCTGCGCACCTGTTCATATTCTGGTGATCCCCAAGAAGCATGTGGATAATATTCTTGCATTTGATGAAGAATACAATAAAAACTTTGCTGACTTTTTCCTTGTCATCAAAAAGATTGCCGAAGCAGAAGGACTGAAGGAAAACGGCTTCCGCCTTGTCATCAATACCGGTGAAAAGGCAGGCCAGTCCGTATTCCATTTCCACGCGCACATTATCGGTGGCAGAGAAATGGGATGGCCTCCATTCCCGGCAAATGATTGATTTCCTGCAGTAAATGAAACGCGCGATTGATAAATTAGAAAATAGGAATTGACATATAGTGGGTTCTAATTTATAATTTATAAGTGTGCAATAGCACCCCATCAGTCTTATTGGGAGGGAGGGATATAGATGTCTGAAATCAAAGTTCAAAAGGGCGAATCTCTTGATAGTGCTCTTCGCAGATTTAAACGTTCCTGCCAAAAAGCCGGGGTTCTTTCTGAAGTAAGAAAACGTGAACATTATGAAAAGCCCAGCGTTAGACGTAAACTGAAATCTGAAGCAGCAAGAAAACGTAAGTTTAAATAACAGGTTGCAAGGTGATACGTTTTGTCAATTAAGGAACAGCTGATGGCCGACATGAAAACGGCCATGAAAGCAAAAGAAGAAGGAAAGCTTGCTCTGAATACGATCCGTATGGCTCGTGCCCATATCAGACAGGCTGAGATCGATGACGGACACGCTGACTTCAATGATGATCAGGTTCTTGCTGTTCTCCGGAAAGAAGTCAAACAGAGAAAGGAAACTCTCGCTGAAATTGACGGATCCGGAAGAGAAGACCTGGTTGAGCAGACCAAAGCTGAGATTGCTGTACTGGAGAAATATCTGCCGGCGGAAATGCCTGAAGCAGAAATTGAATCCGTAGTAAAGGCAGTCGTAGATGCGATGGATCCAGAGCAGAGAAGCATGGGCCTTGTGATGAAGGCCGTCATGGCAAAGCTTAAAGGCAAGGCGGACGGTAAGGTAATTAACCAGATCGTGCGCAAGATTCTTGCTTGACTGTGCTTGACAGAAGCAGGATGCGTGGTGTATCCTTAGAACATAAGTTAATATGCTGCGTCAAAGGAGACTCATTCCGAAAGGGATGAGTCTCTTTATTTTATTTTTATCAAGGCGCAGTCTGGGAAAACAAAAATGGTGGATAGTCTTTCAGGAGGGCTAAGATGAACAAAGAATTGCTGTACTGCATCCCCGCTGGTCAATATGGAAAAGAAGGGGTTCTGTCTCTGTTAACACAGCATCCGGAAATCAGATTCGTATCTCTGGTAGGAATCGATCTGGCAGGCAACGATACCGATGAGAAAATTCCGATTGAAATTTTTATGAAAGATTATGAGGACTTCTTCGCAGGAAAAGCTGTGCAGACCGATGGATCTTCCGTTGTATTCATGAACATTGCAACACTCAATGATGCCAGAGTCGACATGGTAGCTGACAGCACCGTCAACTGGTACGTAGATTACAATGATGAAAATATTTCCGATGAAAACGGCCGCCCGGTCGGAACGCTGCGTATTCCATGCTTCCTGATCCATAACGGCAAGTTCATTGATTCCAGATCCGTATTGAAGAAATCCTGTGAATATGTATCTGAAAAGCTCAAGAAGCTTCTTTCCGATGCACAGGTTAAGGGAATGGAAAACTTCCCGTTCTCTGAAATTCAGGATATCGTATTTACAACCGGCACTGAACTTGAATTCTGGGTAAAGACGCCGAGCGAAAAAGAAACCGTTCAGCACCTTTCCATTTCTCAGAGACTGCAGGAACAGTATTGGCAGCGTATGCGCGGCAATGTCCGTACCGCTATGGAACAGGCCATTGAAGAACTGGATGCCCGCGGAATGCGTGTTGAAATGGGTCATAAGGAAGTCGGAGGCATCAAGCCGAAAATCGATGATGACGGTCACATTTTCGACGTATGCGAACAGCTTGAACTTGACTGGCTCTTCTCGACAAACCCGCTGCAGGCTGCAGATAACGAACTGGAAGCCCGCATCGTCATCCGTGAAGTATTCCGCAGAAACGGCCTTGACGTTTCCTTCCGTGCAAAGCCGATCATCGGTGTAGCAGGAAGCGGCGAACATACCCATGTAGGTATCGCAGCTCTTCTTAAGAACGGAAAGACCATCAACCTTCTTGCTCCGGAAGATATGAGCGCTGACTTCCTTTCTACCGTCGGCTATGGCTTCATCATGGGCATTCTCAACAACTATGAAGCAACCAATCCGTTTGTTTCTTCAACAACAGATGCGTTCAACAGACTGAAACCAGGCTTTGAAGCGCCGGTCTGCATCGTTACGTCCCTCGGACATTCTCCGGAAGTTCCGTCCAGAAACAGATCCATCCTGATGGGCCTGATTCGTGATACCGAAAACCCGAAGGCAACACGCTTCGAACTTCGTGCCCCGAACCCGTTCACCAATACATACATGGCTGTTTCCTGCCTTTACATGACAGCTCTCGACGGCATTGAATATGCAGTGAACTCCGGAAAAGGCCCGGATGAACTCCTGGCTGAACTTTCCAAGACAGCAGGAGAGGATGCTGATTACCTTTCCAAGGACAGAGAATATCGCTGTGAAAAGAACGTATTCGAAGATTACGATCAGGAACAGAGAGATGCTGTATTTGGCAAACCGCCGGCTACCGTCTGGGAAAATGTCCGCATCATGAGAGCAAATCCTGATAAAGTAGCATCCATTACAAGAGATGATGTCATTTCCAAGGATATTGTTGAATCCTTCATCGCTTCCATCCTTTACCGCTGGAAGAATGAACTGATCGATCGTATCATTCCTGGAACGGAAGCTGCCGTCAAAGGTTACAAGAAACTTGATAACGATGACAAACTTGACGAGAAGAGATGGAAAGCCATCAAAGCTGCCCGCATCGAACTTGCCAAGGATACTGAAGAAGAAAAGTGCATCTGCACCCGCCTGAAGGAAGCCCTTGAAGATGGAGATTATGATACTGCATCTGATCTCCAGATCGAAATGGCTAAAAAGTCACAGGCACTTGAAAAAGAATACCGTATTTACGCGTTGAATATTCTGGACTAAGGAATTCACCCCAGTAAATATACAATCAGGCCAAGGATGACCCATTCCATTACTAAGGATGGGTCATCCTTCTTTTTATATAAAGAACAGATAAAGAAGGGGATACTGTATCAGAAGTGAAATCCGGAATTTCAATCAAAGTTGAAATGTATCAAGTGGAATAAATTTTATTGATCTGGAGGAAAAAATTATGAACAAGGAATTACTGTATTACATCCCGTCTGGCGAATTTGGCAAGGAAGGCGTGCTTTCTCTTTTAAGGACACATCCTGAAATCCGCTTTGTTTCCCTTGTCGGTATCGATCTTGCCGGCAATGACACCGATGAAAAGATTCCGATTGAGATTTTCATGAAAGACTACGATGATTTCTTTGAAGGCAAGGCCGTGCAGACCGATGGCTCTTCTGTTGTCCTGATGGACATTGCGACACTGAATGATGCAAGGGTGGATATGGTCGCTGATGCAGGCGTAAACTGGTATGTCGATTACAATGAAGAAAATCTGTATACGAACGGACGCCCGGTTGGAACGCTCCGCATTCCGTGCTTCCTTCTGCATAATGGCAAATTCATTGATTCCCGTTCCATTTTGAGGGACTCCTGCAAGTATGTCGCTTCTGAGCTGAAGAAGCTTCTTGCTTCCGGTAAAAACGTCAGGGGCATGGAAGATATTCCTTTTGCCGATATTGATGATATCGGTTTCACCATTGGCACTGAACTTGAATTCTGGGTCAAGACACCAAGCGAAAATGAAACGATCCAGCACCTTTCCATTTCCCAGAGACTCCAGGAACAGTACTGGCAGCGCATGAGAGGCAATGTACGCACTGCCATGGAAGAAACCATTGAAGAACTCGATGCACGCGGCATGCATGTGGAAATGGGCCATAAGGAAGTCGGCGGCATAAAGCCGAAAGTCGATGATTCCGGCAAGACGACCGATGTCTGTGAACAGCTTGAACTCGACTGGCTATTCTCTTCCAGCCCGCTGCAGGCTGCGGATAATGAACTGGAAGCAAGAATTGTTGTCCGTGAAGTGTTCCGCAAGCACGGCCTTGACGTTTCCTTCAAAGCAAAGCCGATCATCGGGGTTGCCGGAAGCGGTGAACATACCCATGTCGGAATCTGCGCCAAATTGAAGAACGGGAAGACAATCAATCTTCTGGCACCGTCCGATATGAAGGCAGATTTCCTTTCTACCATCGGCTATGGATTCATCATGGGAATCCTTAAGAACTATGAAGCAACGAATCCGTTCGTTTCTTCTACAACGGATGCCTTCAACCGCCTGAAACCAGGTTTTGAAGCACCGGTCTGCATTGTTACATCCCTTGGACATGCGCCGGAGGTTCCTTCCAGAAACAGAACCATCCTGATCGGCCTTGTCAGGGATATCGATAATCCGAAGGCTACACGTTTTGAACTCCGTGCACCGAATCCGTTTACGAACACATACCTGGCAGCATCCTGCCTCTTCCTGACCTCTCTTGACGGTATTCTCTACGCAGTGCATTCCGGAAAGACGCCGGCTGAGCTCTTGGCCGAACTGTCCAAGAAGCCTGGCGATGATGCAGATTACCTTGAAAAGGGAAGAGCATACCGCTGCGAAGAAAACGTATTTGAGGACTTCACGCAGAAAGAAAGGGATGCAGCATTTGGCAAACCGCCGGCTACTGTCTGGGAAAATGTAAAGACCATGAGAGCCAATGCCGGCAAGGCCGCTGTCATCACTGCAGGCGGCAGCCTCAACAAGACAATTGTCGATTCCTTCCTGGCATCCATCGTATACCGCTGGAAGAATGAACTGATCGACAGGATCATCCCGACCACTGAAATGCTCGTCAAGGGTTTCAAAAAACTGCAGAGCGAGGATGACCTGGATGAAGAACGCTGGGATGATATCAGCGAAAAACGTTTTGCCTTGATCAAGGACACCAAGAGCGGAAAGTGCCTCTGCACGCTTCTCAAGGAAGCACTTGAAGCAGGGGATTATGATACAGCTTCCGACCTCCAGATTGAAATTTCCAGGAAGGGTGAAGCTCTCGAAAAAGAGTACTATGAATACGCTCTGAATATTGTTGGATGATCTCTGCATTATCCAAAATAAAAAACCCGTGCTAATGCACGGGTTTTTTATTTTTGGAATGGGGGGGAAGCAAAAAGCCAAAACCATCAAGGTTTCGGCTTTGTTTCATGGAGCCGGCAACAAGATTTGAACTTGCGACCTACGCATTACGAATGCGCCGCTCTACCAGCTGAGCTATACCGGCATCAATAATTGAACAAATATAATTTTACAGATAAAGCGCATATTTGTCAATATGTAAAAGGTTTCAATTGAAACAGTAAAGAAGGAAATAAAAAAGCCGCTGAAACTCAGCGGTTTTTGTCGTGGAGCGGGTGAAGGGAATCGAACCCTCGTAACCAGCTTGGAAGGCTGGCGCTCTACCATTGAGCTACACCCGCATGGTCGGAGCAGCAGGATTTGAACCTGCGACCCCTTGGTCCCGAACCAAGTGCGCTACCAAACTGCGCTATGCCCCGTCAACGTTGATTATTGTAACAGATGAAGTTATGTATGTCAATGGATTTTTTAGAAAATAAAATAGTTTTTTACAAAGTCTTTTCCTTAGGCCCGGACGGCTGTGATAATATAGGGAAAGGAGGATATCCATATGGAAGAGTATACAGAAAAACAAGTGCTGGAGCAAGTGGAGAAGGATCTTTCAGGCGGGGTCTTTTCTACTGAAAGCATATATATGAGGAAAGACCTTCTTGCGAAGGATACGGGACGCTCACTGGAGGACATAACAGCATCCTGTCTTCTTGCCCATAGCGAAATCCTGAAAAACAGCAGTTTTCTTACCTTACCGGAGACCTGCACGGCTGAAAGCCAAAGCGCTTCAGGCGGAACAAACAGGAATGTAGACCAGATCATCAGGCAGGGATACTTCTATCATAAGCATGTCATTGGGAGGAAAATTACGATTTCCTTCCCGGAAGAGAGGAAGGAGACCTTTGCTTTTGCCGCAGAGGATGATGATGGGAAGATGGCATCGCTTTTTTACATGATGCCCGCATCCGGCAAAGAGGGAATGCTTGCCGAAATTCTTAAGGTGCATGCGATGCTTTCGGTGGTAAGGAAAAGAGGCGCGCATGAGCTTATTCCGGAAATTCCATCTGATGCAGGCATCTCGGCGGTCATTCTGCTTCACGCAGGAGCTGGAGATACTTCCAGGGAGTGCCGCATGCTGGCCATAAAACTTGGCATATCCATTCTCCGCCTGTATCATGGCATTTATGCAGTTCCTATAAGCTCATCCCTTGCAATCGAAGGACAGTATACAAGGGACGGCCTCCTCTCAATGATCGAAAGGGACAGCAATGAGCCATGGTCACTCTTCCAAAGGGAATATATCAATCATGGGGGCGTTACAACGGATACGGGAGAGCCCTGCGTGAAGGTTCTATCTGAATGGCTCCTTGAAAGAAGGGAAATCTGGCTTAATGTGCCGCAGGGGCGGTATCGTCTTCTTGAAGGCAGCAGGATGGAGTATGAATCAAAAAGCAATGTTCTGCAGATGATCAGGCGGCAAAAGATCCTTCCTCCTTTTGGTGAAGTGCTTCCTTCAGGCATCGTATTTCTGGGAACAAGGGCGCAGCAGGTGGGCCGCCCGTCTCTTCTTCTTGAAACGAAGCTGAATTCACCCAAGGGAAGCTGCCATCTGATCCGTGCACTGGAGACGGCAGATCCCTCTGATATGCTTCTCAGGTGCGTATTAAGGGCTTTTACGCATATTTTATCTGTGGATACAGGAAAACTTGCCAGAGACCTCCATCTCGAAGGCAGTGCAGTATTTGAAGCAAAAATCCTGGTACCAAAGGGAAGCTCTCAGGAAGACCTCTTCCTCCGTGATCTCCCTTATGTGGAGCAGCTGATGAATGATATGGGCGTCGGCCTTGCGTTTCTCGAGGAAGGGTATCAGGCCGTGCTTTAATAAATTGGATGAAACTTTTGCCATAGCGTAAAAAATCATCTATAATAAAGAGCAATAATCAAGGCGGAATTCCGGAAGCGGTTATCCGGCATAGAGTATAAGGAGATACAATATTCATGGGTTTTTTCGATCATAAGCATGAAAAGGAAAGTCCAATCGGAAATCTGAGGGCGCATATCGGAACCTTCATGTATTTCGTGAAGGTGGGCAAATCCAAATTCAAAAACAAGGGAAGAGTTGGAGAAATTTTTGCTGATATGGACAATACACAGTATCTTTTCCAGCAGGCTACATCAGGAACGATGTACGATATGAAAAAGAAACTGGATTATGCCTTGTGGGACGCAGCTGTCCATAAATATACAGAAGACCTCGGCGAGCTCAAGAAGGAGCTTTTAAAAGCTGTCGATGAAGGCGCCGAAGCAGATACGGATGTCTTTGAAGAAAAAGAAGAAGAAGTCGTCGAGCAGCCTGTCCAGGAAGAGGAAGAGAGCGACTGGAAAGCCCATATCAAGGGCCAGATGGAAGAAGCGGAAGAAAAAGCCCGCCAGGAAGCTGAACGCAAGCGCCATGAAGAATCCACTCCTGCGTCGAATAAGTCCGATGACGATGAGCACATGACGGAAGCAGACTGCCGCGAGCTTTGGAGAATCATCCAGGGACTTGAAAGAGAGTTTAGAGAAATGAACGAAATTGCCGAAGACTGGTTCTCCGTTCACGGAAAAAAGGACGGCTGTCTGGGCGCTCTTGCTGCACTGGCACTGATTCCGGCAGGATTTGCATACGGGCTTTTCCATATTTTCTAAAGTATTTGTTTTTTATCGAAAGAAATTATCAGAGACGAACGAAATAAGATTTTTGTACGTTCCTTGTAAAATTTTCCATATGGCCTAAGGAAATGTACATGAAAACTTGTCATTTCCCTCTCCTGTATGGTATGATTAATGCAAGAAAGCATTCAGGGAGGTGACGTCATGTCCAGACATATCGTTACAATCAATCAGTCTTCTCTGCAGAACTCCATTAAATTTGAAGGATGCAGCGAATGCCAGACTTCCTGCCAGTCCGCTTGCAAGACAAGCTGCACTATCGGAAATCTGATCTGCACGGAACAGGAAGAGGCTGTAGAAGCCAAGAGAGCGTAAGCTTTTGAGCACGGCCAAGCCCCCGGCAAGCGCCGGGGGCTTTTAAATTCCCGTATCATAGAAGGATATGCCTGATCAGGACGGAGGAATCCGTTCTTTGAGTTTTCTAAAAAGGATAAAGGAGAAATTTTTCATGGATTATAATGTAAAGCCCATGATTCATCGTTTTCGTCAGAATAATATGAACATCGTCATGGATGTAAACAGCGGCATTGTTCATGTTGTCGATGATGTGACATATAAAGTTCTGGAATACTATAATGGAACGAACCGCGAGATGGTTCTTGCCAATATGGGCAGCGAATATGAAGAAAGTGAACTCAATGAGGTCATGGATGATCTTGACGAGCTGATCAAGAAGGAAGTTCTCTTTGCTCCGATGGATCCGAATTATAAAATGGCGATCGAAGACCGCCCGATCATCAAGGCTCTCTGCATCAATATCGCTCATGACTGCAACCTTCGCTGCAAGTACTGCTTTGCGGGCCAGGGCGGATACGGCCAGTGGCGCATGCTGATGAGCTTTGATGTAGCCAGAAGAGCTGTCGATTTCCTGATCGCCCACAGCGGTCCGAGAGAACACTGCGAACTTGATTTCTTTGGCGGAGAACCGCTGATGAACTGGCATGTCGTACAGCAGACCGTAGACTATGTCCATAACCAGGAAAAGAAGCATCATAAGAAGATCAAGATGTCTCTTACAACAAACGGCATGCTGCTTGATGAAGAAAAGACCAAGTATCTTACTGATAATCACATCAGCCTGATTCTTTCCCTCGACGGAAGAAAAGAAATGCATGACCGTATGAGACCTGACGTCAATAATGAAGGTACTTATGACCAGATCGTCAAGAATCTGCAGTACTGCATCGCTCACAGAAATGGCGAAGAATACTATGTACGCGGCACTTTCACCAGACATAACCTTGATTTCACGACCGATGTGGAAGATATGCTCGATCATGGATTCCCGGCTGTTTCCATGGAACCGGTTGTAGGCGATGACGACGCTGAATATTCCATTAAGGAATCCGATCTCCCGAGAGTCAAGGAAGAATACGACCGCCTCGCACAGCTCTTCATCCAGCGTGAAGAGGAAGGAAGACCGTTCTTCTTCTTCCACTTCAATATGGATCTCTGGAAAGGCCCGTGCCTGCCGAAGAGACTCAGAGGATGCGGGGCAGGCCACGAATACCTGGCCGTTGTTCCGAATGGCGACATTTACCCATGCCACCAGTTCGTAGGCCGTGAAGGCTATGTGGTAGGCAATGTATATGAAGGCTTGAAGAACATGAAGATGATGCATGATTTCCGTATGAATCATGTATTCAGCAAGCCGGAATGCGTTGACTGCTGGGCCAAGTTCTTCTGCTCTGGCGGATGCCATGCCAACAATGAGGCATATGCAGGAGATATTCACAAGCCGTACCAGATCACCTGCGAAATCCAGAAGAAGCGCGTGGAATGCGCAATGATGATCCAGGCATATAACAGCCTGCGCAAGCCGAAAGTTATGGCGCAGCCAGGAACAAGAGCTGCAAAGGCGGCTGCAGCCGCTCTCAGAAAAGAAGGCTGAGACGCGGAAATGACCGTATAAACCGGATTAAAAGAGGGTTTCTGTTTGCACAGAACCCTCTTTTAATTTATAATAATTGTTAAGTGTAATATATTCTGGAGTATTAGTTCATGCTGGTGATTTTCTGTTGATTTATAGCAGTGGCGCAAATGATTCAGCATGGCGTTTGGAATCGAATTGCTATCAGAAAAGTTTTCAAAAAGGAGGAATTTCTTATGAAAATGAAAAGATTGGCAGTATGCGCTCTTGCATCGGCAATGCTGTTTGCAGGTTCTGTAACAAATATATCCGCATTCAATCTCGGGAGCATTCTTGGCGGTGTCGTCAAGGTCGGCGGTATCGGCTTCCTCGTTGACAAGTATGGCGAATCCATCAATAGTGCCATCAACTCCGTCATGATGAAAGAAGGAGCAGGCACGAATTATGCTACGAAAGTTGTTCCTATCGTAAGTATTGGAAACAGCGGCTATATCGGTGCGGCCCAGGTTATCGGCGACGCTGATCAGGTTGCGAAGGTAGAAGCAGTAGGACAGCTTGAGATCAGCTGGAACGACAAGCTGTTCAGAATCAAGGGGCTCATTCCAATGGACAGCAAGAACCCCACTTCATTCAGCCGAGTTCAGGGCGTTGGCGTTTCCGCTGTCATTGATGTCAGAGTATAACGGGGGAATTGACTTATGAAAAAAACAGCTGTACTGGCCGCAGGAATCGCATTGATTCTTTCCGGCACGGCATTGGCGGCAGAACCGGTCACTTTATCAGACAGAATTGACCGTGTTGATGAAGTCATCTATGGAAGTGTGCAGACAGGATCCCTGATCGGACGTCTGGACAATGCAGATAATGTCATTTACGGAAATGGGAATACAACGGCAAGCGGTCTTGATGACAGAATTGATAACCTGTATACCGACGTCGTTAAGGGAAGCACAGATGCTGCTCCTTCCATGTCCACCAGGATCAATGCCATGGAGTATTACCTGACGGATGAAATTAAGAAGGGATCCCTTGAAAAGCGTGTCGGCGAACTTGAAACAAAGGTATTTGGCCAGGAACGCAAGGGGGCTCTCGACCAGAGAATTGCTGATCTTGAAAAAGCTGTATACGGTGACCAGCATGTGGAAATGAGAGACGTGGATCTTCCGGCCAATACTGTTTTCAAGATTTCCCTGAACGATGATGTCAACAGCAAGGTGAATAAGGTAGGCGACCCTGTGACATTTACCGTGCAGGAAGATGTCAAGGTCGGAGATGTTCTTGTCCTTCCGAGAGGTTCCCAGGGAAGCGGCCAGGTCACAAAGGTAACGAGGCCGAAGAGCTTTGGCAGAAGCGGATCTCTTGATATTTCCTTTGATCAGGTATTTTCTATCGATGATGAGGAAATTCCAACGGTACTCGGACCTGAAGCAAAAGACAAGCTTAAGATGGAAGCTGCTGCAGTCGGTGCTTCTGCCATAGGCGCACTGGCACTGGGGCCGATCGGGCTTGTCGGAGGCTTCTTTGTCAAAGGGAAAGACGTTGATCTTCCTGCTGGGACAGAGCTTTACATCCAGACACAGGAAACGGTTACAACCAAGGGTCTTGTCCTGACAAACGGAGCTCCGTCTGAAACATTAAGGAAGCACGTATCGCGCACAGCTGTTGCCGGAGAGAATACAGAAAGCGCAAAAACGGCTGAAACTTCCGCAGCTGCTGCAAGTGCAGAAACATCAGCTGTAAAGGAAACAGAAAAAACAGCGCAGGAAACAGTTCAGAACACAAATTCAAATACAAAGGAAACTGCGGAGAAAGCTGCAACATCAGCAAAAGATGAACCAAGCGCATCCGTAGTGATCGTGAGAAATGACTAATAAACGAACCTATGCTTTACTGCTTGCAGCCATACTTGCAGGAATGGCGGTTCCTGCCGCCGCAGAGGACGTGGAGGATACCACATCCACCCAGGCTGATGCAGAGGCAGCTGACAAGCTTCAGGATAATATGATGACAGACCTGCCGCCGGCAGACCGCGCAGGCACCATAGCTCTGGCGGATGAAGGGATTTTGTACCCTCCGTCTTCCGGAAGCTCGATCATCAGGGATACTACTGCGAAAAAAGCAGAAGAAAAGCCCAAAACAAAAACAAAAATGAAAGACGGAAAGCCGGTTCAGGACACGGGAATTTCAAAAGAGAACCCGATGTATGTAACGGCTGACTACATGCGTTATAACGATACGACTGGTGATGTCGATGCACTCGGCAAAGTCGATATCAGGCACATGATGGATACGTATCAGACAGAGTATCTCTACGGAAACATGATTACGAAGAAGTATGTCATTCCGGGAGAGCTTACTTGGACAAACCCTCAGACGAACCTCAAGGCCCAGCGCGGCGAATACGACGCTGAAAAGGGCATCGGCAAGTTCGAAGGCCTTACCGGCTGGCAGCAGGGGACGTATTACTACCAGGGCTCTGACGGCATCTATGACAGAAATGCCAATAAGATGATCGTCAACAATGGTTACTTCACCACGCGCCATGCCGTTGCAAAAGTGCCGGATTACCGTATTGAAGCTGATTCCATTGACATTTACCCGGGCGATCATTATACGGCTCATGATGTGAAGCTGATGGCGAAGAATACCATCCTTCTTACCTTGTCCAGCTATACCGGATCCCTTAAGGACAATTCGGGAGAAATCGGTCTCTGGTCATTGATTCCAAGGCCTGTTTTTGATAGTGATAACGGCATGGGTCTTCACAATTCGCTCGTTATTCCGATCAATGAGGATCCTGATTCCACTGTTTACATGGAAAACCGCTGGTATACGAAATCC
Organism: Veillonellaceae bacterium; assembly: GCA_025992895.1. NCBI lineage: Bacteria > Bacillati > Bacillota > Negativicutes > Veillonellales > Veillonellaceae > Veillonellaceae bacterium. The sequence continues at coordinate 1,230,095 of DAJPGA010000001.1, forward strand.
GGATACAAGCCGGATATCGGTATCAAGTACTGTGTTCCTGTCGGCACATTCCGCCTCCATTATGCAGAAGAGGAAAGTACGACGAATGATGACGGCGGCATCTGGGTCAAGAAAAAGCCATCACTTGAATTTGATACGAATCATTTCTACCTGTTCAAGTCAAGGTTCTATGTAGGAGCCAGCGGCGAAATAGGAAAATGGGACGAAGAGCGCAATGGCCGTGATGTTGACGGGAACTACAAAGGATATGAACTTTATATTTCCGGCGACCCATGGCACTTAGGAAAGTTCATGAACTTTGGCTGGAAAGCCGGTTATGCCAAGGATTACTACGGCTACAGCAATAATATTCGCAGGAATTCCTACTACTCGATGGGTCTTTCCGGACATTACAAGATTTTTGACGGCTGGATCGGTTACACAGATCGTGATTTGAAGGGATACACTCCGTATTATTACGATTCTTACAGCAGCGAGAAGCCTGTTGATGCAGGATTCCGTATTCAGGCGACAAGCATGGATGCATTCAGTCTTTCCTGGTCTGTTGATACAGTCAATGGCATCCTGAATCACAGGTACTGGACATACTACAGGGATATGCACTCCTTCTATGCCTGGATCCGTTATGATGACATTGAAAAAGAAACAAAGTTCATGATTATGCCAAAAGACTTCAAATTCTGACATTTTCGGCAGGTCAATTGGGGGATTGGACCGGAAATCGTCTTTCTGATAAGTGGTTGGGGGATTTTCTATGTGTTTGACAATTCAAGACGCATTGTCGCTTGATATTGATTACTTGTATGGCCAGAGCTGGAGTGTCCGTGAAGATGACCTGAAAGCTCATGAAGAGGAGATCAATCGCGCTGCCAAAGAGGTAAGCGAAATCCGCAGGAATGGAACGGGACCGGATGGAAGCCATGTCTTCTTTCCACACCTCCCTTATTTATACGAAGAGAATCTGCTGATCGGCGATGATGAAAAGCAGCGGATCAAAACTCTTTCCGAAAAGGCGAAAGAGACAGACGCTGTCGTATCCATCGGGATTGGCGGTTCCTACCTTGGCAACCAGGTGCTTTTTGATCTTTTCTGCGGCCCTTACTGGAACATGAAAAGCAAAGAAGAAAGGCATGGGTTTCCAGCCGTATTCTTTGCCGGACAGAATGTAGATCCGGTCAGCCTTTTGAAACTGACGGAAGAACTGAAGAGAAGAAGCGGGGAAAAAGACAATTATAAAGTGACGCTTCTTGTGATTTCCAAGTCAGGAACAACGATTGAACCGACAACAGCCTTTCATGTGCTGATGAAAGAACTTTCTGGCTTCTGCGATGTATCTGTCATTGCAGTGACTGATGCGGAAAAAGGAGAACTTCACCGCCTTGCGTTGGAAAACAACTGGGAGACATTTACAGTTCCTGAGGGTATCGGCGGGAGGTTCAGCATATTCTCTCCGGTCGGTCTTGTTTTTGGAAGTCTGATCGGGTTTGATACCGAAGAATTCCTTCACGGCGCAAAGACTGTCGAAGAATTCTGCCAGTCAGAGAAATGGGATGAGAATCCTGCGCTTCTTCTGGCATCTTTAAAATATATCGGAACCAGCGAGTACGGGCTTGTTTCGGAGGTAATCATGCCATATGGAGATGCACTCCGCTCCCTTGGCTGGTGGTATGCGCAGCTTCTTGGCGAATCTCTTGGCAAGAAGTACAACAACGACGGGCAGATCGTGCATGCAGGAAGGACACCTGTTGCAGCCGTTGGAACGACGGATATGCATTCACTGACGCAGGAACATCAGCAGGGAAAGAAGAACAAGCTTTTCCAGTTCATTTCTGTTGACAGCCCTTCTCTGGATACAAAAGCATACTGCAGGGAAGGGGAAAGTGAAGGCTTTGTACAGATGAGCCGGATGCTGACAGCAGCGATGAAGTCTAATGCGGAAGCGCTGGCATCCGAGCAGCGTATGAGCTGCCGTATTTCTGTCAGCCGGATGACGCCTTACCATCTGGGCGCTCTCATGTATTTCTTCTTTTTGACGATTGCTTATGAAGGCTCCCTGCTTCAAATCAATGCTTTTGATCAGCCGGGTGTTGAAGCATATAAGAAAATACTTCATCAGTATTTAAGGAGTTTCTTGCAGTAATACAGGGGATTGCTATGGCTGTAAAAAAGAAATGGGCAATTCTTTTTGCAGGTATTGCGGGGATTCTTTCTGCCTGGGGATACTGGGGCGGAGGAACCGCAGCAGGCCTGCTTCCTGAAAAGAACAAGAATATCGAGGTTTCTTCCACCAGGGGAGAGGCCTCTGATGGATTCTCCGAGGGAAGAACGGACGGCGGGAGCCGCAAGGTCTATGATGCCGCGCTTCACCGGCGTGAAGGACCGATGAAGGATCCCTTCCATGCGGCCGGAATTGAGGCGGTCGCCGCAGAAACAGCAGCATCAGCGGCAGGGAAAACTCATGCAGCGCCTTTGGGGAATACAGCACCTTCAGCGAAGACTGATTCTGAATCAATTAAACAAACTCCGCTTTTGCCGGAATTAAAGGGAATCATCCATTTTGGCGAAGAGAAACGGGCAATTGCTGAACTTGGCGGAGTCGTTAAGACACTCAAAGAAGGAGAACAGATCGGAATATGGACGGTTTCCTCCATTCGAGAAAAGACGGTAAGCTTTTCAAGTGCCTCTGGAACGTTGGAAGTAAGCGCTCGCTAGTGAAAACGATGAGCGCTGCTTTTTGCTGTCTGGCCCTGCTTTCACTGCCGCTTCCTTCAAGTGCTGACAGCGGAATGGATAAGGAGGCAGCATCGGAAAAGATGCTTTCCCTTCATGTCAATAAGGCGCCGTGTACTGAAATTCTGAGATCCCTTGCGGAAATGACAGGAAAGAATATCGTATTTTCCGGAACGATTACAGAAACTGTTACAGCCGATCTTGACAAAGTAACGCCTGAAGAAGCGATTTCCTCTATTCTTGCCTCCTGCGGCCTTGCCGGAAGGACAGAAGGGAGTACCCTCATTGTCTTCAACAGCAAGATGGAAAAGAATGCAGGCGTCATGATGCGCCCGTTCCGGTTATCCTATGCTGATGCCAGGGAAGTGGCTGAAGGCATGAAGGCTGTGGCAGGCGATCACGTGACATATAATAAATCTGCCAATACAGTGATTGTGAAGGGGACTCCTTTCGAGCTGATGCAGGCTGAAAGCTTGATCCGCGAGCTCGATGTTCCTGAAAAGCAGGTCAAGGTAGAAGCAGAAGTCGTAGCCGTCAATAAAACGTACGCCAAAGAGCTTGGCATCGATTGGGACTTCAAGAGTCTGACAGGAAGCGCTTCTTATGACAGGACGAGCTGGACAGAACAGCATTATGTCACAGATTCTTCAGGCAATGTCCTTTATGATAGTGATGGCAACCCAAGAATCCGCAATGTAGAGCATGACGGATGGGATGTAAGCACACCAGAAGGCTATGCAGGAATCTCGTACGGGAAATCCCTCTCAGGGCATCCTTATACATTTTTCTTCCAGGCAAAACTGAATGCACTGATTTCTGAAGGAAAAGCCAAGGTCCTTGCAAAGCCGAATGTCGTCACGATGAATGGCAGAAAGGCAGAAATACTGATCGGAAGCAAGATTCCTGTCATTGTCGAGCATTTGGAAAACGGCGTCCAGACGACAGCGACTGAATATAAGGATGCAGGCATTAAATTGACTTATACTCCGCTGATCAGCCGGAAAAACGAAATAACCGCTGACGTGAACGCAGAAGTTTCAACTCCCTATCTTGTTCCCGAAATGAGGGCATACAGGATTATTACGCGCTCAGCCAATACGATGGTCAGGCTGAAATCAGGAGACATGATTACGATCGGCGGGCTCATTGACAAGGAGGAATCCCGTACCTTCAGAAAGGTACCGATTCTGGGAGATATCCCGATTCTGGGAAAACTTTTCCAGATCCGCGGAAAGTCGATCGACGAATCGGAAATCGTTGTTATGATCCGGGCTGAAATTCTTGAGTAACATTATTGATTCAAAATGGGCGGCTTCTGGAAACAGATCCGCTCATATTTCTTGATTTTTCATCAGAGGCAGGGAAATGGCAACTTTAAAAATTAACGGCTTATCAAAAGCATTCGGAATAAATACGGTATTTGAAAATGTAACATTTGATGTAAAATCAGGAGAAAGAATCGGACTTGTCGGTGCTAACGGGGCAGGGAAGACCACCCTTTTAAAATGCATCATGGGAACGGAAGAGTATGACAAGGGGTCAGTCAAAGCAAGTGATGGAGCCATTATCGGCTATCTTCGTCAGGATTTTGACTATGACAGCCATACGATCCGTGAAGAGATGGAACATGCATGGAAGGATGTCCTTTACTATAAGGATAAGATTGCTGAATATGCAAAGCTGCTGGAGGAAGGAAATCCTGATGAAGCGCTGATTGAACGGTACGGGAAACTGGAAGAGCGTTTTGAGTTCCTTGGCGGATACGATTATGAATCAAAAACAAGGAAGATCCTGACAGGACTGGGCTTCAAGGATGAAGACTGGGACCGCGATATCCATTCCTTCTCCGGCGGACAGAAGGTACGTATCAACCTGGCAGCGGCTTTTGTCCGTCATCCTGATTTCCTTCTTCTGGATGAACCGACGAACCATCTGGACATGGACATGCTGGAATGGCTCGAAGATTACCTTCGCTCCTACAAGGGCGGCATTCTGATGATTTCCCATGACCGCTACTTCCTTGATGCGGCTGCCACAGGGATCATCGATCTTGAAAATCACAAGATCCGTACATTCCGCGGCGGATATTCCAGATACCTTGAGACAAAGACGAACCAGGATGCTGCTTATGAAAAAGCATATAACAAGCAGCAGGAACATATCAAAGAGACAGAAGAATACATCAGGCGCTATAAGGCAGGCATCAAGGCCAAGCAGGCAAGGGGACGTCAGTCACAGCTGAACCGCCTTGAAAGACTGGACAAGCCGGTCCATCAGGCAACGCTTCGTTTCCATTTTGATCCGCCGGAAGACTGCGCAGAAAAAGTCCTTGATATTCTTCATGTTTCTGCTTCCTATGGGCCCCATGATATTTTCAAAGACCTGACGATGCATATCAAGAAGGGAGAAACAGTCGGCCTCATCGGACCAAACGGTGCCGGGAAAACAACGCTCCTGAAGCTTATTACCGGGGAGAAGCAGCCCGACAGCGGCATCGTGCAGATTGGGAATAATGTCAAAATCGGATATTATTCACAGGAGCAGGAAATGCTTCATCCCGAGTACCAGGTTATCGATGAAGTCCGAAACATGTTCAATTATGGGGAAGGAGAAGCCAGAAATATCTTAGGCATGTTCCTTTTCCGCGGAGATGATGTATTCAAGCAGGTCGGTATGCTTTCAGGGGGAGAAAAGGCAAGACTTTCCCTTCTCTGCCTTTTCCTTGAAAGGCCCAATTTCCTCATCCTGGATGAACCGACGAACCATCTGGATATACCGACGAGAGAAATCATGGAAGATGCCATCCTTGCCTTTGGCGGAACGTGCCTTGTCGTATCCCATGACCGTTACTTCCTCGATAAAACTGCGGGAAGAATCCTTGATATGGAAGGCGGAAAGCTGACTGAATATCTGGGCAACTACAGCTACTACCGCGAGAAGAAGAAGGATCTGGAAGAATACGAAAAGGACAGGAATGGAGCGGAAGACCATACTCCAAAGACTGAAGTGAAGAAGGAAGAGGAAGCAAAGCCGGCGCCGAAGAAACAAGAACTCTCTGCAGGGGATGAAGCCAAGATGGAACATCTCGAGATGGAAATAGGCCGACAGGAAGCCACTCTTGCCATGTATACAGCCCAGATGTCCATGAATCCGGATGATTACGAAAATCTTGCCCGTGAATATGAAGAAGCCAAGAGCAAACTGGACGAACTCTATGAAAAGTGGTCGGAAATTGCAGCAAAAGCAGAAGATTGAGCTTTTCAGAAGATGCAAAGTCAGAATTTATGCAGCAAAAAAGGACTGCGGATACGAGAAATCGTATTCACGGTCCTTTTTAATTTCCTTATTTCTTATTTAAGAATATCCAGGATGGCCAGGATCAATGTTCCTAAGGTGCCAAAGAGGGCAACGATGATGCCGTTCATGGTATCCCAGTTCATGTGGGTAATTCCCAGTGTATTCAGGAGCCAGAAGAGGACACCGCCCATAATGATATTTCCTATGATTTTCTTTGCAAACTTGGCGAAAAGCATAAAAGCAATGAAAATAACGATGATGCTTGTTATGCCGTATCCTCCAAGTCCTCCGAGTGTTTCCATCATTTTGGCCTCCTTAAAGCTCTTTACGATTCTGGACGGCGCCTGCCAGAGTCATTCCGTCAGTATAGCCGATGTCTCCGCCGGCAGGAATGCCGCGGCCGATACGGGTTACTTTGATGCCGGCCGGTTTGATGAGCCTTGACAAGTAGAAGGCAGTAGCTTCGCCTTCTGCATCAGGATCGGTGGCAAGGATGACTTCCTTGACCTCATCGCTTTCCAGACGATTCAGAAGTTCCTTGATCTTCAGCTGGTCAGGGCCGATTCCGTCGAGAGGGGAGAGCGCGCCGTGGAGTACATGGTAGAGGCCATGGTACTCATGGCTCTGTTCCATGGCCATGACATCCTGCGGCTGTTCTACGACACAGATGACAGAATGGTCCCTTCTTGTATCGTCGCAGATATCACAAGGATCCGAGGTTGCCAGATTGCAGCAGACTGAACAGTAGCAGATCTTTTCCCGCGCCGTTTTGATTGTGTCAAGAAATGCCTTGACTTCGCTTTCGGGACGCTCGAGCATGAAATAAGCAAGACGGCGGGCGCTTTTGACGCCTATGCCTGGGAGTTTTCTGAATTGTTCAGTGACATTCTCTAATTCCTGATTCATTAGAACATGCCGCCGGGAAGGCCGAGGCCGCCGGTTACTTCGCTCATGCTCTTCTGGACCATTTCATCGGCTTTCTTTCCAGCTTCGTTGACAGCAGTGGTAATCAGATCTTCCAGGATTTCCGGATCTTCCGGATCAATGGCATCCTTTGCGATTTTCAGGGCAACAATCTGCTTTTCGCCGTTCATGGTGAGGGAAACAGCGCCGCCGCCGACAGAAACGTCAACGGTCTGCTTCTTTAATTCTTCCTGCTTCTTCTGAAGATCTTCCTGCATTTTGCGTGCTTTTTTCAGCATGTTCTGCATCTGTGCTTTATTTCCAAACATAAGTAATTCCTCCTAAATGAATGTAAATGGATGGTCAGGCAAAACTATTAGAAGTTAGTCTTTTTCATATATATCATAGTCAGGGAGCATTTTCAAGGCTTCCTTGAAAGATGGGTCTTCCAGATCAGACTGGTCGATCTCGTCCTTATTGACAAGTTTGTAGCCGCCTTCGTTCTTAGCAGGTTCCTCTTTACCTGAAGGGGCCGGCGCAGCAGAAGATTCCATTTCCTTGGCAAGGAGAGCTTTTGTCTCTGCTTCTTCTCCGCTTCCTTCAAGAACGACATGAAGGAGTATTGGGGAGCCGACTATTTTCTGGAACGCTTCAGCGGCAATTGTCTGATAGGACTTGTTGTTTCCCATGATGACAAGGAACTGCTGCGGTGCCGTAATGACAGCTCTGGCATTATTGGCATAAATCAGGGTTCCTTTTCTGTAACAGGTGTAGATTTCCACCCTGTGGATTGCCTTGAAATAGGAAAGGACCTTTTCCCAGATGTCGCTGTAGGATGCAGGATTGATTAATGAAGACGGCGCATTTGCCGCGGGCGTACTTGGTGCCTTTGCCGGCTCGATGGAAGAAGACTTCCTTTTTGCTGCGCTCCTTGGCTTTTTCGTTTCCTTTGGCGTGGAAGCAGGCATGGCAGGCTTTGCTTTTGGCATTATGATTTCTTCCGGTTTTTCTTCTGCGGAAGGCGGAGAATATGGCGGGATTTCTGGAGGCGGGCCAAAGGATGGCTCTAAGGGAGCTGCCGGAGCAGGTGCGGAGGCGGGGGAAGGAGCAGGGGCAGGGAATGCATTCTTGAGGGAAATGATTTTCTTCAAGCTTTCCACTTCTTTCTCAAGCTGGCTGACTCTTTCCGCAAGGCTGTCCAACGCGCGGCTTCCCTTTACGCGGCAGAGACGGAGAATCCCCATTTCTGCGCTCATTTTAGGGAATGTGTTCCATTTAAGATCCTGCAGAGATTCATGCAGCGCTTCAAAGAGAGCATCCAGATAGGGCTCTGAGAGACTTTCCGCATCTTTCTTTATTTCATCAGCAAGTTTGCCATAAGCCAGAAGCTCGGGCGTATCAGGATCGATCCGGCAGACCATCAGATTTCTGAAATGCTCGAGGAGGTCTCTTAATATGGATGCCGGTTCCCTGCCGCTCTGAAGGATATCATAAAATACAGAAAGAGCTTCTCCGCTTTCTCCTTTGAAAATATGGCGTGACAGGGAAATCAGCTGCTCTTTTCCTGTAAGGCCCAGGAGGTCCTGGACGGACTCGGCATCAAGCGTGCTTCCTTCACAGGAAGAAACGCACTGGTCGAGAAGGGAAAGCGCATCTCTTAAGCCGCCGTCTGAGCGGACTGCTATAAGATCGGCTGCTTCTTTTGTAAGAGGGAATTTTGCCTGGCCGGCTATGTACATCAGGTGGTCGGAAATATCTTCCGTGGAGATTCTCCTGAAATCGTATGTCTGGCATCTGGAAAGGATTGTGAGGGGAATCTTACCCGGTTCCGTCGTTGCCAGGATGAAAAGGACATAGGACGGAGGTTCTTCGAGTGTTTTTAAAAGTGCATTGAATGCTTCATTGGAAAGCATGTGAACTTCGTCGATAATATAGACTTTCTTCCTGCAGGCAGAGGGAAGTGTCCTGACAGATTCCTTCAGCGCCCTGATTTCTTCAATACCGCGGTTGGAGGCGGCATCGATTTCATACACATCAAGAGAAGATCCGGAACTGATTTCAAGACAGTTCCTGCATTCATTACAGGGGTTGCCGTCATGGGGATGCTCGCAGTTTACCGCCTTGGCAAGGATTCTTGCCATACTCGTCTTTCCTGTGCCCCTCGGGCCGGAGAAGAGATAAGCGTGTGCGAGGCGGCCCTGCTCAAGCGCGCGCTGCAGTGTCGTCGAGACATGCTTCTGCCCGACGACATCTGAAAAAGTCTGTGGTCTCCATTGTCTATAAAGTGCTTGATAAGCCATTGCAGTCACCGTACCAGTAATATGAATTCAACTTTTGAACGTAGTCTAAGAGTATTATACCAAAAAAAATAAGCCGCGATAGAGATTGCGGCATCTGTATAATGAAACGCAGCAAAAAAGCCTTGCAATCCTCATTTATGACAGTCTCCAGGATGCACCGTGGCACATGGAAAGGACCACTTACTGCTGCTTCCTCTCGGACCTGACAGGGTTCATGGGATTCCATTGCACGGGGCCCGGAGGCTGCCATAAATCAACATTGCAAAGCTACGTGAATTATCATACATCATTTGCCCGGTTTTGTAAAATCCTTTTTGTAAATTTCAGCGGGAATCCATTTTGAAGTGTTTCCATATAACATATAAAAATGATAAAATAAGATAGTATTATTATATAGAAAATAGTTAGTATAGAAAGGGCTGTGGAATGATGGAATACCGTATTGAACATGATTCACTTGGCGAAGTCCGCGTACCGGCGGATCATATGTGGGGTGCTCAGACGCAGCGCTCCTTCGAAAATTTCAAAATCGGCAGAAAAATGCCGGAAGAAATTATTCATGCTTTTGCTGTATTGAAAAAATGTGCAGCAAAGGTCAATGAAGAAAATGGTGATCTCGATCCTGAAAAGGGTGCGGCAATCCGTGAAGCCTGCGATGAAATCATGGCAGGAAAATGGCCTGATGAATTCCCGCTCGTTGTGTACCAAACCGGTTCAGGCACACAGAGCAATATGAATATGAATGAAGTGGTTGCTCACATTGCCAATTTGAAACTGGCAGAAGCAAAGAGCGAAAAGAGAGTTCATCCGAATGATGATGTGAATATGTCGCAGTCATCCAATGATACATTCCCCACAGCCATGCATATAGCAGCTGTAACTGTCCTTCATAAATACCTCTATGACTCTATTGATGAACTGACAGCTACTTTTACTGCAAAGAGTGAAGAATACATGCATACCGTCAAAATCGGACGCACCCACGTGCAGGATGCAGTTCCGCTGACATTCGGCCAGGAAGTATCCGGCTGGACACAGATGCTGATCCAGAGCAAGAAAATGATTCAGGATGGGGAAAAGTATCTCCATGAACTTGCCATCGGCGGCACGGCCGTAGGAACCGGCCTTAACAGCCCGAAGGGATTCGGTGAACAGGTCTCCAGGGCAATTGCTGATGAAACAGGAATTCCGTTCACTTCAGCTCCCAATAAATTCTATGCCCTGACAGCCAGAGATGATATCGTCTTTACGCACGGTGCTTTGGATGCGCTGGCCGGCGACTGCATGAAATTTGCTGACGACCTCCGCCTTCTGGCAGGCGGCCCCAGAGCAGGACTTGGAGAACTGACAATCCCTGCCAATGAACCGGGTTCCTCCATCATGCCGGGCAAGGTGAATCCGACACAGTGCGAAGCGCTGACAATGGTTGCATGCCGCGTTCATGGCAATCAGGCAGCAGTTTCCATGGCATCCTCGCAGGGACGCTTTGAGCTTAACGTCTATGCCCCGATTCTTGCTGACAGCTTCATTGAATCCGTCAAACTCTTAGGCGAAGCCATCCATTCCTTTGATATTCACTGCGCACAGGGAATCCAGGTCAATGAAGACCGCATGGAAGAACTCGTAGAAAAATCCCTGATGCTCGTTACTGCATTATCCCCGCATATCGGCTATGAAAAGTCCGCTAAGATCGCAAAGAAGGCATTTGCTGACAACAGCTCCCTCAAGGAAGCGGCTCTTGATCTTGGCTACGTAACCGAAGAAGAATATGACCGCTGGGTTGATGCCAGAGAAATGACAAACGTTGACCGCTGATTGTTTCAGGTAATCATTAAGACTGGAGATTCCTCATCAGGGATCTCCGTTTTTTTGTTGGGCACAAGCTGCAGGAAATCCTTTTGAAAAGAAATCCAGGAATGCATAATGTCCTTAACGGGACAGGGAATTTCATATATAATAAGGAAAATACTATGCCTGCATAAAGGAAAATGAGATATGGATGCTGTTTTTACAGGCATAACAGCGCCGATTTAAGAGAATTTGCAAATAGGAGAGTTTTATTTCCTAAGAATTCTTTTTTCTCGGGTTCTTTTATGATAGAATAGTAGCGTTGACTTTACATTAAGTATATACATATCAGGGAGGTTATATGGGTCATATTTCTGTGATAGGCAGCTGTAACATGGATCTCATGATCGAGGCCGACAGAAGACCACAAGCCGGCGAAACAGTTATGGGAAAGAGACTGATCGTTTCTCCTGGAGGAAAAGGGGCCAATCAGGCAGTAGCAGCAGCCCGACTTGGGGAAAAGGTATATATGATTGGCTGTGTTGGCAATGACGCTTATGGCAGCATGATGCTCGATACGCTCAAAGAGAACGGCGTGAATACGGATTATGTGTCTGTCCTGGACAATGAAGCGACCGGCACGGCGCACATCATTCTGGCAGAAGGCGATAACAGCATCATCGTATTGAAGGGTGCCAATGACAAAGTGGATAAAAATGTAGTTGATTCTGCTTTTGATATTATCAAGACATCTTCGCTTGTCATGCTCCAGCATGAGATTCCCATGGATACTATTGGATATATCATTGACAGGTGCTATGAAGAAGGGATTCCGGTCATGCTGAATCCTGCACCTTACATGGATATCCCTGAAGAATGGATTGAAAAAGTTACATACCTGACTCCTAATGAACATGAAGCAGCGCTGATGTTTGAAGGAATGGACCGTGATGAAATTCTGAAAGCCCATGCCGGAAAGGTCATCATGACCGTAGGAAAAGAAGGCGTTGTTTACGGGGATGGCGATGATGTGGTTCATGTTTCCGGATTTACTGTCTCTGCAGTAGATACGACCGGGGCAGGGGATACATTCAACGGTGCTTTCGCAGCTGCAAGATGCGACGGGCTTCCGCTTAAGGAAGCAGTACGTTTTGCCAATGCGGCAGCGGCTTTGTCAGTTCAGAAGATTGGCGCTCAGGGCGGCATGCCTTGGCGCAGTGAAGTGGAGGAGATGCTTTCATGAACAAGTATGGAATCTTAAACAGCAGCATTGCTAAAGTTCTGGCAGATCTGGGCCATACAGATAAAATCTGCATTGGCGACTGCGGACTTCCTGTGCCAAGCGGCGTAGAGAAAATCGATCTGGCGCTTCGTTTCGGTGAACCGCTCTTTATCGAAGTTGTCAAAGAAGTGGCAAAGAACATGCAGATAGAGAAAATTTATCTGGCACCGGAAACAGCATCCAAGAATCCAAAGCAGTGGGAAGCACTGAAAGAAGTATTCCCGGAAGACAAAGTCGAATGGGTCATGCTGAAGGACCACGAACAGCTGAAAGCAATGGAGAAGGATTGCAAGACTGTCATCAGGACAGGAGAAGTTACTCCTTTCTCCAATATTATTCTCCAGTCCGGAGTCATCTTCTAAGAGAGGAATCTGAAGTACATGGATATAAATATGGTAGGGATTTGCAAATCCTTCGGTACGAACAAAGTACTCGGGGGAGTCAATCTCCATATTCGTCCCGGCGAAGTGCATGCTTTGATGGGCGAAAACGGGGCAGGCAAATCTACATTGATGAATATTTTAACAGGGATTCATAAAGCGGATGCCGGAACGATTCTTGTCGATGGAAAGGAAGTCACATTCCAGAACAATAAGGATGCAGAAGAGCATGGCATTGCTTTTATTCATCAGGAACTCAATATATGGCCGAACTTGTCAGTGCTTGAAAATCTCTTCCCGACAAACCAGCCCAGAACACGTCTGGGATTGATTGATTTCAAGGAAATGAGAAGACGCGCTGAAGCAAAGTGCAAGGAAATCGGAATTGAACTTCCTCTTGATGCAATTGCAGGAGAGTGCTCCGTAGGCCAGCAGCAGATGACTGAAATTACACGAAACCTGATGCTGGATGCCAAGACGGTCATCATGGACGAACCGACAGCTGCCTTGACAGAACGTGAAACCGACAGCCTTTTTGCCGTCATGAAGACATTGAAGAACAACGGCGTATCTGTCATTTATATTTCCCACCGCATGGAAGAAGTATTCAATAACTGTGATACGATCACCGTCATGCGTGACGGACAGACAATCAGCACGCGTCCTACGGAAGAAACAGGAATGGACCAGATCGTCAATGATATGGTTGGCCGTGTCATGAGCGAATATTATCCGGTTCGTACGAACGTTCCGGGCGATGAAGTATTCCGCGTGGAAAACTTCACACAGCCCGGCGTGTTCCGTGATGTTTCCTTCTCCGTCAGGAAGGGCGAGATCCTTGGCGTGGCAGGGCTCATGGGCGCAGGACGTACGGAAATCATGAGAGCCATTTTTGGCGTCGATCCGCATGAATCCGGCAAGCTGTACCTGGAAGGAAAGGAAATCACAATCAAGAAGCCGCTTGATGCAATCAATCATGGTTTCGGGTTCATTACAGAAAACAGAAAATCCGAAGGTCTGATCCTTGACTTCTCAATCGGAAAGAATATTGCGCTTCCCAGTGAAGAAAGACTGGCCAAGGGCCATGTCATCAATGCCAAAGCTGAACGGGATTTTTCCGAAGAACTTTCCCACCGTTTGGGGGTTAAAGCACAGAGCATTGATTTGGCAGCAAGCACACTCTCTGGCGGCAATCAGCAGAAGGTCGTCATTGCCAAGTGGGTAGGCATGCACCCCAAGCTTCTGATCCTCGACGAACCGACAAGAGGCATCGATATCGGTGCGAAGAAGGATATTTATGATTTGATGAATGAACTGACCGCCAAAGGCGTGTCCATCATCATGGTTTCTTCCGAACTTCCGGAAGTCATCGGGATGAGTGACAGAATCATGGTTATCCATGAAGGCCGTGTGGCTGGAATCGTTGATCATAAAGATGCAACACAGACAAGAATTATGACGCTTGCAACCGGAGGAGAGTAAAAAGAATGAATTCCGCTAAAGTAAAAAACATTGTAAGAGAAATGGGTCCGCTGATTGGGCTGATTCTTCTCTTTATTGTCATTTCTGTATTGAATGACAGTTTCATCGATCCATCTAACTTAAGAAACCTGGCCAGACAGATTTCCATCAATGCACTGATCGCCTTTGGCATGACCTTCGTCATCCTGACGGGCGGCATTGACCTGTCTGTCGGTTCCATTCTGGCTCTTTCCAGTGCACTTATGGCAAGCATGATTGCCAAAGGCACGAATCCGGAAATGGCAATCGTATTCTCTGCTTTCATCGGCATCCTTCTGGGAGCCGTGAACGGCATCATCATTTCTTATGGCAAGGTCGCACCTTTTATTGCTACACTGGCTACCATGACTATTTACCGCGGTGCTACCCTTGTTTATACAAACGGCAACCCGATCAGCGAATTGACAGATGATCCTCTCTTCACAGGTTGTGGTCAGGGATTTGTCCTTGGAATTCCGGTTCCTGCGATTGTCATGCTGATTGCATTCTTCATCCTGTACTTCATCCTGAAGAAGACTCCTCTTGGACGTCAGACTTATGCAGTAGGCGGCAATGAAAAGGTCTCCTACATTTCCGGGATTAAGATTGACAGAATCAAGATTTTTGCGTATGCTTTGACTGGATGCCTTTGTGCGGTGGCAGGCGCTATCCTGACTGCTCGTCTGAACAGTGCCCAGCCTACAGCCGGCATGGGTTATGAACTTGATGCTATCGCTGCAGTAGTACTTGGCGGTACATCTCTGGCCGGCGGTAAAGGCCGTATTTCCGGTACTTTGATCGGTGCTCTGATCATTGGTACATTGAATAACGGTCTTAACATACTGAACGTATCCAGCTTCTACCAGCAGGTTGTCAAAGGTATAGTTATTTTGCTCGCAGTACTTATGGATCGCAAGAAAAACTAAGGAGGAAGACAATTGTTAAAGAAAATCGCTTTGGCTGCAATGATCGGTGCAGCACTTATTTCTGTCGCAGGCTGCGGCTCTTCTGATAAGAAGTCCAACGGAGCAGCTTCTGGCTCCAAGAATGTTACGATCGGCTTCTCTGTTTCCACACAGAACAACCCGTTCTTCGTAACCATGGCTAACAGCGTAAAAGCCGCTGCTGATAAAGCCGGTGTCAATGTTAAAATCGTTGATGCTCAGAATGACCCTGCAAAGCAGGCTAATGATATCGCAGATCTGCTCCAGGGCAACATCAGCGTACTCATCGTAAACCCGGTTGACTCCGCTGCCATCTCCAACTCTGTCATCGCAGCAAATAAGGCAAAGATTCCGGTTATCACCATTGACCGCTCTTCCGATAAGGGCGAAGTTGCAGCTCATATCGCTTCCAACAACGTCAAAGGCGGCGAAATGGCAGCTAACTTCATCGTTTCTAAACTTGGCGAAGGTGTTCCGGTTGCTGAACTGGAAGGTATTCCAGGCGCATCTGCTACACGTGAACGCGGCCAGGGCTTCCATAACATTGCCGACAATAAACTGAAGGTTGTTGCAAAGCAGAGCGCAGACTTTGACAGAAGCAAGGGCCTGACAGTTACTGAAAATATTCTTCAGGCAAATCCTGAAATCAAGGCTATTTTCGCTCAGAATGACGAAATGGCTCTTGGCGCAGTCAGCGCAGCAAAAGCTGCTAACAAGCAGCTCCTGATTATCGGCTTCGACGGCACTGCTGACGGCATCAAAGCTGTCAACGACGGCGAAATGGCAGCTACCATTGCTCAGCAGCCAGATAAGATGGGCGAAATCGGCGTTGATACCGCTATTAAGCTCGCTAAGCATGAAAACGTAGAAAAGAATATTGCTGTTGACCTGAAACTGGTTGAAAAGAAATAATCTTTTCTAAAATGACAACCTGAATTAAAAACCGCGGCCTTCGTGCCGCGGTTTTTCTTTTTGATTTGATATCGGTAAGCTTTTTACGTGCATTTATTGAATATATTATTCGTTATTATTCATTGACGATGATGCCTGCTAAATTTATAATAGGAGAAGCATAAAAATTAATGGAAAAGGAATCTATATGAATTTAAATGACGCAAATCTTTTCTCCGGCGTTTTAGGAGAAAATCAAATAAAAGTGAACGAACCTATGAGCAGGCATACGACATTTGGTATTGGCGGGCCCGCTGATTTTTTTCTGCTGCCTGAAACGACAGAAGAATTATGCATCATTACCAAACTGGTCAGAAAGAATAATCTGCCGCTCTTCATCCTTGGCGGCGGCGCGAACCTTCTTGTCAGGGACAAGGGAATACGCGGTGTTGTCATCTGCACATCCCGTCTTCAGGGCATTGAAAAAATAGGAAATATGCTTAAAGTATCAAGCGGCATTCCGACAGCCGCTGTTGCCAGGAAGGCTCTTTCATACGGCCTCTCCGGGATGGAATTTGCAAGCGGCATCCCGGGTTCTATCGGCGGAGCTGCATTCATGAATGCGGGTGCTTATGGCGGGGAAATGTCAAAAATCATTTCCCAGGCGACGGTCTGCGATACGAGCGGCGACCTTGTTGTTTATGACAAGAAGGATCTCGGATATTCTTACCGCCAAAGCCGTTTCATGCAGAAAGGCGAGGTCATTGTAGATATTACACTCTCCCTCAAGGAAGGCAATGAAAACGATATCAAGGCGCTTATGGATGATTTGAACGGAAGACGCAGATCCAAGCAGCCGCTGGACAAGAAGAGCGCAGGAAGCACCTTTAAACGCCCTGAGGGCCATTTCGTAGGCCAGATGATAGAAGAATTAGGGCTTAAGGGATTTTCTGTCGGAGATGCCCAGGTGAGCGAAATGCATGCCGGATTCCTGATCAATAACGGCAACGCCAGCTGCGAAGATATGCTCCAGCTGATTCATGTAGTACAGGGAAAAGTGAAGGAAGCCTATGGAGTCGATCTGCATACGGAAGTACAGATTGTCGGAGAAGAATAATCCAGTAAATGCTCTTTTTATGAATTGATTGACTGTTTTTAAGAAAGAAGGCAGGCTGCAATGGAAGTCATAGCATTTTTTGGTCCACCCGGAACAGGAAAAAGTGACAGGGCTCTTGTTGTAGCCTATGAAAATAAAGCGTCCTGTATTATTGACGACGGAATCCTTATTTACCACAGCAGAATCGTGGCCGGCAAATCAGCCAAGCGCGAAGAAAGCCGCCTGAAGGCTGTCAGGCGAGCTATTTTCTGGGATGCGGAGCAGAGGGAAGAAGTCAGGCAGGCTCTTGAGAAAATCAATCCGAAGCGTGTCCTAATCCTTGGTACGTCGGACCGCATGGTAGAGACGATCTGCGAGGCACTGGGACTTCCAAAGCCATCCAAGTATATCAGGATTCAGGATGTCGCCCGTCCGGATGAGATGCTTAAGGCAAAAGAAGCAAGGAACAAGGAAGGAAAGCACGTTATTCCTGTCCCTACCATGGAACTGAAGCCTTACTTCAAAGGGTACCTCATTGATCCGCTCCGTTTCTTCCGTAACAGGAAGAAGGAAATGCCGAAGCGTTTCAGCGAGAATGAGGAAAGATCTGTGGTAAGGCCGGTTTTCAGCTATTACGGGAAGCTCTCGTTTTCTGACCGTGTCATTGAGTCGCTGGTGTATTATGCAGTCAGGGATATGAAAAAAATCCGCATTACGCATGTCAGAAGCGAGAAAAGCACGGGCCAGATGAATGGGATCATCCTTTTCATTGATGTCTCCGTAAAGCCCGGAACACCGCAGGAAATCAAGAAAATCATCCATACGATGAGAGACCGCATCCAAAGGGAAATCGAGCATACGACTGGCATGTCGCTCGATACGATCAAGGTCAATGTGACGACCGGAGTGACGCGGTAAAGAAAATCGTCAAATAATTTTCTTGACAGAGATTTGTCCATATGGTAAGTTAGATGCAACTCTAAACGATGAGGAAAAGAGTAAACAGATGGCGGCAGCCAAGCGAGTCCGGATAGTGGAAGCGGATATGTCAAAACTGTTGAAGTGCATTTCTGAGTTTGAAAGGCTGAAACCAAGTAGGCTTTCCCGGGTCCTCCCGATACAGAGGCACGGTATGCGGCACAGGCCAAGTACCTGTTAAGGCATGTATGGCGACATATATGCAAAATTAGGTGGAATCACGTAGCTCTCGTCCTAAACGGATGGGGGCTTTTTTGATTACATGAAGAGCAGTGCCTCTTCATGATCCGTTTTGAGTAAGCGCAAAGGAGAAGTCATTATGATGGAAAGGCGATGTCGTAGTTAAGAGACTGGGAAGCATAGAAGAAGCGTATTAAAAATGAGTGCAGAATGACCTGCACGTATAAACGGATTTCCAAGGGAGGAAAATAAGATGAGCGAAAAGAAACTTCATTTTGAAACATTACAACAGCATGCAGGCCAGGTGCCGGATCCGGTAACAGGGGCAAGAGCCGTTCCGATTTATCAGACGACATCCTATGTATTCAAGGATGCACAGGAAGCAGAAGACCGCTTCGCACTCCGCAATCCGGGTTACATTTATGGCCGCCTGACCAATCCGACGCAGGATGTACTGGAAAAGAGACTGGCAGCCCTTGAAGGCGGCACAGCAGGCCTTGCTGTAGCAAGCGGCGCAGCAGCAGTTACGTATTCCATTTTGAATATTGCAGGAGCCGGCGATGAAATCGTTGCCGCATCCACCCTTTACGGCGGCACCTATGAGCTCTTTACCGATACACTGCCGCAGCTCGGCATTACGACCCATTTCGTAGATCCTGATCATCCGGAAGAAATTGAAAAGGCGATTACTCCAAAGACAAAAGCAGTCTATATCGAAACATTGGGAAATCCGGCCATCAACATCCCGGACTTTGATCTGATCAGGGATATCGCTCATGCCAGGAATCTTCCTGTACTTGTTGATAATACATTTGCTACACCTTACTTATTCCGTCCTCTGGAACACGGGCTTGACGTATCCATCCATTCCACGACAAAATTCATCGGCGGACACGGCACGACACTGGGTGGTGCTATCATTGAAAACGGAGCATTCAACTGGAACCAGCCGGAAAGATATCCTCATTTCGCAAAACCGGATGCATCCTATCATGGAATCAATTTTGCAACAGACATCCCGGGAGCCGGCTTCGTAACAAGAATCCGTGCCAAAGTACTCAGAGATACCGGCGCAGCCATTTCCCCGATTTCCGCATGGTTCTTTATTCAGGGACTTGAAACACTGTCCCTCCGTGTAGAAAGACATGTTTACAACGCAACGAAAGTGGCTGAATACCTGGAAGCTCATCCGAAGGTAGCAAAGGTCAACTATCCGGGCCTCAAATCTTCTCCATATCATAAACTGCAGGAAAAATACCTGCCGAAGGGCGCGGGTTCCATTTTCTCCATCGAGCTGAAAGACGGGTTTGAAGCAGCCAGAAAATTCATTGACAACCTCGAAATCTTCTCCGACCTTGCCAATGTAGGCGACTCCAAATCTCTCGTCGTTCATCCGGCCTCCACTACCCATCAGCAGCTTGATGAAGCAGCACAGAAGGCAGCAGGAATCACACCGGGAACCGTACGTATTTCTGTAGGCATTGAAAATGTCGACGATCTCCTGAATGATCTGGAACAGGCTCTTGCCAAAATTTGATGAATAAAATCAGATATCTTCTGAATGCAGGGGAGATCCTGTTCTCTGGTGAAGATTGAAAATGAAAAGGCAGTGTGCGGTAATTTTGCACACTGCCTTTTATAGTGATGATTAAAAAATTCTAGCCGTTCCAGTGGTGGGGGATTTCAGGAAATTCTCCGATGACCATCATGTTGGCAAGGATATTGGACATAAGGCGTCCTTCCTCGTCGCGCATTTCAGCGGTAATGGCGATGGTAGAGCGGCCGCGGTGAGTGACCTTGCTCGTGACGCGGATTGTTTCTCCAGGCGTTACCGTACGGATGAAATTCATCGTCAGTGTAACTGTTGCAACGACGGCGCCTACGGTTGCGCTCGTCACACCTGTAACGGAATCAGCAAGCGCGGCAAAAACGCCTCCATGAATGACGCCTCTCTGGTTGTTATGCTTTTCGGGGTCGGTCTTAAGGCTGACCGTTGCGCTTCCGCAGTGAATTTCTTCAATGTTGATATGGAAGTAATCCATCATGAAATGATTGGGCTTGTATATATCTCTGATGTGCTGCCTGATTTGTTCTGGGTCTGTTAAAATTTCCATAAATAACCTCCCGCTGAAATAAGGAACTATATAAACAATCATAATCACGCACCGGGGGGAATTGCAAGAATGAATCATCCTGACAGGAGAAATCCGTTCCACTTTACGATGAGTTTCCAAACAACGTATAATAATTATATATAGTATAATAATTATATATACTCAATTGGATTTAAAAGGTATAAGGAGGTCATATGTTTCACGCAACGACAATATTGGCAGTCAAGAAAGATGGACATACAGCAGTAGCTGGTGACGGGCAGGTCACTATGGGCAATGCCGTCATCATGAAAAATACGGCGCGTAAAGTAAGACGCCTTTATCACGGCAAGGTAATAGCAGGCTTTGCAGGTTCAGTGGCAGATGCCTTTGCTCTTTTTGATAAATTCGAATCAAAACTGGTCGACTGCAACGGCAACCTGGTCAGGGCGGCTGTCGAGTTTGCCAAGGAATGGAGAAGCGACAGAGTTCTCCAGAAACTGGAAGCGCTCCTGATCATGACAGACGGGGAGCATCTTTTCCTTGTATCCGGAAGCGGGGAAGTCATAGAACCTGACGACGGAATCCTTGCTATCGGAAGCGGCGGGAATTATGCGCTCGCAGCTGCCAGGGCACTGGTATCCGTAACAGATCTTTCTGCCCGTGAAATTGCAGAGAAATCACTTCATATAGCGGCAGATATCTGTGTTTATACAAATCACAACGTCATCGTGGAGGAAATATAATGAATGATGAATTAACGCCAAGACGTATTGTAGAATACCTGAATCAGTATATCATCGGCCAGCAGGATGCCAAGAAATCCGTGGCCGTTGCCCTTCGGAACCGCTGGCGCGCCAGCAAACTTTCTCCTGAAATCGCAAAGGAAGTCAGCCCGAAGAATATTCTCCTGATCGGGCCTACCGGCGTAGGCAAGACGGAAATCGCAAGAAGGATTGCTTCCCTTACCAATGCGCCTTTTGTAAAAGTGGAAGCGACAAAGTACACGGAAGTCGGCTATGTCGGCAGAGATGTAGAATCCATGGTCCGTGATCTGGCGGAAGAATCGGTACGCCTTGTCAAGAAGACAGAAGCAGACCGCCACAAGAAGGATGCCGAAGAGGCTGCCCTGAAGAAAATTCAGGAAGCTATGTGGCCGTCAAAGAAAACGGAAACCAGAAGCCCGATGGATATCATCTTCGGAGAAAAGAAAGCAGAACCTGCCATTGATCAGGGAGAAAAGGAAAGAAGAAAGGACCTTCTGGAAAGAATCAGAAGCGGGGAACTTGATGACCGCATGATTGAAATCGAGGTTGAAGATAAATCAGGAACATCCGGAGATTCAGACAATGAGCAGGCCAACCAGATTTCCATGATGCTTTCCAACATGATGCCCAAGAAAACACGCAAGAAGAGAGTGACTGTCCGCCAGGCCAAGAGTATCCTGGCAGAAGAAGCCGCTGAAGAGATGGTCGACATGGAAGTCGTCAAAGAAAAGGCAATCCGTCTGGCTGAAGAGCGGGGCATTATCTTTATTGATGAAATTGATAAAATTGCCGGAAGAAACAATACGAGCGGGGCAGATGTATCAAGGGAAGGCGTGCAGAGAGATATTCTTCCAATCGTAGAAGGAGCGACCGTAAAGACGAAGTATGGCCAGATGAAAACAGACCATATTCTGTTCATTGCTGCCGGTGCCTTCCATGTGTCCAAGCCAAGTGACCTGATTCCTGAGCTTCAGGGCCGCTTCCCTGTCCGCGTGGAACTCTCGAGCCTGACGAAGGAAGATTTAAGGAAGATATTGACAGAACCGCGCCAGGCCCTGATCCGCCAGTATGAATCGCTTCTTGAGACAGAAGGTGTGACGATTACGTTTACGGAAAGCTCTCTTGATGCCATTGCCGAGATTGCCACTCACGTCAATGAGGAAACCGAGGATATCGGGGCCAGAAGGCTTTATACCATCCTGGAAAGAGTGCTCGAGGATATTTCCTTTGAGGCGCCTGACCTGGAGGACAAGAACGTGACGATTGACGGCGATTACATAAGAGAAAAAATGGGAAGGATTACGCAGGATATTGACGTATCCAACTATATCCTTTAATACAGATTTGTCATAACAAACCGGGATCTCAAACAGGGATCCCGGTTTTTCGCGCAGAGTATAATGAATAATGTCAATCGGGGAAATCTTATTGGTTGACCGATGGTTTACAACTGATTATAATGTAAGGAAATAAAATAGTCTTGAATAAAGTCCGTTTTATCTATAAAAATAAGGATATAAAGTACTTCACAGGATCGGAGGTTTATTATGCGAAATGAAATTCTGGATTATTTTCGCAAGGCGGATGGCAATTTCGTTTCCGGACAGCAGATTTCAAAAGACCTGCATGTCTCGCGTACAGCAATCTGGAAGCATATTAACGTCTTGAAAGAAAGAGGCTATATTTTTGAATCCAGTACAAGAAAGGGATACAGATTGATTTACGCACCGAATTTGCTGACACCGCTTGAAATTGACAGCGCACTCCATACAGAGACATTTGGAAGACATGTCGTCTATCTGGAATCCACACAGTCTACGAATGAAGAAGCAAAGAAGATAGCACGCGAAGGTGCTGAAGAAGGAACCATCGTCGTCGCTGAAGAACAGATTACAGGACACGGAAGACTCACGAGAGGATTTTTCAGTCCTTTTGCTAAGGGCATCTGGTTTTCTCTGATCCTCCGTCCTAAATTCTTCCCGATGGAAGCATCCAAGTGCACACTTCTGGCGGCAGTAGGCGTTTGCCGCGGCATCAGAAGGCTGGGGCTTGCTGATGCAGGCATCAAATGGCCAAATGATATCCTCGTCCATGGCAAGAAACTTGTCGGCATCCTGACACTGATGTCTGCATCCATGGAAAAGATCGACTATATTATCATGGGCATCGGCATCAATACAGGAATCAAGAAGAATGAATTCCCGGAAGATTTCCGTGAAGGCGCGACGTCCTTCCTTAATGAGGGCATCAACGTTTCACGAAAGGACCTCCTTGCAGCTATCCTTGGCGAGCTGGAAAAAGAATACAGCATCGCGCAGAATGAAGGCTTTGACAAAGTGCTTGATGACTGGAGAGCGCTTTCTGTTACTTTGGGACAGGAAGTCCGCGTAATCTTCGGCGATGACAGCTATACAGGGAAAGCAGTCGATATTGACCGCGATGGCTGCCTCCTGGTCAATACAGGAAGCGAAGTCAAGCGCGTCATTGCAGGGGACGTATCCATACGCCCTGTAGATGCGCCGATTCCCAAACGCTGATTCAATCTGGTTGACTTAAAGAACGGCAATGATAAAAATGAAATTTCAGAAAAGAGGAAAAGTATGAAAAATCATAATTTTATCAGTGCTGCATTATTTGCCGGTATCATGGCAATATTATCACAGTTTGCATTTCCGATAGGCGCCGTTCCGATTACGCTGCAGAGCTTTGTCTGTGCGCTGGCAGGGGGCGTCCTTGGCAAGAAATGGGGTGCCATTTCCATCGGGCTTTGGCTGATTCTTGGCATGATCGGGATTCCGGTCCTTACCATGGGGAAAGCCGGCATCGGCATATTCCTCTCCCCGGTAGGCGGTTATTATCTGGGATTCGTCCTGATGGCCTTTATCAGCGGATTCAGATCGGAAGAAAAGGTCAATATTTTCTGCTATATCGGATTTGCCATCCTTGGACTTATTTCCTGTTATGCATTGGGAACCATCTGGTTCATGGGATACTTCCAGTACGGCCTTGGAAAGGACATGCCTCTCTGGACAGCTTTGACCATGACGGTATTCCCGTTTGTTGTATTTGACCTGATCAAGGTGACTTTAGGTGTATTGAGCGGTGTCAGGATCAGAAGGGCATTGATTCAGGCAGGTTTCCGTCCGACGACACATTAAGGTACCATAAAGAGTTCCGGGGCTTCGGCCGGCTTCCGGGACTCTTTATTTATTGCAAAAATACGGTAAAACCGTTATTTTATCGATGACAGCAGAAAAGAAAATAGTTTGCAAGTCTTGACATTACGTTAACTTTGTTGCATTATACACTTGATATTAAATTTAGTCATAACCATAGGTTATCATTTGGAGGGGTATTCGAATGCTTCTTGCCTTTGATGTAGGTAATACGAATATTGTATGCGGTGTCTATAAGGACCGTAAGTTAATAAAGAATTGGCGCATAGCGACGGATACACTGCAGACAGCCGATGGTTATGCAGCACTTCTCGGCACGCTTTTCCATCTGAATCAGCTGGAATTTGATGATGTGGAAGATATCATTATTTCCACAGTCGTTCCGCCGATTATTCCTATTCTGGAAACGATGTCTCACCGCTATTTCCATGTAAAGCCGATTCTGGTCGGCCCCGGGATCAAGACGGGACTGAATATCCTGTATGACAATCCAAAAGAACTGGGCGCGGACAGGATTGTCAATGCGGTAGCAGCCATTGCTGAGTATGACTGTCCCCTGATCATCATTGATATGGGAACAGCAACGACATTCTGCGTGGTTGATACAAAGGGGAATTACCTTGGCGGCGCTGTTGCACCGGGCATCGGTATTTCTATGGAAGCTCTGTTCCAGAGAGCATCCAAACTCCCTCGCATCGAACTCGTCAAGACGCCGAACATCATTTGCCGCAATACTGTATCCGCCATGCAGGCAGGCATCTATTACGGATTTGTCGGACAGATTGATGAAATCGTAAAACGGATTAAAGAAGAACTGAATGAACAGAATGTCAAGGTCATTGCGACCGGCGGACTGGCAACCCTGATTGCCAAGTCATCCAGCACGATCGATATCGTTGATCCGATGCTGACATTGAAAGGCCTTCTGATCCTATATGAAAAGAATAAAAACGAAGGCGGACGCAAGTAAATAGAGAGGCGGATGGATGCCATCCGCCTTTTTGATTGGCTTGATAGACTTAAAAGGTCTTGAAATTTAACTGTACATCAGTTATAATTACAAGCACATGGCCGGTTAGTCAAACGGTTAAGACGCTGCGTTCTCAGCGCAGAGAGTATGGGTTCGAATCCCATACCGGTCACCAAAAAAAGAGGGAGATGCTGCTGCATCTCCTTTTTTGCTGTGGTTGAAATTGATTCGGTGTTTAAATGAAGACAAACTGGACGAGCCCCATGTAGCATAATGTACCGGCAGCCATGGACAGGAGCATCTGCCCCTTCCATAGATGAACGGCCGCAGTTACGGCAAGCCCTGCAATTTCAGGAATGCCGTAATTTCCACCTGTCCACTGGACATCCTTCAGGCAGTAAATGACAAGAAGCGCAAAGACGGCAGAGGGGAGGGCCTTTCCCAGAAAATTGACATAGGCGGGAAGCCGGCTTCCCGGTTTGAAGATGAGGAAGGGAAGAAGGCGGGTCAGGATTGTTGCTCCTGCGCAGATGGCTATAATGAGGACTTGTTCATAAAAGGGAAGTGAAGTCATAAGAGGCCTCCTGCTTTTTCAATACGTCTCCTGAATAAAGTAATGATGCCCAGCATGAGTGCCATGGACGGGATGATGAAGGAATTGCTGCCGAAAAAATAGAGGCAGATGGTGCTTGAGAAAAGACCGATCAATGCCGTATAATGTTTTTCCTCACGCTTCCATTGTTCAAGGAAAATGACAAGGAACATGGAAGTCATGACAAAGCTCAGTCCTTTTGTATTGAAGGTAACGATGTTTCCCAGAAGGCCTCCGATAGCCGCGCCGCTTACCCAGTATACATAATTCAAGAATGATACCCAGAACATGAACCAGTTTCTGTCGATGCCGCGGGGAATCGTTGCTGAGTAATTGAGAGCAAAGGTTTCATCGCACATCCAGTAAATAAGGAAAGGTTTCTTCCAACCGGTTCCTGCGTATTTTTCAAGCATGGCAAGGCCGTAGAAAAGATGCCTTGCCTGAACGGTGAAGGCGATGACGAATGTCTGCCACGGGGCAAATGGGGAAAGCAGCATAGTGACTGTGATGAATTCAAGCGATCCGCCAAATATGAACATGGCCATGAATAAAGGATACAGGAAACTGAATCCAAGGGTATACATATAAAATCCGTAGGCAAAGGCGATGAACCAGAAGCCGGCAAAAACCGGCAGCGTATAGGGAAGCGCTTCTTTGAAAGCAGAAAGCGCTGCATTTCTCTCTGTCATATTGAGTCCCTCCATATAAGAGATTTACATCCTATCGTATCAAAAATGATGGCGCAATGGAATATGAAGAGTATCCTTTTTTCTAAGATGATAATCATGAATGTGCTATAATTTAATTAAATGGAAATCAGGGAGGCAAATTATGGATACAAGCACCAAGAGAAAATGGGTCATAGCTGCAGTCATACTGCTTGTTGCAGCTGCTCTGGCGGCCGCCTGCATGAATGTCTGGCAGGACAGGAGCTTCCAGAACAAGGGAAAGGGATATGTGGCAGTTATCCGCATCGATGGTCCTATTTACGGCGGTGCCGGATCAGAATCCGTGCTGAATAGTTCCGAAGGCGTTTCCAGCGAGGATCTGATGAGACAATTCCAGGCCGCGCGCAAAGACCTGCAGGCCAAGGCCATTCTTGTAAGAATCAACAGCCCCGGTGGTTCAACCGGCGCGACACAGGAAATTGCCGAGGAAATGGACAAGGTCAGGAGCAGCGGCAAGCCGATTATCATATCCATGGGTGATATGTGCGCATCGGCAGGGTACTGGCTGGCAAGCAAGGGGAATTATATATTTGCTTCCCCTGCAACGATTACAGGCAGCATCGGCGTCTATATGGACTATAATAACATCGAGGATTTAATGAATAAGATCGGCGTCAAGAATGAAAAGATCAAAAGCGGCGCGCATAAGGATATCCTTTCCATGTACCGCCCGATGACGGGAGAGGAAAGACAGATGCTGCAGTCGATGGTAGATGATATCTACAACCAGTTCGTACAGACCGTTGCTGACGGCCGCAAAATGGATGAAAACAAGGTCAGAAGCATTGCGGACGGAAGAATCCTGACGGGCAAGGAAGCACAGGATTTAGGACTGGTCGATGCTATGGGAAATTACTATGATGCCCTGAACTATGCAGCAAGCAGCGGGGGAATTCCCGGGGAAAATGTACCTGTCAAAACGTATACGAATGGAATGTCACTTAAAGGCATCCTTGCCGGCGAGGCAGAGAATGTCAGCAGAATCATGGCCAGAGAAATGGCTGAAAATATGACTAAAGCGCTTTCGGAATCTTCTGTTCCGTCTGTTAAGTAAGGAGGA
Organism: Veillonellaceae bacterium; assembly: GCA_025992895.1. Taxonomy (NCBI): domain Bacteria; kingdom Bacillati; phylum Bacillota; class Negativicutes; order Veillonellales; family Veillonellaceae; species Veillonellaceae bacterium. The sequence goes on from DAJPGA010000001.1 coordinate 1,257,750, forward strand.
ACTATGAATTCTTTTCTCGATCTTGCATTTTCATTGATTACATCACCCAGAAAAGCGATGGCAGTCATTACGAACAGCGAAAAGTTGAAGGAAGGGTTCTTCTTCTGGATTTTCGTCGTACTGCTGATGGCGATTTCTGCATTCAGGGAAGGGCCGGGACTCATCCTTCAGTTTGCACTCCTTTTCCTGGGGATGGGTATAGCCCTATTGTGCCACAGTGCCGTGATTGACTACATTTCAGGCTTGTGGGGAGGAATGGGGACCGCAAAGGGGATCACAGCCGGTTTCATGGCTTCCTCGCTGCCTCTGGGCTTTTCAGTATTCTTTATGCTGATCGGCGCCTCCGGCGTCAATGAAATCAGCAGCGCCGGTACCTTTATACTTTCACTGTGGGCTTTTTATCTCGACGTTCTGGCAATCAGTGAGAATTACCGTTTCAGCACGGCAAAAGCCTTTGTGGTAGCAATCATGCCATATGCGCTTCTTGTCCTTGTATTCGTGCTCCTTGCCGTTCTTGCCGTCCTGACGGCTGCTGCAGGGATCAGCTCCCTTGAGAGTATGGAAGGCATGGAGAATGTGCTGAGCCAGCTTTAAATGCAGAGTGGAAAAGATGCTGCCTTTCAGCGTCTTTTCTTTTTGTTTATTAATGTTAAAATGAATTGGAACCTGCCCGGACGGGTAATGTAAAAACTTATTTTGACAGTCTATGCGATTTAGTTTGCATAAATTTTAAAATCTTTGCTTTTGTGATATAATAAGCAGAATATGAGCATCTTTAGGGATGCATATAAAAACAAATAACAGTAAAATAAAATAGACATTAATAAGAAACTTGTAAGGAGGAATACCATTTATGTGCGGTATTGTAGGTTATGTCGGCAGCGGCGAAGCTTCTGAATTTTTAATTGACGGGCTCCGTCGTCTTGAATACAGAGGCTATGACTCTGCTGGTATCGCTGTGTATGAAAACGGAAAGATTCAGATCGAAAAGAAAAAGGGCGGTCTGGCTAATTTGGAAGCTGTTCTTAAGGAACATCCTCTCCATGGACATATCGGGATCGGACATACACGCTGGGCTACACATGGCCAGCCGTCTGATGTGAATGCCCATCCTCACGGCGACTGCCATAATCACTTTGTCATTGTCCACAACGGCATCATTGAAAATTACATGACGCTGAAAAAGGAATTGATTGAAAAAGGTCATGTTTTCAAGTCAGAAACGGATACCGAAGTTGTTGCACATCTCGCAGAAGAACTTGATGATGGCAATTTCCTTTCCACCGTCAGAAAAGTACTGGCAAAAATTGAAGGCTCCTACAGTCTGGTATTCATGGATGATTCTGATCCGGATACCATCATCTGCACGAAAAAGGACAACCCTCTGATTATCGGGCTGGGCAAGGGCGAAAACTTCATCGCTTCTGATATCCCGGCTGTCATCAACCGTACACGCCAGATTTACATCATGAATGATTATGAACTTGCTGTTGTCAAGAAAGACAGCATCACTTTCTATGACCATGATGATAAAGAAATCACAAAAGATATCCATGAAGTAACATGGAGCGCTGAAGCGGCAGAAAAGGGCGGCTATCCGCATTTCATGCTGAAGGAAATTTATGAACAGCCCAAGGCCATTCATGATACAGTCCAGATTTATCTGAATAAAGACGGATCCGTAAACTTTAAGGATCTCGGCTGGACAGAAGACTGCTTTGATGATATCGACCACATCCTGATTACAGCATGCGGAACTGCGTATCATGCAGGCCTTGTAGCAAAGCATTACATTGAACGCTTTGTCAGAATCCCGGTCTCCGTCGAAATTGCATCTGAATACAGATACAGCAATCCTCTGACGACAAACAAGACACTCTGTATCGTAGTCAGCCAGTCCGGTGAAACGATCGATACACTGGCAGCCCTGAAGGAAGCAAAACGTCTTGGCGCAAAGAGCCTTGCTGTTACCAACTCCATCAGCTCTTCCATTGCAAGAGAATCCGATAATGTCATTTACACGATGGCAGGCCCAGAAATTGCAGTCGCATCCACCAAGGCCTATACGACCCAGCTCGTAGCGCTCCTTCTCCTTGCTTTGTACATGGGACAGCTCAGGAAGACCATAAAGCCGGAACTTGTCAAGGAAATCACTGATGCCCTGAAAGATCTGCCGAAACAGATCGAAAAGGTACTGCAGGAAAATGATTACATGGCAGAAGTAGCTGAACGTCTGATCAAAGCTCACGATATCTTCTATCTGGGACGTTCCATCGACTATGCGATTGCCATGGAAGGCGCATTAAAACTGAAGGAAGTATCTTATATCCATGCAGAGGCTTATGCAGCCGGAGAATTAAAGCACGGCACTCTTGCCCTGATTACCGAAGATACACCTGTCATTGCTGTAGCTACACAGGATAATGTCAGCTCGAAGATGTACAGCAACATCGAAGAAGTCCGCGCCCGCGGAGCTGAAGTTCTTGGCATCGGCTATGAAGATGATGCAGAAATCGGTAAGTACACGACGGAAACTGTCAGAATCCCGAGAGTGGATCCTTTCATTGCGCCGATCCTTTCCGTTATCCCCATGCAGCTTCTGGCTTACTACACCAGCATCAAGAGAGGCAACAATGTAGATAAGCCCCGCAACCTTGCTAAGTCTGTAACGGTTGAATAATTGAAAATATGACTGGATTGCAAAGAGGCAGGCGAGTAACCCTGCTTCTGGCAATCTTTTCATTTATGGATCATTTTGTCAGTCACCCATTATAACCAAGTCGATCATCAAATATTATAAGGAGGCATCGTTATGGATGTTATTTTTTCTGGAATTCAGCCCAGCGGCGATCTTACACTGGGAAATTATCTTGGGGCATTGAAGAATTTTATTCCGTTCCAGGATAAGGCAGAATGCTTCTACTGCATTGTGAATCAGCATGCAATCACAGTGCCGCAGGACCCAAAGCTTCTTCATGAAAGAACAAGAAACCTGGCAGCATTATATATTGCAGCAGGACTGGATCCGAAAAAAGCAACGATTTTTGTTCAGTCTGAAGTGCCGGAACATGCCCTTCTCGGATGGATGATGATCTGCAGCGCCTATGTAGGCGAAATGGAAAGAATGACCCAGTATAAGTCCAAAGCGCAGAAACAGGAAAAGAAGAACGGCTTTATTCCTCTTGGCCTTTTGACCTATCCTCCGCTGATGGCAGCTGATATCCTGCTCTATCAGGCAACACTTGTCCCGGTAGGTGATGACCAGCGTCAGCATATGGAAATCACAAGAGACCTGGCAGAAAGATTCAACCGTAAATACGGTGAGGTCTTCACACTGCCGGAAATGTGGGCTCCTGAAGGAGGAGCACGCGTCATGAGCCTTCAGGAACCTACCAAGAAGATGAGCAAATCGGATGACAATGAATGGGCTACCATTCATATGCTTGATGAACCGGACGTTATCACAAAGAAAATCAAGAGAGCAGTGACCGACTCTATCGGACACGTTCATTATGATAAGGAAAACCAGCCCGGCGTTTCCAACCTGATGAGCATTCATTCTGCTTTCTCGGGCAAAAACTTCGAAGAAATAGAGAAGATGTATGAGGGACAGGGCTACGGTGTGTTCAAGAAAGACCTGATCGATCTGATTATCGATCAGATGAGCCCGATCCTGAGCCGCTATAAAGAACTGATGGGAAGCCCGGAACTGGATTCTATTCTTGATGAAGGCGCAGCCAAAGCGCATGCAAGAGCAAGCATTACCTATAACAAGGCCATTCATGCTATGGGCCTGTACCGCAAATAAGAAAAAAGGGTCTGTGACGAAATGAGCAATCATTTCGCCACAGACCCTTTTGCATATGCAGACCATCATATGAAAAAAGGAAGCATGCCGCCTGGTATGCTTCCTTTTTCTGTTATTTTGAAAGATCGATGGAACGGATCTGCTGGCGGAGCGGGAGGACAGAGTAGGGGGCAACAGAGAATTCATCGATGCCCATTCTGAGGAATGTTTCCGTGATGGAAAGGTCAGAACTCAATTCACCGCACATGCCTACCCAGATGCCTGCTTTATGGCCATTATCGATGGTCATCTGAATCAGCTTGAGGACAGCCGGATGATGGGGGTTGAAGAAATCAGAAAGGACACGGCTTGAACGGTCTACAACGAGCGTGTACTGGGAAAGGTCGTTAGTACCGATCGAGAAGAAGTCGACTTCCTTGGCCAGCTTGTCGCTGATGAGAGCAGCCGCCGGAGTTTCTATCATGATGCCGATCTGGATCTGATGGTCATAGGCAATGCCTTTCTTATCCAGGTCCAGTTTGACTTCATCCAGGATTTCCTTTGCCTTCCATACTTCCCATACCGAAGTGATGAGCGGGAACATGATTGCAATCTTGCCGAATGCGCTGGCACGGAGAATAGCGCGAAGCTGCGTCTTGAATATTTCCGGTCTTTTGAGGGAAATACGGATAGCTCTCATGCCCAGAGCCGGGTTTTCTTCTTTAGGAAGATGGAAGGCAGAGGCGTCCTTGTCGCCGCCGATATCAAGAGTACGGATAATGACGCGCTTACCGGTCATTGTTTCAACAGCAAGCTTGTAAACGTTGAACTGTTCTTCTTCACTTGGAAGGGTATCTCTTCCCATGTAAATGAATTCACTGCGGAAAAGACCGATGCCTTCAGCGTCGTTTTTAAGGACAGCAGCCAGATCGGCGGCAGAGGAGACGTTGGCAGCGACTTCAATCCTGCGTCCGTCTTTCGTTTCACTCGGGACGCCTTTGAGCTCCTGCAGGAGCTGTTTGAGTCTTATGCTCTGATCCTGCTTTTCTTTCATGACAGAAAGCACACCCGGTGTCGGTTCAAGATAAACAGTCCCGGAGAAGCCATCTATAACAGCGGTCTTTCCATCATAAGCATAGTCTACATCTTCGCCGGTAGCTACAATGGCAGGAACACCCAGAGCGCGGGCAAGGATGGCCGTATGAGATGTCGGTGTGCCTTCTTTTGTGACGAAGCCTAAGATCTTGCTGGTATCCATCTGTATGGTTTCACTTGGTGTCAGGTCGTCAGCATAGAGAATGCATGGTTCATCGGTGGAGAAAAGGACCTTCTTCTGGCGGAGCACGCGCAGAAGAATACGGGAAACTTCCTTCATGTCAGAAACATGAGCCTGCATGTAGGTGTCTGAGCCTGCGCTGTAAATCTGGATGAAGTTCTGCTCAGCCTGTCCGATCGCATATTCTGCGTTGACGCTCTGGTTTCTGATAATAGAGCGGATGGAATCAATAAAGGAAGAACTTGTCAGCATATGCTGATAGACCTTGAAAATGGAGGCGTTGTCCAGACCTACATGGGATACGGCTTCCTGATAGAACTGCTCCATTTTGGCACATGCTGTGTTTCTTGCAGAATCAAAACGAGCCACTTCAGTTTCAGGGCGGTCTACCGTGGTCTGAACGATATCAAATTCCTGATGACGGAAAATTTTCAAAGGTCCGATGGTTACCATTCCCGAAATACTTTTACCACTAATTTTTAACATACTTTTCAATCCTTTCTTTGGCAGAGCTGTTGTCAGTCCTCTATGCCTTCGCGTCCTATAACACCTTTATCGTAGTAATGCCTGATTTTTTTCATTTCAGTAATCAGGTCAGCAGAGTCCAGAATCAGTTTCGGAGCATTCCTTCCGGTAAAGACAAGCTCGACATTTGGCTTTCGTGCAGAAAGAATCCGCTTTGTATCTTCATCTGTGGCCAGGTCATACCAGCATGCCATATTGTATTCATCGAGGATGACAAGATCATAGCCATCAGAGACAGCTTTCACTGCTTCGTCAATGCCTTTCAGAATGAGCGCACGGTATTCAGCGGGCGGATTTCCTGCCGGATAAATCGTGACCTTGTCTCCCCATGCTTTAATTTCTTCTTCAGTCAGCATGCCTTCTTTTGCAATGAAATAAGGTTTGCCGAGAGTGATCAGTGTAATTCCGGGAAGCGATTTCAGAATTTTCTGTTCTGAATAGGCCAATGACTTCATGAACTGAATAATGCATACACGATGCCCGGCTCCGATGGAGCGGATTGCCAGGCCAATGGCAGCTGTCGTTTTTCCCTTGCCATCACCTGTATATACTTGAATGTAGCCTTTCATGAGAAGCCCTCCTTTTCAAGCAAATCTGGAAATCAGCCGTGCTTAGGCCAATCTGGCAGAGTAATATGATTCAACTATGATTTAAGCTTCTTGATCAAGCTTAATCCTATAAGTCTGATATGAATCTATGAATATTATACAATACCTATGAAAATTTTTCGTCTAATTTCTGAAAGATGCATTTTTATCCTTATCAGTAATTGGAGTGAAATATTTCATCGTCTAAAAAAAGGCCCGCAAAAAACAGCAGGCCTTTTTAATTAAACTTCGTCACAATGTCTTTTCTTATGCCAGCGGTGTACAGCACAAATACCGATAACAAGAAGCAGCATGAGTACAAATCTGACGCCATGTTTGGAGAAATAAATCAAGTCATGTCCCAGGAGAACTTCAATGAGGACAGAAGGAATCTTCCCGATCAGGGTTGCCTTTAAATGTTCTTTGATGGAGAGCTTGCTGAGAACAGCAAGCGCAGTAATCAGAATATTAGGAGAGTAAGGAATGGATCTTGCCAGAGCCATATTCTTCACGCTGCCGTATTTGTCCAGCTTGGTAAGCATATGCTTCTGTTCGATAAATTCACGTGCTTCTTTCCTGAAGAATACGCGTCCTATGTGGTAGCTCAGCTCTATTCCGATAACCTCGCCAAGATAAGAGACAAGAAGTCCTGGAATTAGTCCGAATAATGCACCGTTAATTGTCAAAAATGGGATGGTTGGGATGCAAAAAATGTTGCAAAAAACAAGCAGCCCCAGACTTACGGCAAATGCTCCGTAGCCAAAGGATGATATATATTCTGACAGGCCATTAATGTCACCAGCCATCGTTAGAGATACCGTATGATAGTAAAATTCGGGGTAGTAGGTTTTCACAATGAAAAACGATACCGCGCAGATTAGGATCAGTCCGATAAGTCCAAGAACCTTCTTAAGTTTATCGATCATGGTTTATCCTTATGCTGTATTTGTAGAGGACAGTTCTGATTTGCCAGTCTGATAAAATAAGGCGAATGCCATTTTGCCTGAAGCTTAACTTGAAAGCAGGGGGCTGTGATGCACCGGCATATGACTGGCAAGATATATAAAAACTTGTATTATTATTTTTAGCAGGAATAGTCAGTTATAGAAAAAGACTCTGCAAAACTATTACACCATTTATATATTATATTACATCTAAGACAGAGTTTCCAATTTACATAGATATCTATGTAAATGATTTTAAGCAGTATTTTTCTGATGATGCGGAAACATATCAATTGTCTTATCCCGCTTCTCATGGTAAGAATATTCTTGCATAAAGAAATAAATCCTGCTATTATATACCATATATAAAAGCTGTGAAGGGAAGAAGTCGTGGATTTCTTTACAGAGAGCCATTGGTGCTGGAAAATGGCAGGAAAGAATCGATAAGTCACCCCGGAGCTGACTCTAAGTCCGCCGCGCACGTTACGCGCTAATGAGAGATCATTTTTTAATGATTATTTAGGTGGTACCGCGGAAGCACTCTTTCGTCCTATAGATGGATGGAAGAGCTTTTTTATTTTAACAGGAGTTGAAAAACATGGCCGATTTAAAAGATCAAAAGCTGGACAAGTATGATCCAAGCGAAATTGAACAGGGTTGGTATCAGTATTGGGAAGATCATGGCGTTTTTCATGATGAACCGGATCCGGAGAAAGAACCGTACAGCATCGTTCTTCCGCCGCCGAACGTTACCGGCCAGCTTCACATGGGACATGCCCTTGATAACACACTGCAGGATATTCTTATCCGTTACAAGAGAATGCAGGGATATAACGTACTCTGGCTGCCGGGCAAGGATCATGCAGGCATAGCAACTCAGGTTAAGGTCGAAAAGCAGATCGCTGAAGAAGGCCTCAACAAGTATGATCTCGGCCGTGAAAAATTCCTGGAACGCGTCTGGCAGTGGAAAGAGAAGTTTGGAAACCGTATCGGCCTTCAGATCAGAAGACTGGGTTCTTCCTGCGACTGGCAGAGAGAACGTTTCACGATGGATGATGTCTGTGCGCGTGCAGTAAGGGAAGTTTTCGTATCCTTGTATGAAAAGGGCCTGATTTATCAGGGATTCAGGATTACCAACTGGTGCCCGAGATGCCAGACTGCCCTTTCTGATATCGAAGTAGAACATGAGGATGAAGTCGGACATCTCTGGTATTTCAATTACCCGATCGTCGGTGAAGACGGATATGTCCAGATTGCAACGACACGTCCTGAAACAATCCCGGGAGATACAGCCGTTGCTGTCAATCCAAGCGATGAAAGATATGCCCATCTTGTAGGCAAGAAGGTAAAACTTCCGACAACAGACCGTGAAATTCCGATCATTGCTGATGATTATGTAGATATGGCATACGGCACAGGCTGCGTCAAGATTACTCCGGCGCATGACCCGAACGACTTCGAAGTGGGAAGCCGCCACAATCTTGAGACCATCGTCATCATGAACAAAGACGGCACGATGAACGAGAAGTCCGGCAAGTACAACGGCATGGACCGTTATGAAGCAAGAAAAGCCATCGTTCAGGATCTGAAGGATGCCGGCCTCCTGGTAAAGATTGAAGAAACAAAGCATGCTGTCGGACACTGCTCCCGCTGCAAGACGATCGTAGAACCGATGACAACCAAGCAGTGGTTCGTCAAGATGAAACCGCTTGCCGGCCCGGCCATGGAAGCTGTTACATCCGGCAAGACTAAGTTTGTTCCGGAACGTTTCTCCAAAACATACATCCAGTGGCTTGAAAATATCCATGACTGGTGCATTTCCAGACAGCTCTGGTGGGGCCACAGAATTCCGGTATGGTACTGCGACGACTGCGGCGAAGTAAGCGCATCCCGCACGGATCTGACAAAGTGCCCGAAATGCGGAAGCGAACATATTCATCAGGACCCGGATGTCCTTGATACCTGGTTCTCCTCTGCACTCTGGCCGTTCTCGACAATGGGCTGGCCGGAACAGACACCGGTTCTCAAGCAGTGGTATCCGACATCCACAATGGTTACCGGCTATGACATCATTTTCTTCTGGGTTGCCAGAATGATGTTCATGTCTATGGAATTCATGCATGAGATTCCGTTCAAGTACGTATTCATTCACGGCCTCGTCAGGGATTCCCAGGGCAGAAAGATGTCCAAGTCCCTTGGCAACGGCATCGATCCGCTTGAAGTCATTGAAAAATACGGCGCTGATGCACTGCGCTTCACCCTCGTTACCGGAAACACACCGGGCAACGATATGCGCTTCTACTATGAGAGAGTAGAAGGAAACAGAAACTTTGCCAATAAGCTCTGGAACGCTACGAAGTTCACACTGATGAACCTGGATGACTATGACAAGGATTTCGTTCCGTCCAAAGATCAGCTGACACTGGCAGACAAGTGGATTCTTGACCGCCTTGCTTATACAGAAGATTATGTAAGCAATAACCTCGATAAATTCGAACTGGGTGAAGCTGCAGACAGCATTTACAATTTCGCATGGAACTATTTCTGCGACTGGTACATTGAAACCGCAAAAGCCCGTCTCTATGGCGAACACAATGATGACAGAAAAGTCACGCAGTATGTCCTTGTTTACACACTGACACGCATGCTCGCCCTGCTGCATCCGTTCATGCCGTTCATTACAGAACACCTCTGGCAGCATCTGCCGCATGAAGGAGAAACACTGGCAAGAGCTCCATGGCCGAAGGCTGATGAAAACTTAAGATTCCCGGTTGAATCTGAACAGTTTGACCGCATCATGGATGCCATCAAAGCAATCCGCAATATGCGTGCAGAAGCCAATGTAGCGCCAAACAAGCAGTGCCATATCCAGAATGTTGTTCTTCGTGATGACCTGAAGAAGTGCCTTGAAGAAAATAAGGGATACTTCGAAAAGCTGGCTCATGTTGAAAAGATGGATATCCTGCCGGCAGATGCAAACAAGCCTGAAAATGCGCTGACTGCAGTCGTTACAGGCATGGAAATCTATCTGGAACTGAAGGGCCTGATTGATACTGCCAAGGAAAAGGAAAGAATCGAGAAGAGCAAAGCCTCTCTTGAAAAGGAAATTGCCAGAACATCCGGCAAACTCAATAACAAGGGATTCCTTGCCAAAGCTCCGGAAGATGTTGTAAAGAAGGAACAGGACAAACTGGCAGAATTCGAAGAAAAGATGAAATCTTTGAATGAACGCCTTGCCTTCCTTGAAAACCTTTAATCAATGATTGACACTAACACTGCCTCTTGGGAATACCGACTGGCAGTGTTATGGTGTCTTATTCAGAGAGTATAAAGCATTACAGCAGGCAATGATTTTCTTTCGACTTTATTTATTTCAATCCGGAAGGGATGATTCAGATCCACGGCCGGAAAAGGAGAATCGATGAATTATCAGGAATCAGTAACTTACTTGGAACAGGCTGCTTCTTTCGGCATTAAGCCGGGCCTTGAGCGCATTCAGGCAATTCTGGAAAAGCTTGGACATCCGGAAACAGCTTACAGGACAATCCATGTAACAGGAACAAATGGCAAGGGCAGCGTTGTTGCCATGATTACCAGCGTTCTGGAAAACGCACAGCTGAAAATAGGAAGATATGTATCACCGCACCTGATCGACTACACGGAACGCATCTATGTAGGCGGCCACGACGTGACGAGGGAAACTTTTGCAAAAGCGGCGACTGTTGTCAAAGAAGCGGCCGATCAGGTTATTGCTGAAGGCGTTGAAACTCCGACTGAGTTTGAACTGCTGACAGCTATGGCCTTCTGGATCTTCCGTGAAGAAAAGGTAGATTATGCGGTTGTCGAAGTGGGTATGGGAGGACTTTATGACTCCACCAATGTCATTCTTCCCGTCGTCTCAATCATTACGAATGTGGCAATGGATCACATGAAATATCTGGGAAATACCTTGGAAGAAATCGCCCATCAGAAAGCCGGCATCATCAAGACGGGAATCCCCGTAGTCACTGCTGCGCAGCATGTTGCCTTGAAGAAACTCAAGAAAGAAGCTCATGAAAAAGGCTCCAGAATCTACTTCTACGGGAGAGACTTTGAAATTGATTCCAGAAGCAAATGGAAAAACGGACAGGTTGTTGTCGTCAAGAGAAAAGACATGCCGAAGGAACTGGAAAAGAGTCTGCTTTTCGTTCCTTTTGTCGGTGCGCATCAGGCCGTCAATGCAGCCGTTGCCACGATGGCACTTTCTGTTGTCATGAAGCAGGATGACCGCATCAATGAAAATGATTTGAGAGAAGGCCTGGCAAGAAGCCAGTGGAAGGGACGCTTTGAAATCCATGATGTCAATGGTGTTACCTATGTCATGGACGGTGCCCATAACCCGGCAGGCGCGGAAGCTCTTGGTGAAGCTTTGGATGAACAGTATCCTGGAAAACGCAGGATTTTCGTATTTGCCTCCCTGGCAGATAAAGATACGGAAACCGTTCTCCAGCTCCTGGTACGCAAGGGTGATATGGTATTTGCATGTGAAGCACCAACACCGAGAACACGCAAGGCAGAAGAAATCGGAACCATGCTTGAAGCACAGAAAATCAAAGCTGAGTTCAAGGCAGAACACAGTGTAAATGAAGCACTTTCCGATGCTGCCGCTGCCGCTGGCGAAAACGATATCGTCATGATCTGCGGATCCCTGTATATCCTGGGAGATGCAATCCGCTTTATTGAGGAAAAAGAAGCATCCGCGGCCGAAGAGACTAAATAACGACCGCAATAAAAAGCTGTGAATATGAACAATCATTTTTCACAGCTTTTTTATTGCATATCCATCAAAATACACATATTTGATTTAGTAATCATCAAATGATAAATAATCATCATTATTTTGCCGCTGATTCCCTTATGTGCTATAATACTTATATAAAAATAGTAAATAGTATACTCTTGTTATGATATGTCGAGTATTATTTCAAATAAAGGAGCTGTCAAATGATTACAGAACGTGAAATCTTCTTAACGAATCCAGATGAAAAGGCTGCAGTCATAGAATTTTTAAATGGATTTGGACTTACCTTTACAGGCAATATCGATTATACAATGGGACTTTTTGAGGACGGAAAGCTGATCGGGACAGGCTCACTCGGCGGCAGAGTCATGCGTGATATTGCCATCAGCAAAGATTACCAGAAGAAGGGGCTGACAAGAAGAATCATCCGCAACCTTCAGGGGGAATCATACCGCCGTGGAATTACAGGAAATCAGATTTTCACAAAACCTGCCAATGTACCGGTCTTTGAGCATATGGGATTCAAATGCGTCGCTGTCGCTGAACCATATGCAGCGCTTCTTGAACATGGCACGGATACACTGGAGGATTACCTGGGAAGAGTACGCGCTATCCTTGGCTCTGGCGAAGGCAAGAACCGCGGCGCTATTGTCATGAACTGCAATCCTTTCACATTAGGCCACAGGAGCCTTGTCGAATATGCTCATAACAACTGCGATGAAGTCATCATCTTTGCTGTCAGGGAAGACAGGAGCGTATTCCCGTTCTCCGACAGATTTTCCCTTCTTAAGCAGGGCGTAAGGGATATGAAGGGCGTAGAAGTCATCAGCGGCGGAGACTATATTATTTCCAATGCTACATTCCCGACATACTTCATTAAAGGTACCGATGAACTTGCTGCCCAGACAAAGCTGGATGCAACAGTCTTTGCAACCAGGATTGCCCCGGCCCTCAACATCAGCGTCAGATTTGTCGGGGAAGAACCTACAGATAAAACAACACTTGCTTATAATAAGGCAATGAAAGAAGTGTTCAACGAAAGCGGCATCGAGCTGAAGGAAATCCCCAGAGAGCAGAAGGGAAATCAGATCGTATCTGCTTCAACCGTCAGAAAGGCACTTGCTGAAGATGACTGGGAAACGGTATACCGCATGGTTCCGAAGACGACACTTGTTTACCTGAAGAGTGATGCAGGACAGGAAGTCATCCGCCGCATCAAGATGATGGACAAGATCAAGAAGATGGAAGCAGAAGAGGCGGCAAAGAAGACAGAACCGGAAAAAGAAAAGTAATATTGGTCAATAAAAAAGGAGGGCTCTTTCGGGCTCTCCTTTTTATTATTCATTCAGATTATTTCAATCCGAGTTCATCCTTGTGCTCAGTCATGCCGTCAATGCAGGCCTGCATGACAACATTCTGGTCAAGACCCAGCATCTCAAAGCCTTTCTTGATGACGTCACGATTGCATCCGGCAGCAAATCTTTTATCCTTGAATTTTTTCTTCAGGCCTTTGACATCCATGCCTGTAATGCCTTCAGGACGCATAAGGGCATATGCATGAACGACACCTGTCAATTCATCGACCGTAAAGAGACTTTTTTCAATGTCAGTCGTCGGAATGACTTCATCCGTGCATAATCCATATCCATGAGAAATGATTGTCTTGATATCATCCTCATCGACACCTTCGGGGGCCAGGAATTCTCTGACATGATGGCAGTGCTCATTCGGGTATTTTTCATAGTCTACGTCGTGAAGATAACCGATTGCTTCCCAGTGATCCTTGTCACCGCCGTAAATGGCAGCCATAGCGCCCATAGCAGCGCTGACGGCAGCTGCATGAGTGAAAAGATGATCCTCTGTCGTGTATTTCGGCAGTATTTCCTTTGCTTTTGCTAACGTTAACTGACCCATAAAGAACCCTCCTTAAAATGCAGGCTTTAAAATTTTGAATTATAATAAACAATAGAACAAAGAACGCTGTGTGTCAATGCTTTGAGACGTATAATCCAGGGGAAAGGCTGCCCGGATAAGACTTTCAAAATTATCATGTAAGAGAGGAGAGAGGAGAAATGGCTGAAGAGAATAGCAGTATTGAAAAGCTGGCGGAGATGATAAAAGATCACCAGCATATTGTCTTCTTTGGCGGAGCAGGTGTTTCTACGGAATCTGCAATCCCGGATTTTCGCGGCAAGAACGGATTGTATCATCAGAAGGTAAGCGAGAAATGGTCTCCGGAAGAAATGCTTTCCCACTATTTTTACAGGGAGCATCCGGAATTGTTTTTCACTATGTACAAGAAAATGGCGGAAACGATCAGCCGGGCAAAGCCTAATGCGGCGCACAGGGCATTGGCAGAGCTTGAGAAGATGGGAAAACTCTCCGGTGTCGTTACTCAGAATATTGACGGGCTCCATCAGAAAGCGGGGAGCAGGAATGTAGTGGAACTTCATGGCTCCACGCTTTACAATACCTGCGAAAAATGCAGAAAGCAGTATGATCTTCCTGAATTCATCTCCCGCTCAAATCCAGTGCCGCATTGTGACTGCGGCGGCATCATAAAGCCGGATATAGTGCTTTATGATGCCGCCGCTTGATATCAATGCCATCGATGATGCAGTATGGCTCATACGCGGCGCAGATATGCTGATCATCGGGGGAACCAGTCTTGCCGTCTATCCTGCTGCAGGATTTATCAATGAGTTCAGTGGGGATGCACTGGTCATTATCAACAGGGATGCTACATCCAAAGATAACGCTGCTGATCTTGTCTTCCGGGATAATATAGGGGAAGTCCTGGGAAATGCTGTCAGGATTCTCAAGGGAGAATGATTGCGGAAAGATATTGAATTTATGATATGGGCTTGTTTTTTGAAAAAAGGCAGGCTATAATAAGAAACATAATTTTACATATGGTGATGGGGCCCGCATACGATACGTATGCGGGCTTTTCGCTTTTGGGAGGTGGGAATTGTGATAACATTCATTTTGGGCGGAATTGGTTCTAAGAATGGAAGAAATTATAAAGCGTATGTGCATACGGGATATCGACAGTGAGTAAAATCCGGATAATGAATAATTTTATAGATGGCAAAGATGTCATGACGAAGACTGCGTCATGATTTTTTTATTGGAGGGAATCTATATATGAAAAAGTATCTTATACCCCTGGCACTTCTTTTAATGACACCAGGGGCTGCCCTGGCAGCAGATGGAGAAAGCGCCCTGAACGGGGCGGACACTGCTTACGTAGCAATAGCTGCGCTTCTGGTCCTGATCATGACGCCGGCGCTGGGATTTTTTTATGGCGGCCTCGTAAGAAGAAAGAATACAATCAATACAATCATGATGCCCATGATATGCCTGGCAATCTTCACAGTGCAGTGGTTCCTCTACGGGTATTCCCTGTCTTTCGGACCGGATGTTGGTGGCATTATCGGAAATCTTGACTGGGCATTCTTCAAGAATGTGGGCATGGCAGCCGAACCGGAGTATTCTGAAACGATTCCGCATATACTCTTCGCTTTGTTCCAGATGGCATTTGCTATCCTGACACCGGCAATCATAAGCGGCGGAATTGCTGAAAGAATGAGATTCCCTGCTTACTGCCTGTTCGTTCTTCTTTGGGGGACTCTGGTTTATGATCCGATGGCCCACATGGTCTGGGGCGTGGGCGGCCTGATCCGCAATATGGGAGGACTTGATTTTGCAGGTGGAACGGTTATCCATGTAACTTCCGGATTCTCCGCACTGGCTGCTGCTGTTATCATTGGAAAAAGAAGAGGATACGGAATCCTGACCATGCATCCCCATAATATCCCCTATGTATGCCTTGGAGGCAGTTTCTTATGGCTTGGCTGGTTTGGGTTCAACTCCGGTGCAGCTCTCAATGCTTCAGATGTCATGGCGCAAGCTCTGGCTAACACGGGCATTGCTTCCTGTTCGGCTGGATTGGTCTGGGTGCTGATTGAACAGATCCTTCATAAAAAGATGACGGCACTGGGTCTCATGACGGGCATCCTGACCGGGCTGGTAGGCATTACACCGGCAGCCGGATTCGTCGATGCTTCCGCCTCTTTCCTGATCGGTATAACAACTCCTCTTGTCTGCTACTTCTTTGTTTCCTATGTAAAGGCAAAACTTGGATATGATGATACGCTTGATGCATTTGGCTGCCATGGCGCAGGCGGCGTATGGGGTGCATTGATGACTGGCGTATTCTGCACGAAGGCAGTCAATCCTGCCGGGGCTGACGGACTTCTTTACGGAAATCCGGCCCAGATGATTCCGCAGATTACAGGAATTGTTACAGGTATTATCGTTGCCGTTGTCATGACTGTATTGATTCTGAAGATTCTTGGCGCATTCATGCAAATCCGCGCAACTGCTTCTGAAGAAGCACAGGGGCTTGACCTGATCGACCATGGTGAACGCGCTTATTTCAAGTTATAAGGAGCATGCTATGAGTGAAGAAAAGAAAATATACAAGGTGGATGCAGTGATTCGTCCGGAAAAACTGGAGGAATTAAAAGATAAACTTTACGAAATTGGTGTTACGGGAATTACAGTGACCGAAGTCTATGGGTGCGGCCTGACCAGAGGGCAGGAGGAAATTTACAGAGGAAGCGTACTCTATGTGAATCTTCTTCCCAAAATCAAAGTGGAAATCGTCATCTATGAAACGCCGCTTGATACATTGATCGATACCATCCGCGGCGTCTGCAATACAGGGCATGTTGGGGATGGAAAGATTTTCGTCTCTGAATTGTATACAGCGGTCAAAATACGTACAGGAGAAAGAGGCGGCGCAGCCATTATCGATGATAAGGCCTAGGAACGCGGACAAATTTATTTATTCCTCAACTGGCATATTTGATGTCATTTTCAGCACGGAAAAAGGGAATTGACGATTCGGCTGTATTGCCGTATCTTATCCCTCTTTTGCTGTTGACAGCTTTGGCGTATTGCATCTATAATGATAAATAAGCATCACAGGTCTGTGGCTGAAAATCGATGGCAGTCGCAGCCAAAACGATCCACGTAACGCAGAAAAAATTTCTGCTGAGCATGGTGCGGTTTAGAAGTAAGTCCTGCCGGTAAACCGAGAGGGTTAGTAGTGAGAGGGAACACCGGGTAGCGAAAGCTCCAGCAGGCGAGTGTGGGGTCAAAAGCCAGGTCAGCTGTGGATGCTTATTTAAAAAAGTCATATGGGCGATGAACAAAAGAAGTACCTCAGGTTTGTCATACAGAGAGGGCAGGAATCGGTGAAACTGTCTTGATTAAACGGAGCGAAATGCATTTGTGAGCTGAAAAGGGGAAACGTAGTATCCTTTTCCGTATGTTTGCGATAAAAACATTTTGAGCGGCTTATGCCGACAGAGTGGATAACGGGCTACCGTCTCTGTGAGGCGGTGGTTTTTTAATGGAAGCTGGCAGACAGTTCAATTAAAAGAAAGCAGTGTCTCACTGGTATTAAGGGCTGCGGATCCCAAATAGTCATTGGAGGAATTTTTATGGAAGAAATCAAAGTTTATAACACACTGACAAAGGAGAAAGAAGTTTTCAAGCCGATCACTCCTGGTGAAGTCAAGATTTATGTCTGCGGAGTAACGCCATACAATCATCCGCATATCGGAAATGCGCGTCCGGCAGTTACATGGGATATCATCCGCCGTTATCTTGAATACATCGGCTACAAAGTAAAATTCGTACAGAATTTCACGGATGTCGATGATAAGATCATCAATAAAGCGAATGCAGAAGGCACCGACTGGAAGACAATTTCCGACCGTTACATTGATGCATATTTCAAGGTCATGGATGCGCTGCATGTACGTCGTGCAGACGTTTATCCGAGAGTTTCCGATCATATGGATGATATCATTCATATGGTGGAAGAACTGATCAAGAACGGACATGCCTATGTTTTAGGCGGCGATGTTTATTATGACATTTCCACATTCAAGGACTATGGCAAATTGTCCGGAAGAAAAGTGGAAGATATGCTCGCCGGTGCCCGCATTGAAGTCAACGATGAAAAGAGAAACCCGGGCGACTTTGCCCTGTGGAAAGCAGCAAAACCGGGTGAACCGTTCTGGGAAAGCCCGTGGGGTAAGGGAAGACCGGGCTGGCATATTGAATGCTCTGCCATGTCTACCCACTATCTGGGAAACACCATCGACTTCCATGGCGGCGGATCCGATCTTATTTTCCCGCATCATGAAAATGAAATCGCCCAGTCCGAAGGATGCACAGGCTGCCATTTCGTCAATTACTGGCTGCACAATGGATTTATTACTATTAACTCTGAAAAGATGAGCAAGTCTCTCAATAACTTCTTCCTTGTGAAGGATGTCCTTGAAAAGTATTCCGGAGATGCCCTCCGTTTCTTCCTCCTGTCTACTCATTACAGAAGCCCGCTTGACTTCTCCGATGACCGTCTGGAAGAAGCAGAAAAGAACATGGACAAGCTGAAAGATGTCATTGCCCGCATCAAGGAAATGTCCTCCATGGAAGGCAGCGAAGAAACAGAAGCTTCCAGGAAACTTGCTGAAGCAGCAGATCATGCCATGAAGGTATTCCATGAAGCCATGGATGATGATTTCAATACAGGCCTCACAACCGGTGCCATGTTTGAACTGGCAAAGGCAATCAATGTATATTACAACGAAGTACATGCAGGCACTGCATTCAACAAGGAAGCTGCTGATAAAGCAGGACAGACATTCAAGACAATTCTCGACGTCCTTGGCATTCTGGAAAAGGAATGGAAGAAAGAAGAAGCCTATGACGACAAAGACTATAATGATCTCATGAATGTCCTTCTTGAAATCAGACAGTCGGCAAGAAAAGCCAAACAGTATCAGATTGCTGATGAAATCCGCGACAAGCTTGGCGAAATCGGTATTGTGATTGAAGATACTCCGACGGGAGCAAGGTGGAAAAAACGTGGAGTTTAAAAGAGTCCTCTTTTTAAAAAAACAGATGACGCGCAAAATAGGAAAGGCATCTCCTGCTCTTAGTGAGCAGGAGGTTTTTTCCATGGATGCGCTGACACTGGCCTATATCGGCGACGTATGCTGGTCTTTCTTCATCAGGAAAGCTTTGATTGATACAGGAATTTATAATGTTCAAATTTTAAACAGCCTGGCTTCTGAAATGGTATCGGCCAAATGGCAGAGCCGTATTCTCTTTGATATCATGGAACTTCTGTCAGACAGGGAGCTCAAGGTCTGCAAACGTGCAAGAAATACACATTCCAATGTGCCGAAGAGTGCAACTGTCGAGGAATATCGCGAATCGACAGCTTTTGAAGCTCTGATCGGTTATCTGTATCTTTCAGGCCAGACGGATCGACAGAATTTTATCATGGACAGGGGACTGCGCTTTTTAGCGGAGGAAATGAATGATGAAGGATAAAAGAGCATCTCATACAACCAGGGAAAAGAATTCCTCGTATAAGCAGAACAAAGACACCGGCAGAAACGAAAAGCGTCCGAAGAGCATGCAGGCTAAAAGGAGAAATCCCGTTCAGCACAGGGGAGAAAGGAAGCCTGATATTGATACTTCCCTTATGACATACGGAAGAAACAGTGTCATGGAATTTCTGCGTGCCGGAAAGGTCAGGCAGATTTATCTTAAAAGCGGCAGACATGATGAAAGGCTTCAGGAAATCCTTGAAGAAGCCAAGTTGCGTGCTGTCCCGATAAAGGAAGTGGAGGAAGAAGAACTTGACTCCATGTCCAGCGGTGTTGTCCATCAGGGAATCGCTGCACTTCTCTTCCCCTATGAGTATCAGGATATGAACGCTGTCATTAAGAAATGGGAAGGAAAAGATCCGATTTTCATTCTTCTTGACGGAGTGGAGGATGTCAGGAATTTAGGCGCCATTGTCCGCACGGCTGAATGCGCCGGTGCTGCCTGCGTGCTTCTGCCGAATCATAAAAGCTCTCCTGTCACAGCGGCCGCTATGAAAACAGCGGCAGGCGCTTTTGCCTATCTTCCTGTCTGCAGGATCGGAAACATACAGCAGACGCTGAAGTATCTGAAAGAACAGGGCTTCTGGGTTGTGGGAACAGACATGGACGGGGAAAGCTTGTATTACGAAGCCAACCTCAAAGGGCCTCTTGTCATTGTCATGGGTGCGGAAGGAAAAGGGATGAGCCCTCTTACACGCAGGATGTGTGATTTCTGTGTCCGTATCCCTATGAGAGGAAAGGTCTCGTCACTGAACGTTTCCGTGGCGGCGGCTTTATTGCTGTATGAGGCGGTAAAACAGAGGAATTAAATCATGAGAGATCTCTATCTGGTTGATGGATATAATGTGATATTCTGGGTGCCGGATGTATTTGGCAGAGATGATCTGGAATCCAGCCGGAAAAAGCTGATCGACCTTCTTCAGGATTACGGAGCCCATAACAATATAGAAATGATTGTTGTGTTTGATGGCATGGGCACATCGACAAAAGTGAAGAAGGAAGTATTGTCGGATTCTTTTACCATTATCTTTACTCCGAGCAGGATGACGGCAGACAGCTATATAGAAAAGGAATCGTATATCAGGCGGAATGAATACAGGTCTATTTACGTTGTCACTTCTGACGGGCCTGAACAAAGCCAGGTCCTGGGAAACGGATCCTACCGCGTGGCTGTTGATGACTTGATGTGGTCCTTGAAGCATGACAAGAAGGACCAGCATACATTCATCAAAAAGAATAATCAGACAAACCAAAGAAGCGAAATAGGACATTCACTTCCTCCATCCGTTCAGGAAAAACTTGATAAACTCAGAGGCAAAAAATAGACGGAAGTGCTTCCGGCTATGATCATGCACTATGGGAAACAATACGTTGTATTTTTAACCGGGATTATAGTGTTGGTATTGACCCGCATGCAAGAGTAGTATAAAATAAAAGTTAATGTTAGGTTTATTATCTTAAGAAGGGCCATGTCTGCTTTTAGGCAATGAAAAGCGGATATAGAGGAGGATTTACAGTGAAGTACTTTTTAATCGGAACTACATTATTGGTATCCATTTTATTGATTGTCGTTGTTGTTGCCCAGGAGTCCAAACAGCCGGGCATGGGTTCAGCTATCGGCGGCGGTGCTGAAGCAGTAGCAGGCGGCAAGACCAGAGGCAAGGATGCAGTTCTCTCTAAGTTTACTGTGGTATTTGGCATTATCTTTGCGGTGCTCTGCCTCGTACTTGGGAGATATATGAATACTTTCTGATTGATGAAAAGAGGCTTGCATAAACTGCAGGCCTTCTTTTTATTCACAGGAAAATATTCCGGCCTGGATAACGGATAAGCGAAGTATAAAGTGCGGTTTGGATAATTGGAGAGAAGAATGGAAAAGACAGAGAAATTAGTTTATAAGCCAGGTGTAACGCTTGAGGGGATTTATAAGGCATATAGTCCGCGTTTTGGTTTTCTCATTACAGATGATGAGCATGAAGACATTTATATCGGTGAAGATAATCATCTGAACGCTGTCAATAACGACAAAGTCGAAGTGAAGACGATCAAGGGCGAGACCGGAAGGCATAATACGGAAGGCCGCATTACCCGTGTCATTGAAAGAGCAAATGATACATTTGTATGCACGTATGAAATGCTGAAAGACGGCGGAGAGGCTGTACCGATTGATGAAAAGGTCGATATGGTCATTGAAATTCCAGAAGGCCAGGAAATGGAAGCAACAACTGGCGCAAGGGTCATCGTTGAAGTAACGGAATGGCCGGGAAAATGGACAGATGCAAAAGGCCATGTCACAGAAGTTATCGGCTATGAAGGGGACAAGGGCCTTGATATCGATATCATCATTGCCCAGCACAGGCTGCCGCATGTATTCTCCGATGAACTCATGAAGGAAGCCGATGCGCTGCCGCGTGAAGTTGTTCCGGAAAATGGCGTAGCAGATTTCAGGGACCTTCCTATCGTTACCATCGACGGACCAGATTCCAAGGATCTTGACGATGCGGTATACTGTATCCGCAAGGAAAACGGTCATTTTGAACTGGGCGTTCATATTGCCGATGTATCGCGGTACGTAAAAAAGGGAATGCTCCTTGATGAGGAAGCTTACAGACGCGGAAACAGCGTGTATCTGGCAGACCGCGTGATTCCTATGCTCCCGTTCCAGCTGTCCAATGATCTTTGCAGTCTGAATCATGACGAAGACCGCTATGCGATGTCCTGCGTCATGGATGTGGATCAGAACGGAAATGTTCACACAGAGAAAATCACGCCATCCATGGTCCGCGTGGCACGCCGCTGCAATTATCCTGAAATAAACAAAGCGTTTGAGGAAGGAATTGAACCGGATGATCTGAAACCGTTCCTTCCGATGCTGAAGGATCTTAAAGCCTGTGCTGACTGCCTGCGCAAAAACAGATCCGAGCGCGGCGCATTGAATTTTGACTTTCCTGAATACAAGGTAGTGCTCGATCTTGACGGAACGCCCCTGCGTATCGAAAAACGCATCAGAGGCGCTGCCAAGATGATGATTGAAGATGCTATGATTGCGGCTAACGAAGCTGTTGCGCGTTTCCTTGAAAAGACAGGAAACACATCAGTATACAGAGTCCATGACCATCCGGATGAAGAAAAGCTTAATGCACTGAAACGGCTGGTATCCATTATGGGACTTCCCATTCATATCCCGGAAGATCCCACGCCAAAGGATATACAGAAGCTTCTTGAAAGTGTAGAAGGCGAAGACATCGAGCCTGTCGTACAGGTAATGACGCTCCGCTCACTGCCGCAGGCATGCTATAAGACGGAGAATGCCGGCCATTTCGGTATCGCAAGCAAGTGCTATACCCATTTCACTTCACCGATCCGCAGATATCCTGACCTCATGGTTCACAGGCTGATCCGTCAGGCACTGAGCGAGCAGCTCAAGAAAAATCAGCTCAAAGCGCAGACAGATTTCCTGGTAAGAGCCTGCGATCACTGTTCTGAAACAGAGCAGAATGCAACACAGACCGAAAGAGATGTCGATGATCTGAAGATGACAGAATATATGATTCCTTTCGTAGGGGAACCATTCGATGCCCATATCACAGGCATTACACATTTCGGCATATTTGTAGGACTTGATAATGGTGTTGAAGGACTGATCCATATCGATACCATGGAAGATGATGAATACGTCTATCAGGAAGACAGCATGACGCTCAAAGGCCGTTTCTCCGGAAAGACATATTCCATGGGCATGCCCGTCAGGGTAACGCTGGTCAAGGCGGACAAGGAAAGAAAAGAAGTCGACTTCTTCATGGGAGAAATCCATTCACCGCTGAACCTTGAGAAAAAAGTCAGATCATCCTCAAAATCACATTCCAAAAAGGGAAAGAAAAACAAGAAATCCAAAGGAAGAAGGTAATCTCATAAGGATTGCCAGATAAAATATCCAGGAGGCGAGTATGGACGGAAGCAAGAATGCACCGCCTATTGTGAGTAATCGGCAGGCGTATCATAATTATTTCATTCATGATACTTATGAATGCGGAATCGCGTTGACTGGGACAGAAGTAAAATCGATCCGGGCCGGAAAAGTAAACCTGAGGGACAGTTTTGCAAGAATCCAGAATGATGAAGTATATTTATGGAATGCGCATATCAGTCCGTATGAACAGGGAAATATATTTAACCATGATCCGCTCAGGACCAGGAAGCTGCTTCTGCATAAGAAGGAAATCATGAAAATTGAAATGCAGCTTAAGACAAAGGGATATACACTGATACCGCTTAAAATGTACTTCAGGCATGGAAAGGTCAAAGTGGAGATCGGAACTGCTACAGGCAAAAAGCTGTATGACAAGCGGCAGGATATGGCGGCAAAAGCTGCAAAGCGGGATTTAGACAGAAGAATTAAAGAACAGAGATATGACTAGAAGGGATTAGAAAATGGACGAAAACAATAACCGCAAAGGACATTCCTATACATCGAAAGGCCCTCGCGGGAAGCGCGATTTTTCCAAGCGCGGCCATGGGAAGCCAGGATTCTCCGGCGGCAGGGGAGCAGGACACGGCAAGGACTTCAAGGACGGGAAACGGGAATTCCGCAGGAAACTGGAACCCGGTGTTGAATTCATAGACAGAAAACTTGGGGTCGGCATTGTACGCAAGGTTTCCGAGGATGGAATCACCGTAGTCTTTGGCGATCTTGAAAAAGTCATTCCCCGCAGAAAACCTGAAGACAGGAAGCCGGGAGGAAGATTTGCCGATAAGGACAGAAGAGGCGCTAGATTCGAAAAGAGCGGCAGACCTCAGCTGAAGAGAACAAATGCGAAGGGTGAACCGATTGAGAAGAAAATATTCTCATTCGATCCGGGCGAAATGAAGCCTGCTCCGGTGAAAAAGGAAGAAAAAGACCAGCAGCTTATTGGTCTCGTTGTCATTGACGATGTCCTGGGAAAGGGAACGGTCAGCCGTATTACTGAAAGAGGTACTTATGTGACCTATGAAGCCACGGGCGAACACGTTATGTATCCGACCGGACTTCCTCAGAAGCTCCTGCACTCTGCTTCTCCTTCCACTAAAAAATCGAAGAAAGATACAGTGCCCAAGGGCAAGGGAAGAACGTATACAGTACCGGAAGGGGAAACAAGGAAAGAGAAAGCTGCACCAAGCACAGGCTCTCCCAAGGAAACCAGACATGGAAATACCGTATACTTCGAACTTGGAATCGGAACACTTGTCCATTCTCCTGTTTATGGAAACGGAAAGATCTCTGAAATAGGAAGCGGCCGCCTGACTGTTGCCTTTGACAGCGGGGATCAGGAATTCAGATATCCGCAGGCATTTGCAGACGGTGAGATAGCAGTAATCACAGAAGAATAATAAAAAACTGGCGCCAGATCCGGACGCCAGTTTTTTTGCGAATTAGTAAAGGTTGTGAAGGCACTTAAAAATCAGGGCATCGATTAGAGATGCCCTGATTTTTAAGTCTTGGTCTGCTGGATGTAACTTTCGTCTCTCATGAACTGCTTGGTCATATCCATCTGGAACTGGAGCGGTTTTCCTTCTGCCCGGAATTCCACGCGTTTTATATTGGGGAATTCAGTCAGCGTATCAACCGTCATTGCAATGAAAAGGGATTCCGATGTTCCGCCTTTGATCTGGTTGACCTCACCCGTGAAGTTGGCGATAGCCGTTCCGTCCTGAATGGAGAGGTCTTTCAGATGAGTTCCGGCAGGGATGAACGGATACTTGGCTTTCCTGTCATACCTGATCATCTCCTCGACTGCATTCTTGGCTGTATGATCTTCCGCTTTCACTTTGATGGAAACAGGGAGGATATGAAGAGCATCTTCTGTCGGCCTGTAAAATACGAGTGTCGAAGATTCCTTGGCCGGAATAGATGACGAATTGGCCGATGCGGAAAGAGCTGATGCATTGGAAGCTGGTTTCGATCCGCTGTCAGGGGAACATCCGGCAAGAACCATGGATAAAATGAGCGCTGAAGCTAAGGCTATTTTTTTTCTCATGGGACCTCCTTTATTCTATAGCAGAGAAATAACTTACAAGGCCGTCAAACAGGCTCTGGGCAATGCTCTTTGGCGCCCAGCTCGAAGTCAGCATCTGGACTCTGTGATTGTTTGTAATGAAACCGACTTCCATCAGGACAGACGGCATGGCGGTATGGACATTGACATAAAAGTCATTGGAACGTACGCCTCTGTCCGGGATGGATAAAGAGTTGATGGTTGCCTGATGCATCATTTGCGCCAGAAGCAGATCGTTGGCGCTTTTTCCATTGTAGTAAGCAGTGATTCCGTCAATGCTGGAATTGGCAAAAGAATCAATGTGGATGGATACGAAGGCGTCTGCATGGGCTTCATTAGCGACATCGCAGCGAGCCTGAAGTTCTGTCGTTGCATCAGCCCATGGACCGTAGACATCTTTGTCTGTAGAACGTGTCATGACAACCTTGGCGCCAGCGGATGTCAGAAGATCTCTGAGCGGAAGGGCGATGGAAAGTGTGATGTCCTTCTCATAAATGTCCTTTTTGCCAAGGTGTCCGATAGCACCGGTATCTGTTCCGCCGTGTCCCGGGTCAAGACAAATAATTTTACCCTTCAGGACGCTTTTCGCTTTGTCAGAGACATCATATGTCTTGGCAGAAGGAGCAGCCACGGCAGGTGCTGAAATACCCTTGGCCGGTTTTGTGTAAGTCTGTTTTGCTCCCGGAATCGGTATATCTACGACTAAACGATGAGGCTTGTTCAATTTGCTGTCTGGACGAAGCGCAAACACACGGATGTCATCCATTTTCTGTGATTTGGATAAGGCGACATCCAGGTATGTGTCTCCATCCTTTTCGGACAATGTAGCAAAATCTACTGCCCTTTTATCCATATTGTCAAATTGGGAAGCCGTACCGCCTTTATTGGTATTTCTTAAGATGACCTCTAAGTTTTTGCCGGAATCATCCATTGCGGCTTCTGCATGAACCGCTTTGGATAAATCCATGACGATCCGGACGAATGGCGGATTTCCGTCATTCCTGGATGTCCAGCGGAAATCAGTCAATTGCGCATCCTTTGCCAAAGATGTGGATCCGAACGGTATCAGAAGAAGTACCAAGAGAGGAATAAGTAACTTAAACAGATTCTTCATATTTAATCCTTTCTGGTAATAAACCACGTTCCCGTCATCCGGGATTCATTACTTTCATTTGCGTGACATAATTTATTATAGCACGATTGATGTTGATTCCCAAAAACCAATCTTTAAAAAGAGCCCACGGCATATAGTATTTTACGATTAAATAAGAGTATCCAATATAAAAATATTTCCTGCAGAATCATGCAATTTAGGGAACCTGTTCTGGATTGATAAGGCTGAATATGCAGAGTTTATGGAAAATTTCATGAAAGAATTTTGTTTTATTATTGAATTCGTAGTAAAATGTACTATGTATTGTCAAAATAGGTGTAATGTAAGTTTCAATACCAGAAGGAGACTTAGAAATTGAAGATATCTTTGAAAAGCTGGCAAAAGGCAGCGCTCGTTGCCGCAGCAGCTTTGCTGTCTGTATCCTGTTTTGCTCTGGATGGTTTTAGTGGAAATGCTGCAGGAAAACCTGAAGCTGTCGCAGCATCTACAGTGCCGGCTGCTGCATCTAAAAGTACGGCGGCTTTAAAGCCTGGAGAAGCGGTTGTCCACAGAGGACCTGATGTCAAGTATACGGTTCCCGAAGGCGTCTCTATCCTGATGTACCATATGATCGGGAACCAGTCGGGAAACGCGGCCATTATGAGTGAAGCAAACCTGAGAATTCAAATGAATTATCTTCGTGATCATGGATATCACCCGATTACCATGCAGGAACTGTATGACTATGTCACAAAGGGCGCTCCGCTTCCGGAAAAACCGGTCTGCATCACTTTTGATGATGGATATCTGGACAGTTATACGGTTGTTTATCCTCTGATGAAAGAGTATGGATTCCCATGGACACTCTTCCTTGTTACTGATGACGTGGGCAAGCCTTATAACCGCATGACCTGGGATCAGCTTCGCGAAATGGCAAACAGCCACACCGTTACGATTGCCAACCATACGCTTTCTCATCCAAAACTGCATAATCTTAAGACAAGAGCAGAAAAGGAACGCGAAATCGTAGGTGCCAACCAGGCCCTGAAGTATCAGCTTGGGATAGATAATGTCTGGTTTGCGTATCCGTATGGCGATTATGATGATGAAGTCATTGATGTATGCAAGAAGGCAGGCATCAAGATGGCGGTTACTACAGATGCAGGGCGCGCACATGTAGGCAGCTACCCGTATGAATTAAAACGCGCTTATATCGGAAATGACATTTCACTGGCACGCTTCTCGGAACGCTTGAGTAAGGATAATTATTCTACTGTTTAATGGTTGCAGAAACGTTTAGGAGAGAGAATGAAACGTATTTTTAATAATATTGTTGTAAAGTTCGTCGTAATCACACTTCTGTTTTTCCTGATCACATCGCCGATCGTCGTACTGTTCGGTCCTTTCCCGAATCTGAAGAGAGCCGTAGTCGGTGCGATTATGCGTTCCCGTCATCCGCAGTATATTACCTGGCTGTATAACAAGGATGAACTGAACCAGATTCTCGGGACTGTGACAACGACAGACACGCAGAAGGTTTTCTCGTTCAAGCTTCGTACAGATCCCACTTTGAATTTGAAGAAAATTGAAACGTCAAGATTTGTCGGATACCTTCTTGAAATTCCGAATCCGACGCGCGTTCAGGTGGCGATGGCGGAAGATATCAACGAGAAGGGGGATACGACAAGCAATATTGCAAAGAAGAACAATGCCGTAGCAGCCATTAACGGCGGCGGATTCTATGATCCGAACGGCACGGGGACAGGCAGACTTCCTTACGGATTTATCCTTCATGAAGGAAAGTACCTTTTAGGTCAGCAGGTCGACGATAAGGAAAAGGTCGACTTTGTGGGCCTGACCAAGAGTGGAAACCTGATAGCCGGAAATTACAATAAGAAGCAGCTGCGTGATCTGGGAGCCGTTGAAGGGCTGACCTTCGGACCGCCGCTCATCATCAACGGCGAAAAAGTAATTAAGAATGGCGATGGCGGATGGGGTATTTCACCACGATCTGCTATCGGGCAGAAGAAAGACGGAACCATCATGTTCCTCGTCATTGATGGAAGACAGCCCGGATACAGCATTGGGGCAACACTCGTGGATGCGCAGAATATCATGTACGAAAACGGCGCTTATATTGCTGCCAACCTTGATGGTGGTTCTTCTACCACGCTTTACTATAATGGTAAGGTAGTCAATAAACCTGCCGATCTTTTAGGCGAAAGAATGATTCCTACTGCGTTTATCGTTAAATAAGGAGGAGCAGATTGAAAAATAAAATTACGAAATTCATGATTTGCTTTGCTCTTGGATTAACGGTTCAGGCAGGCGCCTATCTTTATATGGACAGGGTCTTATTTGCACCGCTTGCAAGCGGAGACTACGACATGTCCGATGTAAAGGATAAAGTAGCAGAAGCAGCAGAAAAAGAAGGGAAAAAGACTTTCTCCAAAGTAAACGTCAAGGGGAAAGCATATTATTCTTACGATTACAAGTGCATGGCTGATGTAACAGCTGACTCGGTAACTATTTATAAGGCTGAAGACCTCAGCAATCCACAGAAAGTGGACCTGAAGAATCAGGGAGTATCCTTCTTCGAATGGATGCCTGACCGCAATCTGGCGCTGATGGCATTGTATCCCATTCATTGGAATGGCGGACGATGGGACGTGACGCTGGCCCGTTACAATCCTGAGGGCACGACTCATGAGTCGGATGCACCGATCAGGGATCTTCCGCGTGACGCAAAAATCGTATCCGTTGCTTATTCTACGGCGACCAATGCCGTTTACATGAAGATGGAAGTCGGGAAAGGGCTGTACCGTATTTACCGTACGGATGCCAACTATGATACACGCCGTATTTACGTGCAGACCTCCCATATCGGAAAGATTGCTGTATTCTATGATGAAGACAGACTTTTCTACGACGACAGCCAGAAGGGGATTATGTATACGTTCAACGGCGATGACAGTTCCTGGCGCGTTATTTCTCCTCCGGGCGCCTTCCGCCTCGTAGGTCTTGGTGATGACAAGACAATTTACGCCGCCAAGATCAATTCAAAGGGAGAAGTCATTGCGTATTATACGGGCAAGCTCGGAGTTGGCTTCAAAGAAGTAAAGGCACTCCCGGCACCTGTTGATTTCAACTCTGTCACAGTGCATATGATCCATGAAGCAGCTCTCCAGGCGGCTTCCGCTTCAACAAAATAGTGAAATATGGGCCTCTCTCAGGCAGCAAAAACCGTACCGGCAAAAGTCAAAGCCGGTACGGTTTTTTATTGAGATCTTGTGAGGCAGTATGTGCGGAGAAAGAAAATATCAAAAGAAAATGAATTTATTTTATCAAGATTAAAAATGTGTGCAAAAGAAAATATCCGGAGAAAATTAAGTGTCATTACCGGGTTTAAATGGTATAATGAATCGGATATATATTTATAGTCAGGAAGGGAGAGCGAGCATGGAAGAAGAAAAGGAAATCTATAAAGCGGATGATCGTCTGATCGTAGCGCTTGACGTAGATTCTTTTGACAGTATGAAAGCGCTTGTTGATGAGTTAGGTGATCTGGTTTCCTATTATAAGGTAGGAATGGAACTCTATTACAGTGCCGGCAGCGCAACGATCCATTATTTGAAGGAACACGGGAAAAAGGTGTTCCTGGATCTGAAACTGCATGACATTCCGAATACGGTGGGACACAGCGTCGCTTCCGTTACCAGATTAGGCGTAAATCTTATTACGGTCCATGCTGGAGGCGGAAGAGCTATGATGCAGGCTGCTGCACGCTATGCCAAGATAACCGCCGATGAGTTAGGAGTGGAAAGACCAAAAATTCTGGCAGTAACAGTTCTTACCAGCTTTGATGATAAAGGCTGGCAGGAAATCGGAGGACATTTTCCGATCCAGGATCATGTACTTGAGCTGGCATCCCTTGCCAAAGAGGCAGGCGTTGACGGTGTCGTAGCATCCCCGATGGAAGCAACTTCCATCCGTGAGATGGCCGGAGATGATTTTCTCATCGTTACGCCGGGCATACGTCCTGCATTTGCCCAGACAGATGACCAGAAGCGTATAGCAACGCCATCCCAGGCATTTAAGGACGGAGCTTCAATGCTTGTCATTGGCCGTCCTATTACACAGGCAATTGATCCGAAGGCAGCAACCCGCCTGATTTTAAAAGAGATAAAGGAGAATGCATGATGAACGAGAAGGAAGTAGAAACTTTACTGAAGGAAACCAAAGCTATTTTAGAGGGACATTTTCTTCTGACCAGCGGCCTCCACAGCCCGCTTTATGTAGAAAAATTCAACGTTCTCCAGCATCCTGAATACACAGAAAAACTTTGCAGGGAAATTGCAGAACATTTCAAGGACAAGGGAATCGAAACAGTTATCGGACCGGCTACCGGCGGAATTATCCTCTCGCAGGTCACTGCAAGAATCCTTGGAGTCAGATCCATCTTTACAGAACGTGAAAATGGCAAGATGACACTCAGACGCGGATTTACCATTGCGCCAGGTGAAAAAGTGCTGATTGTTGAAGATATCGTTACCACCGGCAGCTCCATCAAGGAAGTCGTGGATGTAGTCAATAAGGCAGGCGGAGATATCGTAGGCATCGGCCTTCTGGTCAACCGTTCCGGCGGCAAGGCAGACTTTGGAGTTCCGCAGGAAAAAGTATTCCCGCTCCTGAATCTGACAGTTCCGACCTATGATCCAAAAGACTGCCCGCTGTGCAGGGCCGGAGTTCCTCTGACTGAACGCGGAAGCCATCATTTGAAAAAATAATCAGGACAGAAAATCAAAGCAATAAAAAAGCGCCCGGCTCATACCGGGCGTTTTTTATTTTCATTATGCTTGTTTCTTTACCTGTTCAACAGGGATTGTCTTATCAGAAGAATCCTTCGGGATTGTTTCATCAACCGGATCCTGGGTGAGTTCCTGGATCAGATCGTGGACGGTTGTGATTTTGTCAATCTTCCACGAATTAGCACCGGAAAATACCAGACCGTGATCGACATCTCCGCGGACGGCACGAATCAGCGCCATGGAGATGCAGTAGGGGGTAGTAGCCGGATCGCAGGTCTTCAGGCAGTGGAAGCAGTTGGTGACCGGAATTCTGTGCTGGCGGAAAGCTTTGACAAAAGGATTCAGCAGAGCGCGTCCCGGCATATGGACCGGACTCTGAACGATGGTAACATCGCCTTCCTTTGCTTTGACGTACATATTCTTAAAAGCATCAGAAGCATCGCATTCCTTTGTAGCGACAAAGCGTGTAGCCATCTGTACGCCGGAAAGACCCAGCGAGAGGTAGTGTTCGATGTCTTTCTTATCGAAAATGCCGCCGCCGAAAACAACGGGGATTTTCTTGTTGAATTTTTCTTCAAATTCCTTGACTACATCGAGAATTTCTTTGATTTCCTTTTCGTAGCCGTCACTCTCATGCATTTTCACCTGTTCGCGGGTATAGCCGAGATGGCCGCCGGCCTTAGGTCCTTCAATAACAATCATATCGGCTGTGCGATGATGATGTCTTTCCCAAAGACGGAGAATGACGCGTGCTGCCTTCGGGGAACCGATAATCGGTGCGATTTTGGTGGAAGTTCCTTCTACGTAGTCCGGAAGGTCAGATGGAAGGCCTGCACCGGAGAAAATGATATTGGCGCCGTTTTCAACAGCGCAGCGTGCATAGTCTTCGTAATGCTGTCCGCGCCACATGATGTTGACACCGATGATGCCGTCTCCGGCAATCTCGCGTGCTTTTTTCAGCTGCTTGGCGAGAGCTCTCTTGTTGGCCTCGACAGTATTGGTCATGAAGTCTGGTTCATTAAAACCGACCTGGGCAGCGGAAATGACACCAACGCCGCCTTCACGTGCGACTGCCCCGGCGAGACCGGAAAGGCTTACGCCGATTCCCATACCACCCTGGACGATCGGGACTCTGGCGGTTAATTCGCCAATGTGTAATGCGGGTAATTGCATATTATCACTCCTAAAAGATGCAAAAATACTTTCGAAATATATATACAATTAATAGAAATTGTTTAACTTGGTTCAGCGATTAAAACTTGTGTTTTATATTCCGTGTTTATTGTAGTTTATGATAAGAAACGAAATAAGTCAATCATGATATTGAGAAAGAGACTGACATAAAATTAAAACAAAATCAAATATTAGTTTTAATTATTAAAATAAAATTTTCCCTTGAACCGCAGTGGGGCAAGGGAATCTTCTTCCTCCGCTAAGGATGGCATGTCCTCTATATTCAGGAAATCCAGGCAGATGAAAAGCATGCTGCCTGATGACTGTATATCTATTATACAATGAACCCGTTAAAAATTCATCGCGTTATAGCGAGACTTTCTTTAATTCGGAAAAAGGATTTTTCAAGTCATGCAAAAACTATTGTAAAAATATGGATCAGAGGATAAAATCACCAGAGTATATCTTTGAGAAATGAGAGCGCATAGAGACGAAGAAAGCAGGATTTACGGGATTTGATGAGTGCAGATGCACGCTTGTTTTCAAAATAAGTTATACAGGGCTTGCGTGATTGTGGTATAGTATTATCGGCAGGTGATATAAGGTGGGTGAAAAACGTAAAATGGATAAAAATGCCAGAAGAGAAGAAATGCAGAAAATACTGCGTCAAAATCCGTGCCTGACAGATGAAGATCTGGCAAAGCATTTTTCTGTATCCTCAGCGACGATCCGTCTGGACCGGCAGACTCTGGGGATTCCGCAAATGCGCGAACGGATGGAACAGCTCGTTTTCGGACATCCTTCCGAGTACGTTGAAGGTGTTCACGTATTGGATCTCGATGTCGGTGTAAAGGGTGTAGGCCTTTTCCGGACAACATCTGAAATGGCAGATTCAACAGGAGCAGTGGCAGGTGACAAACTTTATGGTGCAGCCTCAAATTTTGCAGAGAAGCTGGCTGGTGTCCCTTTTGCACCCACACAGGTCGGAAATATTAAATACAAAGTTCCGGTAAAGCCGAATACCGTTCTGGCCGTCAAGGGCAGAATCGTAGTGATGAGAGGCAAGAAAAAGTACATATATATTGGATTTTTTGACGGCGACATAGAAGTTTACCGCGCAAAATTCATTATGGAGATTTTAAACTGATGGAGGCATTCCATGGAAAAAATAGCCGTTGACGCAATGGGCGGCGATTTTGCGCCGCTTGAAATTGTATTGGGCTCCATACAAGCCGTTAGAGAATTCAAGATTCCGGTTGTGCTTGTAGGGGACAAAGAACAGATTTTAACGATTCTGAAAAATAATCATGAAGAAAACAATCCTCTGATAGAAATTCACCATGCGTCTGAAGTCATTGAGATGGGAGAACATCCCGGACTGGCTTATCGTAAGAAGAAGGATGCGTCTGTATCAGTCGGAGCCCGTCTTGTGAGAGCCAAGGAATGCGGAGCCCTCGTTGCTCCGGGATCTACTGGTGCAGCTGTCACTGCCGGACTTCTTGGAATCGGACGAATCAAGGGAATTGAACGTCCTGCCATACTGACTCCAATTCCAAATGAAAAGGGAAGGTACACTTACCTGATTGATTCAGGCGCAAGTGCCCAGCCCAAGGTAGAAACGTATGTACAGAATGCAATATTGGGATACATTTATGCTTCTAAAGTGGCAGGCATCAAAAATCCGCGTATCGGTCTTTTGAATATCGGTGAAGAAGATACGAAGGGAAGCCCGCTTGTAACAGAAGCAAATAAAGTTCTTCAGAACCAGTCTATTATTCCTTTCTCGGGAAATGCAGAAGGAAGAGACATCATGACTGGAGAGTTTGATGTTGTCGTTACTGATGGTTTCACAGGAAATGTTGTCCTTAAATTCGGCGAAGGTGCAGGCAAGCTTGTCAAGACATTGCTGAAAGACGCTGTGACTAAAGGCGGGATCCGGGCAAAGATCGGAGCACTGCTTCTTGCTCCGGCTCTGAAGAAATATCTTGCCAAACCTATGGATTACGCTGAATATGGCGGAGCTCCACTTCTTGGCATCAACGGCGGACTGATTATCTGCCATGGTGCATCCAAAGCGAAGGCAATCAAAAATGCTATCCGCATGGCTGAAGATGTCTGCAAAGAGAATTTGGACAAGGTAGTCACTGAAACGCTGGCACAGCTGAACGAAAGCACAAGGACAGAAAGTGAAGAGGAAAAGTCAGTAACGGATAAGGAGATTTAATATATGGCTGAGCTACGATTTGCCGGTATTCTGGGAACCGGCCACTACGCGCCAGAGAAAATCCTGTCAAATGCCGACTTGGAAAAGATGGTAGACACATCTGACGAATGGATCCGGACGCGGACAGGGATCGCAACGAGGCACATTGCTTCTGCATCAGAAACCACATCGGATCTTTGCGTAAAAGCAGCTGAAAAAGCGTTGGAGGCTGCGGGAAAAACAATTGATGATATTGATTTTATACTGGTCGCAACAGCTTCTCCAGACTATGTCGTGCCATCTACAGCCTGTATGGTTCAGGACAAGATGGGTGCAGCACATGCAGGGGCCATGGATATCTCTGCAGGCTGCTCCGGATATATTTATGCGGTAGCATGCGCTTCCAACATGGTCAAGGCAGGCATGTATGATAATGTACTGGTCATAGGTGCTGAAATTCTTTCCAGGCTTGTTGACTGGCAGGACCGTTCTACATGTATTCTCTTCGGCGATGGTGCAGGAGCGGCGGTCATTGGACAGGTGGATGAAGGCTACGGCCTTCTGGCATCTGAACTTGGATCCGACGGAAGCCTTGGCAAAATTCTGAACATCCCGGCAAGCGGCGTGGCAGAACCTGCTACGCACAGAGCTATTGATTCGAAACGTATTTATATCCATATGGAAGGCTCGGAAGTGTTCAAGGCGGCTGTCCGTCATATGGGGCAGACGACACTCAGCACTTTGGAAAAAGCAGGCATTACCAAGGAAGATATCAATATGTTCATTGCCCATCAGGCCAATGACAGGATCATCCAGTCTCTTGCCAAGAAACTCTCGATCCCGTCTGACCGGATGTATGTCAATGTTGACCGCTACGGCAATACATCTGCAGCATCGGTCGGTATCGCTTTGGATGAGGCTGTCAGGGCAGGTCTGGTAAAACACGGAGACTATGTTGTTTTGACCGGCTTTGGAGCAGGCTTGACATGGGGCTGTGATGTCCTTCGCTGGATGTAACAGGGTTCATAGATCCATTCGCTGGACTGGTTGTCACGATAATAAGACAATATTATTTCTATATAATATATAGTATATAGTATATAGTAAAAAGTAAGCTGTATTTACATGAGGTGATACGATGAAAATTGCATTTCTTTTCCCAGGACAAGGTTCACAGAAGGTAGGAATGGTGCATGATCTTTATGAAAAGTACGATTCTGTAAAATCGCTGATTCATGAAGCTGATGATACCCTTGGATTCTCTATTTCCAAAATGATGTTTGAAGGTCCGGACACAGAACTGATGAAGACAGAATTTACACAGCCGGCCATTCTTACTGCCAGTGTCGCAGTATGGCAGGTACTTAAGGAAAACGGGATCAAAGCAGATATTGCTGCCGGACACAGTCTTGGCGAATACTCTGCCCTGGTAGCAGCAGGCGCACTTTCCTTTGCTGATGCCGTTCATACCGTTCATCTGCGCGGAAAATTCATGCAGGAAGCTGTACCGCTCGGAAAGGGCGCTATGGCAGCTGTCATCGGACTTACACCTGATGAAATCGTTAAGATCTGCGGAGATGTTTCTACCGAGGATGCTCCTGTGCAGGCGGTTAATTTCAACTGCCCGGGGCAGGTTGTTATTGCAGGCGAAGCAGGTGCCGTAGAAAAAGCCTGCGGGGCACTCAAGGAAGCCGGTGCAAGAAGAGCAGTCATGCTTAAAGTCAGCGCTCCATTCCATTCTACTTTGATGGAACCGGCTGCAAAACGTCTGAAGGAAGTACTTGACACAATCTCAATTCATGATACACTGATTCCTGTCTTTGCAAATGTAAATGCAAAGGAAGAAACAAAGGCAGATGAGATCAGAAAGAATCTGGTAGATCAAGCTGCTCATGCAGTACACTGGGAAGAATCTGTGAGAAATATGATTGCCGGCGGTGTTGACTGCACTGTTGAAGTAGGACCTGGCACTGTGCTGTCCGGATTCATGAGAAAAATTGACCGCTCCGTCACCAATCTGCATGCTGAAGATATAGATACAATAAATGAAGTCGTTTCAACATTGAAGGGAGAATAATGATGGAGAATCTGGGAAAGACAGCACTTGTAACAGGTGCATCACGCGGTATCGGCAGAGCAATTGCTCTTATGCTCGCATCAAGAGGATATGCAGTAGCTCTTAACTATGCGGGAAGCCGCGAAGCTGCAGAAGCAGTAAAGACTGAAATCGAAAACGCCGGCGGAAAAGCATTCACCATTCAGGGAGATGTTTCAGTCAGCGAAGATGTCGATCGTATTTTCAAAACGATCAAGACAGAATTCGGCGGTCTTGATGTTCTTGTAAACAATGCAGGCATCAACAGAGATGCTCTTTTGATCCGCATGAAGGAAGAAAACTGGGATGCAGTTATTGCAACAGACTTGAAGAGCGTATTCCTTACGACTAAAGCTGCTGCTGCAATGATGATGCGCAAGAAAAATGGTGCTATCGTAAATATTTCTTCCGTCGTTGGTCTGACAGGAAATATCGGCCAGGCCAACTACGCCGCAGCCAAAGCAGGCATTGTAGGATTTACGAAAGCCTGCGCAAAGGAACTGGCAGCAAGAAATATCCGTGTAAATGCTGTGGCTCCAGGCTTCATCGGTACAGATATGACCGACAAGATTCCTGAAGATCTCAAGGCTAATATGCTTCAGTCCATTCCACTGGGCCGTATGGGTCAGGCTGAAGACGTTGCAAAAGCGGTATGTTTCCTTGCATCTGATGAAGCAAGTTATATTACCGGACAAGTTTTGAATGTAGACGGCGGAATGGTTATGTAATATAATCTAAAAGATACGAATACTTTGAAAGGTGGTGAAATCTCAATGAGCACATTTGACAGAGTCAAGAAAATCGTAGTTGATCAGCTCGGCGTTAACGAAGCTGACGTTACTATCGATTCCACTTTTATTGACGACCTGGGCGCTGATTCCCTCGATATTGTTGAATTGATCATGGCATTCGAAGAAGAATTCGATATTGAAATTCCGGATGATGCTGCTGAAAAGATCAAGACAGTAAAGAACGCTGTAGACTATATCGACAGCCAGATTCAGTAATAAGTAGTGAATTTGATATTCATAATGGGGCCGGGGAAGTGTTTTGCTTCCCCGGTAAACCAATATGATAGGGAAATTGGGGAAAATGCCTCAAAAAAGCGGATTACGTATCTGCTGTCATCCGTTTTTTTGAGGTTTTGTCCTGGGATCGAATACATAATAATCATATTTTTTTAGTGAGGTGCTCCTTTATGGAAAAGAGAAGAGTCGTTATTACAGGGATGGGTGCAGTAACCCCTGTTGGTATTGGAACAGAAGAATTCTGGAATGCATTGCTGGCAGGAAAATCCGGCATCGCTCCGATTACCGAATTTGATGCTACAGATTTCCCTGTAAAGATCGCAGGCGAAGTCAAAGGCTTTGATCCTGAAAAATATGTTGGGGATAAAAAAGCTGTACGCCACATGGACAGAAATGCCCAGTTCGCTGTAGCAGCAGCTAAGATGGCAGTTAGCGATGCAAAGCTGGATATGGCCAACGAAGATCCAAACCGTGTAGGAACTATTATCGGAACGGGTATCGGCGGTATCAAGACGATGGAAGATACCGTACACCGCATCGATACCCGCGGTTCTGCAAAGGTCAACCCGTTTGCTGTACCGATGATGATTGCAAACATGGCTTCCGGCCAGATTTCCATTACCTTCGGCCTGATGGGACCGGTGCTTGCTGATGTAACAGCATGCGCTTCCGGCAACAATGCAATCGGAAGAGCAACAAGAATGATCCAGTACGGTGATGCTGACGTCATGTTTGCCGGCGGCACCGAAGCTGCAGTAGCAAAGACACCGATGGCTGGATTTGCTGCCATGAAAGCACTCTCTTCAAGAGACTGCCCTCCGGAAGAAGCATCCTGCCCGTTTGATATCAGACGTGACGGATTTGTTCTCAGTGAAGGCAGCGGCGTCCTGATTCTTGAAGAACTGGAACACGCTAAAAACAGAGGCGCACATATTTATGCTGAAGTTATCGGCTACGGCACAAATGGTGACGCATACCATATTACAGCTCCAAGACCGGATGGCGAACTTGCAGCACGCTGCATGCAGAAAGCTATCGATGATGCAGGAATTTCTCCAGAAGACATCGATTACATCAACGCACATGGCACATCCACAGGCCTTAACGACAAGAATGAAACCAAGGCAATCAAGAAAGTACTTGGAAAACATGCATATGATATCGTTGTCAATTCAACAAAATCCATGACAGGACATCTTCTTGGCGCTGCTGGCGCAGTTGAAGCAATCGTCTGCGTCATGTCCATTATGAACAATAAAGTTCATCAGACACTGAACCTGGTTACTCCGGATCCGGAATGTGATCTTGACTATGCTCCGGAAGGCCCGAGAGATATGAAGGTCGATGTAACCATGTCCAATGCATTTGGCTTTGGCGGACATAATGCTGTTGTTATACTGAGGCGCTATGAAGAATGAATCATTCGGAAATAAGACGGAAGGAACGTCTGGCAGAAGTGAGGGAATTTGCTGAAGAGAATCAGATTCCTGTGCAGAACATTCAGCTGCTAAATACTGCATTGACACATACGTCTTATGCGAATGAACATAAGAATGAAGTGATCCATGACAATGAGAGACTTGAGTTTTTAGGCGATGCAGTCCTGGATCTTGTTGTCGGTGAATATCTTTTTCTGCGTTTCCCCTCATGGCCGGAAGGCGAACTGACGAGAGCTAAAGCCAGTGCAGTATGCAAGCCGGCTTGTGCAGAATGTGCTGCCAAGTTTCAGGTAGGGAAGTACATGCGTCTTGGAAAGGGCGAAGAACTTTCCGGCGGGCGTACAAGGATTTCGATTCTTGGAGATGCCTTTGAAGCTGTTATCGGTGCCATTTATCTGGATAATAATTATGAGGTCGCTGCCCGCTTTATTCTGGGGCATCTGAAAAAATTCCTTGACCTGATTGATCAGGGTGATTATGACCATGATTACAAATCCGATCTTCAGGAACTGGCGCAGAAGCACGGAGACGTGGATATCCGCTATGACGTTGTCAGAGATGAAGGCCCCGATCATGACAAGACCATTTGGATGAAGATCATGATTAATGGCAAAGACTTCGGTACGGGCGTTGGAAAAAATAAAAAAGAAGCAGCGCAGAAAGCTGCTAAGGAAGCAATAGAGCGTATCCATAAGGGAGAACGCTTTTAACGAAAATAAAAAGCTGTGAAAACGAATCATCATTTTCACAGCTTTTTTGTTACATTAAACAACATTCATAAGAAACCGGAAGCAGATGGAATTTTAATAATTCTCAGCTTTGATTTCGAAGAAGGATCTTGGGTGACCGCAGACAGGACATTCAATAGGAGCTTCTACGGATTCAACCGTGTAACCGCAGTTAGAGCAAATCCAGAGCTTCTTTTCGCCTCTCTTGAACAGCTTTTCGTTTTCTACATTGGCAAGCAGAAGCTTGTAACGGGTTTCATGGGTCTTTTCAATCTCGCCGACCTTGGAGAAAAGGAATGCAATCTGCGGAAATCCTTCTTTTTTAGCGGTTTCAGCAAATTCAGGATACATGGAGGTCCATTCATCATGTTCGCCTTCGGCAGCCATCTTCAAATGTTCAGCGGTCGATTTTTTCAGATCTCCGACAAGCCAGAACCAGATCTTGGCATGTGCTCTTTCATTATTGGCTGTTTCTCTGAATAAGTCAGCAATCTGACGGGAGCAGTCCGGATCCTTTTCAGCTTCATTGGCAAAAAGATTATATTTCACGTGAGCCTGTGATTCACCGGCATATGCTGCACGCAGATTCTTTTCTGTCTCTGTACCCTTCAGGCGCGCCATTTCTTCCGCAATCTTTTCTCTGTTCATAATATACACTCCTTTACCCTAAAAAACGAGCGGCTTTGCATATCCGCTTCTTTTATTTTCAGTATAGTTTCATTAGATATTTATGTCAATTCGTATATGACTTGCAGCCGATTTGACAGGTTCATCGGCTATAAATTTACACTTTGGTGCTTTTAATTGAGACTTGATTACCACTATAGCTAAAAGGAATGGATGTATTGGTTCGTGATACAAAAAATATATAAAAACTTGACTTTGAAAGCACAAAATTTACATACATTTTACACAGGTAAGGTAACATTGGAAATAGGGTAAATTTTTCATAAAATTAAAAATTAATAATAATATTAAAAAATGGAGGATATCAGATATCATGTTTAGTCTGGTTAACAAGCATGAAGAGTTCTTTGATTTTCTTGTGACAAATGCGGAATATTTCCACAAGGGAACTGTCATGGCAAAAGAGGTTCTTCAGGATCCTTCCAAGCTGGAACGTTATTCCAAAGAAGTAAAGAATCTGGAGCATTCTGCAGATCGTGTAACTCATGAAATTACTACTAAGATGCGTCATGTTTTCATTACTCCGATTGACAGGGAAGACTTCTTCCTCCTGACCAGTACACTTGATGACTGCGTTGATGATGTACAGGATGTCGTATTGAGCCTGAAGCTTTATCATGCAGGAATTGGCTGGGAACTTCCGCTGCGTATGTCGGAAATTCTTATTGAAATATCCAATGAACTGATTATCCTCTTCCGTCTTCTGAAAGATATAGATAAGAATGAAACAGAAATAGGGGAACGTACAAGAAAGATCAATTCGCTGGAAAGTGAAGGCGATGCTGTTTACAGAAATGCGATTTCAGATCTTTTTGACGGCACTCATGAAGTCATGGAAATCATACGGTGGAAAGAGATCATGGAAGCAATGGAAGACACTGCCAATCGTGCAGAGAAGGTGGGGAACCTGATTAAAGAGGTGGTCATGAAATATGCCTGATATCTACATGATCGGAGTCGTTATTGTATTGGCACTGTGTTTCGATTTCATCAACGGATTTCATGATACGGCCAATGCAATTGCCACCTGTGTTGCAACGCGCGCGTTAAGCCCTCGTGTTGCAATCATCATGTCGGCTGTATTGAACTTTGTTGGTGCA
This sequence comes from Veillonellaceae bacterium, assembly GCA_025992895.1. NCBI lineage: Bacteria > Bacillati > Bacillota > Negativicutes > Veillonellales > Veillonellaceae > Veillonellaceae bacterium. The sequence goes on from DAJPGA010000001.1 coordinate 1,299,513, forward strand.
ATGATTTCAACGGGCGTCGCTAAAACTATTGGCGGAGAAATTGTTACATCTCCTCACATGGTCGATTCTGTTGTTCTGGCAGCTGCTCTGGCATCTGCCATTCTCTGGAATCTCTTTACCTGGAGAATCGGGATGCCTTCGAGCTCCTCTCACGCACTGATCGGCGGCGTTATAGGTGCAGTCATCATTTCTTATGGAACAGGTGCTATTCATCTGGCCGGCGTTCTGACCATCGTGCTTGGCCTCGTCTGCTCGCCTGTAGTAGCCTTGGTCATGGGTTATATCTTAATGACTCTCTTATACCTTATTTTCCGCAATGTAGGAAAGTCCAGAGTCAACTATGTCTCCACCCATATTCAGATCCTTTCTGCCGCACTTATGGCATTCTCCCATGGATCCAATGATGCACAGAAATCCATGGGCATCATCACACTGGCGCTTCTTTCTGGAGGCTATATCGGAGCACTTGAAGTTCCGTGGGAAGTAAAAGTTGCCTGTGCTCTTGCCATGTGCTTTGGAACGAGTATTGGCGGCTGGAAAATCATCCGTACTGTCGGCAATAAGATTTTCCGTATGCAGCCCGTCAACGGCCTCGCGGCGGACTTGAACTCTGCAACAATCATTTTCACAGCAACGATGCTTCATCTCCCGGTTTCTACAACTCATGTTGTTACCGGTTCCATTATGGGTGTCGGCTGGGCTAAAAGATTCCGTGCTGTTCATTGGAGCGTTGCTTACCAGATGGTATCTGCCTGGGTAATGACGATTCCATGTACGGCAGCAGTCGGGGCATTTGTTTATCTTGTAATCAGACATATTTATTAATGATAAAAGCGCTGATAATCAAAGCACCGGGGCATTCAAGCCACGGTGCTTTTTGTTTTCATTTTAGTTACAGAAACCTGATGGATATATTGCCATTATAATAGTGCTGTTTATGATAAAATAAGTATAAAAGTAAAATACGCAGGAGGAGATAAAGTGCTTATTCAGTGGTTCCCTGGTCATATGACCAAAACGAAGAGAATGATAGAAGAGCATTTGAAAGCAGTGGATGTCGTCGCCGAATTGCTCGATGCCAGAATCCCTATTTCAAGTGCCAATCCCATGGTAGAAGAGCTTGTAGCAGGAAAGCCCAGAATCATTATTTTAAACAAGGCGGATCTTGCCAACCCAAGAGCCACTGACCAGTGGATTTCATATTATGAAAAAAAGGGCATTCCCGTTTTGCCCATGAGTGTAGGAAACAGCAAGAATAAGAAAAAACTGCTGCAGGTTATCCGTGATACAGCGGAACCAATTCTTGCAAAATGGAAGAGGAGAGGAATGAAAAGCCGCTCTGTCCGTCTGATGATTTTGGGGATACCGAACGTAGGCAAGTCCTCATTGATTAATTTTCTTGCAGGAACAGCAGCGACAAGAACAGCCAATACACCAGGCCATACGAGAGGAAAGCAGTGGGTGCGCCTTTCTGAAGGGCTGGATCTCCTTGATACACCAGGCGTGCTCTGGCCAAAGTTTGATGATCAGACTGCTGCACTGAGGCTGGCAGCTACAGGAGCGATTGCCGGGGATGTGTTCAATGCCAGCGAAGTTGTGGCTGAACTCATGTCATCTCTGGCCAAGACTTCTCCGGAAATATTAAAGGAACAATATAATATAGAAAATCCGGATCAGGATCCGCAGGTTCTTCTTGAGCAGGCCGGACGAAGGAGAGGCTGCCTGCTCCCCGGAGGGAATATAGATTTTGACCGGGCAGAAATGGTCATTTTAAGAGATTTCCGAAATGGCAAGCTTGGAAGAATTACATTAGATCCAATACCGGAAGGGAAAGACGAATGACAATTCAGGAAATCAGGAACATCCTGAAAAATGATGATGTGCCGGCGTCATTGATGGAAGAAATTCTGTCTGATGAACGCAAAGGTGTCAAACAAGCCGTGGTTTCTTACATGAACAGGCTGAGACGCGAAAGCGAAGAACGCCTGCGCGTGGAATCCATGTATGAGAAGGAAAGCGAATTCTACAAAAAAGGAATCAACCTTATTGCAGGGATTGACGAAGTGGGAAGAGGCCCGCTTGCCGGGCCCGTTACCGTGGCAGCCGTCATATTGCCGGCGCACTGGTTTGCAGCCGGTCTCAATGATTCCAAAAAAGTAACGCCCAGGCACAGGGAAGAATTGTCCCGGAAAATCAGGGATGCAGCTGTTGACTATGCCATTGTAAGCATGTCTCCGGAAGAAATTGATTCGCTGAATATCTATGAAGCAACCATGCTTTGCATGTACCGTGCAGTCAAAGAACTCAAGGTAAAACCGGAAGCTGTCATCGTAGATGCCATGCCGCTCCACTTTTCAGTTCCTACGATTTCTTTGATTCATGGTGATGCCATCAGCGCCTCTGTTGCTGCGGCTTCGATTGTTGCCAAAGTATACAGGGATTCATTGATGGATGAATATGATGCCAGGTATCCGGGATATGGATTCAAGCAAAATAAGGGATATGGCACAGCCGATCATATTTCAGCAATCCATCAGCTTGGCATTACTCCGATTCATAGAAAGAGCTTTGAACCCATAAAAAGCATGATTTTAGAAGGCACTTGCATTGAGCAGAAGTAATAGGAACACATTGTTCATTATTTCGCGTAATATTGATAAGTTATCCATGCATCTTTGTTGTCATGAATGGCATTCAGTGTTACAATTTTAAAGATAGAATAATTATAATCAGCTTAATAAATAAAAAGTTCTCAATGAGCTTTTATCCTACTTATATTGAGGTGTATTTGTTTGTATCCTGTCAATCTAAAAGTGGAAGGTATTCCGTGTCTCGTAATCGGAGGAGGGCATATTGCACTTCGAAAGATTAGGAAACTGTTGAAGGAAAAAGCATTGATTACTGTACTGGCACCTGAAGTCTGCAGTGAAATTGGCGATATGGCCGTGAATAAAGATATTCAATGGAAAAAACGGAGCTATGCTGCCAATGACTGGAACGGGTATCAGATTGTAATCACTGCGGCAGGCCGGCGGGATGTAGCGGAAGACATAAGAAAGGAATCCATCGCGCATGGATTCCTTTATAATGCGGCAGACTTTCCAGAGCTTGGAAATTATACGATTCCAGCAAGCTTTAGGACGGGAGGAATACAGATAGCCGTTTCCACCGACGGCAGATCACCAGCTATGTCCAGGTATGTAAAAAAATGGCTTGAAAACAAAATACCTTCGGACTTTCCCCGATGGCTGGACAGGGTGGAGGCAATAAGGCTTGAAGTCCGGGCCGGCATTGCCGACAGCAAGGTACGCGAGGAATTTTGGCATGCTGCCTTTAACGATCAGATTATGGATCTCGTATTACAGGGAAATTTAGACGAAGCAGAGGAGTGTGTACGTCATGCGATTGGTAGTTTTGGGGTTAAATCATAAGACTGTGCCCGTAACTATTCGCGAGCAGTTTGCCGTTTCAGAGGAAAGCGCCAGAAGCGGCCTGCGTCATTTAGATGAGCAGTCAGGAATCAATGAGGCTGTTATCACTTCTACATGCAATAGAACTGAAATTTATGCAGTTCTCGGTGATGCAGGATCCAGGGAAGGATTAATGAAGTTTTTCCTGGCGTTGTCTGGAAATAGTGAATCTAAAGATGAATATTTCTTCTATTATGAAGGAGAGGAATGCATCCGTCATTTGTTTGAAGTTGCTTCCGGCCTTGATTCCATGGTCATTGGAGAAGGCGGAATATTAAATCAGATCAAGACTGCTTATACGCTGGCGTTGGCTGAAAAAGCAACAAAAACAATTCTGAATACTTTGTTCCACCGCGCAATTACAACCGGGAAGCGTGTAAGAACAGAGACACAGATTGCATACAGCGCTGTTTCAGTCAGTTATGCAGCGGTAAAACTCGCAGAGAAAATTTTAGGCGGCCTGGATGGCAGGAGCGCTATGGTATTTGGCGCAGGTGAAGCAGCTGAACTTCTGGTTAAGAACCTTCAGGGAAAGGGGCTCAGCCGCCTTGTCATCACAAATCGTCATTACGACAAAGCACTGGAACTTGCCGGCAAGTTCGACGGGGAAGCCGTTCCGTTTGCCAATGCGCTTTCGCATGCAGATGATATTGATATCATTGTAACTGCTACCGGTGCATCCCAGTATATTGTAAAAGCCTGGGATGTCAGGAACCTGATGATGAGAAGAAGCGTTAAGCCGCTCGTTGCTATCGATATTGCAGTACCAAGCGATATAGAACCTGAGGTTGGGAATATCCGTAATGTTTCCTTGTATAACATGGATGACCTTCAGGAAATCGTTGAAAAAAATATACGTTTCAGAGAGGGTGAAGCGGAAAGGGCGGAAATTATCGTTGAGGAAGAAATCCGTTCCATTGAAGAGAGATTTACTTATCTCAGCACCCGGCCTGTCATGGTTTCCCTGTCAGATAAGGCAGAGGAAATCAGGCAGAGGGAATTGAGAAAAGGAATGGCCAAAATTGATGGCCTTACCGATGAGGATAGAAGAGTACTGAATCATATGACTCATATGATCGTACGCAAAATACTAAGGGAACCAATGATCCATTTGAACGAGCATGCAGGGACAGAATGGGAAACTCCGGATAAAGTCGCTTTGACCCGCTTATTCAAACTGGACGTCAGAAAGGGGCAGGAACTTGAAAAATAGGATCGTCATTGCAACCCGTGAAAGTTTATTGGCACTTTGGCAGGCTCGTTATGTGGCTGGAAAAATTAAGGAAGCACATCCGGAAATCGATGTGGAGCTTCTTCCTGTAACGACCAAGGGGGATCAGATCCTCGACCGGCCGCTCGTTGAAATCGGAGGGAAAGGGCTCTTTATTAAAGAACTCGAAGTGATGCTTCTGGAGGGGCAGGCGGATCTGGCTGTTCATTCTTTGAAAGACATGACGGCAGAACTGGCTGATGGATTGACTCTGGCAGCTGTGACTGCCCGGGAAGACCCAAGAGATGCATTTGTATCAGGAAAGTATGCATCACTGGATGAACTTCCGCAGCACGCTGTTGTCGGTACATCAAGCTTGAGGAGACAAGCTCAGCTTCTTCATTACAGACCGGATCTCACTGTTAAATCCCTTCGCGGCAATGTTCAGACGAGACTGCGTCATCTTGATGAAGGAGAATATGATGCAGTCATACTGGCTGCCGCAGGCTTAAAGAGGCTGGGGCTGGATAGAAGGATCAAATCGTATATTGATACGAATGACAGCATACCGGCTGCCGGACAGGGCGTTATGGCCATAGAGGCAAGGACAGATGATACAGATACGCTGGAAGCAGTTTCTTTCCTGCATAATGCGAATATTGCCTCCTGTATTAAAGCGGAGAGAGCTTTTCTTGCCAAAGTTGGCGGCGACTGCAAAGTTCCGGCCGGAATATTCGTAGTTCCTGATGGAAGAAAGAAAATTGCAGCCAAGGCCTTTATCGCTTCGCCGGATGGAAAAGAATTGTACAGGGGCGAGGATGGAGCCTCAGATGCAGAAGCGGAAGCTCTTGGTGAAAGACTGGCCGAAAGACTGCTCAATGCTGGCGGCCGTGAAATTTTGAAAAATCTTCAGAAAATATAACAATACAAGTGAGGAGACATACATGAATAAGGGAAAAGTTTATCTGATCGGAGCTGGCCCAGGAGATCCGGAACTGCTGACTTTAAAAGGGAAACGGTGCCTGGGAGAGGCGGATGTCATTGTCGGTGATTACCTGGCAGATAAGAGAATACTGAAATTTGCCAAGCCTGGTGCTGAATATATTTATGTCGGCAAAAAAGTAGGCTGCCACACGATGAAACAGCATGAAATCAGTGAACTTCTGGCGGAAAAAGGAAAGGAAGGCAAAATAGTTGCCCGTTTAAAGGGCGGCGATCCCTTCGTTTTTGGGCGCGGCGGAGAAGAAATCGAAGTACTGCGCAAGGCGGGAGTTGTCTTTGAGGAAATTCCGGGCGTAACTAGTGCAATAGCTGCACTGGCTTATGCAGGCATTCCTGTAACTCACAGAGGCGTTGCAGCTTCTTTTACTGTTATTACCGGTCATGAAGATCCGACAAAAGACAAGTCTTCCATCCACTGGGACAAGCTTGCCTGCGGCTCTGATACATTGATTTTCCTGATGAGTGTCGGTCACACAGAACTGATTGCTTCCCAGCTGATGAAGTACGGAAGAAGCCCTGATACACCTGCAGCTTTTGTAAGATGGGGCACAAGGCCGTATCAGGAAACATATACAACGACACTGGAAAATGCAGCCAAAGATGTTGTCGAAAAAGGCATTGAACCACCGGTTGTATTTGTTGTCGGGAATGTTGTAAAACTGAGAGAAGAGATGCGCTGGTTCGATAACCGCCCGTTATTTGGCAAGCGTATCATTATTACAAGATCACGTACACAGGCATCCCGTCTTGCCAATGCATTGGAAGAAAGAAGCGCATGCTGCATTGAAATTCCTACCATTTCAATTGAGGCTCCTTCTGATGATTATGCAGGCATGGACGATGGCATTGAACATTTAGACGAATATAACTGGCTGATATTCACAAGCCAGAATGGCGTCAACTATTTCTTCAACCGCCTGTTTGAAAAAGGGAAGGATCTCAGATCTGTCGGTCATGTTAAACTGGCAGCCATTGGACCGGCTACTGCAAAAGAACTTAAAAAGTACAGGTTGGGCACTGATTTCGTTCCTAAACAGTATAAAGCAGAAGACCTCGTTGAGGGACTGAGGCCGCTTGTCAAAGCAGGAGATAAGATTTTGATTCCCCGTGCCAAAGTGGCAAGAAGCATCCTCCCGGAAGGACTAGAATCAATGGGCTGCGATGTGAACGTTGTGGAAGCGTATACAACGCATCCTGACCTGGGAGGGAAGGAAAAGCTTCTTGAAATACTTGAGAACAAGAAAGCAGACATTGTCACTTTCACAAGCTCATCAACGGTCTATAATTTCATGGATCAGCTTGATGGCCGCACCGAACTCCTGAAAGGGGTCCAGCTTGCATGCATTGGGCCTATTACAGCTGATACATGCAGAAAATATCATTTGGAGCCTGATATTGTCTCTGATGTTTACACAATTGACGGCCTTGTAGATGCTATTGAGAAGGGAGTTCATTAATATGAAATTAAATACACTTCGTCCGCGTCGTTTGAGAAGAACAAATGCAATTCGCAGCATGGTCAGAGAAAATTCTCTGGAAATCAATGATTTCGTATATCCGATTTTCGTTGTTCCCGGTACGAATGTTAAGGAAGAAATTCCAAGCATGCCCGGACAGTATCATCTGTCCGTAGACAATGCAGTCAAAATGGCTGAAGAAGTCTATAAACTCGGAATTCCGGCCGTTGAAGTATTCGGTCTTCCTGAATATAAGGATGAAATCGGTTCTTCTGCATGGGACATGACAAGCCCTGTACAGCGCGCAATCAAAGCTATCAAGGCGGCTGTCCCGGATCTTGTTATCGTTGGGGATGTCTGCCTTTGCCAGTACACATTAAGCGGCCACTGCGGAGTTCTTAAAGGACATGAAGTAGACAATGACCCGACACTGGAACTGATTGCGAAAGTTGCTCTTTCCCAGGCAGAAGCAGGTGCTGATATTGTAGCACCTTCCGATATGATGGACGGACGTATTGCGACCATTCGTGAAACACTGGACAAGAACGATCTCCAGAATGTAATCATCATGTCTTACGCTGTTAAATATGCATCCGGCTATTATGGCCCCTTCCGTGATGCTGCTGATTCTGCACCGCAGTTCGGTGACAGAAGAGGATACCAGATGGATCCGGCAAACAGCAGGGAAGCGATGAAGGAAGTGGATTTGGATATGGAAGAAGGCGCAGATATTATCATGGTAAAACCTGCACTCGCATATCTTGATATCGTCCGTCAGGTTCGCGACCGCGTAGACAGACCGGTTGCTGTGTACAATGTATCCGGCGAATATGCCATGGTGAAGGCTGCCGCAGCCAAGGGCTGGATTGATGAGAAGAGAATCGTTATGGAATCACTCCTCAGCATGAAACGCGCAGGATCGGATATCATCATTTCCTATCATGCTCCGGATGTAGCAAAATGGCTCAAGGAGGAATCCGGAAGATGATTGACCTTCAGAAATCCAAGGCTGCATTTGAAGAAGCAAGGAAGTTTATGCCTGGCGGCGTAAACAGCCCGGTCAGATCTTATCCGCATATGGGCTGCCCGCCTCCCTTCATTGCAAGCGCTAAAGGATCCCATATTACAGATATCGATGGAAATACATATATAGATTATGTCGGATCCTGGGGTCCGATGATTCTTGGCCACGCTCATCCGGCTGTCATTTCTGCTATCTGCAAGGCAGCGGAGAAGAGCACCAGTTATGGCGCACCGACACTTAAGGAAACTGAAATTGCAGAATTGATTCATTCCGTATATCCTTCCATTGAAAAAATGAGAATGGTCAATTCCGGAACGGAGGCAACCATGAGCGCCTTAAGGGCAGCAAGAGGCTACACGGGAAGAGATAAGATCCTCAAGTTCGAGGGATGCTACCACGGACATGGAGACAGCCTTCTTGTAAAGGCAGGTTCCGGTGCAGCTACCTTCGGAAAGCCTGACAGTGCAGGCGTTACAAAGGGGACTGCCCAAGATACCCTCGTTACGCCATACAATGATATCCCGGCGTTTAAAGCCATAATGGATGCTGAAGGTGACGAGATTGCAGCTGTCATTGTTGAACCGGTAGCAGGAAATATGGGATGTGTACTGCCGGTTCCCGGTTTCCTGGAAGCACTGAGAGAAGAGACGGCAAAACATGGCACAGTCCTGATTTTTGACGAAGTCATGTGCGGGTTCCGCACTTCATCAGACGGAGCGCAGAGCTTCTATCATATCCATCCGGATATGACCTGCCTTGGAAAGATCATCGGTGGGGGCCTTCCGGCTGCTGCTTATGGTGGCAGGAAGGAAATCATGGCCTGCATTGCTCCGGACGGATCTGTTTATCAGGCAGGAACCCTGTCCGGCAATCCACTCGCTGTCACAGCAGGGATTGAAACAATCAGGCAGATGATGAACATTCCGGATCTCGACAAGATGCTGGCCGAAAAGACACGTGCTCTTCTGGAAGGATGGAAGGAATCTGCAGACAAGGCAGGCGTTCCTCTCATCTGCCATCAGTCCGGGTCCATGTTCGGTATTTTCTTCTCCGAAAAGGATGTCCTTAATTATCAGGACTCCTGTGAAGCAAATGCAGATCAGTTCAAGGCATGGTTCCTTTCCATGCTTGACCAGCATGTTTACCTGGCACCGTCCCCGTTCGAAACATTGTTCATGTCCTGGGCACATACCGATGAAGATATCGAACGCTCCATTGCAGCATCCCGCAAGGCGATGGAGGAAGCTGCAAAAGCGTAGCCGGTACCTGCAAAGGGGTTTATTCAGGATGCTGTGAGAATGATAAAATAGTTTATAAACTATAGATATTTATAAATGAATAAGCGTATTTTCTCTTTACACTTTCAGCGTCCGGCGTTATAATATATATATCTATAAGGCTCGATAATGAGTCTTACCATTGGTTATTGGATACAAAGGAGAATGCCTTATGAAATTATCTGAAAAGCTTCTGAAGGCCCTTGTTGCACAGGTCAACATGGAATTCGCATCTGGCTATCTGTACCGCTCCATGTCTCATGACATGAAAAACCTGGCTCTGAACGGCTATGCTAAATGGCTCGACAAACAGTATGAAGAAGAAAGAACACATGCACTGAAACTGATCGGCTACATTGAAGACAGAGACGGCGTTGTTGATTTCACCGATATTGCCGGCGTAAAGAAACACTACACCAATCCTCTTGATGTTGCTAAAGATTCTCTTGCACATGAAGAAGCAGTATCTGCTTCCATCCGCAGCATTTTCAAACTTGCCCGCGAAGAAGGGGATCTGGAAACAGAAGTATTCCTGCAGTGGTATCTGACAGAACAGGTTGAAGAAGAAGTCAACGCCAGAGACAATGTTGCAGGCTTCGAAAAAGCAAAAGACTGCGATGGACTGCTCTACATGTTCGACGCTCATCTTGCTGATCGTTAATCGTATTATAGAAGAACGGCACCTTATTGGTGCCGTTTTTTTGTTTTTCAAAAAGGATAAATCTCCTTCAATCGTTTTATTTGCCGTGTCATCCTTCTTTACAGAATTTTTATACTTTGGCATTGACTATTATCCAAATGGGAATTTAAAATGAAAGATAAAGTATGTTCGTTATATACAGGACGGTATATAAATTTAAAATAAGTATAACAGAGCATGCGATTCTTCCTGCTCCCCTGCGCTTGTTCTTACGCGGTCATAAAATTGCAAATATTGTATTTTCATGTCATGGAGGACTCATGGGAACGACAACTTTTGGCCGGGAAGGTGAAACTTTAGCCAAGGTGTATCTGGAGAAAAAAGGGTACAAATTTCTGGAACGCAATTTTAAGCGGACACATGGCGAAATAGATTTAATTATGATGGATGGAGATGTTATTGTTTTTATAGAGGTGAAAAGCAGGCATAACAGAAAATATGGTGATCCGATTGAGGCGGTTAACAAATATAAGCAAAAGCATATCCGCTATTGCGCAAACTTATATCTGTCATCACATCGTATCAGTGATCAAAGTGTAAGATTTGATGTTGTGGAGGTACTGGCTTCAGCAGGAAGAGCAGTCCGGTACAGGCATACTCGAAACGCATTCTAGAACTTGGTATGGAAATTTAATTGTTGAGGGAGACAATTATGTATGCAGAAGTCTTAGGAACGACAACGTATGGGCTCAATGGGCATGTAATCGGTGTGGAAGTAGATATCAGGAGAGCGGCGGAAGCATTGGAAATAGTCGGACTTCCGGCTGCATCTGTCAAAGAATCTAAGGAAAGGGTCAATTCGGCAATCAGAAATTCCGGGTACCGCTTTCCTGGAAATAAAGTCATTGTCAATCTGGCACCGGCAGACTTGAAAAAGGACAGCTCGGGGCTTGACCTTCCGATTGCGATCGGACTTTTGGCTGCCAACGGGGGCATTCCGCTGGATCGTTTGAAAAACATGATTTTCATCGGGGAACTTTCTCTTCAGGGGGAAATAAGGCCTGTTCCCGGTGTACTTTCCATGGTATTGACCGGCAAGGCCGCAGGGATAACCAGATATTTCATGGCACCTGAAGTGACGAACGAAGCGTTGCTCTGTGATGATATTGAAGTGTATGGTCCGAAGACGCTGCGGGAACTGGTTGAATTTCTGGTTGGAGAAAGAGATCTCCCTCAGGCAGTGAGAAAAGAAGATACGGGGGTAAGAGCCAGTGATGTTGATTTTTCTGAAGTGCAGGGCCAGGTCATCGCTAAACGCGCGCTTGAGATTGCGGCCGCAGGTGCCCATAATGTTCTGATGACAGGTGCACCGGGATCGGGCAAGACGATGCTTGCCAGAAGGATTACGACCATTCTTCCTCCCATGACGAGGGAAGAAGCACTCGAAGTAACGAAGATTTATAGCGTGGCCGGACTGTATAAGGCGGATGACATTATCAGGGAAAGACCATTCAGAAGCCCGCATCATACGATTTCCATGGCAGGACTGATCGGAGGGGGAACAATTCCACGTCCGGGCGAAGTAACTCTTTCGCACAGGGGCGTCCTGTTTCTTGATGAACTTCCTGAATTTCCGCGTTCTGTCCTGGAGGTTTTAAGACAGCCGCTTGAGGACCGGGAAGTGCATATTTCAAGAGTGAATGCATCCTTTGTCTATCCCTCTGATTTCATTCTGATTGCGGCCATGAACCCCTGTCCCTGTGGGTATCTTGGGGATCCGCAGCATCAGTGTACCTGCACGGATGGGGAAATCAGGAGCTACGGGAGAAAGATATCGGGCCCGCTGCTTGACAGAATCGATCTTCATGTAACGGTACAGCGCCCTAAGTATAAAGAGCTCATTGCAACGACAAAGGGAGAGTCCTCTGCCGAAATTGCGGCCCGTGTCTCCGCGGCCAGAGCCATCCAAACATCAAGACTGTCCAAATGGCATATGCAGAACAATGCACAGATGGGGCATAGGCAGCTGAAGGAAACCTGCCAGCTTGATAAGGAAGGCACTGAACTGCTTCATGAAATATTCGAAAAGCTGCACCTGTCTGCCAGGAGCTACGACAGGATTATCAAAGTTTCCCGTACGATTGCCGATCTTGACGGGCAGCCGCAGATTCTTGCCAAGCATGTTGCTGAAGCGATAAGTTACAGGAATATGATTCCGCAGAGGTGATTATGGATATTTATGCTGCTGCTCTTCCCGGATGTCCGGGATTAGGTGCCAAAAATATCAGGGAACTGATTGACCACTTCAACACGCCTGAAGATGTATGGGATGCCTCTGAAAAAGATATCATCGATCTTCATGTGTTGACTCCTGCCAGAGAAAAGGCCTTCCTTAAGTACAGGCGCGAAACGGATCTGGAAAAACTGGAGAAAAAACTGCTGGGACTTGGAATCCGCTGGTGTACATGGGAAGACAGCACGTACCCTTCTCTTCTGGCAGAAACGTCCAACCCGCCGGCCGTGCTCTATTATATGGGAAATTCTCCGGTTTTTGAAAAGACGATAGGGATTGTGGGATCGAGAAAGGCAACCGCATACGGAATAGAAACAGCCGGACAATTTGCCAGAGTCCTTTCAAAGGAAGGCGTTACAGTTGTCTCTGGCGGGGCAAGAGGGATTGACAGTGCTGCGCACAGCGGCGTCTTGCAGGAAAAAGGGAGTACGGTTGTCGTGATGGCATGCGGACTTGATAAAGTCTATCCGCCGGAAAACAGGAATTTGTTCCAGCAGGTCATTGATAACGGAGGTACGCTGCTTTCTGAATACCCGCCGGGAACGCCGCCTCTTGGACGGCAGTTTCCCGCCAGAAACAGGATTATTGCCGGAATGAGCCGGGGAGTTATCGTAGTGGAGGCTGCTGAGCGCAGCGGTTCATTGATTACTTCTGATTTCGCATTGGAAGAAGGAAGGGATGTCTTCTCCGTACCGGGAAGCATCTGGATAGATTCCTGCAAAGGAACCAATCAATTGATCAGGAATGGCGCTATATGCTGCACCTCGGCAGAAGATGTACTTTCTGAATACAATTGGAAGGAAGAAAAAGGGAAGCCTGAGAGCAAGTACTTGGAGCCTTTAACGATTGAAGAGGAGTATGTATTCCATTTCTGCCAGACTGAAGGAGAAGTCAATTCTGAAGATATATTGCAGCATTCTGGATTTTCTGTGGTAAAATTGACTATGATTTTGCTCCAGCTCCAGCTGAAAGGATATATCCAGGAGACTGAACAGGGCAGATATATAATAAAAACAGGATTGTAACATTCTTTCATCAGCCCTTTAAATCGGCGGATCTTCGCATCATTTTAGAGCAGTTCGATTTTATTCTTTTTAGAAACTGTTCTGAAAGTGTATAATAAAAGAATTGATAAAAGTATTTAAATCATGTATCATTCTTGTTCATAGATCTGAAAGATGAAAGAACTTGTACTTTAATTAAGTAAGTGGAGGAAGATTTTGCCAATTACAAGAACAATCACAATAGGAAGCAAACGCAAGACAAGAACAAAGGCTCCTGCTGAACCATCTTTTAAACGTAAACCAAATCCCAAGGGAAAGCATCTTGTTGTCGTAGAATCTCCGGCTAAAGCAAAAACCATAGAGAAAATTCTCGGACCGGATTACAAGGTCCTTGCTTCGAAGGGGCATTTGAGAGATCTGCCGCAAAAGACACTTGGCGTTGATATCGATGATAATTTCAAGCCTGAATACGTCAATTCCAAGGACAAAGAAGACGTTATCAAGACACTCCAGAAGGAAGCAAACCATTGCAGGGATATTTATCTGGCAACGGACCCTGATCGCGAAGGGGAAGCCATTTCCTGGCATTTAGCGAAGCTTCTTGATGTGAATCCGGAAGATAATGTAAGAATCGCGTTCCATGAAATCACGGCTCCTGCCATCAAAGAAGCCATTAAGCATCCGGGACCGATCGATTTGAACCGTGTCGATGCACAGCAGGCACGCCGCGTCCTTGACAGGCTGGTCGGCTACAAGCTTTCTCCCTGGCTCTGGAAACAGGTGTACCGCGGCCTTTCTGCAGGACGAGTGCAGTCTGTGGCAACGCGTCTGATCTGCGAACGCGAGGAAGAAATACGCGCCTTCAAACAGGAAGAATACTGGACAATCGAATGTGTCTATACGACTCCGGAAGGGAATGCGTTTAACGCAAAGCTGTCACAGATCAGCGGAAAACCTGCAGAGCTTCACAATGAAGAAGAAGCAGAAAAAGCAGCAGCAGGCGTCAGGAATAAGAATGCAGATGTAGTTTCCGTAACAAAGACAAAGAAGCAGCGCAAGACGAAGCCGCCTTATACGACGTCCACGATGCAGCGGGATGCTGTCAATAAATTGAACTTCGGATCCAAGAAAACCATGCTTCTTGCGCAGGAACTCTATGAAGGCATCGAGCTTCCTGAACAGGGGCATGTAGGTCTGATCACTTATATGCGTACGGACTCCACGCGTATTTCCGATGAAATGGTCAAGCAGGCCAGAGAATATATTGGAAGGCTTTACGGAGATAAGTACCTGCCGGAAAAGCCGAATGTTTTTGCCAAGTCCAAAGAAGCACAGGATGCCCACGAAGCCATAAGACCGACAAGTCTTGCACTTCCGCCGTCCGCATTGAAAGGTGTTCTGAAAAGAGACCAGCTGCGTCTTTACACACTGATCTGGAACCGTTTCATTGCATCACAAATGGCACCGCAAATTGCCCAGAGCACGAATGTCACCCTTCAGTGCGGTGAATTCACTTTGAAGGCAAGCGGACTGCACATTCTCTTTGATGGTTTTACAATCATGCAGCCAGCTAAGGACGAGAAGAAAGATGAAGAAGAAGCAGCAATTATTCCGCCGCTTAAAAAGGGTGATTCTGTCCTCAATGTCAAAGCAGACGGGAATCAGCATTTTACTTCTCCACCCCCAAGATATACAGAAGCAAGTCTGATCAAAGTACTTGAAGAAAAGGGAATCGGCCGCCCGTCCACGTACGCTCCGATCCTTGATACCATACAGAAACGCCGCTACGTGACAAAGGAAGGCAAGCAGTTTGTTCCAACGGAAATCGGTTTCAAGGTAACAGATCTTCTTAAAAAGTATTTTGATGGAGTCATCAATGTAGACTTTACGGCCAACCTTGAAAACTGGCTGGATAAGATTGCTGACGGCCATGCGACTTATACAAAAGTCATCACTGACTTCTACAAGGTCTTTTCAGAGGAGCTGAACGCAGCCAATGTGGAAGCTGCCAAAAGCAAGAAGGAAGAGGCAGAGGTCTCTGATGTCGTTTGCGAAAAATGCGGCGCAAAGATGATTGTAAAGTTCGGGCGCTACGGAAAGTATCTTGCCTGCCCGAACTATCCGGACTGCAAGAACATCAAGCCGTACAGCCTGGTCAACGGGCCTGAAGAGGTTTCTGATGTCCACTGCGATAAGTGCGGTACACTGATGGTATACCGTATGGGACCGTATGGAAGGTATTTGAAATGTCCCAACTGCAATGCGAATAAGGCCATTGTCATTGATACTTCCATCGTCTGCCCGAAGTGCCATGAAGGACATATGATCCAGAGAAGAACCAAGAGGGGGCGTACCTTCTACGGATGCAGCAGGTATCCGGCATGTGATATGGCACTCTGGAACGAGCCGGTAGACCAGTTCTGCAAAGTCTGCGGATCAATCATGGTCAAGAAGGTATCCAGAGACGGGACAGAGAAGATTGTCTGCTCGAACCCGGAATGTCCGACAGCTCCCAAGAAGAGCACCACTAAAGGAAGAAGGACGACAAAGAGAAAAACAACATCGAAAGATGAAACATGACAGGAGAAATAAATTGACTGATAAAGTAACCGTAATAGGAGCCGGACTTGCAGGCAGCGAGGCTGCGTTTCAGCTTGCTGAACTTGGAATCCCGGTAGAATTGGTAGAGATGCGTCCTCTTAAGCAGACACCGGCGCACCATACCGGCTATTTTGCTGAACTTGTCTGCAGTAATTCGCTTCGCGCCGCTTCCGTGACAAATGCAGTAGGCCTGCTGAAGGAAGAGATGCGCCGCCTTCATTCAGTCATCATGGATGCTGCCGATCATCACTCTGTACCAGCTGGCGGAGCTTTGGCCGTCGATCGCATGGGATACGCAGAAGCCGTGACTGAAATCGTAAAGAACCATCCGCTGATTACATTTACGGAAAAAGAAGTGACTGAAATCCCGGAAGATGGCATTACGATCATTGCTACTGGTCCTCTGACAGAGGGAAAACTGGCAGAAGCGATTGAAGATTTCTGCGGCGGAGAGGGCTTTCATTTCTATGACGCAGCAGCCCCGATCGTAACGAAAGAATCACTGGATCTGGACGTAGTTTATGCGATGTCACGCTACGGAAAAGGGGAAGCAGCTTATCTGAACTGCCCTATGAATGAAGAAGAGTATGCGGCATTCCAGGAAGCGCTCTGTCATGCAGAAATGGCTCCGGTCCATGGGTTTGAAAACAAGAAGGTTTTTGAAGGATGCATGCCGATTGAAGTCATGGCGCAGCGCGGAGTAGATACCATGCGCTTCGGCCCGTTAAAACCGGTCGGGCTTCCTGATCCGAGAACCGGGGAAACTCCATATGCAGTCGTCCAGCTTCGAAGAGACAATGGTATGATTCAACAAGAAAGACAGAATAATATCATAAATATATTAGGAGGTCATTCTTATGCCATGTAAAACCAAAGCGTCCCCGGAGGAAATGTTAGACCAGATTGCTTCATATCTCTATCAGGGTGTTACGATTACCCAGGCAGCTGAAAATCTTCATATGAGCCGCATAACATTCAGGAAATGGGTCCTCCGGTATAAAGAGGAGGGCTTTAAGGGATTGCGGCCCAGGCAGCATTTGTCTTACTACTCCAATCAGATGAAGATCCAGGCCGTAAAGGAATATCTTAAAGGCGGTGTTTCCATGCTTTCCGTCTGTGCCAAATACAGAATTTCCGGCACACTCTCCCTTAAAACATGGATTGAGGCGTATAATGAGCATAAGTTGACAGACCTCGTTTCTGAAGGAGGAGATCTTATGGGCAAACGCCAGCAATCGGTCAAGGAAGAGCGAGTCAGAATCGTTCAGGAGTGCATCGCCAGTGGATGCGATTATAACAAGATAGCCAAGAAGTACAACATGTCCTACCAAACGCTCTACACATGGGTAAAAAAGTTCAAGGAAATGGGCGAAGTTGGTCTTGAGGATTACAGAGGAAAGCCGATCAGGCTCCAAACACCCCGGACCGAAGAAGAACAGCTGCGTCAGGAGAATGCCAGACTTCTTGAAGAACAGAAGGATCTTATAGCAGAGATTGCCCTGCTAAAAAAAAAGATGGAGATAGAGGAAAGGTTGCGTTCCTCGAAGGATTCAGCCTTACTCACCTTCTCAGAGATTTTAAAGCCATAAAAGAAGTCCATGAAGAAACCAACATCTCCATAGAAAGTCTCTGCCGACTCTCAAAGGTCTCCCGGGCAGCTTATTACGGATGGCTGAATCATATTAAGAGCGGCCGTGAACTGCTGAGAGAAAAGGTCGCACAGGAGGTCATGAAAACCCATCAGGAATATCCGGATATGGGATACCGCCGGATTAACGATTGGATCAAGAAGGATGACAACATCAATATAAATGTAAGCGACAGTCTGGTTCTTCGTATCATGCGGATACTTAATATTAAGTCCGTGATCAAGTACAAGACCGATGGTTGCACTCGTAACGCAAAGGATCCAAAGTACATTTTTGAAAACCTGCTGAACCGTGACTTTGATGCCGGCGTGTCCAATGCAAGATGGATGACGGATGTCACTGAATTCAAGTACACAACTGCTGATGGAGTTTTGCACAAGTTATATTTAAGCGCGATTATTGACGGCCATGATCGCCGGATTGTCTCTTATGTCATCGGCGACAGGAACAATACTGCACTGGCTTTTGAGACAATGGAAAAGGCACTTAAAGAGAATCCTGGAGAACATCCAATGATTCATACCGACCGCGGATTCCAGTATACAAGCAACGGATTCCATAAGATTGTTGAAAAAGCAGGACTGGTTCACAGCATGTCCCGTGTAGGCTGCTGTGCAGACAACGGTCTGATGGAAGGGTTCTGGGGAATGCTGAAGCGCGAACGTTACTACACACGTAAATTCACCAGCCGTAAAGCAGTGGTAAGCATGATCAACGGCTACATCTACTTCTACAACAACAAACGCATTCAGCGCAAATTACATCTTTTAGCTCCAATGGAAGTATTCAACGCAGCTCCAATGGCTGCATGATTAAGATTAAAGTACGATTAGATTTTTTATGATATTTATTTGTCTGTATTAACAAATCCGCACCACAATGAAGACGATACGATGTACAATATTGTCGGCTTCCAGACTCATCTGAAGTGGGGTGAACAAAAGCGGGTCTTTGGCATGATTCCTGGCTTATCGCATGCGGAATTTGTCCGTTATGGCGTTATGCACAGGAATACATACATCGATTCACCCGATCTTTTGAACGAAACCATGGAAACGAGAAAAAGGAAAGGGCTCTTCTTTGCAGGACAAATGACCGGCGTCGAAGGGTATGTCGAATCCGCTGCATCAGGGATTGTTGCCGCTTACAGCGCAGCTGCAAGATTCCGCGGTGAAGAACCGGAAGCATTTCCGAGAGAAACCGCCATTGGCTCTCTTTGCTACTACATCGCTCACTTTGATGGCAAGAATTTCCAGCCGATGAATGTAAATTTCGGGCTTATGCCGCAGCTGGAGAAAAGGGTACCCAAGAAAGAAAAGAACCAGCACATTGCTGACCGTGCATTAGAAGCAATAGACAAATTTATAGAAAACCACTAAGAGGACTGGGCAGTCATATATGGCTGCTCTTTTCTTTTGCTGAAATGAAAACCTTTTGGTACATTGATTCATTAATGGAATGTGAATATGATAAAATAAGGGTAAATTATGAAAATGTTCCATTTCATGGAGGAAAAATGAAAAAAGTCATATTTGACGTCGATGGCGTACTTCTTAGTGAAGAAAGATATTTTGATATAGCGGCACTGACTGTCTGGGAAATTTTATACAGCCCAAAGTATATGGGCATGCCGGCAGAAAAGGATAATTTTATTGCAGGCACAGTCAATGAAGGACGCATTGCAGAATGCAGGAAAAGCGTGTGGGGAAATGGCACGCTCATATCCTGGCTGAAGGCAAGAGGGATCAACTCGAACTGGGATATGGTTCATGCTGCGCTGATTACGATTTTCTGGGTCATGGCGGAAGTTTATTCTGCCCGCTCCGGCGGAGAAAAAGTGGCATTCCGCCTGGAATCAGAGAAAGATGTACAGGAGACAGGGAAAATATTGATGGGGATTCCTGTCCCGCCTGCGGATAAGATATTAGAGAAATGGGAGGAGACAGTGCCGGAGGGAATTTACGGAGAAGATGTCATTCATACACTGGCAGCAGCAATGGCTCCGTCTTTTGCCAATCCGGATGCATGGGCAGAATTGAGATCTCCCTTTTGGAAAATCCATACGTCAGCTTTTCAGGAATGGTACCTGGGGGATGATAATTATATCCGTTACCTCCATAAAGCGCCATACAGCGGCGGAAAGCCGGGATTTCTGGACAGGGAAACACCGCTTGCTCCGCCCTCTGGCATAAAGAATATGTTTAAAAGATTAAAAGAAAGCGGTTATGAGCTCGGGGTTGCGACAGGACGTGCCCGGATTGAAATGGAAGTCCCTTTTAAAACCTATGGCTGGTATGAAGAGTTTGAATCAAACTATTTAGCGACTGCATCTGATGCGGTAGATGAATCAAAAATGTACGGAGGAAGTGTTCCTGATAAACCGCATCCTTTTATCTATTTGTGCGCTGCTTACGGCAGAAATAAGGAAAATTATCCTGCATATATGGCAGGAACGAACATGCGCAGCAGCGAAGATGAGATTTATGTCTGCGGGGATTCCTTCTCAGACCTGCTGGGAAGCAGAGCTGCAGGCTTCAGGTTCATAGGAGTGCTGTACGGAGCAGAGAAAGATAAGACTGCCAGCCTTTTTGAAAAAGAAGGCGTTCCTTACGTGCAGAACGTACTCGAAATCCCGGATTTATTATCCGGAATCTGACATGCATTTTGGCGGAAGTGCCAACTTTTGCAGTCATTCTTCATGCATGGTAGAATTAAAGTGTATTACTTAACTAACAGCGTATATGGAGGTACCAGGTGTCACTCTTTCTTCCGCATATTTATGGACAGGAAAAAGTTCAGAAGGAATGGAAATCCCTGCTGAAAAACAACAGGTTTCCTCATACCCTGATCCTATATGGGGATGACGGGCTGGGCAAGACAACAGCAGCATTTGATCTGGCGGGAATTCTTACAGGAGAATCTGAAAAGATTTCCGGAGAGTTTGATGAATTGCACATATCATCCGCCAGAGAAGAGATGACGCTCCCGATGGCTGGAAACCAGCTGTGGTATCTTCGCCCCGGAAAGATGGAATTGAAAGTAGAGCAGTTCCGTACATTTCTTGAAAGCATGGCGTCCTTTGATGAAAAGGCTCATGTCTGCATTATCGATGAATGCCAGTTCATGAGAGCGGCTGCTGCAAATATTATGCTCAAAACCTTTGAGGAGCCTCAAAGCAATGTTTATTTTATTCTGATTTCTACTGATCTGAATTCCATTCTTCCGACAGTTATTTCCAGAAGCGAGAAATTTGCCTTTACGCCGCTTGGAAGGAAAGAATATCTTGCACTTCTCCAAAGGGAAAGCAGCAAATATACAGTGCCGGTGAATATGACTCCTGATGTACTTTACCAGCTTTCAGAAGGAAACCCGGGCATTACTTTGGAGATCTGCAGTGAAAAAGATAATGCACAACCTGATGCAGCCATGTCGTTCTGGGAAACCGTTACGGATAATCCCCGTTCATTTTCTGCATTAAGCGGGCATAAATGGAAAGACAGAGATGAATTTCATCAAATGCTTCGCTGGATCATCCTCGTCGGGCGGGATATACTCGTGCTGGCGGAAACCGGTGACCAGGACCGGGCAAGGTGCATGTCAGTCATGGGACGTGAGATGGCTGTTTCCCGGAAGTGGAATGGCAAAGTCATGCAGGTGATGGAAGTTTTCCGCGATGCGGAGCTGGCATATACGCATTATATTAATATAAAAAATATTTGGGATATGATTCTTATCCAATTGAAGAATATACAGAGAGGCAGAAAAGAATGAATCAAGTTATAGGTGTCAGATTTAAGCCTGCGGGTAAAATATATTACTTTGATTCCAACAATCTTGATTTGCATATAGATGATGGAGTTATTGTCGAAACATCCAGGGGACTGGAATACGGTTATGTTGTCCTTATGCCTGATAAAGTCAGTGAAGAGGATATGCCGCAGAAACCGGTCATCCGCAAAGCTACGATTAAAGATATGGCGCAGCTGGAAAGAAACAAAGAGCGCGAGCAGTCAGCTTACGAAATCTGTCTGAAGAAAATAGAGAAATTCAAGTGTCCTATGAAGCTTCTCCGTGCTGAATATACGTTTGACAGAAATAAGATCGTTTTCTTCTTTACGTCGGATGGACGAGTCGACTTCAGGGATCTTGTCAAAGAGCTGGCGTCTGTGTTCCATACGAGAATTGAGCTGAGGCAGGTAGGCGTAAGGGATGAGGCTAAACAGGTGTCCGGGATCGGCCCCTGCGGGAGACCTTTATGCTGCGCAACATTTCTGGGGGATTTTGCACCGGTTTCCATTAAGATGGCAAAGAATCAGGGGCTCTCCCTGAATCCGACGAAAATATCTGGTGTATGCGGACGCCTGATGTGCTGCCTGCGTTATGAAAACGACCAGTATGTACATGACGGATGCAAGAAGAAGGGCTGCTGCCATAGAGATAAAGGGAACGAGAAAATGTTCCGGGTCGGCATGAAGGCGATTACGGAAGAAGGTGCGGGACAGATTCTCTATGTCAATACACAAAAACATACAGTTAAAGTGCAGTTGGAGGGGCAGAAGACAAAGACTTTCCCCTGGGACGAGGTAGAGCAGGCTGAAAATGGCTGATGAATGGGTATTGAATGAGGGAGAAAGACTTGACGACTTAGTCAGGGATGATATGAAGCTCATCCAGAGGCCGGATCATTTCTGCTTCTCTGTAGATTCTGTATTACTGGCTCACTATGTAGAGCCTAAGAAAAATGATGTCATCGCAGATCTTGGAACAGGCACCGGTGTTATCGCACTGCTTGTTTCTTCATTGGGCGGCAATCATATTGCGGCTTTTGAACTGGATCCTGTGATGGCGGATCTGGCGAGAAGAAATATAGAAGGAAATCATAAAGAAGCGCAGATCAAAGTCATTGAAGGAGATTATAGGGAATCTTCCCGGCAGTTCCATTCCGGAAAATTCTCTCTGGTACTGGCTAATCCTCCCTATCGGGAAGTGGGGACAGGAAGGATGAGTGCCAAAAGCGGGGTGGCCAGCGCCAGTTATGAAATGAATGCGACGATGGATGACGTATTCAAGACAGCGCAGTATCTTCTGAAATACGGCGGACGTCTGGCTATGGTACACAGAGCGGACAGGACGGCTGATCTTATCACTATAGGAAGAAAGTATCATATGGAGCCCAAGCGCATGCGCTTTGTCTATGCAAGAAAGGGCCATACGGCGGTCAGGGTCCTGATAGAATGGAGATACGGAGGGCATGCAGAGCTTGTCGTAGAACCGCCGCTTCTTCTTCATAATGATGATGGTTCTTACACAGATGAAGTCTGTGAGATATATGGGAGGAAAAGTCATGAGTGAAGTGGAGAAGGGGACACTTTATCTGGTACCGACGCCAATCGGCAATCTGCAGGATATAACCTATCGTGCCGTTGATATACTGAAGAATGCAGATATCATAGCGGCTGAAGATACAAGGCATACACGGATTCTTTTAGAACATCTGGGGATACAGGGACACCCGGTATCCTATCATGAACATAATAAAAAAGAAGCCGGTCCCAAACTGATTGAGGCTTTGAAGGAAGGACACTCCGTTGCACAGGTCAGCGATGCGGGGATGCCTGTCATATCCGATCCGGGAGCTGATTTAGTCCGCCTGGCGCTGGACGAGGGGATTCCCGTTGTCCCGCTTCCAGGTCCCAATGCTGCTTTGACAGCCCTTGTTGCATCCGGACTTGATGCCCGTCAGTTTGCTTTTATTGGGTTTCTGCCTAAAATTACGGCCAAACGTAAAAAGCTTCTGGCAGACATTTCAAAAGTGCCGCTGACGCTCATTTTCTATGAAGCGCCTCACCGTATTAAAGAGACCATGGACGTACTCATTCAGTCTCTCGGAGACAGAAATGCGGTAACAGCGAGGGAACTGACGAAAAAATTCGAAACATTTGAACGAGGGACTCTCGCGGAACTCAGAAGCGGGATGAACGAGAATGATCCCCGCGGCGAGTATGTCATTCTGGTCGAAGGCTGGAATGAATCCATGGAAAAAGAGGATGAAGAAGAGACATCCTGGCAGGATGCCGCCGTGACTTTGGCCGAAGGGATGCCGCTCAAGGAAGCTGCACGCAAAGTCTCCGGCCGCTACAATGTTTCGCGAAGAGAGGTTTACCAGTATCTTCTGAAGCATAACGATCATTAATCTAATCAGATGCCTGCATTTACCTTTTTTTGACTTTTATCTTTTTAGTAGAATGGTATAATAAAAAGACATTAATAGAATATGAATAAGATTTCCCAGCCAATATAAATTATAAAAAGAGGGATCGGGAGGAAACATTTATGAGTGAAAAACCGAAATATTATATTACGACACCGATTTATTATCCTAGTGCAAAACTCCATATCGGGCACACGTACTGCACATCGATAGCCGATGCTGTAGCACGTTTCAAGCGCCTTGACGGGTATGATGTGTTCTTTTTGACCGGTTCTGACGAACATGGACAGAAAATTGAACAGAAAGCAGAAGAAGCCGGAGTAACGCCTATCCAGTACGTTGACGGCATTGTTGCTTTATTCAAACAGCTTTGGAAAGAACTCAATATTACCAATGATGACTTCATCAGGACAACCGAGGAAAGACATAAGAAGGTCGTACAGATGCTTTTCCAGCGCGCTTACGACAAGGGTGACATCTATTTGGGCAAGTATGAAGGATGGTACTGCATTCCTGATGAAACATTCTGGCCTGAAAACAAATTGACGCCGGAACACATTTGTCCTGACTGCGGCCGCCCGCTGCAGAGAGTAAGCGAAGATGCTTACTTCTTTAAGATGTCAAAATATGCTGATCAGTGGCTTAAATACATTGATGAACATCCGGACTTCATTCAGCCGGAATCCCGCAAGAATGAAATGGTGCAGTTTGTTAAAAGTGGACTAGAAGATCTCTGCGTGTCCCGTACAAGCTTTACGTGGGGCATCCCTGTTCCCTTTGATCCCAAGCATGTCGTATATGTCTGGTTTGATGCACTCGTCAATTACTTGACAGCGGCAGGCATTGTTGACGATCCTGAAAAATTCCACAAATTCTGGCCGGCAGATGTTCACCTGGTCGGGAAAGAAATTGTCCGCTTCCACAGTATTATCTGGCCGATCATGCTGATGAGCCTTGGCATTGAAATTCCGAAAAAGATTTACGGGCATGGATGGCTCATTGTCGATGGCGAAAAGATGTCCAAATCCAAGGGCAATGTCATCGATCCGATTCCTCTTCTTCAGGAATTTGGTTCAGATGCGATCCGCTATTATCTCCTCAATGATATCCAGCTTGGACAGGATGGCAACTTCAGCCGTGACCGCTTAATTGGAAGAATCAATTCCGACCTGTCGAATGATTTGGGAAATCTCTTGTACAGAACGCTTTCCATGGTTGAAAAATACAGAGGCGGCGTCCTGACAAATGGTGATGCCTCCGGTGATCAGGCTGTTGCTGATGCATCTGCAGACATCGAAGAAAAAGCTAAGCAGACACTGGAGGAATTCCGCAGCGGAATGAGCAACTGGAAAATCAATGATGCAATCAAGGCAGTATGGACTTTTATCCGTGCCCTGAATAAATACATTGACGTAACCGCACCCTGGATTCTGGCAAAGGATGAATCCAAAGCGGGGGCACTCGATGCTGTACTTTATCATCTCTGCGAAGGACTCCGTTTTGTTTCCCTTATGGCAGAACCGGTGATTCCGATTGCGTCTGAAAAGATCTGGAATCAGCTCGGGCTGAAAGATTTCAAGGGTGCTGATTACAAAGATCTCGTATGGGGCGGAATTGCTGACGGTACCGTGGTTCACAAAGGCGACCAGATCTTCCCGAGAATTGAAATAGAAGAAGACGAAGAAGAAAAGGCTGAACCAGTCAAGAAATCCAAGAATAACAAGAAAGCAGAAAAATCATCTTCTTCCAAAAAAGAAGCAGAAGAGAAAACTGAAGAAATTGATATTTCCGAATTCTTTAAGACCGACCTTAGAGTAGCGGAAATTATGACAGCGGAAAAGGTTGAAAAATCCAACAAGTTGATCAAGATGACAGTATCGCTTGGCGGCGATGATACAAGAACAGTGGTCAGCGGAATTTCCCAGTACTACAAACCGGAAGATCTTGTTGGCAAACATGTCATTTTTGTTTCCAACCTCAAGCCTGCCAAACTGATGGGAATCGAATCGCAGGGAATGATTCTGGCAGCTTCCAAGGACGGAGAGCTGCAGGTGCCTTTTGTGGACATGCCTGCTGGAAGCAAAGTCAAATGACCGGACTTTTTGATACGCACGCCCATCTCTACGACAAAGCGTTTGACCAGGATCGTGAAGACGTCATTGCCCGGATTTTCAAGACACTGGATTATGTCGTCGTTCCATCAGAGGACCTGGAGACAAGCCGGAAGGCAGTCCGTCTCGCGGATACGCATGAAGGAATTTATGCCGCTGTCGGCATTCACCCTCAGGTGACAAACGGCGCATCAGACGAAGTGCTCGCTGAGATTGCCCGCCTGGCAAAGATTCATGATAAGGTCAGGGCAATCGGGGAAATCGGCCTCGATTATCACTATCTCTATACGGATAAGGATACCCAGAAGTATTGGTTTGAGAAACAGATCCAGATGGCAAAGGAACTGGATCTTCCTATCCTCATTCATGACAGGGAAGCTCACGGAGATGTTCTGGAAATATTGAAGCGCAATGCGGACAGCCGCCTTCGCGGCATTCTGCACTGTTTTTCAGGAAGCATAGAAACGGCAAGGGAACTGATGAAGCTTGGCTTCTACATCTCTTTTGCGGGGCCTGTGGTCTTTCCAAAGAGCATAAAGCTCAAAGAAGTTGCTGCAGATATTCCCCTGGACAGGCTGCTGATTGAAACTGACAGCCCGTACCTGACACCGCCTCCTTATAGGGGAAAGAGAAATGATCCGTCCAACGTACTCCTGGTTGCTGAGGAGCTGGCAAGGATCAAGAATATGGACGTTCAGGAACTGATTGATATTACGCGTGAAAATGCCATGAAAATTTATCAGATTCATCAATAAAAAGGGTGCACCGTTTGAGGTGCATCCTTTTCACTTATAGAATATTCGCGAAGATTGATGCATTTATTTTATTCTCTTCGATGAACATGATAGAATAAAGAAAATCAAGTTGATAACTTGCCCGAGTGCTGTCCATAAAGCACTCAAAAAAAGGTTTAAATCGCAGTTTCCCGCATTTAGAGGTATATAGATGAAAATTAGTACAGCTTTAGACTTATTGATGGATAAAGGCTTGCTGTCGGAGGAAGATACATTCACCATTGTACGAGATAATGAGGCCGGGAGTGTATCACTTCAGCTCAAGCATCCCTTGATTGTATTATTTTCAAATGCTCAGAATCTTAAATCATTTTCTGCCAGATTAAAAAGATTGTACACAAAAGATTCTTCTGTATTGGCAATTGATCCGTTTGGAACCATTTTAAGGCTTTCCGTGGAAGAATTTTCCAATCATACAATGGATTCTGATTTTATTTTCTTCTTCGACAGCAGGAAGGCCAAAACGCAGCCGCTTCATCCCTTTTCGTTGAAACGGATTGATGATGTTGTTGGACGGCTTCTTGCTCCTGGAGGATGCCCATGGGACAGGAGCCAGGATCATATGTCCCTCAGGACGTACTTCCTTCAGGAAGTGTATGAAGTCATCGATGCAATCGATAAAAACGATATCCCTAATTTAAAAGAGGAGCTTGGGGATGTACTGTTTCAGGTCGTCATTCATGCAAAGCTTTGTGAAGAAGAAGGCCAGTTTTCCATGCAGGATGTAGTCGATGGCATATCCGAGAAAATGATAAGAAGACATCCCTTCGTTTTCGGAAATTCATCCTCTGAAGAGCTCGATCAGGCTTTTGAAACATGGGAAAAACGTAAGAGAATTGAAAAAAACAGGCAATATCTGTTATCCGGAGTGCCTAGGAGCTTGCCAAGTCTGCTTCTAGCGTGTATAATTCAAAAGAAAGTTAGTTCCAACGGACTGGAAGAAGTGTTCTTTTCAGAAAGTTTCCCAGAGGATGTACGAAGGAAAATCTGCGATATTCTTGACGCAGAAGACCAACGAACCGGAGAATTCAGCGCGGGTGCTTTTCTTTTCGCTTTAGACCGTGTACTTTGCGAAAGAGGGATCGATCCGGAGCTGGCATTACACAGTTATACTGTGAATTTTATGGATCGGTTGAGATCATTTGAGTCGGATCTTCAGAAATCCGGCAAAACCCTTGCTGACATGACTCCTGAGGATGCTCAGAAATCCTGGAAAAAATTCAACGGAAATAGTTGATTACTTCTGTCCGAAAGAACTAAGGGCGAGGATTTCGCCAATTATTAAAGGAGGATGTTTAGTTATGAACAAAACAGAACTCATCGCAGCAGTTGCCGAAGAAGCAGAAATGACTAAGAAAGATGCGGAAAAGGCAGTCAAAGCCGTTATTGATGTCATCTCTGACGCTCTTGTTCAGGGAGATAAGGTTCAGCTCATCGGTTTTGGTACTTTCGAAGTTCGTGAACGTGGTGCACGTGTTGGTCACAATCCTTCCACTCAGAAGGAAATCAAGATTCCTGCATCCAAAGCTCCGGCTTTCCGCGTATCCAAACAGCTGAAAGAAAAAGTAAACGTAGTAAAAGCAAAAAAAGCAAAGAAAGCAAAGAAATAAGAATGAATTAAAGGGCCACCTCAGAAATGAGGTGGTTTTTTAATTTATCATACTTCCTGACTATGTTATAATTTGAACAAGACGAATGAAAAGGGGAAGTATAATGGCGAATCAAGGGCGAAAGCTTTTTATTTTAACAGCAAGTATAGGAACCGGACACAGCCAGGCGGCCCGGGCTATCGCAGAGGCTGTTAAACGACTTCATCCGGAAGACTCTGTCAGTGTTCTGGATTTTGTTTCGAGCAATATGTTCTCTATTGACCATATCATCAAGGATACATATCTGAAAATGATTGATGTATTCCCCGAATTATATGATCATCTGTACAGTGATTCCCAGAGCAGCAAGTTTGGGCAGCTCTCGCAGAAAATGCTTTCACTTACTTTCAAGCGCAGGATGAAGAGCCTGATAGAAACTCTAAAACCGGATGCCATGATCTTCACGCATCCATTTCCTGCTGGTGCGGCAGATCTTCTAAAACAGGACCAGGATATTTCGTTTCCCATGCTTGGCGTAATCACGGATTTTGATATTCATCAGCTTTGGGTAGACCATTACCTGGACGGCTATTGTGTTGCAACCCCGGATTTGAAAACTCTTTTGGAAAGCTACCATATTCCGCCGGAAATCATTCATGTGACAGGAATTCCTGTGCGCCGTGCCTTCTATGAAAAGGCCGCAGAGGGAAAGCCTTTCGAAAAGGGCACGGTTCTTGTTATGGGCGGAGGCCTCGGGCTTGGAAATGTCATCGATAATATAACCCGCCTGGATGAAGTGAAGGAAATTTCAAAATTTATCGTCATTACAGGGAAAAATATTAACTTGTATGAGAAAGTTGCCATGCTTTCTGAAAAGCTTCATCATCCAGTAGAACTCCACAGCTATACCAACAAGGTTGCAGAAATTATGGCAAGAAGCGAACTGCTGGTTACGAAGCCAGGAGCACTGACCTGCACGGAAGCATTGGTTATGCATCTTCCGATGGTTCTGGTAAATACACTTCCCGGACAGGAACGGGCCAATGCGATGCATATGAAAAATCAGGGATGCGCTGAATGGGTCAAGAGGGATGAACTGCCGTCTACGGTTAAACATATTCTTACCAACCCTGATTTGAGACTCCGCATGTCTAAAGCATGCGGTGAATCGCTTCCTGACAGCGCAAGTGATGTTGTCAGGATTCTCTATGATATGATGAACAAATAATGTCCTGTCGACGGATCAATAGCATGATGTGATAAAACCGGTTTAATAAGCTGCATGGAGAGCTTATTGGACCGGTTTTATCCATAAGTCATATTTGCATAAGATATGAATATGGCAAAGAGCTTTTTCATGTACAAAACAAATATTCTTTTACGTGATATAATATAGAAATAGAGAATATTCGATTATTGAACTGGATACGAGGAAACTTATGGATAGATCAAGAATAGAACGAGAATATATCGAGCCGATGATTCCATTCAAGCTGAAAGCACCCTTTCAGCCGACGGGGGATCAGCCGAAGGCAGTGAAGTCACTGGTCAATGGATTGAATGAAGGGCAATGGGCTCAGGTACTGCTTGGTGCAACAGGCACAGGCAAGACTTTTACCATGGCCAAGGTCATTGAAGAAGTACAGCGGCCTACATTGATTATTTCTCCTAATAAGACACTTGCGGCCCAGACGGCCAGCGAGTTCAAGGATTTCTTCCCGGATAATGCTGTCTACTATTTCGTATCCTATTACGATTATTATCAGCCGGAATCCTATGTGCCGCAGACGGATACCTATATTGAAAAGGACTCGTCTCGAAACGAGGAAATCGACCGTTTGCGCCATTCTGCGACTATGGCGCTTTTTGAGAGAAGGGATGTCATTATCGTGGCGTCTGTCTCCTGCATCTACGGCCTCGGCGATCCGGAAGACTACAGCACGATGGGATTGTCACTCCGTCCGGGTGAAGAAATAGAGCGCGATAAGATTATCGAAAAATTAGTGAACATGCAGTATATGCGCAATGATATGAATTTTACGCGCGATACGTTCAGGGTGAGAGGGGATACGATTGATGTATTTCCTGCATCTGAAAACAATATAGCTGTCCGTATTGAGATGTTTGGCGATGAAATCGATTCATTAACCGAATTTGACGTGCTGACAGGCGAAACAGTGGCAGAGAGAAACCATATAGGCATATTCCCTGCGTCGCACTATGTAACAAGCTCGGACAAGCTCAGGAAGGCAATTACTTCTATTGAAGCCGAGCTGGATCAAAGACTGAAAGAATTAAGATCGCAGGATAAACTTCTGGAAGCACAGCGTCTCGAGCAGAGGACAAATTATGACTTGGAAATGATGCAGGAAGTCGGCTATTGCTCCGGAATAGAAAATTACTCCAGGCATATGTCCAACAGGAAACCCGGAGAACCGCCATTTACCCTGCTTGATTATTTCCCTGAAGATTTTCTGATCATGATTGATGAATCTCACGTAACCGTTCCTCAGCTGCGTGCTATGTACAATGGCGACCAGTCACGCAAAAAGACATTGGTGGACTATGGTTTCCGTCTTCCAAGCGCACTGGATAACCGCCCGCTTACTTTTGATGAATTCACAGAAAGAATTAATCAGATCATTTATGTATCGGCAACTCCCGGTCCTTATGAAATGGGGGTTCAGACAAATCTGGCGGAGCAGATCATAAGACCGACCGGACTTTTGGATCCAAGCATCGAAGTGCGGCCTATAGAGGGGCAGATGGATGATCTCCTTGGGGAAATACACAAGAGGGAAGAAGTCCATGAAAGAGTCCTGATCACTACATTGACTAAAAAGATGGCAGAGGATCTGACGGATTTTCTGACAGAAGCCGGCGTAAAAGTCAGGTACCTCCATTCTGATGTCGCCACAATTGAAAGAGCCGAGATTATCAGAGATCTTCGTGCCGGTGTGTTTGATGTGCTTGTTGGCATCAATCTTCTCCGCGAGGGCCTTGATATGCCTGAAGTATCGCTGGTTGCCATTCTGGATGCTGATAAGGAAGGATTCCTTCGCTCAGAGACCTCAATGATCCAGGTCATCGGACGCGCTGCCCGAAACGAACACGGGCATGTCATCATGTATGCAGACAGAATTACCAAGTCGATGAAATATGCTATCGATGAAACCAACAGGAGAAGGCAGATACAGGATGCGTATAATAAGGAGCATCATATTACGCCGCATACAGTACAGAAAAGAGTCAAGGACCTGATTGATTTGACGAAGGTCGAAGAAAAGCCGTCTGATTATGGCAGTGAAAATACTAAGACAGAAAAGACGACAGATGAAGAGTTATACGCCCAGATGAAGGAAACTGAGAAAAACATGAAGAAAGCTGCCAAGTCACTGGAGTTCGAAGAGGCAGCCATGCTTCGTGACCGTTTAAGCAAGCTTCGCCAGGAATGGACGAATAGATATGGTTCAAGGGCAGATGCCGCATTAAAAAGACAGGAATCTGCTAAGAAACGTATCAACAGGCCTATGAAAAAGAGAATCTAACCTGATGACAGCCTGATACGCATCTGCGGATCAGCGCACTGGAAAATCTTGTCATGTTATGAGGAGAATGTATGGAAAAAGGAATTGTTATACAAGGGGCCCGTCAGAATAACCTGAAGAATATTAATCTGACACTCCCCAGAAATCAATTGATAGTATTTACCGGACTTTCCGGATCCGGGAAGTCTTCACTTGCTTTTGATACGATTTATGCGGAAGGACAGAGAAAATATGTAGAATCTCTCTCTGCCTATGCCCGTCAGTTTCTCGGACAGATGAATAAGCCGGATATTGATAAGATTTCCGGCCTGTCTCCTGCCATATCCATCGATCAGAAATCAACGAGCCATAATCCAAGATCCACTGTAGGCACGGTTACCGAGATTCATGATTATCTGCGTATGCTGTATGCGCACGCCAGCAGAGCTTTCTGCCCGAATTGCGGAAAGCCGATACAGCGCCAGACCATCGACCAGATCGTGGATGCACTGGAGGCATTGGGCGACCGCACAAAGCTTCTTATTTTAGGGCCGGTAGCTGTCGGGAAAAAGGGGACACATAAGAAGCTGCTGGAAGAGCTCAGGAAAGAAGGGTATGTCAGGGTACGAATCGACGGCGAAGTCGTCGTCCTGAATGATGACATTGATCTGGAGAAGAATAAGAAGCATACCATTGAAGTGGTAGTAGACAGGATCATCATCAAAGAGGGAATTACACAGCGCCTGACTGATTCTGTTGAGGCAGCTCTTAAGCTGGGAGACGGAATGATGGTTGCCGGGGTGATTGGCGGTAAAGACCACATTTTCAGTACGCATTTTGCATGTCCGGAATGCAGGATTTCACTGCCTAAGCCTGAACCCAGGATTTTCTCATTCAACAATCCTCTTGGCGCATGTCCTGCATGCACGGGACTCGGAGCTTCCCTGGAAGCTGATTTCAGCCGTATTCTTCCAGAACACGGTCTGTCATTCCGTCTGGGTGCCATCAAGCCATTTCCATACAATAAGGAAAGCTGGCTCTATAAGCAGCTGGATGCATTCCTTAAATCGTATGGGCTGGGGATGGACAACTGCTTTGATGATCTGCCGGAAAAGGCACAGATGGAATTTGAGTTCGGCGGTACAGAGCTCCTGACATTCCAATATACGAATCAGGACGGTGAAACGAAGACATATCAGCGGACATTTGAAGGAATTGTCCCCATGACGAAACGGCGCTATGAGGAAGCATGGACGGAGAAGATGAAGGAAACTCTGTCCAACTATCTCATTGAAAAACCGTGTCCTGTCTGCCATGGCGCACGTCTCAGGCCTGAAAGCCTTGCGTTCCGTGTCGGAAATAAGAATATTGCCGAACTGTCCGCTATGCCGGTTGCCGATTTGATTCCTTTCCTAGAAAATCTTGATTTGACGGAAAAGGAGAAGGTCATTGCAGATCAGATCCTCCGGGAGGTAAAAGGCCGCTTAAGCTTCTTATCCAATGTCGGTCTGGAATACCTCACGCTCTCAAGAAATGCGATGACACTTTCCGGCGGGGAAGCGCAGCGCATCCGTCTTGCTACGCAGATAGGGTCCGGACTTGTGGGTGTCCTGTATATATTGGATGAACCGTCCATCGGACTCCATCAAAGGGATAACGACCGGCTTCTTGCTACTCTTAAAGGAATGCGTGACCTGGGAAATACCCTGATCGTAGTAGAGCATGATGAGGATACGATCCGTACGGCAGACTGGGTCGTTGATATCGGGCCTGGGGCAGGAGAAAAAGGCGGATATGTTGTTGCTGAGGGCACGCCAGAAGATGTAAAGAATACACCTGGTTCCATAACCGGGGCTTATCTGAGAGGCGAAAAATATATACCGCTTCCTGAAAGCAGGAGGAAGGGAAACGGACTGTACCTTACAATTCGCGGGGCAACAGAACACAACCTGAAAAATATAGATGTAAAAATCCCGCTTGGAGAGATGACGGTTGTCACAGGCGAATCAGGATCAGGCAAAAGTACCCTGATCAACGAGATCCTCTACCAGGGACTGTCAAATATCAAAAACCATACATCATATGGAACCGGTGCCTACAAGAGTATGGAGGGAACCGAATATATTGATAAAGTCATTGACATAGATCAGCAGCCGATCGGGCGTACACCCCGGTCGAATCCGGCAACTTATACGGGAATCTTTACAGATATCAGGGAACTATTCAGCCAGACTTCAGAAGCCAAAATGAGAGGGTATAAGCCTGGAAGATTCAGCTTCAACATCAAGGGCGGACGATGCGAAGCTTGTCATGGCGACGGCATCATCAAAATTGAAATGCAGTTCCTTTCGGATGTCTATGTTCCCTGTGAAGTCTGTCACGGGGCAAGGTATAACAGAGAAACTCTTGAAGTACGGTATAAAGGGAAAAATATCTCAGACGTACTGAACATGACAGTTGATGAAGCCATTCCGTTTTTTGAGAATCATGACAAGATTCTTCGCAAGCTCTTAACGCTGCAGGAAGTCGGACTGGGTTATATCCGTCTTGGACAGCCGGCTACCACGATGTCCGGCGGCGAGGCGCAGCGTGTAAAGCTGGCTACGGAACTGATGAGAAGAGGAACGGGTGATACCCTTTACATCCTCGATGAGCCGACTACAGGACTTCATAGTGAAGATATACGCAAACTGCTTATCGTACTGCAGAAGCTGGTCGATCAGGGGAATACGGTTGTCATTATCGAACATAATCTCGATGTGGCAAAGGTAGCTGACTATATTATCGATCTCGGCCCTGAGGGTGGCGATAAAGGCGGTGAAGTTGTTGCAGAAGGAACTCCTGAGGAAATCTGTCAGGTTCCCAGATCTTATACCGGCCAATATTTGAAGCCTGTCATCGACCGGACCATAGAAATAATGAAGGGGCATAAGGATGATAGAAGTCAATGATAAAATCCGGGCTAAAGTCGAAGCACTTCCTGACTCGCCCGGTGTATATAGATGGAAAGATAAGGACGGCCGTATCATCTATGTCGGGAAAGCAAAGAACTTAAAGAACAGGGTTCGTTCCTATGTCAGAGAGGACAAGAACCGTTCGCCTAAAGTTGCAGCGATGATACGGCATGCTGATGATCTGGATATCACCATGACTGGATCTGAAATGGAAGCACTGATCCTGGAATGCAATCTGATCAAGGAAATACATCCTAAATATAATATTTCCTTGAGAGATGACAAGTCATATCCATACGTCAAAATCACGACGGGGGATGAATGGCCGCGTGTCTTCGTAACAAGGAATATACGAAGAGATGATCATGCTAAATATTACGGTCCGTTTACGGATGTAGGCAGCCTTCGAAAGACGCTGAGTGTTTTGCGGAGATACTATCCTATCCGTACATGCCGTTCTATGAAGGTGCCGCGCCCCTGCCTTCAGTACCACCTGCATCTTTGCTGCGCTCCGTGCTTCAATTACTGCACGAAGGAAGAATATCAGAGGTACGTAAAGACCATCTGTGACCTGTTTGAAGGCAAGAGCACAGAACTGGTAAAGGAATTGCAGCAGAAGATGGAGCAGGCATCCGAATCACTGGAATATGAGAAAGCTGCAGAATTCAGGAATCAGATCAGAGCAATTCAGAGCGTTCAGCAGAGACAGAACATCATCTCCAACGAAGGTGACTTTGATGTTGTCGGAATGGCAAGAGATGGAAGCCATACCGGTCTTGAAGTCTTTTATATCCGCTATGGCAGAATGGTTGGAAAAGAAAATTTCAGTATTCCGGAAAGTGCTGATGAGCAGGATCAGGACATTATTACAGCTTTTATCAAAGATTTCTATGCCGGGAATCCGATGTCCGTTCCAAAGGAAATTATTCTTCCCATGATGCCTAAGGACTCTGAGCTTCTGCTGGAATGGCTGAAGCAGATCAAAGGGACAGAAGTGAAGATGATTGTTCCTGAAAGAGGCTTCAAGAGGAAGCTGAAAGACATGGCTATGGCAAATGCCAAAAAATATCTTTCTGATAAGAAACTGCAGTGGGAATATCAGGATGCCAGAGAACAGGGCGCTGTTAAGAAGCTGAAGGAACTGCTGAATCTGCCTCGTCTTCCTGAGCGAATGGAATGTTTTGATATATCTCATAATCAGGGGGCCGAAACAACCGGCTCAATGGCTGTTTTCGAGCATGGACGTCCCGCAAAAAGTGAGTATCGCAAATTCAAACTGGTAACCACGCAGGGACATGCAGATGATTTCAAATCCATGGCAGAAGTGATGCAGCGAAGATATGGAAATAGAAAAGACTGGCCTGAACCGGATCTCATTGTTCTCGACGGCGGTCTTGGCCAGCTGCATGCGGCCCTTCCTGTAATCAGAAATGCAGGCTGCAATGCACCGGTCATCGGACTTGCGAAAAGAATAGAGGAAATCTATGTGGAAGGCAGTGATGTTCCTGTTGTGCTTGATCATCACGAACCTGCGCTGCAGCTTCTTCAGTTCATCCGCGATGAAGCGCACCGCTTCGTAATTACATATCATAGAAACTGGACGAATAAACGCAATACAGAGTCTATCCTTGATCATGTGGAGGGAATCGGACCAACACGAAGGAATGCCCTTTGGCATGCTTTTCGTTCCCTGGATGAGATGAAAAAGGCGACAGAAGAAGAACTGGCAAGCGTTCCCGGAATGAATAAGAAAGCAGCGGCCAACCTGTATCGCTTTTTCCGCTTGAGAAAAGATGAGAAGCAGATGGTGATTGCGGGGATACAGGCGGATCCTTCCGGGGCCAATCAGCCATGAGGAATATTCTGCTAGCCTGAAGCAAAAGGATTGTTATGCTTTTCATTGATATGGTATACTGATAAACAGCATTACAACGGAATTCTTTGTATGAAGATTTCTTCTCAGGACGCCTTGTTGGCGTTCCGCAATATGTCATGGAAAATACCGTATAGAATGAATGTTATCCTTGACAAATGACATAACTCTTCGTATAATGATGAAGTTGATAATTTACTCTAAGTTGATTAGAGCAGTGCACCGAAATCGTAATTGAAGTGCAGCGAAGACGAATAAAACGGCATAACGGCCGATAGGTAAGGAGGTGCTAGAAATGCCGGTTCCGAAGACAAAAAGTTCTAGATCCCGTCGTGATAAAAGACGTGCTAATTGGAAGCTGACTGTTCCGGGTCTTGTGGAATGCCCACAGTGCCACGCAATGAAAAAACCTCATCATGTATGCCCGGTATGCGGTTTCTATAAAGGCAAACAAGTCATTACAAAAACTGTAGAAGGTTAATAAGAAGACGTCTCTCCTGTAGAGGCGTTTTTTATTGTGTTATTTTGTATATTACATGGTGAAAAATGCCTTTATATGCTATAATTATCGAAAGTCATCACTAAAACAGCATATCGGTTCCATAATTGTTCTTATTGATTGTGGAAATCTGATTTGTTTTAGATTTAAGAATGGAGGAATAGTAGAATGGTAGGAAAAAGTTGGAAGAAAATCTTAGCTGTCGGGATTTGCGGATTAATGGCAGCAGGTGTAATCGCAGGCTGTGGAAACAACTCCGGGAGCTCTGGAAACAGCGGTAAAATGAAGGTTGGCGTTGTACAGATCGTGCAGCATCCTGCACTGGATGAATCCAACAAGGGCTTTGTCGATGCATTAAATGAAAGCGGACTGAAGGACAAAATCGAAATAGACCAGCAGAATGCGCAGGGAGATCAGTCGAACCTCAGATCGATTGCTAACAGATTTGTATCTGGCGACTACAAGCTTATTGCGGCCATTTCAACGCCTGCAGCACAGGCTATGGCCAATGCAACAAATAAAATTCCGATCATCTGCACCGCAATTGCAGATTTTGAAAATGCAAAACTGATGAAGTCTGAAAAACAGCCTGACAGCAATGTGACCGGGACTCATGACAGAGGTCCGCTCGATAAGCAGGTTGCTTTGATCAAGGAAATTCAGCCGAATATCAAGAAATTAGGAATCATCTATAATTCAAGTGAAATCAATTCAGTGATTCAGGCTCAGAAACTTAAAGATGCCTGCAAGCCATTAGGCATTGATGTTGTTGAACTGACCGTAAATAGTGTCAATGATGTGCAGCAGGTTGCCGAAGGCTTCCTGGGCGGAAAAGTAGATGCAATTTTCGTGCCAACGGATAATATTATTGCTTCTTCTATTCCGACACTCATGTCAGTTGCCAATAAGGAAAAGATTCCGGTATACGGCGCTGAGCAGGGACATGTAAAATCTGGTGTTCTGGCTTCTGAATCAATCAGCTTCTATGATATCGGGCACCGTGCCGGTGAAATGGCTGCTGAAATCCTCAAGGGAAACAAGACGGTGAAAGACTTCCCTGTTGAAGGTGCCGACAAATCTAAGTTATACATCAATAAGAATGAAATGGACACGCTCGGGATCAAGATTCCTCAATCGGTTCTTGACAGAGCTGAAATGGTCTGATTTAAGAAGGGATTCAGGAAGTGGCCTCGAAACTTAAAAAGCTCTGGTGGCTTATGCTTGTTTTTGCACTTTGCAATATAGCAATAGCCTTAATTCTATTTTTGGGCAATAAGCAAAAATCTCCGGAGGAAAGTATAAAAACTATACCGCAGAAAAGCGTATACAGTATTGGTATTCTTCAATCCGAAAACCTGCCTGAACAGGATAAAATGGTAGCCGGGGCTTTAGCAGGATTGGAATCCAGCGGTTACGCGAACGGGGAGAGACTTCATATCGAAGTAATCAATGCCAATGGGGACGACAAGAAGCTTGAACGGGGCGCCAAGAAATTTTCCTCGAATAAAAAAGATCTTATTATAGCTGTCGGTACGGATTCGGCCAAGGCTCTTGCCAAAGTGACCAAAAACATACCGGTTGTAGGTGTTGGCGTATATCTTTTCAAAAGTGACGAGGTTTTCAAATCCCACGAAAACTTTACAGGCATATCGGATACCCCGCTGGTACTGACGCAAATAAGAACGGCAGCGCAGTGTTTTCCTGTGAATAAGCTTGGAATCCTGTACGATCCCACAGATGAGGATTCAGTG
Source organism: Veillonellaceae bacterium (assembly GCA_025992895.1). Lineage (NCBI taxonomy): Bacteria > Bacillati > Bacillota > Negativicutes > Veillonellales > Veillonellaceae > Veillonellaceae bacterium. The sequence goes on from DAJPGA010000001.1 coordinate 1,338,449, forward strand.
CTCCAGCTTAAGATTTTGAGGGCAGTTTCGGAACAGAAAAATATCAGTCTCTTTGAGGTTGCTTTTAACCCGGACCAGAGACCGGATATCCAGATCCGTAAATTTTTGGGCAATGTGAATGCTGTTTATATTCCGGAGGATCCTGCCGTACTTAAGAATTTTGATGCAGTTGTAAAAATTTTGACACCCGCGGGAATTCCTATTATCGGGGAACAGATAGAAATGGTGAAGGAAGGTGCTCTGATATCGGTCTCACCGTCCTATTACCGCATGGGATTCAGCGGGGGCAGAATTGCTGCCAGACTCTTAAGCGGGAATTTCCTGCCCGAGAACATTCCGATTACCCGTCAAATTGATCCTGATATGGTTATCAATATGAAACAGGCGGATCTGCTCCATATCAAGCTGCCCAGCGACGTATGGCAGCGGGCAAGAAAACTGTACTTGTATGATAACCAGCCAGCAAGACCTTGATTTAAATCCGGAGACTGCTGTTCTCGCATTTTACAGGTGATTAACAGGCGGCAGCGGTAGAACAGCGCTTGCCGCCTTTATTGATTGACAGGCAATTCGCTTGATTAAAGGAGATTGTTTCTATGGTAGATTTAGCAATATCCACAGTGGCACAAGGGCTCATGTGGTCAATTCTGGCAATCGGTGTATTTCTTTCCTTCAGGGTGCTTGATGTGCCTGATATGACTTGCGAAGGCAGTTTCCCTTTGGGCGGAGCCATTGCGGCTTCAATGATTGCAGCAGGTGTTTCACCCTGGGCCGGACTGGCCGCAGGTGCATTGGGCGGACTCATCGCAGGTGTTGTTACCGGCGTTCTTTACACGAAGCTTAAGATTCCTGCCATTCTGGCCGGGATCCTGACAATGATTGCTTTATATTCCATTAACCTTCACGTGATGGGGAAAGCAAATATTTCGCTGCTCCGTGCCGATACGGTATTCTCGACAACCTCTGAAATGCTTCACATCAGCATGTCTGCAGCTGCTTTTGTTGTCCCGCTTATTATGATGGCCGTGATTATCGGTTTTATTTACTGGTTCTTCGGAACAGAACTTGGCATGTGCATTCGTGCTACAGGTTTTAATCCGCAGATGGTTCGTGCACAGGGCGTCAATACGGACACGATGACAATCATCGGATTATTCATCAGCAACGCGCTCATCGGACTCTGCGGTGCAGTTGTTGCGCAGAATAATGGATTCGCTGATGTCGGGATGGGGATTGGTACAATCGTTATAGGCCTTGCATCCGTTATCATCGGCGAAGTTATTTTAGGCGCTGACAGCTTCTCTGCTTCACTTGCTGCTGTCGTTCTGGGGTCCGTTCTTTACAGAGTAGTTATTGCAGGTGTACTCTACCTTGGAATGCCGCCAAATGATTTGAAACTGTTTACTGCGATTATTGTCATGCTGGCACTTGCAGCACCGATGATCAAAGATAAAGTGAATATGGGAAAGGCAGGCTGAAAAGATGTTAAACGTTTCTCATATTAGCAAGACCTTTTTTAAGGGAACCATTAACGAGAAGAAAGCTTTGAACGATCTTTCTCTGACACTCAATGACGGGGATTTCTGTACTGTCATTGGAGGCAACGGAGCCGGCAAGAGCACGCTCCTGAACTCTATTGCAGGTGCGTATCTTCCAGATTCGGGAACCATTGAAATCAATGGCAAAGATGTCACGAAAATGAGTGAATATAAAAGGGCCAAGTTCATCGGCCGCGTATTCCAGGATCCGCTGAAAGGAACAGCGGCAGGAATGCAGGTGGAAGAAAATCTTCTGCTGGCATCCAGGCGAGGGGAAAGCCGCCGTCTGCGCTGGGCATTCTCTGCGGGTGATCATGACAAGTACAAGGCAATGGTAGCCCGGCTTGATCTGGGACTGGAAGATCGTCTCTCTACGCGCATCGGACTGCTTTCAGGCGGGCAAAGACAGGCACTGACACTTCTCATGGCTACGATTAAAAGGCCGGAAGTACTGCTTCTTGATGAGCCGACCGCCGCACTTGACCCGAAAACAGCAGCGAAGGTTTTGAAAATTACGGATGAAATCGTGCATGAACAGCACTTAACGACCTTGATGATCACTCATAATATGAAAGATGCCCTGAAGTATGGCAACAGGCTTATCATGATGAACAATGGCAGTATTATTGCGGATTATTCTGAAGATGAGAAGAAAAATCTGACCATTGATGATCTTCTCAAGAAGTTTGAGGAAACGGCAGATGCTGTAAGCGATCGTATCGTTTTAGGCTGACGAATCATCAATTCATTTGCTTATTCTCTTGCAAAATTCACGCATGGCAGGTATAATAACTAGCGTGTGAACTGTATCCCGGTTTTTCGCATCTCCGGCGATGACTTAGATACAGCAATTTATATTTTTTAGGAGGCTATTATGCTTACAAACGAAGTAAAGAAAGAAATTATCGAACAGTATGCTGTTCATGAAGGCGACACCGGATCTCCGGAAGTACAGATCGCAATTCTCTCCAAGAGAATCGCTCTTCTGACCGAACATCTGAAGATGCACAAGAAAGATCATCATTCCCGCCGCGGACTGCTGAAAATGGTTGGTCAGCGTAGAAACATGCTTGACTACCTCCGCCGCAAGGATATTGAACGTTACAGAACTCTTGGACAGAAACTCGGATTACGTCTGAAATGAGAAATGAAAGAAATCCCTCCTGCTGTATCCAGCAGAAGGGATTTTTCTATATGTGTAAAAATTTTTCATAGAACTTCTAAAAGATTAATCATTATGCTGTCTTAAAACTGTTTCAGCAGACTTGTTAAAATTTTAGATTTTATTATATAATAAAGAGTACATAAAATTATTCGTATAACAGGAGGAATAGGGATGTTTAAGACATTTCAAATGGAACTTGCCGGCCGACAGTTAGTTGTTGAAACTGGTAAAATGGCAAAACAAGCAAATGGAGCTGCGTTAATTCGCTATGGTGATACAGTCGTACTCGTAACTTCTACAGGAAGCAAAGAAGCACGTGAAGGAACAGATTTCTTCCCTCTGACCGTAGACTATGAAGAAAAGATGTATGCTGTAGGTAAAATGCCGGGAGGATTCCTGCGCAGAGAAGGAAGACCAGGAAATTCTGCGATTTTGAACGCACGCCTGATCGACCGCCCTATTCGTCCGCTTTTTGATAAAAGATGCCGCAATGATGTGCATGTAGTTGCGACTGTACTCTCTGTTGATTATGACAATGCGCCGGAGCTTTGCGGTATGCTTGGCGCATCCGTTTCCCTGGGAATTTCTGATATTCCGTGGGATGGACCTATTGCAGGTGTCAGAGTTGGCAAAGTTAACGGTGAATATGTCATCAACCCGACTCAGGAACAGATGGAAGCATCTACTATGAATGTAACTGTTGCCGGTTCCGAAGAAGCTATCATGATGGTTGAAGGCGGCGCTAAGGAAGCTCCGGAAGAAGAAGTTCTGGATGCCATCATGTTCGGACATGAAAGCATAAAGGAACTTTGCCGCTTCCAGAAGCAGATTATTGCTGAAGTCGGCAAACCGAAACGTACTCTTGTATTTGCTGATATCCCGGCAGAAATTGAAGAAGCAGTAGAAGCTTATGCAGCTGATGCTCTCAAAAAGGCTGTTTTTGATGCAGATAAATTGAGACGTGATGGCAATATCGATGCTGTCAAGAAAGATGCAAAGGAACACTTTGCTGAAATTTATCCGGACAATGGCGCAGACGTTGCAGAAAGTCTCGATCATTTGACAAAGAAGATCGTCCGCAAGATGATTTCCAACGAACATATCCGTCCGGATGGAAGAAAGCTGGATGAAATCCGTCATATTACCTGCGAAGTAGGACTTCTTCCACGTGTTCATGGCTCTGCACTCTTTACCCGCGGCCAGACACAGGCCCTGTCCATTACCACACTGGCTCCTATGTCTGAAACACAGACTATTGATGATCTGACACCTGTTACAGAAAAGAGATATATTCATCAGTATAACTTCCCGTCTTACAGCGTAGGCGAGACAAAGGGCTCCCGCGGTCCTGGCCGTCGTGAAATCGGTCATGGCGCTCTTGCTGAAAGAGCTCTGCTTCCGGTTATTCCTTCTGTAGATGAATTCCCATATGCAATCCGTGTCGTTTCTGAAATTCTTGAATCCAACGGCTCCTCTTCCCAGGCTTCCGTCTGCGGAAGCACCATGTCCCTGCTGAATGCAGGCGTACCGCTGAAAGCTCCGGTTGCAGGCATTGCTATGGGTCTGATCGAAGATGGCGGCAACTTCAGCATCCTTTCCGATATCCAGGGCATGGAAGATGCTCTTGGTGATATGGACTTCAAGGTAGCAGGAACAGCAAAGGGCATTACCGCTATTCAGATGGATATCAAGGTACATGGCCTGTCCCGCGACATTCTTCTGGCAGCATTGAAGCAGGCTCATGAAGGACGTCTCTTTATCCTTGGCAAGATTGCTGAATGCATTGATAAGCCTGCAGAACATCTTTCTGCATATGCTCCCAAAATTATTACTATCACAATTCCAGTTGAAAAGATTCGTGATGTTATCGGAAGCGGCGGAAAGACAATCAACAAAATCATCGCTGAAACCGGTGTCAAGATGGATGTTGAAGAAGATGGAAGAATTTACATCGCTTCTCCGGATGAGGACGCTGCCAACAAGGCGAGAAAGATCGTTGAATCCCTGACCAAGGAAGTCCAGGTGGGAGAAACATACCTGGGCAAAGTAACAAAGCTGATGAAATTTGGCGCATTTGTTGAAATTCTTCCGGGCAAAGAGGGCCTGGTTCATGTTTCCCAGCTCGCACTGCATCGTGTAGAGAAGCCGGAAGACGTCGTTAAAGAAGGCGATGAAATTATGGTTAAGGTAACTGAAATTGATGACAAAGGACGCATCAACCTTTCCAGAAAAGCACTCCTTCTGGAGAAAAAACAATGAGCCGTATCCGCGGATTTGAAATTGTAAAAGCTTGGGAAATGAAGGGAATCCACCTCCCTGAAAGAAAAACAAGCAAATCTTCCGGGTATGATTTGGAAAGTGCCGAGGACGTGATCCTTCCCTCGCACAAAACCACTGTTTTGTCTACCGGCCTGAAGGCATATATGCAGGAGGATGAATATCTCGCTGTCCATATCAGATCAAGCCTGGCTATCAAGCACGGAATTGTTCTTATTAACAGTACAGGAATTATAGACGCAGATTATTATAATAACCCTGACAATGAAGGGCATATTATGATTGCCGTATATAATACGACGGATAATGCGTTTACCGTCAATAAAGGCGATCGTATAGCGCAGGGAATATTTGTAAAGTATTATAAAGCAGACAATGACAGCGCAGATGGAACAAGAACTGGTGGAGTAGGAAGCACTGGAACTTAAAAGGAAGCTGGTCAATGGTGGTATTTTATACCACCATTGATTTTTTATAGGGGAGGAAATCTTATGAGTGTGGAAATAGAAAAACAGCTCTCACGTAAAGAAATTTATGATGGACATATCATCCACGTATGTGTGGATGAAATCGATTTAGCCGGGAAGAAGAAAATCCGGGAGGTTGTCCTCCACTCAGGCGCATCTGCCATTGTTCCTGTAACACAAAATGGCGGAATTATTTTTGTTAAACAATACCGCTACCCGGTGCAGCAGGCGCTTCTGGAAATTCCTGCAGGCAAAATGGATCCCGGTGAAACCCCGGAGGACTGTGCTTCCCGTGAAATGGAAGAAGAAATAGGATATCAGGGATCGTTGACAAAGCTTGGAATGGTATATACGACACCTGGTTTCAGTAATGAGGCTATACATCTTTACTTGGCGAGAGATCTTGTTAAAACACATCAGCATCTCGATGAAGGCGAATATCTTGATATTATTGAAATTCCGGTCAAAACCGTCTGGGAATATGTAAACAAGGGATTGATACAGGATGCCAAAACGCTTTCTGCTTTGGCAATTGCCTGCCAATATCTGAAGTAAAAAAAGCTGTGAAAAATGAGAAATCGTTTTTCACAGCTTTTTTATTTTTATAATGACATTCTGCTAATAAAATAATGATGAGATAAAATATAATAGCACCAAAATATCATATAAAAATTGAATAAGATGATGATATCTTATCTAATAATATACCGAATAACATTTTAATATGTTTAAAGTAAGATTGGAATAGTATAATAAAAAAGATAAAAATCGAATCATTTGATTTTTTTTAGTCATATAGAATGATATATTTATATAATATTAATGAGGGATGAAAGATGAGAAGCGGCGTTATATATGTAACTAACCATGATCGTAAGTATTCATCAATGAAGAATGCTTGTGATGAACTAAAGACCGAAGGCCAAATATCAGAAAACTGCCAGGCATTATTTATTGGAGACGGAGAGGAATGGAATTTCTCACTGGCTGCTAAACTGCAAAACGCTGGTTTAGTTATAGTCCATTTGATGAAAAATGCCATGAATACGCCTCTATGGAGTGAATGCAAGAATTTTTTATGTGATAATAAGATTCCTTTTTTTATTGATGCTAATGATGGAGACGTACAGGACAGCCAGTTTATAGATGAAGATAAGCTGGAACGGTTTAAACTCTATTGCATGTATGGCGGTCATGAAAACTATAAGAATCTTTGGCTTTATGCAGAATCATATAATGATAAAAGTAAAAAGGATCCACCTGCACCTAAAATATCTCCGGAATCAGGTATCTATGCACCTTTTAACGAAGATGGTTTTATAGCGAAAACAGAAGATTACTTAAAAGCATGTGTCAAACCAGATCAGGTTGTTATAGGTCTCTTATTTTACAGGGACGAATGGATTGGTGATGATTTAAAGTACCAGAATGATTTCATCGAGGAAGCAATGAGACAGGGATGTTCTGTAATTCCTGTTTTTGCTAACAGCCAGATGGGGGCCTCTAAAAATGAAAAATCCTTATCAAAGGCGATTCATACTTTCTTCATGAAAGACGGGAAACCATTAATTGACGTTTTAGTGAGCACAATGAAGTTTTCTTTGACTGGAACTGGGAAGACAGATGTAAGTACATTAAAGGAACTGAATGTTCCTATTATTGATGCTTATACACTCCTAACACCTGAAGCGGATTGGAAATCAAATCCGGAAGGAATGAATGCTGTCGAAGTATCTATTTCGGCTGCTCTGCCTGAACTTGATGGCATTATCCACGGAGTGCCTATTGCAGGAAGAATCAAGGAAAATGGACTTATCGAATATCGCCCAATTGGTGAACGCATAAAGAAAATCGTATCAAAGGTATACAAATGGGGTCATCTTCACAGGATGAAGAACAGCGATAAAAAAGTCGCTTTGATTTTTCATAATTTCCCTGCGGGTAATGCGAATATCGGCAGTGCTTCCGGGCTGGATACTATGGAAAGTGCCGTCCTTCTGCTTCAGAAAATGCAAAGCGAGGGATATTGTGTGCAACAGGTTCCCCGCTCGGGCGCAGATCTTCTGAAGTTAGTAAACGCTCATGTAACGAATGATATTTCGATGATGACGGATAAGCAGTATGAAAATTCTTTGAAACTTTCCGGTGAAAATTATCGTGCTTTTTTCTCTAAACTTCCAGATGCAGTACAGAAGGACATGGAACATATATGGGGAAAAGCACCCGGGGACGTCATGCTGGATGATGAAGGTAATTTCCTGATTCCCGGATTTGAAAATGGAAATATATTCATAACAGTCCAGCCATCGAGGCAGTATGGGATGGATGCGGTCAAACTGTATCATGATCCTAAAATACCCCCGACGCATCAGTATCTGGCATTTTATCATTGGTTAAGTGAAGTTTGGAAGGCTGATGCGGTCATTCATTTGGGAACTCATGGAAATCTTGAGTGGCTTCCAGGGAAGAGTGTAGGTTTGGATGATGAAAGTTATCCTGATATTGCGCAGAATGATCTTCCTAATGTATATCCTTACTTAATGACCATTACTGGTGAAGGAATTATTGCCAAAAGGCGTTCCTCAGCATGCTTGATTGGACATCTCCCTGCTCCTATTGCAGAAGCAGGAACTTATGATGAATTGTCCGAATTGGAAAAGGCTTTAGATGAATATGCTCAGCTTAAAAAAGGAAATTCGGATTTAAGTGGTATTGAATCTCGAATAAGAAAACTGTCTGCAGCCGCTAAACTTGATGAAGAGGTATCCTATAACGAAACCGAACCATTCTCTGATTATGCTGCCCGTTTGCATGCGTATATTGAGGATCTGAAAGACAGCGAAATCCACGTGGGACTCCATGTGCTTGGGAAAGCTCCGGAGGGAGATTTACTAGTTGACTGCGTATTGCAGATATTGAGATTGTCTAACGGAGAGATTCCATCTATTTTTGACTTATGGGCAGAAAAATATGATTTGACGCTGGATGAGATTCAGGTACATCCAAATGAAATTTACAAACCTCTGAACATTACTCAAAGCCAGTTAATGGAGAAAATCCGCCTGGAAACAAGAAAAGTCATTTCCTGTGTAATAGAATCCATAGATCAAGAGAAATGCATTGAAAAAGCTATGAGCCTGCCAGGTGCACAAGGCAGCGATGTATGGATGCAGAAACTCGAGAAGCTGCTTAAGTTTGTCATCAATGAGCTTATTCCGGCAATTCGCAGGACTTCAGATGAAATGACGAATACGATTTCCGCATTATCCGGAAAATATATTAATCCAGGACCTTCCGGCTCGCCTAATACAGGAGGAGCAGGACTGCTCCCTTCAGGAAGAAATTTCTATGGCGCTGATCCGCAGACGCTCCCTTCTCCTTCCGGATGGAATTTAGGCGTGAAGCTCGGGGATAGGACCATTGCAAAGTATATTGCAGAAAAAGGACATTATCCGGAAAACATAGGGATGGTTTTGTGGTCCGGTCCAAATATGAGAACATTCGGTCAGGATATTGCTGAATTCTTGTACTTGTTGGGGATTAAGCCCGTCTGGCAGAAAGGCAGCTTAACGGTTACAGGTTTAGAGGTTATACCTATTGCTGATTTGAAGAGACCTAGAATAGATGTTACTGCGAGAATCAGTGGTCTTTTCCGGGATACGCTTCCACAAATTTCAAAACTGCTTGATCAGGCAGTTATGATGGCAGCAGAACAAAATGAAGGAAATGATGAAAATTTCGTAAGAAAGCATATAAGTAATGATGCCGGGATTCTTAAAGAGAAAGGGGAAAACGAGACTGACGCATGGAGAGCGGCATCCTATAGAATATTCGGAAATGCTCCGGGTACGTATGGTGCAGGCGTTAATGTAATTCTTGATACCCGTGAATGGGAAAATACAAAAGATCTCGCAGATGTATATGTCAGGTGGGGAGGACATGCTTTCGGAAAAGGAGCTGACGGCTGTTTTGAGCCTGAACTTTTTAAAAAGCAGCTTGCACGGATAGATCTGACTGTTAAAAATGAAGAGAATCCTGACAGCAATATTATGAGTTCAGACGATTACAATGCGTTCCATGGAGGTATGATTGCTGCCGTGAAAAATCTTTCCGGCGCAGCACCAGAGTCATATGTGGGCGACAGTACCAATCGCGGCAATGTCAAGATCCGTACAGTCAATGAAGAGGTCAAACGTATTTTCAGAAGTGAATCCATGAATCCTAAGTATATCAAGGGACTCATGGAACATGGATATAAAGGTGCATCGGACCTTGCCAACAGAATGGCAATCAGCTTCCAGTGGGATGCTACCAGTGATGTAATGGATGACTGGATGTATGAGGAATATGCCGAAAAGTATGCTTTAGATCCAGAAATGAAAAAGTGGATGGAACAGGTAAATCCCTGGGCATTGAAAAACATAGCAGAGACACTTTTAGAGGCAGAAAAACGTAAAATGTGGAACGCTAAAGATAGTACGAAAAAAGAGCTGGAAAAATTGTACTTGTCAATTGAAGGAACTCTTGAAGAAGATGACGATGATGAGGATTAATATTAGGAATTTCATGTAAAGAAAATGGAAATTATTATTTACCTAAAGGAGTTAATATGAAAAGAAGAGATGTATTTCCTTTTACTGCCATTATCGGGCAGGATATGATGAAGCTGGCTTTGGAACTGAACGTGATTAATCCAAGACTGGGAGGCGTATTGGTTCAGGGGGAAAAAGGGACAGCAAAATCCACAGCTGTCAGAGCTTTGGCGGATTTGCTTCCACCCAGGAAGTGCATAGATGGATGCCGATACAATGATGATCCTGACGATAGATCCAATTGGTGTGATGATTGCACTGAAAAATATGCGGATATGGAACCACCGGTGAAAATGCAGTCAATGAAAGTCATTGAACTTCCTGTGAGTGCCACAGAAGACAGAGTTGTAGGTACTTTGGATATTGAAGCTGCTATTAAAACAGGAAATAAATCATTCGAACCGGGGATTCTTGCCGATGCAAACCGTAATATTTTATATGTTGATGAAATTAATTTGCTGGATGACCATGTAGTTGATGTTCTTCTTGATTCTGCAGCTATGGGAATTAATACAATTGAAAGAGAAGGCATTTCCTATTCTCATCCTGCACGTTTCTCTTTAGTTGGTACGATGAATCCGGAAGAAGGCGATATTCGTCCACAGCTCCTTGACCGTTTTGCGCTATCTGTAAAAGTTGCTGGTGAACAGGATCCGGAGAAGAGAGCTGAAATTATAAAACGACGTCTTTCTTACGAGAACAATCCGGAAGAATTCGTTAACAATTGGAAAGAAGAGCAGGAAAAAGAAGTAAATCGTATTGAACGAGCTATGGATCTTCTTCCGCGTATTTCAACCCCGGATGACATGCTGCTGGTTGCAGCGAAAATAGCCATTATCTTAAAGGTAGATGGACACAGAGCTGACATTACGTTAATTAAAACTGCAGAGACCATAGCTGCTTTAGAAGGGCATCTAGAAGTTACAAAGGATGATATAAGAAAAGCATCACGTCTGGCATTGCCGCACCGCATGAGGAGACGTCCATTTGAGGAACAAGAGCTTGATTGGTCAGAAGTAGATAAGGTTATAGATGATGAAGCGTAATGTATATCCTTTTTCTGCCATAATCGGTATGGAAAAGGCTAAGAAAGCTATTTTGATTACCCTGGTAAATCCTCATGCCGGAGGACTTATTATATCTGGGAAAAGTGGATCAGGGAAATCCACTTTGATGCGCGGGGCAAGAGATCTGATTGATGATCCCTGGGTTGAACTGCCTGTCAGCGCAACGGAAGACCGTATTCTGGGGTCTGTAGATACAGAAAAGGCGGTTAAAACAGGAGACCGGGTTCTTCTCCCCGGCTTGATTGATGAAGCGGATCAGGGAATTCTTTATATAGATGATGTAAATCTCCTGCAATCGGATTTATTGTCAATTGTTTTGGATATTCAACAAAATGGCAGTTATAAACTGGAACGGGATGGATTGTCTATAGAGAGGAGATCCCGCTTTACTATCTTGTCAGTCATGAATCCTGATGGGGGATCCATCGCTTCATCAGCTTTAGATCGTTTTGGGCTTTTCGTAAGCATTGAAGAGACTGAAGAAATCAAGGAACGGGAAGAGATTATACGCCGTGTCTTGGAGTTTGAAAATAATGGAATTGAATTTAGAAATAAATGGTCTGATGAAAACGATGAGCGGAGAGAAAGAATAAAGCATGCAAGGGTAATTTTGCCAGAGGTTGAGTGTCCGGATGCTATGATTCAGCTTGCTGCCGTATATTCCTTGAAAGCGAATGTGTCCGGCCATAGAGCTGATATCTATTTGATTGAAGCGGCTAAAGCAATTGCCGCTATGTATGGCCGTAAATTTATTATTCCTAAGGATATTGAAGAAGCCGCCGAATTTGTTTTGCCTCATAGAATGAGAAAAAGTACAGATCCAGAAAAAGACAGCACCCCGGAGACAAAGCAAAATGAGAACCAAACACAGGACGAGCCAGATAAACCTAAGAATAATGAACCGCTTCCCCCAAAAGAAAATGATATAAATCCAGATCAGTTAAGTGACATGCGGGATGAACTAAATAGTGATGATAGTGAATCAGAAGATAATACAGCAAATGCCCCTGCACCTCAGGATGATCAGGTTGACCAGGCAGATCTGAGTGTGGCACTGCCTCCTATATGGATTCAGCCCCAGAGGTTGAAGCTTAAGAAAAGCGGGGATGGGAAACGCGAATTTGTATTAACGGATAAGAAACAAGGAAGATACGTAAGATCGAAACTCCCCAGAGGGAAAGTCTCTGACATCGCTTTTGACGCCACCCTTAGAGCAGCGGCACCCTATCAAAAGGCGCGGCATCTGTCAAATAAGGATCTGGCATTTGTCATCACTGGAAAAGATCTTAGAGATAAGGTAAGAGAAAAACGTACGGGACATGTATTTTTATTCGTTGTTGACGCCAGTGGTTCAATGGGTGCCAAAAAGCGGATGAGCATCGTTAAGGGTGTTATCTTCAAGATGCTGCTTGAGGCATATCAGAAGAGAGACAGAGTGGGCATGATCGCTTTCCGGAAACGCAAAGCTGAAGTCCTGCTTCCCATAACCAGAAGTGTTGAATTCGCACAGAAAAAATTAGCCGATCTTCCTACAGGCGGGAAAACTCCCCTGGCAAGCGGTATTCAGAAAGCAGAAGATGTATTGGACCTGCTCTACCGTCAGGAACCTTCACAGGAGCCTGTAGTGATTTTTATAACAGATGGAAGGGCGACAGTTGGTTTGAACGCTGATTCAGATCCTGTAGCAGATGCATTGAAGGAAGGAGCACGTTTAAGAAAGAGAAATTTGCCAATTGCTGTCATAGATACAGAAAGTGGTTATATCAGGCTTGGGCTGGCTGAAAAATTAGCAGATATCATGGGAGCCACTTATTTTCATGTAGATAAGCTGTCTGAAGATTCCCTGCTGCATATCTGGAGAACGACAACAGAGGATTGATTATTTAAAGATTTTCTAATATAATGATATAATTTTAGAAATAAGAGATTTGTCTTATCCTTTACCTACAGAATACATGAAATTCTTCTCTAAAATTGTATGAAGCTCCAGAGGTATATTTTTATGGTAAAAAGTTTCTTGAAGTATTATAAGCCTTATATGACAATACTTATTGGTGTCATTATAGGGACATTTGTCATGGCCGGTCTTGACCTTATCTTTCCTATTGTTGTCAGACATCTGATAAATGAGATACTGCCGACAAAGGACATGTATCAGCTTTTTATAGGATCAGGAGTGCTGCTATTCTTATATATCGTCAATTTCATCGTGCAGTACGCAGTACAGTATTATGGGCATATTATGAGTGCTTCTATAGAACACGATATGCGGTCAGCGTTGTTCAAACATATAGAGAAACTGTCTTTCCATTATTTTGATAATGAGAAGACAGGGCAGCTCCTTTCCAGAATTACGAGCGATATAACAGAGATTAGTGACTTGGCATTTAGAGGCCCTAATGATGTGCTTCTTTGCGGCGTTATTATGGCAGGTACTTTGGTTGTTATGCTGCTCATGAACTGGAGACTGGCGATTATCATAGGCACATTGTTGATTGCTAAAAGCATTCATACAGTTAAAGTGAATCGCGCCATGAAACAATCATTCCGCAAGAATCGTGTGAAAGCGGGAGAAGTAAGTGCCCGTGCAGAGGAGAGTCTTTCCGGGATCCGTCTGGTTAAAGCCTTCGCGCAAGAAGCATTTGAGCTCAAGCGTTTCACTGAAAAGAGCCGGGAATTAAGAGATACAAAATTTGAATCATACCGACTCGTTGCCTATTTTTCCAGCGGTATTAATTTCTTTACCAATATAATTAATGTCGTCGTCTTGTTAGTCGGCGGAATGATGATTGCCGGCGGTACATTGACAGTCAGCGACTTCGTTGCTTTTTTGCTTTATGTTAATATTTTTATGCGCCCTGTATTCCGCTTAACAATTCTGGCTGAAGTTTATCAGCGAGGAATGGCGGGTTTTCATCGTTTTGAGGAAATTATGCATACAGAGCCGCTGATTAAGGACAGCATTAAGCCAGCCAGTGTGAAGGACATCCGGGGGGATATACTGTTTGAAGATCTATCATTTGGCTACGATCCGAATCATCTGGTTCTGCATGATCTCAATCTTTCGATTCCTGCGGGTCAGACAGTGGCTTTTGTCGGAGAGACCGGGGCAGGAAAGAGTACGCTGGTCAACTTGCTCCTTAGGTTTTATGAACCGACAAAAGGTCGGATTACTTTGGATGGCAGGGATCTGAAGGATTTCAGTCAGCAGGATTTACGAAGGCAGATTGGCATTGTGCAGCAAGACGTCTTTCTGTTTAGTGATACAATCGCCGATAATATCAGCTATGGCAAGGAAAATGCAAATAGTTGGGAAATCGAAGAGGCTGCTAAACTTGCGGCGGCAGATGGTTTTATTAATAATCTTCCTGAAGGCTACGATACCAAAGTCGGCGAACGAGGAGTCAAACTCTCGGGCGGCCAGAAGCAGAGAATTGCAATCGCACGTGTTTTCTTGAAGAATCCACCCGTCGTTGTTCTTGACGAAGCAACATCCGCACTGGACACACAGACCGAAAAAGTAATTCAGGAAGCACTTGACAGGCTTGCCGCTGACAGAACGACAATTATTATTGCACACCGTCTTTCTACGGTAAGGAATGCAGACTGCATTTGCGTTCTTGATCATGGAAAAATTATAGAAAAGGGAACACATGACGAATTGATTGCTAATAAAGGCAAATACTTTGAGCTTTATCAAGCCCAGCAGAAGAAAATACGTCATGAGGAACCCTTTGAGGAGACATAATCATTTATGGTATTTCATAACAAAGAGGAGCCGGTTAATCCGGCTCCTCTTTGTTGTTAAATGTTAAATTTTATTGTCCAAGAGCAATGACTTCAGATATTGACGGAATTCAGGACCGATATCGTCCCTTCTCAGGGCAAATTCCACGGTTGCCTTTAGATATCCAAGCTTATTCCCGGTATCGTAGCGCTTTCCTTTAAAGTTATAGGCATAGACGTTTCCGTTTTTTGCCATGACACGCAGGGCATCTGTCAATTGAATTTCCCCGCCTTTTCCAGGTTTGGTCTGTTCCAGTATTTTGAAAACCTCAGGGGTGATGACATAACGGCCCAGTGCTGCAAATCTGCTGGGCGCTTCTTCAATGGAAGGCTTTTCAATCATATCCTTAACTTTGAGGAGATCGGGATTGTCCGTTGGTGTTCCGTTAATAATGCCATAAGAAGATACCTGCTCCGGACGTACGAGCTGGCAGCCGATGATTGTTCCGCCTGTTTTGTCATATTGGGAAATCAATTGTTTAAGCGCAGGCTCACCGGATCCGCTATAGACAACATCGTCACCTAAAATGACACCAAATGGTTCTCCATCCATAAATTCCTTAGCGCAGAGAATCGCGTCCCCAAGACCTCGCATATATTGCTGGCGTGTGTAATGAATTTTGACAGAAGCAACCTGACGGACTTCTTTCAATAAGTCCATCTTTCCGGATTCATAGAGATGCTGTTCAAGTTCAGGGGAAGAATCAAAATGATCCTCAATAGCTCTTTTGGCATGTCCTGAAATGATTAAAATCTGTTCAATGCCGCTGGCCTTTATTTCTTCAACGATATATTGAATGGTAGGCTTATCAACGATAGGAAGCATTTCTTTAGGCATGGCTTTCGTTTCCGGAAGGAAGCGTGTCCCGAATCCTGCTGCCGGAATGACAGCTTTTCTGATTTTTTGCATAACTTTTCACCTCAAATAGTTTAGAGACTCCTGCTGCTTGAAGAGTCTGGAACCTGAAACTATATTTATGTCTTATTCAATTAGTATAGCATAATCGGTTTTATTTTGAATTTCTGGATTTGATACATGTCTCTCTTAAACATCCAGTTCATGAAAACCTTGGGTCTAGAAGATGAAAAATAATAATTTATACGATTTATGCAGAATTTAATTGACTTAATTGTATAATTATGCTATATTCAGATGCATAGAAAGGCGTGAGAATAATGACTGATAAAAAGCAGATTATATACGAAGTCAAGCACCTGCAAAAATCTTTCGGCAATGTCGAAGTACTTAAGGATATAAATATGAAAATAGAGAACGGGGAAGTTTGTACGATCATAGGACCATCCGGATCCGGAAAAAGTACACTTCTTCGCTGCCTGAATTTACTTGAAAAGCCGACGGGCGGTGAGCTTTGGTTTGAAGGCAAGAGGGTCAATGAAAAGACGGATGTAAAAATGCTGAGAAGAGATGTCGGCATGGTATTCCAGTCATTCAATCTTTTTCCTATGTTTACAGCGCTTGAGAATGTTATGTATGCGCCAATCCATATAAAAAAGATGTCCAAAAGCCAGGCTCGTGAAGAGGGAATGGAACTGTTGGCCAAGGTCGGTCTGGAAAACAGAGCTGATTATTACCCGGGAGAGCTTTCCGGAGGCCAGCAGCAGCGTGTCGCTATTGCACGCGCTCTCGCAATGAAACCGAAGATGCTTTTATTTGATGAACCGACATCCGCATTGGATCCTGAATTGGTAGGGGACGTCCTTTCGGTCATGAAAGAGGTTGCCCTGGCTGGAATGACGATGGCAGTCGTTACCCATGAAATGCAGTTTGCAAGATCCGTTTCCAGCCATGTTGTGTTTATGGATCAGGGGTATATCGTAGAAGAAGGGAATCCGGAGGATATATTTACTCATCCGAAGGAAGAAAGAACGCAGACATTCCTTAAACGGTTGCTGCATGCAGATATATAGGAGATGACATTATTATGGATTTGGTAATTGATACAGCGGTTAAATATAATGACATCTTTATGTCCGGCGCTAAAATTACGATTATTATTTCATTGCTTTCCTGCTTTTTCGGCCTTTTGCTGGGTATTATTCTTGCATTCATGAAAATCTCCGGCATTAAAATTCTGCAGGCAATTGCTACTGTTTATGTTGAAATTATCAGAGGTACTCCAGTACTCGTACAGATTTCACTCGTGTTCTTCGGGCTTCCGTTCCTTGGGATCCATTTCCCGAGTTTCCAGATCCTGGGTGTTGATTTTGAACGCTTATCGGCGGGTGTATTGGCACTTATTATCAATTCCGGTGCTTATGAATGTGAAATTGTAAGATCAGGAATTCAGTCCATTCCAAAGGGGCAGCTCGAAGGTGCAATGTCACTCGGGTTTTCCAAATGGGAATCAATGATCCGGATTATCATTCCGCAGGCGATTCGTAATATTCTGCCGGTCATCGGAAACGAATTTGTTACACTGATCAAGGAATCCTCCCAGGTTTCCGTCATCGGTATGGCAGATCTGATGTATACGGCAACCACGATTCAGGGAATCAGCTTCCAGCCGTTCCCGCCGCTGGTTATTGTTGCAGTATATTACTTCATCATGACATTCTTCGTATCTATGTGTCTTAAGGTTCTTGAAAGACGTTTAAAGGTTAAGAGCGTCAGATAATTGAGTTTAAAGCTTCTATCTGGAAGGATTCATATTCCGGATAGAGGCTTTTTGATTAGGATGAAATTTTCAGGCATATGCAAAAGGCACCAGGTATTAAGGGAAATAAATAAAAAATGTAATATTCTAAAACGTTTTCATGAAGTTGGGTGGTATTATATTTATAGGGAAAAGAATTGGAATTTGTATTTCGATGTGAGTTGAGGTGGTGACTTTGGATACATTAGATGCCCTTTTTAAAGAATGGAGTATTTGGGGAATAGGCTTCCGCCTGCTGATGGCAACCGTGGCTGGCGTTATCATAGGAATGGACAGAGAATATAAAAACAAGGGCGCCGGTGTAAAAACTCATGCGCTTGTCTGTATCGGAGCCGCTATGGCAATGATATTAAATGAGTATGTCTTGAGAAATTATCCTGCGTCCAATACGGATTTGACACGTCTTGGAGCGCAGGTTATCAGCGGTATCGGCTTTCTTGGTGTAGGTACGATTATTGTTACGGGCAGAAATGAAGTCAAAGGGCTGACAACGGCAGCCGGATTGTGGGCATGTGCTATCATAGGACTCTCGGCAGGGATCGGTTTTTTTGAAGGGACTATTATTGCACAGATTTTTGTTATCTTTGTATTAAGAGTGCTGGAGCCCGTAGATAAGCATCTGCGGCGGCAGGCTAAGGATTTTGACCTTTATGTGGAGTTCAGCGATATCCAGTCAATCAAAGCATTTCTGATGGATGTAAGAAAGAAGGGCGTGGAGATCACAAACTTCAATGTATTTAAAGAAAAGCATGGAGCGGCTGCTCTTGCTGCAACTATGACTATGAAGGTGCCGCATCATGGCGAGAAGGTGAAGTATATTTCTTATTTGCAGACCGTTGAGGGAATCTCTTATGTTCATGAAATTTGAAATATTTTAAATCTTTGCCTTGATTGCAATTAAGTTCTGATAATTTCTTGACAAACTAATTTTATAAGGTTATAGTGTTTATATTAAATGTAGTGCAAGAGACATGACATTTCAGACAGGCATGCCAAGAGAGTCTATGGCTGGTGTGAATAGACGATGCGGTTGAACTGTTACCACTCTTAAACAGAAAGATCCGAAATCTTTCCGGTGAACACCGTTATATGTCAGAGAGAAGCTTAGGCTTTAATTTGGGTGGAACCACGGAATAAAACTTTCGTCCCTTACGGGACGGAAGTTTTTTATTTTGATGGATGTATCCCGAAACAAATTTTATAGAAAGGGTGAAATTGTTATGGTTACAATTCATTTGAAAGATGGAAAGGAAAAGCAGTTTGAAAGCAATGTTGCACTTTCCGAAGCTGCAAAAGCTATTTCCAACAGTTTGGGAAAAGAGGCCATTGTAGCTAAAGTTGATGGCGAATTGACAGATCTTCGTGATCCGATTGTAGATGGAACCACTGTAGAATTCTTCACAAAAAAGGATCCGGAAGGACTTTTCACACTCAGACATACTGCAGCACATGTAATGGCTCAGGCAATTCAGCATTTATATCCAGGCGTAAAATTTGCAATTGGCCCGGCTATTGATGATGGATTCTATTATGATATCGACTCTGAACATGTTTTCAGCCAGGAAGACTTTGATGCCATCGAAAGAGAAATGGCAAAGATCAGCAAGGAAAATATTCCGCTGGTTAAAAAGGTTTTGCCGAGAGCAGAAGCATTGGAATTCTTCAAAGAAAAGAATCAGGACTATAAAGTCATGCTGATTGAAGATCTTCCGGAGGATGCTGTTATTTCCTTGTACGAACAGGGAGATTTCACAGACCTTTGCGCAGGCCCGCATATGAAAGCAACTGGCAAAGTTAAGGTATTTAAGCTGATGACCGTTGCAGGTGCTTACTGGCGAGGCGATGAACATAACAAGATGCTTCAGCGTATTTACGCAACTGCATTCTTCAACAAAGAAGATCTTGAACATTTCCTCTTTGTACGTGCAGAAGCAGAAAAACGTGATCACAGAAAACTCGGAAAACAGCTTGACCTCTTTTCCTTCCACGAAGAAGGTCCTGGTTTCCCGTTCTTCCATCCAAAGGGAATGGTTCTCCGCAATCAGCTGATGGAATATGAAAGACAGCTGTTCAAGGAATTCGGCTATGTTGAAATCATGACACCAGTCATCCTCTCCAAGAAGCTGTGGATCCAGTCCGGCCATTGGGATCATTATAAGGAAAATATGTACTTCACCAAGATTGATGATGAAGACTATGCAATTAAGCCGATGAACTGCCCGGGAGGAATTCTTTACTTCAAGAGCCAGCAGCGTTCCTATCGCGATCTTCCGATGCGCGTCGGTGAATTCGGCCTTGTACACAGACATGAGCTGCACGGAGCCCTTCATGGATTATTCCGCGTCCGCTGCTTCACACAGGATGATGCGCATATCTTCATGACTCAGGATCAGATGAAGGACGAAGTTATCAAGTGCATGTCCATGTATAAGAAGATGTATGGAGTTTTCGGTCTTGAATATCATGTAGAACTGTCCACCCGTCCTGAAAACTCAATGGGCAGTGATGAACTTTGGGAAATTTCGACAAATGCACTTCGTGAAGCCATTGAAATTGCCGGCGTTCCGTATCAGATCAATGAGGGCGACGGTGCATTCTATGGACCTAAGCTGGATTTCCATGTACAGGATTCCCTGGGAAGAACATGGCAGTGCGGCACGATTCAGATGGATATGCAGCTGCCGGAAAGATTTGACGTCAATTATGTCGGCGAAGATGGAAACAAGCATCGCGCTGTCATGCTGCATCGTGCAGGATACGGTTCTCTTGAACGTTTCATCGGCATCCTGATTGAACATTATGCCGGCGCCTTTCCGACCTGGATTGCTCCTGTACAGGTTAAGGTTATCCCGGTAACTGAAAAGAATCTGGAATATGCAAAGGCTGTTGCAGACGCTATGTCCGAATCTGATATCCGTGTAGAAGTCGAAGAAGCCAATGAAACACTCGGATACAAGATCCGCAAGGCACAGATGGAAAAGGTTCCTTATATGCTGATTGTCGGCGACAAGGAAATGAAGACGCATACGGTTTCTATCAGAAGCAGAAAAAATGGTGATGAAGGTTCAACACCAGTTGCGATGTTCGTTGCCAACCTGATTCGTGAAATTAAAACCAGAGAAGGTTGATTATGTATAAAGAATTCCAGAGCGCTGATGTAGCCAGAGCAGCCATCAGGATGGCACTCTCTGAAAACAGAAGCGATGAAAACGAGCTTCGTGAAAAACTGGCAAAAAGTGGAATTCGTGCTGTTGCAGTCAACTTTGGCGGCAAGTTCCTGGATATCATTCCTAAAATTTATGAGTCTGCCATTGTTGCAGCCCAGCGCCAGCATGTTATTTCTGATACACATGTTGGTGATGGATCCGTTGTCGGGGCTATGGAATCCGCTATCGAACAGATCAAACTTATGGCGATGGGGATGAATGTAGGCGGCAAGATCGGAATTGCCAGATGGAAGGAACATCTTTGCGTTGCTGTATTTGTTGAAGTAGGTGTTTTACATTTCAACGAAGTAACTTTAGGAATGGCACATCGAGTTCTTAGAAATGACTTGACAGATGAAGATGATTGAGGTATTATAGCAAAAGTGATTTATTAAAGCAGAAGTGATCCGCTTCTCACCTTACAAGGCTATGAGCTACTAGGGTTTAAACAATGATTTAAAAGCGGACAGCTCATGCTGCCCGCTTTTATTATTAAATGATTTCATTTCGGGGGTGAAAAGAATAGGTAAGGAACTCAGTATCAATGAAGAAATACGGGCCAGAGAGGTTCGTGTTGTCAGCGATGCAAACGAACAGTTGGGGATCATGACGCTTCATGAAGCGATCAGTCTGGCTGAAGAAAAAGGCCTTGATCTCGTGGAAGTTGCTCCAAACGGGCATCCTCCAGTATGCCGTATCATGAATTACGGCAAATACAGATATGAACAGCAGAAACGTGATAAGGAAGCAAAAAAGAAACAGAAAGTTTTCCAGATAAAGGAAGTTAAGCTTCGTCCGAATATCGAAGACCATGATTTCTTTGTCAAATTAAAAAATGCACAACGCTTTTTGTTGGATGGTAATAAGGTTAAAGTTACCATTATGTTTCGGGGTAGAGAAATGACTCATCCTGAATTAGGTCAGGATGTTCTCGATCGCTTTGCAAAAGAGTTGGGAGACTCAATTGTTCGAGAAAAACCACCGAAAATGGAAGGGCGCAATATGACTATGATTATCGCCCCGAAAGCATAATAAAGGAGAGAATAAAATGCCGAAAATGAAAACCCGTCGCGCTGCGGCAAAACGTTTTACAGAAACCGGATCCGGTCAGTTCAAGAGAAATAAAGCTTTCAAGAGCCACATTCTCGAAAAGAAGTCCCCGAAGAGAAAGAGAAATTTCAGAAAAGCAGCACTGGTTTCTAAGTCTGATTACAAACGTGTAGCAAAACTGCTGCCGAACGGCTAATAAGGAGGATTTAAGAGAATGGCAAGAGTAAAAAGCGGCGTTACCGCACATGCAAGACATAAGAAAATTCTGAAACTGGCTAAGGGTTATAGAGGTGCACGTCATACTCAGTTCAGAAAAGCAAATGAACTAGTTATGAAGGCTCTCTACTACGCAAGAAGAGACCGCAGATCCAAGAAGAGAGAATTCCGTAAGCTTTGGATCGTTCGTATCAATGCAGCAGCTCGTCTTAACGGCCTGACCTACAGCAAACTGATTGCCGGACTTACAAAAGCTGGCATTGAAGTAAACCGCAAGATGCTGTCTGAACTCGCTATCAATGATCCTGCAGGCTTTGCAAAGATCTGCGATGCAGCTAAGAATGCTTAATAAGGACTGATTCAAAACTGTGGACTAAAAAATCAGTTATCAATATCCGGGAAAATCCTGGTATTGATAACTGATTTTTCATTATAGTATAAAAAAGGCGATATAATTATCACATTGATAACTATACCGCTTTTTTATTTGCAAACAGTGATTAAATCGTATTTGCGGAACCGAGGACAGCTTCAATCTTATGCATGACCATCTGCTTGACAGCTTCACGTGCTGGCTTCAGGTATCCGCGCGGGTCAAAGTTAGACGGGTCTTCGGCAAGTGCTTTCCTGATGGCACTTGTCATCGCAAGACGAATGTCTGTGTCGATATTAATTTTGCATACAGCCATAGTAGCAGCTTTTCTCAGCATATCTTCAGGAACACCCTTAGCGCCAAGCACTTTTCCGCCGTAAGCATTGCACTGTTCAACAAATTCTGGAATAACTGTGGATGCACCGTGAAGAACGATCGGATAATTCGGCAGAAGTTTTCCAACCTTTTCCAGGCGGTCATAATCCAGATAGGGGTCGCCCTTGTATTTATACGCGCCATGGCTTGTACCGATTGCAATAGCAAGGGAATCACATCCGGTCAGTTCAACGAATTCAGCTGCCTGATCCGGATCAGTGAAAATTGCATCTTTGGCATCTACACTTACCAGGTCTTCTACGCCTGCCAGTCTTCCTAATTCTGCTTCAACAACAACACCTTTATCGTGAGCATATTCCACGATTTGTTTTGTGATTTTAACATTTTCCTCATATGGATGTTTTGAACCATCATACATGACAGAAGAGAATCCGCCATCAATGCAAGCTTTGCAAATTTCAAAGGAAGAACCATGATCCAGATGAAGTGCAGTCGGGATCTCAGGATAATCCTGAAGGGCAATTTTTACAAGGCCGACAATATATTCCTGGCCAGCATAATTACGTGCTCCTTCAGAAGCCTGAAGAATGACTGGTGAATTCTCCGCTTTAGCGGCTTCCATAATTCCCTGGATGATTTCCATGTTGTTGACGTTAAAAGCGCCTATTGCATAGTGTCCTTCATATGCTTTTTTGAACATTTCAGTTGTTCCTACGAGCGGCATATTTTTTCCTCCATTTCAAATAATGTAAGAATAATTCTATCAGTACATGGCTTTCGGAAAAGTCATGTAATCATTCTTCTTTATTATACTGAAAGAATCAATATATTTCCATGGTATTTAAATAAAGATCTAACTATTAAGAGGATTGAATCAGTCTTCTTTTCGGTCATCTCAATAGGATTGCTATTGATTAAAATATCGGAAATACTTCAGGAAATGTGATTTTGTATTTTATCTAACGTCATAAAGATAATAAATTTTAGTATATTAAAATAGATAAGAAAAATATTTTATACAAATGAGATGAAATATTAAAAGTTGCCAACGCATGAGAAAGGGTTTAAAATTTAATTAAAACCTCTATTTTCAATTGAAGCATATGGAAAAAAGAAGTATGCCAAAATTAATTGCATTTTAGCTAAAAATATAAATACCGATGACGTTGGATATGGTAAAATAAAAAGGTATGGTTTTCTTTTATTATAAGGCAAACTTTACAAGCGTAACAAACTTTCACAATATACAGACAGGAGGTTGCTATGGCAAAGGATTATTCATTCGATGTTGTTTGCCGCACAGATATGCAGGAAGTTGCTAATGCGGTCAATCAGGCATCCAAGGAAATAGGTACAAGGTACGATTTCAAGGGGAGCAAAAGCTCAGTCACTTTAGATGACGGCCATATTACTTTGATCGGTGATGATGATTTCAAGTTGAGATTAGTCAGGGAAATCATTAATGGCAAACTTGTTAAGAGAGGCATTTCTCTGAAAAATTTAAAGGAACAGAAAAAGGAAGCTGCTGCCGGGGGAACTGTACGTCAAGTACTTGAACTCCAAAATGGAATCTCATCAGAGCTTGCGAAAGAAATCGTCAAAGAGGTCAAAGGTTCTAAAATTAAAGTCGCTGCTAAAATTAACGGTGATGAAGTACGTGTAACCGGGAAGGATAAAGACGATCTCCAGGCATGCATTGCCTTTTTGAAGAAGCTGGATCTTCCGGCTGATTTGCAGTTTGTTAACTATAGATAATCGAGGAATTTATAATGACGCCAGAGGAAATGATAGGTAGAACGTTAAGGGAAGGCCATACGACAGGAGCTACAGCTGCTGGAGCGATGAAGGCCGCGATTCTTGCCATCAGAGGAGAATTTCCGAAGCAAGTATCAGTATTATCCCCACAAAGGAAAGAAATAGTAATTCCTGTTGAATCTGCATCCGCAGAGGGAACTGTCGGCACGGCTACTTGTCTCAAGGATGCCGGAGATGATCTGGACTGCACGAATGGCACTCCCATTGTTGTTACTGTTGAACTGACTGACACCAAGGGTATGGAACTGAAGGCAGGAAAAGGAGTCGGTATAGTAACAAGACCTGGTCTCCAGGTAAAGATAGGAAAGCCTGCAATCAATCCGGGCCCCCAGATCATGCTCCGCTATGTTTTCGAAGAATTAATCGGAAAAGATAAGGGATGCATAGTTACTGTATCTATCCCGAAAGGGGAAGAACTGGCAAAGCAGACTTTAAACCCTGCCATCGGCATTAAGGGTGGAATCTCTGTGCTCGGAACAACAGGGATTGTAAAACCGATGAGTGAAGATGCGTATAAGAGATCTTTAGCTCCGCAAATACCTGTTGTCTGGGCAGATGGATACAGGACGGCTGTGCTCTGTCCGGGACGCATTGGTGAAAATGCTGCTAAAATAATGGGGATTCCGGAAGGTGCTATTGTTGAAACCAGCAACTTCATTGGATTTATGATGGAGCAGTGCATTGCACGAGGCTTTGAAAAGATGATCCTTGTGGGTCATATGGGAAAATTGGTCAAGGTCGCATCAGGCAGTTTCCACACATATAATCGAAACAGTGACGGAAGAATGGAAACGATGGCTGCATATGCAGCTGCAAACGGGGCATCAAAAGAAGTCGTACGTGAAATTTTAGACTGCAATACAACGGATGGTGCAGCAATTATTATTCACAGAGAACATCTTGATATGATTTATTCACAGATGGCAGAAAGAGCTCAGGTAAGATCCGAACGCTATATTTTTGGGAAATCAAGAGTGGGTGTCATATTCGCCGCGATGGATGGAACCATTCAGGCAGTCAGCTCGCATGCTAAAGATATATTGGAGGAAGAGGGATGGAACATACATTGATTGTTGCAGGTATAGGGCCGGGGGGAAAAGATTTTATTCTTCCCAAAGCTTTGACTGCAATAAAACGTGCTCATTACCTCGTCGGAGGTCACAGGGCACTTTCTGATTATGCATCTGCCAATCAGGAAACTTATGCTGTTACGGGTAAACTCGCGCCTCTTGCGCAGTGGATTAAAAATGCCCTTAGCAAGGATGATGTAGTTGTTATGGTCAGTGGTGATCCGGGATACTATAGTCTCCTGCCCTGGCTGAAGAAACAGTTTCCGGATTGCCCGGTAACTGTTATTCCTGGAATATCTTCTGTGCAGGCTGCCTATTGCGCCTTGGCGCAGTCTTGGCAGGGGGGTGAATGGCTGAGCTTTCATGGCCGTGTTCCGGATGATGACAAGCTGGTGTTCTCGAAAGGTAAAAAATTATCCTTTTTGACGGATGGGGTACATAATCCTGCTTTTATAGCCAGGTACCTTATGGATAAAGGCTGGCCGGGTGACACGCCCTCGTCTGCCTGCGAACATCTATCTTATGATAATCAGCACATTGTTACATCAACTTTGTCTGAAATTGCAAAGCTTGATGGATTTGAAGAATCTGTAATGGTGGTGGGATAATGGCGACTTTTGGAATTGATGATTCAGAATTTATACGTGGGAAAGTACCTATGACAAAAGCTGAAATCAGGGCAATGGTCATGGTTAAAGCTGCTATTCAGAATGAGGATATTGTTGCTGATATTGGAGCAGGAACCGGCTCACTTACCATAGAAGCAGCTTTATGCGCAAAGTCCGGCAAGGTCTTTGCGATTGAAAAGAATCCTGAAGGAATTCAGTTAATTAAGCAGAATGCAGAAAAATTCGGCTGCTCAAATATCGTCGCGATTGAAGGCAGCGCACCTGATGCGATGGATGGACTTCCAGCTCTTGATGTAATTATCATAGGCGGAACCAGCGGAAACATGCATAAAATATTGGATAATGCGGAAGCCCTGTTGAAAAAGAGTGGAAGAATTGTACTGACCGCGGTCACAGCTGAAACTACGGGTGAAGTTGTCAGAGAGTTCAAAGACCGCCCCTTTAAGTTTGAAGGGTTCCAGATGCAGATTAATCGTCTGCGCAAGTTAGGGAGATATCATCTGTTTGATCCGCAGAGTCCAGTTTTTATATTTACAGCAACTAAAATTTGAGGAGGATTTATGTTAGGGAAACTTTACTTTATCGGTGCCGGTCCGGGAGATCCGGAATTAATTACGGTTAAGGGAAAAAGAATCATTTCTGAAGCAGATGTTATCATCTATGCAGGTTCTCTGGTTAATCCGGAAGTATTGAACTGCAGGAAAAATGATGCTGCTGTTTATAACAGTGCAGAAATGAATCTGGACGAAGTATTGAAAGTTGAATTGGAATCTTTGGCTAAGGGACTCGAAGTAGCTCGTGTCCATACAGGTGATCCGGCTATTTATGGCGCAATCCAGGAGCAGATGGATGGTCTTCGTGCTGCCGGTATCAAAGAAGAGCAGTTTGAAGTCATTCCCGGAGTCAGCTCCTTCCTTGCAACGGCAGCTGCCTTAAAGCAGGAATATACACTGCCTTCCATTTCCCAGACGGTTATTATTACCCGTATGGAAGGAAGAACACCAGTGCCGCCAAAGGAGAAATTAGCTTCTTTGGCGGCCCATCAGGCAACAATGTGCATTTTCCTTTCTGTTCAGGCAATTGATAAAGTAATGAGTACTCTTAAAGAAGGCGGCTACCCGGGAGATACACCTGTGGCTATCGTATCCAGAGCCAGCTGGCCTGACCAGAGAATTTTCCGTGGTACGATTGATACAATTGCTGATATCCTTCATAAAGCAGGGGTTGTCAGACAGGCAATGATTGTCGTTGGCAAAGTTCTCGACACGGACTATGAACTTTCCAAATTGTATGACAGCAAATTTACCACGATGTTCCGCAAAGGGACTGAAGACTAATGAAATATGCAATTGTTTCTGTTTCACGGACTGGTGCCCAATTAGGTGTAAAAGTCAAAGCAGGGATCTCCGGTGATGGAACTCTGTACGAAAGAGCAGGATCAGAAAGCGGCCAGGAAGCTGTTTATTTCAAGAGGACAATGGATCTCATTACTGAAATATTCGCGCTTTATGATGGCATCATTTTCATCATGGCATCTGGGATTGCAGTGAGAGCCATAGCGCCCCATGTGGTCAGCAAAGCGAGTGACCCTGCAGTCCTGGTTATGGATGAGTGTGGAATTCACTGCATTTCATTATTGTCCGGTCATTTAGGCGGAGCCAATGAGTGGGCAAGAGAAATAGCTGCAGCAACTGGTGCTGAAGCTGTCATAACTACGGCAACTGATGTTCACGGACATAAGGCTCCAGATGATATTTCCCGCGAATTAATGATGAGAGTCGAGCCATTGCAGGCATTAAAGCCTGTGAATAGTTTAATTGCCGAAGGGAAAGAATTTGCATGGTTCCTGGGCACAGAAATAACGAATGCAGATATTATTCAGGATAAATTAGCAAAGCTTGGAATAAAGTGCTCAAGTACAAATAGTCTCTCTGAAACAAACTATGAAGGCTGTGCGGTTATATCTGAGCAAAATTTCGATATATCCAAGCCGCATGTTTATTTGCGCCCCAAGAACTTATTCATTGGGATAGGGTGTAAACGCGGTACGCCTGAGAAGAATATATACGATGCCTATCAAGATTGCTTGAAAAAGATAGGAGCTTGTGAATATCAGGTGGTTTCTCTTGCCAGTGTAGATGTAAAATCAGACGAAAAGGGACTGCTTGACTTTGCCGGGCACATGAATTTACCTATACATTTTTATAGACCAGAAGAATTAAAAATAATCGCAGATGAATATCAGTTAGAAAAATCATCATTCGTAGAAAAAACAATAGGAGTTGGAAACGTATGTCAATCAGCAGCACTAATGGAATCAGCAAGGGGCCGAACAATTCTTCCGAAAACAAAGTATGCGGGAGTAACAATGGCAGTGGCCATGGGATTATCTACGTTATCGGAATAGGTCCCGGGCATAAGGATGAAATGACACCAAGAGCTGTCGAAGCACTTGAGCAGTCGGACATCATTGTCGGGTACAATACTTATATTGCTCTTATAAAAGATCTCATCGGTGACAAAGAAGTAGTTGGCAATGGCATGCGCCAGGAAGTAGACCGCTGCCAGAAAGCTGTTGATCTGGCCGTTGAAGGTAATAAAGTTGCAGTTGTTTCTTCCGGAGATCCGGGCGTTTATGGTATGGCCGGACTGGTTTTGGAACTTATTCAGAAAGTAGATGCACAGAAGAGACCAGAGTGCATTGTCATTCCAGGCCTTACTGCTGCGAATACTTCTGCAGCTGCCTTAGGTGCTCCTCTCATGCACGATTATGCTGTTATCAGTCTTTCTGATCTTATGACACCATGGGAACAGATTAAAAAGAGAGCTGATTTAGCTGCTCAGGGTGATTTTGTTATTGCCCTTTACAATCCTAAGAGCCGTGGCCGTGCGACCTACCTGGATCAGATCAGAGATATTGTTATGAAATATCGCAAACCTGAAACTCCTGTAGGTATTGTCCGCAAGGCAGGCCGTCCGGGAATGAATTGGACAATTACGAATCTTGAGAAGCTTCCCAATGAAGATGTAGATATGCAGTCGACTGTTATTATTGGAAACAGCAATACCTACGTAGCTGATGGCAAAATGATTACTCCAAGGGGGTATAAGCTTTGATTTGGATTATTTCCGGAACTCAGGACGGACGAGAGATTGGCGCCGAACTTGCGGATCGCGAAAATTTAAAGAAACCAGATGAACGAAAGGGTATCCTTATGACGGTTGTAAGCCAGTATGGTAAAGTTCTGGCCGAACATACCGGAATCGATATAGAAGTTGGACGTTTCACGAAGCCTGATATGATCCGTATTATTCATGATAAAGATATCGAATTGATTATAGATGCCAGCCATCCTTATGCAGCCATTGTCTCTGAAACTGCTTTCAACGCATGCAAGGAAACTGGTATCCAGTATGTTCGTTACGAAAGACCTGAAATTCCTCTGCCGGATTACGATAAACTTTATGTAGTAAAAGACGAAAATGAGGCAGCCGAACTGGCCGGACGTTTGGGAAACAGCATTCTTCTTACGACAGGTTCCAAGACACTCAGCACATTTATTAAATCCAAAGCCCTTGAAGGCAAAGAAATATGGGCGAGAGTACTTCCTACTTCCGGTGTAGTCAAAATGTGCGAAGAACTCGGAATGAAAGCTAAAAATATCCTGGCTGTGCAGGGGCCTTTCTCCTACGAAATGAACATGGCAATGATTCATGATTATAAAGCGGATGTTCTGATTACCAAGAATAGCGGATTGGTGGGTGGCAGTGATAAAAAACTTGAAGCTGCTATGAGTGCAGGCATTGCCGTTATTGTTATCGAAAAACCGAAATCTGTGCTGACAGGGGTGCCTGTTTTTAACAATGCACAGGATGTGTTAAGTTATATGGAGGATCACTATGGATTTTATAAAGAACCCAAGAGCAATTGAAGAAAAGAGTATGGATTTGATTGATCCGTTTATCTCTGATATTGATTTAACCGAGGAAGAGGTTACTGTTTATTCCCGTATGATTCATGCATCTGGAGATGTAGACTACGGCCATCTTATTCGTACAAGCGAAAATGCTGTAGAAGAGGGGATCAAAGCTTTAGCTAAAGGATGCAATATCTATTGCGATGTTAATATGGTCAAAGCAGGTATTAATAAGAATGCGCTGAAAGTTTTGGGTAGTGAAGTTTTCTGCCGCATTTCAGATCCGGAAATCGCTAAAATCGCAAAAGAAAAGAACATTGCCCGCTCCATGGCTGCAATGAATTCTTTCGGAACTGATTTGAATGGTGCTATTATTGCTGTTGGCAATGCTCCGACGGCACTTTATGAAGCAATCCGAATGACACTGGAAGATGGAATTAAACCAGCGCTGATTATCGGCATCCCGGTTGGCTTTGTGGGAGCTGCTGATTCCAAGGAACAGTTAATCAGGAAAGCTCCGTGTCCCTATATTACAGTAAGAGGCACAAAAGGCGGAAGTTCTATCGTAGCTTCCTGCGTCAATGCTCTTATGTACAATCTGGTAAAACGCGATAATATGCTTTATGTAGAAGGCAAAAAGAAATAATTCTGGAGAAGCACTGATGCATATTGCAGAATCAGTGCTTCTTTATATAACTGTACTAATGCCTTCTAAATCATGTGGTTCAATATAATGATTTGTCCTACTTTTGTATCTAAGAGCCAATAGCTTTTTAGGAGGAAAATTATTTGAGCGAAATTCAAAGCGTTGAAACTACCAAAAGTAAAAGCCTCAAAATTCTAATCATTCTTTTTTTTACAGGGTTTACCGTATTTGCGATGATAGCAAGCCTTGCATGGGGTTCGGTAGATATTTCTTTCTCAACCATTGTTCACACTCTTTTGGGAAACGTTCAGACTACTGACGAAATGGTAATATGGAATATCCGATTTCCTCGGAATATTGTCGGAGCTCTTGTTGGTGCAAATTTAGCTGTCTCCGGGGCGATATTACAGGCTGTTATGAAAAACCCCCTTGCTGACCCTGGTATTGTCGGTGTTTCAAGCGGCGCTGGGTTAGCAGGTGTCATCATGCTGATATTTATGCCAGAGGCCTCTATGCTTTTAACCCCGGTCGCTTTTGTCGGAGCGATGCTTTCAGCTGCTGCCGTGTATGCACTGGCCTGGAAAAATGGAATCCGTCCGACACGAATTATATTGGCTGGTGTTGCGGTTAGTGCTTTCTTGGGAAGTGGAATATCTGCATTATTAGTTTTTTATTCTGATAAAGTACAGGGAGCGCTTCTATGGATGGTTGGCGGTTTATCTGCAAGAAGCTGGCCTCAGGTGGAGACACTCTTCCCTTACACGATACTAGGTCTTGTTCTTGCCTTGGCAGGATGCAAAGCTTTGACAATCCTGAGCCTCGGTGATGAAACAGCCAGAGGACTTGGAGTGCCTGTAGAGCGTGTGCGTTTTTCTATGACTGCGGTTGCAGCCCTTCTGGCAGCAGGTGCGGTCAGTGTAGCCGGCCTGATTGGCTTTGTTGGTCTGGTGGTTCCGCACATTGTCAGATTAATCATCGGGACTGATTATAAGTATGTTATTCTAGGCTCGGCAATCTTAGGAGCCGGTGTCTTAGTATTCTGTGATACTCTTGGACGTGTTGCCTTCTCTCCGATAGAGATACCCGCCGGAATTATTATGGCCTTTTTGGGAGCTCCATTTTTCCTGTACCTGCTTAGGAGGAGTTCATGATGAGTGAAGATACTGCAATTAAGATATCCGATGTGCATGTGTCATTCGGAAATCATCATGTACTGAAAGGGGCAAGCGGTGAGATAAAAAAGGGAAGCATTGTTACCTTTTTGGGAAGAAATGGCTGCGGCAAATCTACATTATTGAAAGTTGTAACTGGCAACTTGAAGCCAGACCAGGGCATGATAGAGATTGAGAACAGAGCGTTATCCAGTTTCTCTACATCTGAAATGGCACAGAAAGTTGCCTTCCTCCCGCAAGTCCATGAAATCCCCCGGGATATGACAACGGAAGAATTAGTGGCATGCGGCAGATATCCTTATCAGCATTGGTGGACCGGAGTCTCAGCGCATGATCGTGAGATCATTGAACTTGCCATGGAAAAGACAAATACAATACATTTAAAGAATCGTATTGCAGCCAATCTTTCCGGTGGTGAAAGGCAGAGGGTCTGGATTGCCATGGCTCTGGCGCAGGAACCTGAAATTTTAATTCTGGATGAACCTACAACATATCTGGATATCTGCCACCAGCTTGAAGTACTGGAACTGATAGAAAAACTGAATCAGGATGAGAAATTGACTGTGGTTATGGTTCTTCATGATATTAACCAGGCAATACGTTATTCGCAGGACATACTCGTACTTGAAGATGGTATTATCAAATATCATGGAAACCCTGTGGAAATTATGACTCATCAGACGATTGGGGAAATATTTCAAGTGGACGCTGATGTAGAAATCAGGCAAGGCCGGCCCAGCGTTATTGTCAACGGACTGCTTTGATAATTATTCTGTTTAAATGAAAAGTCCGGAAGCTTCTGCATTAATAAATGCGGAAACTTCCGGACTTTCTTTATTATGAAGCCGGACGCAGCCCTTTAGCTGTTATAGGCCAGATCATACAGCTTCTCCATGGCTTCAGGAGTTCTTACCCCAGGATTTAACAGAAAGAGATCCGAGGGGAGGAAAAAGACTTTATGATTTTCTACAGCTTTCAAGTGATTCCATGCAGGATTTGAACGCATGTCTTCATCCATCTTCTTGTTGATTTCGTCAGCATTTCCCATCGTCACAACAAAGATGACATCCGGGTCGTCTGCAGTCAGCTGTTCAAGAGAATAAGGAACGGTTTTCCCAGTCAGATTAATATTCTTATGGGAAACGACGACATTGTTCATTTTCAGCAACTCTACCATAGATGCACAAATCGATTCAGGAGTTTCGGCAGTAATTGATTTGCCGGTAGCTCTTAATACGGTGACTCTGGCTGGTGTCTTTTCAGATGCCTTTTTTTCTATCTCGGACATTTTGTTATTATAATCAGCAACAATCTTTTTCGCTGCATCTTCCTTGCCATAAACCTGTCCCATAAATTCCAGCAAAGGAACGTTATCCTTGATTCCATCATAATTAATGAGGATATAGGGAATTTTGTTGCTTTGAAGCAGCGATTCAAGTTTTGCATCATGACTCTTTTCACCAATAACAAAATCAGGCTTTAGTCCAACCAGAGCTTCCATATTGATATGCTGAACTGTACCAATAAGTGGAAGGGATTTTGTTTCGGCCGGAATAGGACTTGTTGTTACAGGTCGCCCAACAGATGTGCCGCCAACACTATAAGCCATATTCAGAAGGGGAGCAGTCAGTGTGACAACTCTCTTCGGGTGAGCTTTCATTGTGATAGTCTGTTCTTCGTATTTGTATTGAATAGAACCTTTTTCGGCATTTGTGCCTGACGTTCCACATCCCGCCAATGTAAAGCATAGTGCAGCTGATACGAGAAGTGTACAAATTTTTTTTGGAGACATTTTTCCTCTTTCCGCGATCCAATAAATGGTCTGCCAGTAGAATAAGTTTAAGTCTGAATATCTATTATCAGATTGTTAAAAGAACCTCCTCGGCATAAAATGACGGAGAGGTTCTTCTAATCATATCACAAATAAAATTATTTCTGCAGTGCAGAAAGGGCTTCGTTAGCTCTGTTTACATAAATCTGGCGAACATTTTTGTTTTCACCAAGTCCATGGATATAAGTCTTTACAGTAAATCCATCTTTTTCAAGGATGCTCTTATGAGAATCCGGATCACTGCCAGCCATATCATTATTTGCATGATCACCAGCGACCATCATGATAGGCATCAGAGTAACTGTCGTATAACCGCCAGCTTTCAGTTTTGGAATGACATCTTCAAGATTCGGACGGCCTTCTACGGAATATACGAATACATTATTCATACCGAGCTGCTGCAGACGATCCTGAATAACAGAATAGTAAGCATTGCCCGGATGCGGGGTGCCATGAGCCATAATCAGAGTAGCTTCATGCGGGCCCATCTTCGGAATCTGGCTCTTGAGAGCATTTAAGAATTCTACGATCTGATCTGGTTCACCTTCGGTGCCCTGGAAATACATAAGAGGCATTGCAAGAGAAAGTTTCTTGAAGTTGTTAGCCTGCATCTTTGTAATGATAGAGTCATAGCTGTATTCCATGCCAGGGATTACATCCAGAGAAACAACAGCAACACGTGTATAACCGTCTGCTTTCAGCTTAGCGAATGCTTCTTCTGGTGTTAATTTCTGGACACCTTCTTTTGCCTTTACTCGATCGATAATGATATGTGAGGTATAGGCTTCATAAACAGGTACTCCGGGATTGGCTTCCTGAATAGCTTTTTCAACAGCATCAATTGTCTTTGCACGTGTGTCCTTGAATGTTGTTCCAAAGGTCATTACGAGGATAGCATCTTTGTTTGGCGCATTCTTCATTGCTGGGTTTTCAGATGTCCAAACACCTACGGTAGAAGCTTCGCGCAGAGCTGGTGTAACGTCTTTGACTTCTGGATTCAACTCATAGGCACTTGTCGAAAAACTGGCACCAAATGCACAAAGTGCAGCTACAGAGGCAACCACCATACGTCTAACTCCTTTTTTCATTAGAAAATCACTCCTTTTGCTAAAATTCTGGCTAAAATAGAATTATAAGCAACTCGAGAGGGAATCTGAGTATTTCCCAAGTACTTG
This sequence comes from Veillonellaceae bacterium, assembly GCA_025992895.1. Lineage (NCBI taxonomy): Bacteria > Bacillati > Bacillota > Negativicutes > Veillonellales > Veillonellaceae > Veillonellaceae bacterium. The sequence goes on from DAJPGA010000001.1 coordinate 1,373,452, forward strand.
ATTACAGTCTTGAGTTGTTTTCTACACTAACTTTAATACATGATTATTCTAAAGTCAATAAAAAACGTTGAAATAATTAACATAGAAATAGAAATGCATTAAAAGAGTTTCTACATTTGAGAATATGTGAGAATATGATTAAACCTGGATTTAAGTCACGACGGGAAATACTAAGAAATAAAATAAAGATTAAAATAAAAATGCCTTTTTGGAGAAATAACAGTCCGGCCTTTATAAAAATTAATTCCATGAGTCCGGACTTGCAGGATGAATTGTAAGGTATGTGTATTTTACATCGGTCAAGTTTGTTTTGGGTGATAGTTATACCACAAACATGATATAATAAATTGTATTACTATAGAAAGGTATAAAAATGTATGAAAGCATTTTCCGCATTAACGAATAAATTAGGAATCGATCTGGGCTCCTCTCAAGTTCGTATTTTTCGTGATGACAGAGTGGTATTAGAAGAATCCAGTGTCGCCGTAGTGGATAATATCAATGGCAGAGTTCTGGGATTTGGTACAGATGCATTGATCCGATACCATAAAGAGCCAGAAAATCATTACTTGGCATGGCCGGTAAAAAACGGTTCTATTGCTGATTATAACATTGCCAAATCAATGCTTCGCTACTTTATCAATAAGGCTCTTCATCATTCGGTTAGCCGTCCGTCTGTCATGATAGCGGTTCCCTGTGAGACAAGTTCAGTAGCGCGGCATGCATTAGTGGACGCCTTGATGCATGCAGGCGCGAGGCAGGTTTATTTAATTGCCTCTCCGGCTGCAGCAGCTATCGGGGCTGATTTCAATCTTGAGAATTCCTCAACGATTTTATCCATGGTCATAGGCCGGGATGTAACAAATGTCGGATTATATTGCTGCGGCGGCATCGTCTCGCAGGTGGGAGATGCCTTTGGCGGACATAATATTGATGTTGGAATCTGTCAGTATCTTCAGGATAAATATAATGTCCTGATAGGAATAGAGCAGGCTGAAAAATTAAAGAGTGAAGTGATTTCTTTAACCCGTGGCGGGAATCAGGATACTTTTACTATTCGAGGCAGAAGAATTAGTGACGGAGTAGAAGTTGTCATTGAACTGTCCCTCGAAGAACTGAGCCCTGTTATGAAAAAAATCATGAAGCCTGTCTTATCGTCTGTTAAAAGGGCTATAGCAGAAGCAACACCAGATATGGCAGGTGATCTGCTGAAGAATGGACTGCTCCTCTCTGGCGGCAGTGCACTATTGTCCGGATTAAAGGACTGGCTTTCTTTTGAATTGGGAATTCCTGTGCTCGTTCCGGATAACCCGGCAGATATTATTTCAGAAGGCTGCCTGAAAGCTTTTGACAAGCAGAAGCATCTTTCTCTCTTGGTAGAGAATGGTGAAAAATATTATGGAGGCGCTTAATCGTGATATTTTTTGATAGGAAGAAGATAGTATTTGCCATTCTTCTTTTTATATTTGCAGGAGCTTGCGGCTGGTTCTGGAGACACAGAGAATATATTCCCTTTGTTTCTCAGCCTCTTTCCACAGGAGCAGCACCCTTTGAATACGGGGTAAGCCGCGCGGCCTGGGATACAAGGGATGGATTAGGAATCATTTCTCAGGTTCTGAATAACTGGAAAGAATTGGATTCTCTCAAAAAAGAAAATGAGAGCCTGAAAGCTGAGCAGTCAGGTTATAGTGAAATATTGGCTGAAAATATAAGGCTCAGGAGTCTCTTGCAATTCAAGCAGGGCTATAAGCAGTACAATATGCTTGGAACATCAGTTATTACGAGAGATTATGGCGGATGGACACAGACCATGGTGATTGACCGCGGCGAAGACAGCGGTTTAAAGAAGTATATGCCGGTTATTGTCCCGTCCGGCCTTGTTGGATTCATCAGCGAAGTCTATGCAAATTCAGCCCGTGTTCAGCTTCTTCTTGATCCAAGGACTACAGTTGGCGGAATCGTAGAAAGGCCGGCTTCCCGTGTTGTTTCTATGGTATCGGGAAACAGCGGCAGTCCTGACAAGCTTGCTTTTATAAATCTTGCAAGAGAGGCTGACGTCTTAAAGGGAGATGTTATCATCACTTCGGGCTATGGCGGAGTTTATCCGAAGGGTCTGGTTATTGGAACAGTTTCTAATGTTGATGTGGATACGATAGGCGGGAGTCAGGTCGCATATATAACGCCGGCTGCTGATTTTTCTCATTTAGAAGAGGTATTCGTTATTACGGATCAGGTACAAAAAACAGCACCCGGGAGTGTTACGGCTAATGCACCAAAGCGTGAACCGCCAATGAACCCCAACAAGGTGCAGGCAGGTGAGAAATAATGAGTTCTTTTTCGATAACGATTTTCATACTCGTCGTTATTTTTGTTCAGGCTTCATTTGCCCCAATGCTTTTTCATGGATTGGTCCAGCCAGATTTGATTCTGACCAGTATTGCCATTGCAGCACTTCTTTTTGATAAGAGAAAGGCGTTTGCCCTGGCAATGGCCGGAGGACTCGTTCAGGATATTATCATTGGCAACTTTTTTGGTCTACATTTACTGCCATACTTATTGATAACAGCGCTTTTGGTTAGATTTGGAAGAGGAAGATATACGCGTCACTGGTATATATCTTTGCTTGCTGTTGTTATGGCAACGATTGTGTACTTGTTATTCTCCAGTTTGATTCTGTGGTGGAGTTTGATTCTGTGGTGGGGAGGAAGTCATTATCCCTCCTATTCCTACTTCTTGAGTCTAGGTATTCCGCTGACTTTCTTAAATGGTCTTTCGTCTATAGTCCTTTATAATTTATTGTGGAGGATGAAGCGTGAAAGTGAGCCCAAATGGTGAAAAGAAAAAATATACCAACTTTTTTGACAAGCTTATTGAAAAATAAAGAAGAATCCAGATATGCCCGGATGATTTATGCTGCCATCATTCTCTTGTTCATATTGTCAGCCAGATTATTCTATATGCAGGTGGTCGAGGGCAGTTACTATAAAGAAGAAGCAGATGGAAACAGAATCCGCAGTATTCCTGTTCAGGCTACCCGCGGAGTCATGTATGACAGGAACGGAGTCATTCTGGCAGGTTCAAGGCCTGCATACAGCGTCATCATGCCTGTTGACAGGAAGGGAAATACCTTAAGTGATGACGAACTGCAGAAATTATCAGTCCTGCTAAAAATGCCTGTTGCTGATCTGAAGAAAAAGATAGAAGACAATAAGAGAGCTTTTGGCGCTATTTATCTTGCCAATGATGTCGGCGTAGATGTTGCAACACAGATTGAAGAAAAGAAAGATGATTTCCCGGGAATCCAGATCGAGGTCAATCCCCTTAGAGTGTATCCTTTAGGAGCGGCCGGAGCGCAGGTACTTGGATACGTTGGTGAAGCCGGTCCGGATGACAAGGATGCTGATGGAAATCCATATACAACAGCAACTTTGATCGGAAGAGCCGGAATCGAAAGGAAATATAATCAATACCTTGAAGGGAAAAACGGATCAAAAACAATTGAAGTCAATGCTTCAGGTCAGCCGGTCGGTTATGTCGGCGGGACACCTGCCGTTTCCGGAAACAATATCCGATTGACACTTGATGCCAACCTGCAGAAAGCTGCAGAGGATGCGATTGATTCCCAGGTTAAGATTCTGGCAAAATCAGGTATCTATGCAACGGGAGCTTCTGCTGTGGCGATTGATCCTAACAGCGGCGCGGTACTGGCTATGGTCAGCGAACCAAGTTATGATCCGAACCGCTTCAGCAAGGGAATTTCGACTGCTGATTGGAATCAAATCATTAATAATAAAAATCATCCTATGCAGAACCGTACCATTGCATCCATGTATCCTCCCGGATCCCTGTTCAAGGTCGTTACGGGGGCGGCTGCGCTGGAAGCAAAAGTCATGTCGCCGACAGAGAGGATTTTTGACAGTGGCAAGCACTGGCTTGTAGATAAAAGAAATGCGCAGGGTGAAGCCTTTGGGTGGATTGATTTTTATGAAGCCCTGGAAAAATCAGATAATGTATATTTCTATGAAATGGGCCGCCGCCTTGGAATCGATAAGTTATCCCAGATGGCGCGCGAATTTGGATTAGGCAAGCCAACCGGCATAGATCTTGCAGGCGAAGCTGACGGGAACGTCGCCAGTGAAGAGTATAAGAAGAAAGTCTTCGATCAGGACTGGTATCTGGGCGAGACGATGGATGCTGCTATAGGGCAAAGTTATACATTGACTACACCAATCCAGATGGCCATGGTCTATTCGTCTATTGCAAACGGCGGATTCAAATATCAGCCGTATCTTGTAAACCGTATTGATAAGCTGGATGGTTCTCCTTTAAAGATTTATTCTCCTAAGCGTATCGGATCGCTTCCTGTATCCAAAGCAACTTTGGATGATATCCATACTGGTTTAAGGATGGTTATGTCCAAAGACGGTACCGGCGGGATGCTGTTCCATGACTATCCGGTAAGCATTGCCGGCAAGTCGGGTACCGCGGAAACGAATGGTCTGGATAATGGCTGGTTTGTAGCATATGCTCCATTTGACAAACCGGAAATTGTCGTTTTATGTATGTTTGAACACAGCGGATTTGGTGCAGATTCTGCAGCACCTGTGGTTAAGGAAATCATGGATGCATACTTCCATCTTGGAAAATATGCTAAGTCAGCTGCATCTAAGGATTCCGGGACAGGAGGTAAATCCTAATGGCTAAAGTCTTATCTATAGCTTCCGGAAAGGGCGGGGTAGGCAAGACGCTTTTGACGGCCTCATTGGGGATAGTCATGGCCCATAAAGGCTACAGAGTCCTGCTCATAGATGGAGACATGGGCTTAAGGAATATGGATTTGATCCTTGGTTTGGAAAATGAATGCTTCTATAATATTTTAGATTTGGCTGAAGGCAGATGCTTCATGAATGACGTAAAGCTTTCTGTCGGCAAAAATCTTGACTTTATTCCCGCAGCACAGGCAGAAACATGGGATGAAATATTCCCTGCAGCTATCAGTGTCATACTTGATGATGCCGGCGATGATTATGATTTCATTTTATTGGACTGCCCTGCTGGAGTAGGGAGCGGAATCCAGTTCGCAGCAGATGTTTCAGATAAGTTTATGATTGTTGTGGCTCCTTCGTGGGCATCCAGAAGAACGGCTGACCAGGCCGCTCAAATGATTAAGCCCAAAGTTGATTTCTCTTATGTGATGAATCAATTTTCGTTCTCCAATCAGAATCAGGCATCCTTTCAGGAAATGCTCGAAACAATCGATTCGGAGTATTTCGGCGGAGTGATTCCTTTTTCTGTAGAAGCAGCTCGTCTTGCAGGTCATGGAAATTTGAAGGATTTAAAACTGAACGGACCTTTTGGAAAAGCCATCGATTACGTATACAGATCGGTCATTGAAGGAAAGGAATTTCCATTAAGTGTCTGGTCAAAACTTATCCGGGGCTGTGACAATGAAGTTGATGAGATCTTGAATAAGAGTGCTGGTTCGGTTCCTGTTATTAACAAGCCTGGGCTTTCCTGGAACTCAGGAAGCCAGTTTTACAAATGGCGGAGAAGGAGATGAACCGTATTGAATTTGATTCATTATTGGCGCCGTATTGACAGTACGCTTTTATTGACGGTTCTTGGACTGGGCATCATCTGCCTCTTGATCATTGCAAGTGCTACACATGCAAACATTCCTGATTATCCCGGCAGATATGATTTTGTCCTGAAACAGGGCGTTTTTCTTATAGGCGGAATCTGTATTGCCGCAGGAACGCTTTATTTCGACTACAGGAAATTATATAGATTGGTTCCTGCGTTATATATCATTAATGCAGTCATGCTTTTAATCGTAAAATTTGCCGGAACAAGTGCCCTGGGGGCGCAGCGCTGGATCCAGATCGGACCTTTTACACTTCAGCCTTCGGAATTTGCCAAGCTGATTATGATTATCTGTCTGGCCCGCCTGCTTTCCACCAACCATACAGGGTTTAAAACATGGAAGAGTCTGATCCCGGTTGCCGGCATGATGTTTTTGCCGACAATACTGATATTTATCCAGCCGGATCTGGGAACGAGTCTCGTCTTTGCCGCGATTGCTTTCGGCATGCTTTACATTTGCGGACTCCGGATGGAGCTTGTAAAAAGAGCGCTCATTGCTTTAGTAGTCATGTTTCCGGTAATTTGGTTCTTCGTCCTTCACAGCTATCAGAAGATGAGAATCCTGGTTCTCTTCAATCCAAGTGTTGATCCGTATGGATCTGGGTATCATGTTATCCAGTCGAAAATATCTATCGGCAGCGGCGGATTCTTGGGGCAGGGACTTTTTGAAGGAACGCAAAGCCAGCTGAACTTCCTCCCAGAAAATCATACGGATTTTATTTTCTCTGTTATTGGGGAAGAGCTTGGATTTATCGGTGCCATCTTTGTCATATTCCTGTATTTTGTACTGCTTTACAGGACGATTATGATTTCCCGTTCATCAGGAGATTCCTTTGGCAGCCTTCTGGCATGCGGAATCTTTTCGATGTGGCTGTTCCAGGTATTTATTAATGTGGGAATGACATTGGGAATCATGCCTGTTACAGGCATTCCTCTGCCCTTTATGAGTTACGGCGGCAGTGCATTAGTTATGAATCTGCTGTGCGTTGGTATTTTGATGAACATTTATTTAAGACGTAAGAAGTTAATGTTTGACTAGGAGAAGAAAATGAATCGAGTAGAAATAGATCCAGTTTGGTTAATGCATGTCCAGAAACCAGCCAGATATGTCGGCGGCGAATGGAACAGTGTTATGAAAGATCATGCAGACGTGGATGTAAAGGTCGCTCTCGCGTTTCCTGATGTTTATGAAGTCGGAATGAGCCATTTAGGGCTGAAAATCATTTACAGCGTCATCAACTCCAGAAAAGATGCTCTGGCTGAACGAGTCTATGCACCATGGGTTGATATGGAAAAAATGATGAGAGAAAGAAATATACCTCTCTATGCACTGGAATCCAAAGCGCCGATTAAAGACTTTGACGTTCTTGGTTTTACCATGCCCTATGAAATGTGTTACACCAACATCCTCAATATGATCGATCTGTCCGGAATCCCAGTGCTTTCCAAAGACCGCACAGATGAGGATCCTATTGTTGTTTCCGGAGGCCCCTGTGTCTATAATGCTGAGCCGATGACTGATTTTATCGATGTATTCTTTATCGGAGAGTCAGAAGAAGCCATTCAGGAAATGGTTGAAGTCATAAAAAAATGGAAAGCGGAAAATAAACCCGGCGGAAGATGGGAAGCCATTCATAGACTGGCTGAAATCAAGGGATGCTATGTTCCTTCTCTGTATGAAACTTCTTACTACGAAAATGGCATATTCAGAGCCATAAAGCCGGTTGATCCGTTTGCACAATTTCCTATTGAAAAGAGAGTCATAAAAGACGTCGATCATGTTATCGTAGACGATAAGCCGATACTTCCTCATATCGAGATTGTCCATGACCGTGCTGTGCTTGAGATGTTCAGAGGCTGCAGCAGAGGCTGCCGTTTCTGTCAGGCGGGCATGATTTACAGGCCGGTTAGGGAAAAGAGTGAGGAAAAGCTTCAGGAAATTGCTGATACTTTGATCAAGAATACCGGATATAATGAAATTTCCTTAATGTCCCTTTCCTCGGCAGATTATTCCTGCCTTCCGGAACTGGTCGATCATTTGATGGAAAATTTCAAGGACAAGAGAGTCAGTGTAAGCCTTCCGTCCCTTCGTGTCGACAGTTTCTCCGTCGATATTGCCAAGAAGGTGCAGCAGGTCAGGAAGAGCGGTCTTACCTTAGCACCGGAAGCCGGTACACAGAGGCTTCGCGATGTAATTAATAAAGGCATTACCGAAGACGACATCATGGGAGCATGTTCAAACGCATTCAGAAATGGATGGGACCGCGTTAAGCTGTACTTTATGATGGGTCTTCCTACAGAAACTGATGAAGACCTGAAGGGGATTGCTGATTTAGCAAACAGGATCAATGAACTGTATCATGAGATACGCGGCAAGTATGGGTGCAGAATCACTGTCAGCGTTGCAAGCTTTGTACCAAAGCCTTTTACTCCGTTCCAGTGGATGCCTCAGTGCAGCGTAGAAGAAATAGAAAGAAAGCAGAAATATTTAGAGAGCCTGTTTACCAACAGACATATTAAGTTTGCATACCATGACGCACGGACCGGCTATATGGAAGCCGTTCTTGCAAGAGGTGACAGGAAGCTTAATCAGGTTATCCTCAAGGCCTGGCAGAAGGGCTGTGAATATGACAGCTGGACAGAATTCTTTGATTTCGATAAATGGATGTCATGTTTTGAAGAGTGCGGAGTCGATCCGGATCAGTACGCTGCCAGAGACAGGGATGAATATGAAGCTGAACCCTGGGACCATATTGACTGCGGAGTAACAAAAGATTATCTTCGCAAGGAATGGAAGCTTGCACAGAAGGGCATTCTCACACACGACTGCAGGCATCTGGCATGCAATGGCTGTGCAGTCTGCCCGATACTTGACGTAGCATTGATTGATCATAAAGAGGAGAATTGGAATGATAAGGCTGTTTTTATCTATAAGCAAAGGTGAGGAACTGAGATTTCTGGGGCATTTGGATTACTTAAGAACTATGGAAAGAGCCATCATGAGATCCGGCCTTCCGGTAGCATTTTCAGAAGGATTCAATCCGCACATGAAAATATCAATGGACTCTGCGCTGGGCGTAGGGGTTACTGCGGATCCTCTTTATATGGAAATGGATCTTGAAAGAGAAGTTCCTCTTGATGAAGTTAAGTCAAGCCTGACAAACCAGCTGCCTGGAGGAATCTCTATTAATGGAATCATTGCCGTCGTAAAAGAATGCCCCAAGCTTTCCGCGATTTTCAACGAAGATGTATATCAGATGGAAGGCCCTGTTTATGAAGATTATGATGCTGCCAAGGCCGAAGAGGGCATCCAGAAATTCAATGATTTATCTTCCTTTATTTATAAAAGAGTAACTCCTAAGAAAGTCAGGGAGATGGATGTAAAACCCATGATTCTTGAACCGCTCCGCTTAAGCATCAGGAATAACAGGGCGTACCTTACCTTTTCCCTGGTCAGGAGCACTACGGGAACCGTGCAGCCTAAGGATATCTGGAAAATGCTGTCGGACTCCTTTGGCCTTCCCTGGGTCAATGATGAATTTATATGCTCAAGGGCAGGTACCTATCAGCGTGAAGGGGAGAAGAGAAAGACACCATTCGATCCTGAGTTTATTGAAGTTTATTCGAAAGGGTAATATAAATGAGACAGATTCTTCTTCATGTCGAGCCGGATGAAAAGATATTTGCCGCGCTTGATGATGGTATCTTAAATGATCTTGAGATCGAACGTAATAATAATTTGGATATAGTCGGAAGAGTCTATAAAGGAATCGTCAGAAATTCAGTTCCTTCTATAAGCGGATATTTTATTGATATCGGTATTGGAAGGAATGCGTTTCTGAGGAAGAGAGATTTGCCTGCGGATACAAATATTACCGAAGGAAGCACTGTCCTGGTGCAGGTCGAAAAAGACAGCACGGAAACAAAAGGCCCCTTAGTAACTGGCAAAATCGGCATACAGGGCAAGTATTTTGTTATGCTTGGAAATAGCAGCTATGTTGGCGTATCCAAGAAGATTGTAGATACAAAACGCAGAAACAGCCTGAGGAGCTGGGTAAAATCTGTGCGTCCGGATGGCAAGGGTATCATTATACGAACTGCGGCTGCAAACGCCGAAGAGGCTGTACTTAAAGAGGAAATCGAGTATCTGGATCATATATTCGACATTATTTCCAAACGATCCAAAGTGGAAAGGGGACCGGTGCTTTTATACAGAGGAAGCGATCTTATCGTCAAGGGGATAAGAGATTACATGAATGATGATGTGGAATCGTTCTTTATTGATGATGAGGAGTCCTTTGACCGTGCTTCTGAATTAGAAAAGAAGAAACCCAACAGTCTTGAAGACAGGCTGCATTATTACCATGGACCGGAGCTTTTACTTGAAAAATTTCATGTCGAAGAACAGATAGAGCAGCTATTTGACCGAAAAGTCGAGCTGAAATCCGGGGCTTACTTTGTTATTGATTACACCGAAGCTTTGACCGTCATTGATGTTAATTCAGGATCCTTTAAAGGGAATGGAATCCCTCACAGCGAGTTGGCTTTCCTGATCAACAAGGAAGCCGCTGTTGAGATTGCAAGACAAATCAAACTTAGGGAAATCGGAGGAATCATTCTCGTTGATTTCATTGATATGGATAAGAAATCGCAGAAGGATGAACTGCTTGATACGCTGAAGCGGGCATTTCAGAAAGATCATAACAAAGCCGTTGTATGCGGAATCACATCGCTTGGCCTTGTTGAAATAACAAGGAAGAGAACCAATCAGAGACTTTGGCAAAATTATTTTGATGCGTGTCCGGTGTGCCATGGTACGGGGATAGTACTTTCTCCTGAATCGATTGCCCGTTCTATCTACCATGATCTTCAAAAAAGGAAATCAGGGACTGGAATTAAGACAGGAATTACAATAGTATGTAATAAAGAAGTTGCAGATTTTATAAGTATAAAGGATAATATAACTAAATTTGAGACACTTGTTAATAAGCCGGTTAGACTGGAAGCAGATGATAGTCTCAAATGGGGGGGTATATAGTATATTGTCAGAAAGATAAGAGGGGAAAACTATGGCTGTAGATATTCACTCAAAACAAAATCTGGAAGATGAAGTTTATCAGAAGGACGGATATGTCCTTTTGAACCTATGGGCTGCATGGTGCCGTCCTTGTCAGGTCATGGAACCAACCTTGAAATTTGCTGAAGAAAAGTTTAAAGACAAAATTTCCTTTTGCAGATTAGAAGTAGAAGAACAGGAAGCACTGGCTGATTTATTCCAGACTGTCGGCATTCCGACTTTTGTCTTGTTTAAAGACGGGAAGGAAATCGGCAGGATCATTGGATATCGTCAGAAGGCCAAGTTCGTTGATGAAATAGCTAATATCATTGGGGACGGCCAGTAAACGAAGAACCGGTCTTACAAGCTGATTTTATTGCAGAAATGGAATATTATTTTATTTCCTTTCCTTGCATTACCAGATTTCTTCTGATATAATAACAAAGAATTATCTATGTATTTGAAGTGAGGTGCAATTAAGTGAAGAAGGACATCCATCCGGATTATCATCCTGTCGTTTTCCGCGATATCGGTGCTGACTATTCCTTCCTGACTCGTTCTACAGCTGTTTCCAACCAGACTGTTAAATGGGAAGATGGAAATGAATACCCGCTGATCAATATTGATATCAGCAGCAAATCTCATCCGTTCTATACGGGACAGCAGCGTTTCGGTAAGGCTCGCGGCCGTATCGAAAAGTTCAACAAACGTTACGGAAAAACATCAGACTAAGAAACAGGGCTATGAGGCCCTGTTTTTTAATTTCATTTTTTAGGGATGGAATGCCTGCACACTTTGTTATTCATAGTGATATTCTGTTATACTGTACAATATAGTTTATTAATATAATGGGATGAAATGGACTGTCATCATCCTGATATGAATTTATTTTTATAGTTTGAAGGAGCGTTTTGAAATATGCAGATCAATAAGTTGGATAAAATGGAAGCCAGGTTTATTTCACTGGAAGACCAGCTGAGTGATCCTTCTGTTATAGCCGACCAAAATAAATGGAGAGAACTTTCAAAAGAGCATTCTGAGCTGGCAGAAGTCGTCTCTAAATATAGAGAATATAAAGAAGTGCTGGATCAGGCGAAAGAGGCTTTGGAAATTCTTGGAGATAAATCACAATCAGACCTGCATGAGCTTGCCAAGGAAGAGCTGAAGGAAAGCGAAAAACGCAGGGATGAACTGGATTTGGAAATACATAAATTGCTGATTCCAAAGGATCCTAATGACAGCAAGAATGTCATTCTTGAAATCAGAGCCGGTACAGGCGGTGAGGAAGCAGCGCTTTTTGCTGCCGATCTCTTAAAGATGTATCTGAAGTTTGCCGAGAGAAAGGGCTGGAAGGCAGAAATTGCAAGTGCTAACGAAACCGATCTGGGCGGATTTAAGGAAGTAACATGCACGATTGAAGGAAAGAACGCTTACTCCATTCTTAAATTTGAAAGCGGTGTTCACAGAGTACAGAGAATTCCTGAGACGGAAAGCCAGGGGAGAGTGCATACTTCTGCTGTCACCGTGGCAGTTCTTCCAGAAGCTGAGGATGTAGATATCGACATAAAACGTGATGATTTAAGGATAGATGTATATCGTTCTTCAGGTGCAGGCGGACAGCATATCAATAAGACATCTTCGGCTATCCGTATTACGCATATTCCTTCCGGCATGGTTGTTACCTGTCAGAATGAGCGAAGCCAGAGACAGAATAAGGAAAAGGCGCTCCAGATTCTTAAGTCCAGGTTATATGACCAGGCATTGCAGAACAGCCAGAGCAAAGAGGCAGAAGACAGGAAGAATCAGGTTGGATCAGGAGACCGCTCCGAACGAATCCGTACATATAATTTCCCGCAGGGACGTGTTACCGATCACAGAATCAATATGAGCATCTATCAGCTGGATGATTTTTTAAATGGTGACATGGACGCGATACTTGACAGGCTCATCGAGGAAGACCTGTCGCGAAGAATGAAGGAAGGGGATTCCAGTGGCCGGTAATACAATATGGACGATTAATAAATTAATAACATGGACAACGCATTATTTTAAAGACCATCATATAGAATCGCCGCGTCTTGATGCGGAAATCCTTCTTGCCCATGTGCTGAATAAATCACGCATTTATCTCTATACTAATTTTGATTTAATCGTCAATCCGGATGAGCTGGCCATGTATCGCGGATATATCAAAAAGCGCATTGAAGGATATTCGGTAGCAGCCATAACGGGTGAAAAGGAGTTTATGGGGCTCACCTTCAAGCTGAGTGAAAATACATTGATTCCAAGGCAGGATACGGAAACCTGGCTTGAAAAGGTCATACAGTATCATAGAAATGATCCTGAATTGTTTGTCGCTGATCTTGGGACGGGGAGCGGAGCTATTCTTCTTAGCTTCCTCTACTATTGCGAAGGTGCGCATGCTGTCGGTATTGATATATCTGAAGATGCGCTTGCAATTGCCAAAGAAAACGGAATTCATCTGAAAATGGAAGACCGCGTGGAATGGCGTTTGGGCAATTACCTGACAATGCTCAAAGAAGGAGAGCTGTTTGACGGCATATTGAGCAATCCTCCGTATATTCCGTCAAAGGATATTTCCACGCTGGCTCCTGAAGTACAGAGAGAACCCAGGATTGCATTAGACGGCGGAGAAGACGGTCTTGATTTTTACAGGGAGCTTGCCAAGGAAGCGGCAAATCATCTGAAAGAAGGCGGTTTTCTGGCTGTTGAATATGGCATCGGGCAGACTCAGCCGATACTGGATATGCTGAAAGACAGCGGTTCATTTGATGATTTCGAAGTCATAAAGGATTACGGCGGTATAGAAAGAGCTATATATTGCAGAAAGAAGTTTTAAAAATGAATACAAAACGAATTCATGTAAATGAGTCGTATTATAAAGAAGAAGTTTTCAAGTTAGGCAAAATATTAAGAGAGGGCGGACTTGTTGCGTTTCCAACGGAAACAGTATACGGTCTTGGCGGCAATGCGCTGGATGCAGATGCTGCGAAAAAAATATATGCGGCAAAAGGGCGGCCGTCCGATAATCCGCTGATTGTACATGTTTCCGGCAGGAATGAAGTAGAAAAATATGTAAAGCATGTAGGCAGCATAGAAAACAAATTAATGGAGAAGTTCTGGCCCGGACCGCTTACGATTGTTTTTCCAAAGAAAGATATCATTCCGAAAGAAACCAGCGGAGGTCTTGATACAGTTGCTTTAAGGTGCCCGCAGAATGCTGCGACGAGAGCCCTTATTCAGGCAGCCGGTGTTCCTATTGCGGGTCCCAGTGCAAATATTTCAGGAAGGCCCAGTCCGACAACAGCAGATGATGTGCTTCATGATATGAACGGGAGAATCAGTGCTGTAGTCGATGACGGCCCATGCAACATAGGACTGGAGTCTACCATTATCGGTGTAGAAAATGGAGAAATCGTCGTTTACAGGCCAGGCGGCATCACGCTTGAAATGCTACAGGAAATAGGACCCGCCAGAATGGACAGCAATCTGATTGTTGATACAGGTCATCCTAAAGCACCGGGCATGAAGTACAGGCACTATGCACCGAAAGCGCCTTTGACCGTATACACAGGAGACAGAGATTCTGCAGCCGCTAAAATCCTTGAAAAGGCTCATGAAGGAGATATAAGTAAAATCGGATTTTTTGTCAGTGAAGAAACGGCCGAGATGCTTCCTGAAGATGCGATCTGCTATATCTGGGGCAAGAGAGAGGATAAGGACAGTTTCGCACATAACTTATTCACAGGGCTTTTATATTTCAATGAGCAGCCTGTTGAGCAGATATACGGTGAAGGGACAGATCAGGCAGGTATAGGCCGCGCCATCATGAACAGACTGAAAAAAGCATCAGGCGGGCATATCGTGGTCGAGGAAAAAGAAACTTAATGTAAAGTTATTATGTGTATACTTAATAGACAGTTGAATGATGCCTTAAGTGTAGCAGGTGCAATTGATACCATTAAACTGTACATAGTGCATATTTGTTTGCAATAAATTCCAATAAGGCGTATACTTTATATAAAAGTTTATGTATTTTGACGAAAGGGAAAAACATGAAAATAGCTATTGCAAGTGACCATGGCGGAGTGGGATTAAAATCAGTTTTGATTAAACATTTATCCGACAAGAACATTGATTATGTTGATTGTGGCACATATACAGAAGAATCCTGTGATTACCCTGATTATGCTGAAAAAGCGTGCAAACTGGTGCAGAATGGCGAGGCAACGTATGCTGTCCTTGTTTGTGGTACCGGTATCGGCATGTGCATCGCAGCTAATAAAATGAAGGGAATCAGAGCTGCACTGTGCGGTGATGAATTTTCAGCACACTTTACTCGTGCCCATAATGATGCCAATGTATTGACGCTTGGCGCAAGGGTTATTGGGCCAGGACTTGCTGAATCTATTCTCGACACTTTTTTATCCAGTGAATTTGAGGGCGGACGTCATGCCCGTCGTTTGGAGAAAATAAAAAAGATAGAAAACGAGGAATTGTAAGATGTATGAAGATCTCAAGGAACAAACAAGAAATTCCTTTAATGAGCTTTGTGAAACAGCCCAGTTTAAATCCGGCAGTTTAATTGTGGTCGGAGGATCTTCCAGTGAAGTAAGGGGAGGCGTGATTGGAAAGGACAGCTCTTATGAAGTTGGCAAGGCTGTTACAAGTACAATTATCGAGGAAGCAGGCAAAAGACATTTGAGGCTTGCTTTCCAGTGCTGTGAACATTTAAACCGTGCTCTCATTATGGAAAGGGAAGATGCTGAATTCTTTGGGTATGATGAAGTTACAGTCGTTCCATGGCTTCACGCCGGCGGGGCATTTTCTACAAGTGCCTTCTATCAGTTCAAGGATCCTGTTGCAGTTGAAAGAATAGCTGCCAGCGGAGGTATTGATATAGGTTTGACTATGATTGGAATGCATCTTAAGAGAGTGGCTGTACCCATCCGGCTGAAAGCGAACAGAATCGGACAGGCTTATGTTTCCGGTGCAAAAACTAGGCCGCCTCTTATAGGTGGTGAACGTGCCCACTATAAAAGAGAGGATGGAATGGATTAAGATTTCAGAATCTCTTTATGGAATGATAATTGGAAATAGTTAAATTCGTGGGGATTTCAAGGAGGAAGGGAATATGGAGCATTTAAAAGCTGATCAGGCAGTATATGAAGCAATCCAGAAGGAATTAGGCCGCCAGAGGGATAAACTGGAAATGATTGCCTCTGAAAATATTGTCAGCTATGCCGTTATGGAAGCTCAGGGAAGCGTATTGACCAATAAATATGCAGAAGGATATCCGGGTAAGAGATATTATGGCGGATGTGAATATGTTGATATCGTTGAGCAATTGGCTATCGACCGTGCCAAAGAACTTTTTGGTGCAGAACATGTCAATGTTCAGCCACATTCCGGCTCTCAGGCAAATTTTGCCGTTTATTATGGGCTGCTGAATCCTGGTGATACCGTCATGGGTATGAACCTTACAGACGGTGGTCATCTGACACACGGAAGTCCGGTCAATATCTCCGGAAACTATTTCAATGTCGTTCCTTACGGCGTCAGAAAAGAAGATGAACTTCTTGATTATGAAGCCATGGAAAAGATTGCCAAGGAAGTACAGCCAAAATTAATTATCGGCGGCACCAGCGCGTATTCCCGTATTATCGACTTTGAACGTATTGCAGCAATTGCAAAAGAAGTTGGCGCATTATTCATGGTCGATATGGCTCATTTTGCAGGTCTGGTTGCAGGCGGCGAATATCCAAGTCCGATTCCGTGGGCAGATATCGTAACGACAACTACACATAAGACACTTCGCGGACCAAGAGGTGGTGTCATCATGTGCAAGGAACAGTATGCAAAAGCCATTGATAAGGCCGTTTTCCCTGGCATGCAGGGTGGACCTCTGATGCATATCATTGCAGCAAAAGCGGTTGCTTTCGGTGAAGCACTCTCTGATGACTTCAAACAATATGCTAAACAGATCAAACGCAATGAGAAGGTTCTTTCTGATGAACTGCAGCGTGTCGGGATCCGTGTTGTTTCCGGCGGTACGGATACTCACGTACTCTTAGCCGATATGCAGGCCGTAGGCACAACTGGCAAAGCAGCACAGAATGCTTTGGATGAAGTTGGCATTACTGTCAATAAGAACACAATTCCATTCGAAACGCTCAGCCCATTTGTTACAAGCGGCATTCGTCTGGGATCTCCGGCCTTAACGACCAGAGGGCTTGTTGAGGAAGATTTTGTTGAAATTGCTGATATCATTGCATCTGTAGTCAAGAATCCTGAAGATGCAGCTGTTAAATCAGCATGTGCTGAAAGAGTCAAAAAACTTTGTGAAAAGTATCCGCTCTATCAGGATCTCTAATTGAACGAATATAATTTCAAAAAAGGGTGAGTACGCAATGCAGGTGCAGGCGTACCCGCCCTTTTTTTGATTCGGTAATATTGGGGGCAGTGCATCATGTGTGCTATAATTTAAACCATAGGGAATGGAATTCAAACACTCGATAAGGAGTTGGTGTATATGACAAAGAAAAAAGGCATAATAGCAATTATTGTTATCATCTTGATTATTATTTCAGGTGGATACTACTGGTATACCAAATCAAATGAAACCAAAAAGGATGATTACACACTGGGAACTGTTGCAAGGAGCAATATAGGTTTATCTATTGATGCAACAGGAACCATTGAACCGGTAAACAGCGTTGATTTGTCTGCGACAGCATCCGGCACATTGGAAAAGGTCTATGTCAAGCAGAATGAGAAAGTCACTAAGGGCGAGACGCTGGCAACCATCGAATCGAAAGCACTGACTTCCACAATGAAACAGGCTCAGAATACATTGTCGAATAAGGAATCCTATTACGATAGATTGAATAACCTTTATAAACAGGGAGCGATATCTTATCAGGAAATGGACAATGCCAGACTTGATTATTTGAATGCACAGGCATCCTATGACAAAGCACAGGCAGATGTCAATGATACAGTCATCGTTTCTCCAATGGACGGGGTTGTCATTGGCGAACCAATGAAGGAAGGGGAAACCGTCTCCCAGGGGCTGTCCAGCCAGATGGTCATTGTGAGCGTTGCTGATCTTTCTTCCATGCGTATTGAGCTCCTGGTAGATGAAACAGATATTGGCGAAGTAGCTGTCGGACAGGGTGTAGAATTCACCGTTGATGCGTATCCGAATAAGACATTCCATGGTGTTGTTACTGATATTTCCAAGAAGCAGTATTCTTCTTCCGGATCGTCCTCCAGCTCTTCCAGCTCTGTCGTATATTATACGGTTTATGTTGGAATCAATAAGGACGAATTGGACGGGCTGTATCCCTCTATGACTGCCCGCGCAACAATCAAGGGACGTCAGGATGATGATGTCTTGACTGTTCCGGTAACTGCAGTCAGGACGGATTCAAATGGATCTTACGTATATGTAAAGGATGGAGACGGGATCAAGAAGTCCTATATAAAGACAGGAATTACAACAGATAAGGCCGTAGAGGTGATTTCTGGCGTAAGCGAAGGCGATCAAATCGTCGTAAGCGGTACTGTATCTCAGGAAAAAACTGCGGCTCCGACGACAAAGAATACGCGGAGAGGACCGGGGTTCTAATGGCAATAAAAACAGACAAGCAAGCTGAAGAAGTTATCCGGCTCCAGGGAATAGGAAAGAGTTACTACATCGGTGATCAGGAAGTGCCTGTTTTGACGCATATAGATCTTTCCATCACTAAGGGGGAATTTGTGTCAATTATGGGGCCTTCCGGGGCTGGCAAGTCCACACTGATGAATATCTTAGGCTGTCTTGACCGGCCGACAAAAGGATCCTATAAATTAGATGGAAAAGAAGTCGCTAATCTGACAGACAAGGAATTGGCATATACCAGAAACAAGAAGATCGGATTCGTTTTCCAGAGCTTCAATCTGCTGCCGCGCCTGTCAGCTCTTGATAACGTCATTCTTCCTATGATATACGGAAATGTCTTTAAAAAAGAGCGCAAAGAACGTGCAGTGAAAATGCTGGAATCAGTAGGTCTGGGCGACCGCATAGATCATATGCCGGCAGAGATGTCAGGTGGTCAGAGGCAACGTGTTGCCATCGCCAGAGCATTGGTCAATGATCCAGCCATTATCATGGCAGATGAACCTACAGGCAATCTTGACAGCCACTCGACCAAGGAAGTCATGGAGATATTTGCCGACCTTTATAAAATGGGGAAGACGGTTATACTGGTTACTCACGAAACGGATGTAGCCAATTATGCCAACCGCCATGTCGTATTGTCTGATGGCCATATTAGCAAAGACTTTAAGGGGCGTTTGCTATGACAAATATATATTTTGAAAGTGTATTGATGGCCTGGAGTTCTATCATCAGCAATAAAATGCGGTCACTGTTGACAATGCTCGGTATTATTATCGGTGTTGCTGCAGTCATCGCATTGATGTCCATAGGTTATGGTGTCCAGTCATCAATCGAAAGCAATATCTCAAGTCTGGGAACGAATACAATCACTATTACTCCTGGCACAGGCAGAAAGCCTGGCATAAGACCGGCTGCCGGTTCTATGCAGACTTTGACATACAAGGATTATGAAGCAATAAAGAATCTTCCTAATATCTCATATGCAGCACCGCTGGTTAATACAAGCTATGTCGTTGTCAATGGCAATAAGAACTGGACAACCCGTATCTATGGATGTACAGAAGACTATGCCAAGCTTTCAGATCTGAATGTTTCAGAGGGACGCTTCTGGACGGCAAGGGAATACAATGAAAGGGCAAGAGTGGCTGTCATCGGCCAGACGGTAGCAACAAGCCTATTTGGAGAGGAGTCCCCGATCGGGCAGAAGATACGTATTAATGGTGATCCGTTTACCGTTATCGGACTGCTTGAGGCAAAAGGGTATTCCTTTATGGATCAGGATGACCGTATTCTCATTCCGTTTACTACCGTACAGGAAAGAATGCTCCATATAACATATGTCAATAATATTGCCATCTCTTCGGAGAACAGCAGTGATTTGAATCAGATAGAAACGGATGTTACGAACCTGCTGAGACTCAGGCATCATATAGCAACCGGGGCTGATGATGATTTTTCTATTCAGAATTCTCAGGATCTTCTGAAGACAATGGAATCAACGACCAGAACATTGACCATTTTCCTGGGAAGTATCGCTGCTATTTCCCTTTTGGTAGGCGGTATCGGCATCATGAATATCATGCTCGTTTCCGTTACGGAGCGTACAAAAGAAATCGGTATCAGGAAGGCGCTTGGAGCAACTTATGAAATGATTATTGTCCAGTTCTTGATTGAATCTGTGACAGTCAGTGTCGCCGGCGGGCTGATCGGGGTCATCCTTGGAATTATTATTTCAAAGATCATTCCATATATTTCTACCTTAACAACTGTTTTGACAGTAACCCCGATTTTGGGATCTTTCTTGTTCTCTGTGCTTATTGGTTTGATTTTTGGCATATATCCAGCACAAAAGGCTGCAAAATTAAACCCAATTGACGCCCTTCATTATGAATAAGTCAGATAATTGATTTCCTGTTTTATTGAACTGATTATTTCTTTATTAAGGCTGATATGCTAAAATTTTACAGAGATCAGTATTAATTGCACTTGATGATTTTTCAGACTATTCTTTCTCAGCATAAGCAAAATAGAGAAGAAACCGTTGAATCGCTGTATTGTTAATTTTTATGTACCTAATGGAGGTAAAGTATGGATTTTTCGCTGACAGCCAAACAGCAGGAGCTAATCGGATTAGCTAGAGAAATTAGTGAGAAGGAAATAGCTCCCAGAGCTTTGGATATTGATAAAAGCGGAGTTATGGATGAAGATCTTCTTAATATCCTGAAACAGTCAGGAATGACTACACTGGCTGTGCCAGCTGAGTATGGCGGACCAGGACTGGATCTTATGACGGTTGCTCTGGTGACAGAAGAAATCGCAAAGGGATGCGCTGGTGTTGCTACGGTCTGTGCTGCTAACTCCTTAGCTTCTTTCCCGGTTGTTGTAGCAGGCTCTGAAGAACAGAAAAAGGAATACTTCGACTGCCTGAACAAGGGCGGCATGGCTTGTTTTGCTCTTACCGAACCGGGGGCAGGATCTGATGCCGGGGCTGTTGCATGCAAAGCCAAAAAAGTAGAAGGCGGATATCTGCTTAATGGTACGAAATGCTTCATAACCAATGCACCGATTGCTGATAAGATTACTCTTTTTGCAAATACAAGAGAATCCGGCGGTATTCGCGGGCTGACTGTATTTATGGTAGATAGAAACACACCGGGCGTTACAATTGGCAAAGAAGAAGACAAGATGGGTATCAGAGCATCTGCTACATCTGAAATCATTCTTGATGACTGCTTCGTGCCGGCAACAGCTCTGGTAGGCAGAAATGGTATGGGATTCCGTATTGCGATGGAAACTTTAGAGAAGTCCCGTCCCATTGTAGGCGCTATTTCTGTCGGCATTGCACAGGCGGCTCTTGAACATGCTATTCACTATGCCCATCAGCGCCAGCAGTTCGGACAGAAGATTGCATCGTTCGAAATGGTTCAGGAAATGATTGCCGATATGGTCATGAAGACAGAAGCTGCAAGAGCTCTTGTTTATAAAGCCTGCTGGCTTGAAATGAATAATGACAAACAGGCTTCTCTGTATTCTTCCATGTCCAAGTGCTATGCATCTGATGTGGCAATGGAAGTAACCACGACTGCCGTGCAGGTGATGGGCGGCAATGGATATTCCCGTGAAAATCCGAATGAGAAGTACATGCGCGACGCCAAGATCATGCAGATTTATGAAGGGACCAATCAGGTACAGAGACTGGTTATCGCCAATGCTGCATTATATTAATTGGAAATTTTAATTGACATTTCCGTCTGGAATGTTAAAATATTTTTATCATTATAGCAATGACGAAGACAGAACTCCTAAGTTCTCTCATAGGGATCCGATGATAGTGGAACATTGGAAGAGTACCGGAGTTTATTCACTTCAGAGCTTTTGGCTGAACGGAGTAGGCCAGACGTAGGGACTGCGTTAAGGTTTTCAAGATATAAATTAGGGTGGTACCGCGAGTAAGAGAACCTCGCCCCTTTGCCGGGGCTGGGTTCTTTTTTTATTCCATTATTTGATTGTTCACTTTTCTGATTACATCATAAAAGTATTTTTACAGGAGGGGACTGGAACATGGACAAGGATTTAGAAGAGCTTAAGGTAAAAGCTCAGCAAATGCTTAAAAAATGCAGGGAGGGTGACTTAAGCGTAGAAAACCTGCCTGACGTCCGCAAATCTTTAAACATTCTGCTGAATGATATCAAATCCCACAAATTGCTCGAGGATGTCGAATTCATGAAAATTGCAAAGGAACTTGGCAATGAGGTTGTTAATTTCATCAATACTGATTTAGCTGAATTACAGAAATCTGCCGAAGAAAAGATCAGTGCAGCAGTTGATGAAAGAGAACTGCAGGATGCCAAAGTATTTTATCTTGGCAAGAAAGGAAAGCTGACCGCAATCCTTAAAAACATGAAAGACGTTCCCGCTGACCAGCGTCCGGTTATCGGTGCTGCAGCAAATACAGTCAGGGCTGCTGTTGAATCTTTCATCGGTGAAAAGCAGGCACAGCTTAAGGCTAAGCGCCTGGAAAGCCAGATTAAAAATGAGACCGTTGATATTACACTGCCCGCCAGACACCATAAGGCCGGTCATGTTCATCCATTAGACAAAGCTTTGAGAAAGATCATGGAATCCTTTGTCCGTATGGGTTACTCTGTCGAAGAAGGACCGGAAATCGAATCAGATTATTATAACTTTGAATGCCTCAACCTGCCGAAAGATCATCCTGCCAGAGATATGCAGGATTCATTCTACATAACAAATGAAATTCTTTTAAGAACACACACTTCTCCGGTTCAGGCCCGCACCCTTAGAAGACATGAACCAAACTCTCCAATCAGAATGATTGCTCCCGGCAAAGTTTTCCGCTGGGATAATGATGCTACACATTCTCCTGTATTCCATCAGGTAGAAGGCTTAGTCGTTGATAAAGGTATCAGTTTTGCTGATTTGAAAGGAACACTGGAAATTTTCTTAAAGGATCTGTTTGGTTCCGATACAAAGATCAGATTCAGAGCCAGCTACTTCCCGTTCACAGAACCATCTGCCGAAGTCGACATCTCCTTTGCTTCCAGAACTCATGATGAGGGCGGAGATCCTGACTGGCTGGAAATCCTTGGCTGCGGCATGGTGCATCCTCAGGTATTGAGCCTTAACGGGTATGATCCGCAGCAGGTCAGCGGCTTTGCCTTCGGTATGGGTATTGAACGTATTGCCATGCTGCTTTACGGAATTGATGATCTTAGAAACTTCTATGAAAATGATGTAAGATTTTTGGAACAGTTCTAAGACAGAGAGGGGATATTAGAATGAATGTATCTTTAAAATGGCTGAGTACATTAGTTGATATAAAGGGCCTCGATGCTGAAGAAATGGCCGAAACTCTGACCATAGACGGAATACCGGTTGAACATGTCATTTATCCGGGAAAGAACCTCAGGGGCGTTGTAACCGGGGAAATCCTCAGCGTTGACAAGCATCCTGATGCAGACCGCCTTTTAGTCTGCAAGGTCAATGTTGGAAGCGGCAAAACCGTTCAGATCGTTACCAGTGCGCATAATGTTGAACCAGGACAGATTGTACCGGTCGCTCTGGATGGTGCGCATGTGCCGGCAACTCATGATGCAAGCCAGCCTTCAGGTCTCAAGTTTGGTGATACACTGATCAAGGCAGGAAAGCTCAGAGGTGTTGAATCTGACGGAATGATGTGTTCCGCTGGCGAACTGGGCCTTGATTTGAACCTTTATCCTGAACTTAATAAGGAAGGTATTCTGATTCTTCCAAAGGATACACCGGTAGGGAATGATATTCATACCTTATTTGATTTGGATGACGTTGTTTATGAAATGGAATTGACTGCCAACAGAGCCGACTGCTTCAGCATGATAGGTATGGCGCTTGAAGTTGGCGCAATATTCAACCGCAAGGTAACCTTGCCGGAAATCGAAGTCAGGGAAACGGGTCTCCCGATTGCTGGACGTGCTTCTGTTCATATCAGCGATCCCAAATACTGCAAGCGTTTTTGCGGACGTCTCCTGGAAAATGTCACCATTACACGTTCTCCTGTGTGGATTGAAAACCGCCTGAGAAGCAATGGAATCAGGCCGATCAATAATGTGGTTGATGCAGCCAATTACGTTATGCTTGAAATCGGGCAGCCTCTTCATACGTATGATTATGACAAGATTGCCGGCCATTCATTGACATGCCGTCATGCAGAAGAGGGAGAAAAGATAGTAACCCTTGATGAAAACGAAAGAATCTTATCCTCTTCCGATCTTGTTATTGCTGATGGAAGCAATACTGCTGCATGTATAGCCGGTGTCATGGGAGGACTGAATTCTGAAGTTACGGAATCGACGAAGAATGTCCTCTTGGAAGCAGCTGTTTTCGACAGCGCATCCATAAGACGTACTTCACGCCGCCTGGGCCTTCGTTCCGAAGCTTCCGGACGTTACGAAAAAGGGATCAATCCAGCAAGAACGGAAATGGCCATCAATAGAATCTGCCAGCTTCTTGAAGAACAGGGAGCCTGCCAGGTTGCATCCGGAATGGTTGATGAATATCCGGTCAAGGCAGAATCTCAGGTCATCGTTACTTCTGTAAGAAAAATCAATGATTATATCGGCATTGAAATTCCTGCTGAAAGAATCATTAACATTCTGACCAGCCTTCATTTCGATGTTAAGGAATCGGAAGGAACGCTTACAGTCACTGTCCCGGATTTCAGGCTTGATCTTGAAGGAATGCCTGATTTGGCAGAAGAAGTGGCAAGAGTATACGGATATGCGAATATTCCAAATAAAACCCCATGGAGTGCTATTAAGAAGGGCAGCATCTCAGATGAGCAGAAGGTTCTCTTCAATATCAGCGATACATTGATTGCTGATGGAATGTCACAGGTTGTAAATTACAGCTTCATGGATAAGAAGGAACTGAAAAAGCTCAACTATCCTGAAACGGATAAGGTTTACAACGCAATCAAGATCATGAATCCTATTTCAGAAGAATATCCTGATATGAGAACAACGCTGCTGCCAGGACTTCTTCATACTCTGGCTTACAATCTGGCGCAGCATAATGAACAGATTTCTATTTTTGAACATGGACATGTTTATCAGCCAAAGTCGCTTCCATTAACAGAACTTCCTTATGAATATGCGCTGGTTTCCGGCCTGCTTTGCGGCGGCCCTGAAGAAAAAGGCTATCCAAACAGCGACAGGGAATATGATTTCTTTGATGTTAAGGGAATCATGGAAGATGTATTCAAGGCACTGAACATCAAGGGGTATGAAACTGTTAGGTCCACATATCCTGTATTCCATCCAGGTATTTCTGCAGATTTTGTCAGAAATGGAAAGGTAATCGCTTCTTTTGGCGCATTGCATCCTTCCGTGCTGGATCAGATGAATATAAAGAAAAAGGTCTTCGGTTTCGTCATTTCCATTCCGGAAGTCCTTGGTATTGTCGATGAGGTCATAGATTATCATAAGATTCCTAAATTCCCATCCTCAACAAGAGATCTGTCAATGATGGTTCCGACGCAGTACATGAATATTGATGTAGAAAAGATCATTCATGATGCAGCAGGAGATAATCTGGAATCCCTGTATCTGTTCGACTTGTATCAGGGGGAACAGGTTAAGGAAGGCTTCAAGAGTATGGCCTACAAGCTGTCTTTCCGTGCAGCAGACAGAACCCTTACCGATGCAGAAGTAGATCAGTGGGTGAACAATATTGTCAATGCACTTGCAAAGGCAGGAATTAATTTAAGAGCGTAACACCAATAAAAAATGAGCACATGCCGAAAAGGCAGTGCTCTTTTTTTAATTAGTATTGATCCTGATAAACGAATATATTGGGCTGCAAAAGTTATTCCGGTCCAAGGCCGTCTCTCTTTTCATTTCTGTGGACAATGTAGCTGGCTACTTTCTTTCCGGCAGCCGACATCTGATGTCCTGTATTTTTGAATTTATGCATTGTGGTCGATTTTGAATGGATATTAGGCTTCATATCAGGATTTATATTTCCTCTCTTGACCGAGGTTGCCCTGATTTTTTCCGGATGGAAATAGTTTCGCAGCATCACCATGGTACGGGTTGGTTTTAAATCTGCATCAAAGCTGTAAATATCCACGGCTGCATAACAAAGCTGCGGGTAGGCATGTACGCAGATATGAGATTTATCTCCGTAAGCAGCAATGATTACCTCATCTTCGCTTTCATGGCAGAAATTTTCTTTTAATGTCATTCCGATTTTTTCAGCAGCATCAATCATGGCTGCAAGCAGGTCTGGTGACGAATCTATAGAAGAAGGTCTGCATCCATAGCAGTCAACCAGCAAATGCTTTCCGATATATTTATCCATATACATATCCCTCTATACAATGAATTGATTTTCTTTATTAAATTATAACAGAATATCTGATTTCATGCATTTATTTTGTAATTGTTTGCATTATCAAGAGCGTTAAACGGACAATAGCAGAAAATCCTGACTGAAAACTTAATAAAATTTCAGGAAAGTAATCCGTAAAAAGAATTTTTATACAGAAATCATTGACCTTATTCACTAAATGCTTTAAAATTTATAATAAATATTCATAGGATTTAAAGTATGTCTATTCATTTGTAAGGATCTCATCGTGAACCGGTGATCGAAGACTCTTGTAAAGGAAGCAATAGGAAAGGTAGATATAATGAAAAGATATAGAATAATGAAGATAAAGGAAATCATACAGAATCAGGTCATTGAGACACAGGAAGAATTGGCTGCCGCTTTGAAAAAAGAGGGGATCGTAGTTACACAGGCAACTGTATCCAGGGATATCAAGGAGCTTATGCTGATTAAGGTTCCCTACAAGGACAGGCATTATAGATACGCCTTATCTGATGAAAAGCAAAATGTCATGCCCAAGAACCACACAGCCATGTTGTTCCAGCAGGCAGTCACAAAGATTGACAGCAGCATGAACCTTGTCGTTTTACACACGATTCCCGGTTCCGCATCGGCAGTTGCATTTGCTATCGATCATGCCAAGTCTGATGTGGTTATAGGAACGCTGGCCGGGGACGATACGATTCTGATCATTTTGAAGAGCCCGGAAGACGTTCCTGTCTTTCTTGAACATATTCAAGGACTTTTAAAGTCATAAAAGTGAGGCGGTGAATAATGCTTCAAAGTCTTCATATCATTAACTTTGCAATCATTAAAGATACTGTTCTTGATCTGGCATCCGGCGTGACAATCTGCACGGGCGAGACCGGATCGGGGAAGTCTATCGTTATTGATGCACTGGCAGTTTTAATGGGAAGGCGTGCAAAGACTGATTTCATACGTACGGGAGCTGATTACTTCAAAATCGAAGGCGTGTTTTATGTAGATGACATTATCATTGAAGATCTTCAGAAGGAAGGTATCGATACCGACGGCAATCAGCTTATCTTATCCAGAAGACTCAATAGAAATGGAAGAGGCATATGCACGATTAACGGCAATTTCTGTACGGTCCGCCAGCTGCAAAGTCTTGGAAGCAAACTTGTGAGGCTTTATGAGCAGAATGATAATATGGAACTTCTGTCAATCCCGTTTTGCGAAAGAATGGTGGATACGGGTACTCCGGATGTCATAGCAGCGTATAAGAAATATCGGGAACTGTACAAAGAATGGAAAAAATTAAAAGATGATCTCGATGATTATAAGTTAAGGAAACAGGAGAGAGAACGCAGGCTTGATACCCTGGAATGGGAACTCAACCAAATCAATGCAGCAGATCTCCATGAGGGAGAAGATGAGGAAGTAAGCAGCAAGCTGAATATCCTTCAAAATCATGAGAAGATCCTGAGGGCATTGCAGGAAGCACTGGATATTATCACAGCTGATAACGGGGTACAGGATAGTATAGCAAAGGCAGTCAAGGAGGTATCCATTGCCTCTTCCTATGACAACTCCATTGCATCACTCTCGGAATCTTTGGATTCAGCAGCATATTCTCTGGAAGACACAATCACGGGAATTGAATCATACTTGTCGGGCAGCGATTTCTCGGAGGAAGAACTTAGCGGGCTTCAGGAAAGAAATGAAGTTATTCTTGAAATGAAGAAAAAATTTGGTCCTGCCATTAAGGACGTAATCGCATATGAAGCCAATGCAAAGGCAGAGTATGATTCCCTTAAGGAAATCATTTATGATAATGACAGTATGCGGGAAAAATTCAACGTATTGACGAAGACGGTTATGCAGGCAGCAGAATCGTTGAATCACTTAAGACAGGTTTCTTCCGCCAGAATCCTGAACCGTGTAGTCGATATCTTGAAAGATATGGGGATGAATAATGCCAGGATGGAGCTGCACCTCGTACCTGCGAAAGACCCTGTTCCCAACGGTGCTCTTGAAATGGAATTTTATTTTTCCGCCAATACGGGCGAACCTTTAAGAAGCATGAAGGATACTGCATCCGGCGGCGAAATTTCCAGAATTGCGTTAGCCATTGAAATGGTCATTTCCAACCTCTTGAAAAGACAGACACTGATATTTGATGAAATTGATGTGGGCATCAGCGGCCGTGTTGCTATTCAGGTTGCGAAGAAAATCGGAATCCTGTCCAAATCTTTGCAGATTTTATGTATTACGCATCTTCCTCAGACCGCATGCATTGCTGACAGGCATTATAAAATTGCAAAGAAAGTCATTGATGGGCATACGTTTGCTGAGGCAGATCTTCTTAACGAAAGCCAGCATCTGAATGCCATTGCGCTGATGATTTCCGGCACCGATGATTCGGCAAGCGCCTTAGAGTCTGCAAAAGAAATGGAAAAAAGCGTCAAAAACGGTTAATAAAAAAGGAGACCAGTTTCAAATGCTGGTCTCCTTTTTGCTGCGGATTTTTATTTATTTATATAGACGGTCGAGATATCCGTACCTTCAGATGCAGTGCTTTCCTTAGCCTGCACGGGGGAGGAAGCGGATACTGCTTTTGCCTTCTGCTGTTCCTGCGCTTCTTTCAACTTTCTGGCAGCTTCCTGCTCTTCTTTGAGTCTCTTGGCTGCCTGCGTCATATAGACGGGATATATAGGTGTCGGAGAGACTTTTGCATCGATTTCGAACAGGCGGTTCCATGGAAAATCTGCTGAAACGGTGGCCGGATTCAATCCTAATTTTCTCTTCGCAAAATCCTGGACTTCAGCTATCATTTCTTCCTTGATGGCCGGGGTTGGGATATAGTTTGTATGCTGAGATTCACACATTCTGGTAATATCTTTGCGGATATTTGCCTGATAAGCCCAGTTGTCGAGATATTGCTCGGTAAGCATATCTTTATGATCCTGCGCGGACATGTCAGGAGCCAGTATAGCCTGTGCGATGGCGAAACCGATTGTATTCGATGCAGTATTCCATCCGTCATAGGCAGCTACTTTGTAGAGAATGTCATGCTTCTGCATTAGCTTCATCAGAGTATTATCGGAGCCGTTTGCAAAGTAAACATCAACCATGGCAACCGGAATTCCCCGATCGATAATGCTGTCGACCTGATTCATGAAATCAGTCGTGCTTTGCTTCATCATGCCATAGTTGCTGAATGTTCCGGATTCTCCAGTCGAAACAAGAGGCGTATTAACAGCAAGCATAATATCCGGGGTATTCTTCTTGATAATCGTTCCGCCTGCTGCAATGACGTGTTCTTCTATTGTTTTACCTATTGGCTGATTTTCATAGCTTGGAACTGTATCTTCTTCACGGCCTAAAGGATAGATCACAGAAAATGTCGGTTTCAGGTGATTAGCATCATTGTGGTATCTGGCAATCAAAAGCAGAGCCAGCTGATCGGCGCCTGGGAAGGAACCGTAAATTTTAGGGGAGAGGCCCTTCGCATCCTTGGTCAGGTACCTGGACTCCAAAGCAGACTGAGAGTTTTTGCTGTTATCATCGTGCCCTTCACAGAAGTACGCAAAAACACCTTCGCGTGTGTCTTCAATCAGCTTCTTGTTGATGATCATATTTTTAGTTCTTCTTTTATACCAGTCCTGAAGGTATTCCGAAGGGATAGACAGCTTTAAAGAGAGCAGCTCAGCGGTTTCAGCATTGGAGATCGTCCCGATATCCATTTTATCCTGCAGGGCAGAAATTCTGTATAATGATGTACCGTAGCTGCTGTAGTAATAGGGCTCTACTCCGCCGCTGGAAGCATAAGGAGTTCTCATAATTGTACCGAATGCATAAATCGGTACATTCGGGAACCTCCTGTGAAGTGTACGGATACGGTCAGCTCTGTTCTCCAAAGTCTCAAGCGATTCATTATGCTTTCTTGAATCAACGAGTCCTCCGTAAATCAGGGTGTCAGTGGAGAGGATAGCAGCATCTGCTTTGCCTATGTTCCTGTCTACCCATTGCCAGATAAGATCGGGGCTGCCCTGATAATTTTTTCCAGACAGATATGCGTCCGGGGGTGTAAGAACCGTATAGCCTGCTTTTGTTGCTGTCGAAACTGTATAGGATAAGCTTACGGGACGGTTATCTTGAGGAACCAGAAGCAGCGTCTTGGCGTCGGAAGAGAGAATCCCGCCTGCAATGAAAAGAGCAGAGGCCAATACGAATAGTTTTCTTTTCAGTATCAAGTTAAAATCCTCCATAGTTAAAAGTTATTTTAAATATTATATCACGTACAGGTTAAGTTAATAAATTTTCCGTGCAATAGAAAAAGCAGAATTTTCTAAAAAAGATAATTCTGCTTTTATTTCTGGCGGAGCAGGTGGGATTCGAACCCACGGGCCGCGAACGGCTAACGGATTTCGAGTCCGCTTCGTTATGACCACTTCGATACTGCTCCATATTAAGTTAATGGCGCTCCCGGCTCAATAAAAAGAACTTGTCCATCAGTTCCTTGCACTCATTGAATCTGACTCCGGCGGTAATGGAGAGATTATGGTTGAGTGCCTGAGACTGCCCGATCTGAAAGGTGGAATTAATACCACTATACTGCATATTGGGAGCCCCGTACACAAGTCTTGATATACGGGAACCCATAATTGCACCGGCGCACATAGGGCATGGCTCTATGGTAACATAAAGAGTACAACCCGTCAAACGCCAGCGGGACAGGAATTTTGAGGCACTTTTTATTACCTGTATCTCGGCATGGCCCGAGGGATCATTCATCGTTTCCTTGGTGTTATG
Source organism: Veillonellaceae bacterium (assembly GCA_025992895.1). Classification (NCBI taxonomy): domain Bacteria; kingdom Bacillati; phylum Bacillota; class Negativicutes; order Veillonellales; family Veillonellaceae; species Veillonellaceae bacterium. Next base: position 1,404,498 of record DAJPGA010000001.1, read on the forward strand.
GCCTATGGCAATGACAAGATCATCAAGGGTCAGAACAGCGCCGATTGGAACTTCTCCTGTGGCCAGCCCCTTCAGCCCTTCTTTAATAGCCAGGTCCATATATTTTGCGTCATCCATTATAACCTCTGACATAGAGCATTCGTAAATAACAATACATTCTATATTTTGCTAATCATAATTCTATAGTATGTAATATGGAAATAAATTACAAGTTAGTGTAGAATAAAAAAAGAGATTTATATTTTAATTGGAGGGTGATTATAAATGGCAGAAGAAATCAGAGTGAACGGAAAAGCTGGCAAATTTGAACAGTATACACAGGAAAAGAACATGAATTTCTTCAATAAGAATGAACTTCATGATGAAGCAGGCACTGTTGTTTTCCAGTCTAACATTAAAGTTGAAGGCCAGACAATCCCTGTAGGAATCATTACCGATAACACGATTTACACGATTATCCGTGTCCAGGTAGGAAGCGGACTTGTAAAGGAAGGAAATAAGGCAAAATTCCTGGAATACATCAACAATCTGAACAGGAGCTATAAAGTTTTCAAGTATGTGGCAGCTGAAGATGGTTCCTTGTTCCTTGATGCATGCCTGCCGAGTACAAATGAAAGCTTTGATGCTGACATCGTACGCGTTGTCCTTGATGTTATTGTTGACCATCTGACACAGGAATACAAGAACATCATGAAGGAAGCTTGGGAATAATAGAATAAGCTTATCAATGAAGGACCCCGGGGGAAGCGGGGTCTTTTATTATGCCTTTTTAATTTTGAGAATGATAATAAAAAATAGAAATTGAGAATAAAAGGTGATAGAATAAAAAAGAATATACTTGAACTGAGGAAATCATATGAATACGGATAAATACAAATGGCATTTTCTAAATTCCTTAAATAAGACGGAAACAGGAGTGCCTGAATTTTTCAAAAAATATAATATAACTGAAGAATTAGCTAAGATACTGATGAATCGCGGGATAGATGATGAGTCTAAGTTATCACATTATCTATTTGATTCTGCTGCAGATCTGGGAGATCCATTCCTGATGAAGGGAATGCCCGAAGCAGTCGACAGGATTTTGCGTGCGATAGATGGTAAAGAAAAAATCGTTATTTATGGTGATTATGATGTGGACGGGATCACCTCGACATCAATTCTTTACCGGGGACTTAAGAGCCTGAGGGCCGATGTCGGCTTTTATATCCCGCATAGGGAATCTGAAGGATACGGACTCAACGCGAAAGCTGTCGAAAAATTAGCCAATGATGGCTTTAAGCTGTTAATTACAGTGGACTGCGGGATCAGCTCGGCTGACCTGATCAAGGAATTTCAGGGAAAGATAGATATCATAGTTACCGATCATCACACACCTCCGGAAAATCTTCCGCAGTGCATTGCAGTTTTGAATCCTCACCAGTCTGACTGCGGCTATCCATATAAAGAATTGGCAGGATGCGGCGTCGCATTTACTCTGTGCAGAGGACTCATGCTGAAAAAATATGGAGTCAGTTATACAGATAATATAGAGCTGGCCGCTCTTGGCACTATAGCCGATGTAGTATCCCTGACAGGGGAGAATCGGATTATAGTTAAAGAAGGCATGAAAAGGTTCTTGTCAACCCCGGTAAAAGGACTTTTTGCTCTAATCCAGGCTGCCGGACTTATAAAGGATACGACACAAAGTATTACTCATGCGGATCAGATTTCTTTTGGTCTTGCGCCACGCCTCAATGCAGCCGGAAGAATATCGCATGCCAAAGAAGGTGTCGAACTCATGATTACAGATTCGACGCAGGAAGCACAGCAGCTTGCGGAAAGGCTGTGCAGCACAAACGTCACGAGGCGGGAAATAGAAAAAGACATCTGCACGCAGGCTGAAGAGCGCATAAAACAATTAGGCATTGAAAAGGACATGGCCATCGTTGTAGACGGTCCTAATTGGCATCCGGGCGTTATCGGAATTGTAGCTTCCCGTATCCTGGATGAACTCCACCGCCCGGTTCTGGTGATTACTGTTAATGACGGGATTGGTAAAGGTTCCTGCAGAAGCATACCTGCATTTAATATTTATGAAGCCCTTGCTGCGCAGTCTGACCTTCTGATTCAATTCGGAGGCCATAAAATGGCAGCCGGCTTTTCTATCAAGGCTGAAAACATAGAAGAGTTCAGGAAGCAGATGAATGAGTATGCAAGGGAACATCTGACGGAAGAAGACTGCATACCAGTTTTGGATATTGAGGAAGTCATTCCGGTAGAAAAATTAACGGTAGATTTCGTTAAGTCATTAGACTTACTGGAACCCTGCGGATGCGACAACCCCAAGCCTCTGTTTGCTTCGAATAACATTTTTGTTGAGACCGCCAGATACATCGGTGCGGATAAGCGGCATTTCAAATGTCAGCTGGGGAAAAATTCCGATCTTATTGATGCTATATTCTGGGGAGCCGGGGAACCGCAGCCATGCAGAGCCGGAGACAATATTGATATAGTTTTTGAGCCGGAAATTCATGAATGGTATGGTGAACACGTCCAGCTCATCTGCAAAGATATACGGGTAGACAAGAAAAGGATAATAACAAGGGATTTTCTGGCGGACGTGTATCGCAAAATCAGGAGTATACTAAAAGAACCCCGTCCGGCAGAAGACGTTAAGCGGTTCCTTTCAGAAGGGACCCAATTCGATGCCGCTGATATTGATATAGCGCTGGCGGTATTTGAAGAATTGCGGTTAATATCCAGATATAATTTCAATGGTGAAGAATTCTATCAGTTCCAGATGGTAAATAGAAAGATGGATTTGCTCTCATCTTCGGTATACAGAAGGCATATGCGCTAAGGAGAGGATATTATGGATAAAAATATCGAAAAAGACGGAACGCAGGCAGTGACGGAGCAAGAGAAGGCACGCACTCCGGTCAGCAAGAACGTTAATACCAAAGCGGCAGTCTTCAATAAGAACCTGAATGAAGAGACGATACATACAGATGCGTCTGCCTCGACTCTGGCAGAGTTCCTGATTCATCAGGATGAATATGTACAAAAGCAGCATGAAAAGAGAGATTTCGCCGGAGAAAAGGAAGCAGAGTATCAGAAGCTGATTGATAAGGTCAAGACGTATATTACTGACAAAAAAAGCCTTGAAGCCATCAGGGAGGCATATGAACTTGCGGACAAAGCGCACAGCGGACAGATCCGGGCTACGGGAGAACCTTATATCGTCCATCCTCTTGCAGTCGCATATATTCTGTCTGAACTGGAAATTGATACGCAGGGAATCATTGCGGCGCTCCTTCATGATGTATTGGAAGATACGGATTACACACTCGATGATATAAAAATGCTCTTCGGAGATGAAGTTGCGTTTCTTGTAGACGGTGTCACGAAACTTTCTCAATTCCATTACAAGGATAAGGAAGATCAGCAGCTGGAAAACTTCAGGAAAATGTTCCTGGCGATGGCTAAGGATATCAGGGTTGTCGTTATAAAACTGGCTGACAGACTTCACAACATGCGTACACTTGGAGTATTCCGCAAGGATAAGCAGCAGCGCATAGCAAGAGAAACGATAGAAATATATGCTCCTCTGGCTCACCGTCTTGGGATTTACAATATCAAATGGGAACTGGAAGATCTGTGCTTCCATTATCTGCATCCGGATGAATATTATGATCTTGTCCGCCAGATGAAACAGAAGAGGAAAGCCCGTGAAGAAATCGTCAATGATACGATGAGAGTCCTTCACGAAAACATAGAGAAGGCCGGAATCCAGGCAACAATAACGGGAAGGCCGAAGCATTTTTACAGCATATATAAGAAAATGAAGAGGGATGGCAAGGACTTATCCCAGATTTATGATCTGTATGCAGTCAGGGTTATTGTCGACACGATTCCGCAGTGTTATGCCATCTTGGGAATCGTACATACGCTTTGGAAACCGCTGCCTAACAGGTTCAAAGATTATATAGCTGTTCCTAAGCCTAATATGTATCAGTCCCTCCATACAACAGTCATCGGCACCAAGGGACAGCCTGTTGAAATCCAGATAAGGACATGGGAAATGCATCATATTTCTGAATATGGTGTAGCAGCCCACTGGCGCTATAAGGAAGGGAAGCAGGCCGGGTCAAAGGACTTTGATACGAAAATCAGCTGGCTCCGCAGGATTCTCGAATGGCAGGATACCAGTAATCCGAAAGAGTTCATGAATGCATTGAAACTCGATGTATTTTCGGATGAGGTATTCGTATTCACACCTAAAGGTGATGTCATCAATCTGCCTAAAGGGTCAATCCCGATCGATTTCGCATACAGGATTCATACAGAGGTCGGCAACAGGTGCGTAGGGGCAAAAATAAATAATAAGATTGTCCCTCTCGATACAAAACTCAAGAATGGCGATATTGTTTCGATCATAACATCAAAGACGGGAAAACCGAGTTATGACTGGATCAATATGGTCGGGGCAGCTGACAGTAAAGCTAAAATCAGGAGCTGGTTCAAGAAAGAAAACAAACCGGAGAATATTGCTCGCGGCCAGGAGCTTCTGATCCAGGAAGCAGACTGTCTTGGGTATGAATGGAAGAAACTGACACAGAAGAACAGGCTTGAAGATATTGCCAAGACTTTCAATAATATTACGGAAGAGGATCTTCTTGCATCGGTAGGATATGGCGGAATCCCATCCAAGAGCGTCATACTCAAGCTTGCCGAAGTATACAAAAAAGAACTGAATGCCCAGAAGAACATAGCCCAGAAAACGGCAAAAGATCTTGAAAATCTGAAAATGCGCAGCGTAAAGACCAGATCTAACAGCGGCATTCTCGTAAAAGGGGAAGAAGGTCTTGTCGTACATCTGGCCAAGTGCTGCAATCCGGTACCTGGTGATAACATAGTAGGTTTTGTTACAAGAGGAAGGGGCGTATCTGTACATTGCGTGGACTGCCCGAATGCAGTCAATTTCCCTGACAAGGACCGGATGATCGATGTTTCCTGGGAAGATCAGTCTGGCGGTGTTTTCCTTGTAACCATTGAAGTTATCAGTTATGACCGTACAGGTTTGATGGCAGATATTCTGGCGGCACTGACCGAAATGAAGCTGTCAGTTTCTTCTGCCAATGTAAAAGTAGAAAATAACGGTATGGCTGTAATGAATCTTGGAATCCAGATCAAGGATCTCCAGCAGCTTGATTACATTATGACGAAAGTCAGACGAATCAAGGGAGTTCATTCTGTACGCCGTATGAGATCAGCACAGCAGGGAGAGGCCTGAATTATGAGAGCAGTCGTACAACGGTGCAATTGGTGCAAAATCACTCTTGAAAACGGAGAAGTCTCCGAAACAGGAAAGGGGCTTGTCGTTCTTCTTGGGGTCGGTAAAGAAGATAATGATAATGATGTAAATTATATTGCCGATAAAGTTATGAATATGAGAGTCTTTGAAGATGAAAACCAGAAAATGAATCTTTCTCTCAAAGATGTGAATGGGGAGCTTGCCATTGTATCGCAGTTCACTTTATATGGTGATATGAGAAAAGGGAGACGTCCCAGTTTCTTTGAAGCAGAAGCTCCGGAACGTGCCAATGAATTATATAATCTGCTCGTGGAGAGGTGCAGAGATTCCGGAGTGCATGTCAAGACGGGAGAGTTTCAGACCTATATGAAAATCAATCTGGAGAACGACGGACCTGTTACGATTCTCCTAGACAGCAAAAGGAATTTCTAATATTCCTTTGAAAGGAGAATATCAGTGAAAATTGAATATATGACTCTTGGGCCGTTTGCGACAAACACATATATTGTTTATGATGAAAAAACTTTACATGGTGTTGTAATAGACCCCTCTTTTTCACCAGATAAATATATCAGCGAATTGAATGACAAGAAAATAACCTTGGAATCCATTCTCCTGACGCATGCACATGTGGATCATCTGGCAGGGTTGAATCAGCTGCGGGAAGCTTTTCCTGATGCCAAGTTTTACATGGATAAGAGAGATGAGGAGCTTCTCCGTGATCCGCATATGAATTTATCGGATTTTCTGGCGGAACCTATTGTCTGCAAACCTGCAGATGTATGGGTCAAAGACAAAGATATAATCAGAACCTGCGGGCTGGAATTTACAGTGCTTGATACAGCCGGCCATACGCCAGGGGGGATTTCCTTCTATCTGAAAAATGAGGGAATTGTTTTTACCGGGGACTCGCTGTTTCAGGGTTCCATTGGACGAACTGATTTCCCCGGCGGTAATTTGAAAGAATTATTGACAAATATCAGGCAAAACCTGTTCCAACTGCCCGATTCGGTCCGCGTGCTTTCGGGGCATGGCGAGATAACAACAGTAGGCCATGAAAAAGAAAGCAATCCTTTTTTTCAGGAGGGATATTAAATGAGGTGGGGCGCTGAGTTCTGGCTTCGTGTTGTTATTGTAGCCATGTTTTGCGTTTTAATAATTAAAGCACCTATAGTTTTATTCCCGTTCATCACTTCTTTAATTATTACTATTCTTTTGACGCCTCTAGCCCGTTTTATTTATAAAGGAGCAGGGCGCTTAGGAATTAAACGCTTTCCCTACGATGCAGCTATCCTGATATCATTTGCGGTTTTTGTTGCAGTCATATATCTTATTGCCGTCCATGTGTTTGTTCCGTTCATCAAGGAATTCAGGGAATTTATAAAAAGTGTTCCGGGAATGCTTGATACGGCACAGCTTGCCATACCGGAAATCGAGCGTCAGTATCAATTGGATTTACTACCGCCAGAGGCAAAAAATCTGATATCAAGATTTGTTCAGGATGTAGGGGAATACACATTAAAGCTTGCACAATTCAGCCTTTCCGCGATTTTCAGTTTTGCAAGCACGATTATTGAACTGATCGTCGTACCATTTGTCACATTTTATATGATGAAAAAGGGAGGAGCTTTTATTACTTCTTTCATCGGTATATTTCCTGATAGATATCATGCGCACCTGACACAATTATTCAGAGAAATCCATTTTGTGCTGAATGCGTATATAAGGGGGCAACTCCTTCTTTCTATATTGATGTCCATCGTTGTTTTCCTTGGCATGTGGTCTATGAACATACCGTACCCGCTTGTGATTGGTTTCCTTGCCGGAATTGTTGAAATGATTCCGCTGATAGGCCCAATTATTGGAGCGGTACCCCCGGTGCTCCTCGGACTTCTGCAGGGGACGGGAGTCATGTTCCAGGTTATAATTTTTTATATCATTGTTCAGCAGCTTGACGGACACTTTGTAATGCCGAAATTAATGGGCAGCATTATTGATGTACATCCAGTCGCTATCATCGCCGGTGTGCTTGTGGGTGGGCATTTATTCGGTGTTGTTGGAATGATGATATCGGTTCCTCTTGTTGCAGTACTTCAGGTTTTGCTGCGGCATATGTGGTTCTATGATAGATACAGAACGATGAGGTAGGAGACAGGTTATGAAAAAAGCAACCGTAATGAGCACGCTTAAGAAGAAAATAAAAGAGCATCAGTATAAATTCACGACCCAGAGAAAGATTGTGCTTCAGGCGTTTCTGGACAGCAAAGAAAATCATATGAGTGCTGAGGACGTGTATGAAATCGTACATGAAGAAAATCCTGCGATTGGTTTGGCAACTGTATATCGTTCTCTGGAACTGTTTACGTCTTTGGAATTGCTCAAGAAACTGGACTTTGGTGACGGCAGAAGCCGGTATGAATTGAACGATAAAACTATTACGCATTCCCATCATCATCTGATTTGTCTGGGATGCGGAAAAGTTGTAGAATTTTCGTATGATTTCCTGAATGATGTCAAAGATAAAATACAGAAAGAAAATGGTTTTAATATAGTAGATTACCAGTTGAAATTTTATGGCTATTGCAAGGATTGCATAAAAAAGGCAAATAATAATAAAGGATAACTGCTTAATGAGCAGTTAAGATTTGCCAATGAAGTGTAGAAAATGATACAATTCAAATGTTAATCTCTAACGAATAGATCTTAGTCGTAATATTTTCGTAATATTTTAAAGAGGTGTCGTGCAAAGATGCAGGCGTTAAAAGGAACCCATGACATTTTACCCAGTGAAGTGTATAAATGGGATTATATGGAAAGCGTTATACGAGATGTATGTGCTCGCTATGGATACAAAGAGATTAGAACACCTATCATTGAAGCGACTGAACTTTTTCAGCGTGGAATTGGAGACTCAACTGATGTCGTATCTAAAGAGATGTACACATTTCTTGACAGAGGCAACAGATCTGTAACACTGAGGCCTGAAAATACAGCTTCTGCAGTCCGTGCATTCCTGGAACATAAACTGTATGCTGATCAGCAGGTCCATAAGATGTTTTATATTGGCTCAATGTTCAGATATGACAGGCCGCAGGCAGGGAGATACAGAGAATTCCATCAATTTGGACTGGAAGTACTGGGCGCATCTTCTCCGCTGGCTGATGCTGAAGTTATTTCCATGGCTTGTGAAATATTCCATAAGCTTGGATTAAAAGACCTTGATCTTCATATAAATTCAATCGGGGATAAGAATTGCCGTCCTGCATACAGGCAGAAGTTAATTGATTTCTTCATGCCTAAAGTCGATCAGTTATGTGCTGACTGCAAAGAGAGGCTTCTGAAGAATCCGCTCCGCATATTAGACTGCAAGGAAGAAGGCTGCAAGGCCGCATCTGTTGGAGCTCCTGTTATTACCGATTATCTTTGTGAAGACTGCAATACCAAATTTGAAGCGGTCAAAAAGTATCTGACTGCTTTAGGAATCAATTATACGGTGGACCCCAAGCTTGTCAGGGGATTGGATTATTATACCAACACCGCTTTTGAAATTCAGTATCCGCCTCTTGGCGCCCAGAGCGCTGTTTGCGGCGGAGGCAGATATGATGGGCTGGTTGAAGAAATGGGCGGGCCGTCCACTCCTGGAATCGGATTCGCCATCGGCCTTGAAAGACTGCTGCTCGCTCTGGAAATGCAGAACCTGATTCCTGCGCCTCAAAGTGCACATAAAGTTTATATTGCTTCTTTAGGCCAGGATGCAGTTATTGAAGGAATAAAAATCCAGCATCTGCTCCGCTCTGAAGGAGTGATTGCGGAAATGGATCTTCAGGACAAGAGCCTGAAGGGACAGATGAAGCAGGCAGGCAAATCAAAAGCTGATTTTGCCATTATCATTGGCAGCAATGAATTGGAAGAAAAAGCTGCAACCGTTAAAAACATGAATAATGGGGAACAAAAACAGGTTCCTTTCGACAATGTTGCTGAATATATCCTTTCAGCTTTGAAAAACAATTGATAAATCTGGCCTAAGCCATCATTTATATATTATTAATGGAGAGGTGTTTGAATATGGAAACAATGGCAGGTATGCATCGATCCTGCGGATGCGGTCATGTAACAGAACTTGACTATGGCAAAGAACTTATATTAGCTGGATGGGTTAATACACGAAGAGATCATGGCGGATTGATCTTTATTGATCTTCGTGATCGCAGCGGGATTGTACAGCTGGTCATGAGTCCACAGTATGGTGAGGAAGCTTTTCATAAGGCGGAATCCGTACGCAGTGAATATGTTCTTGCAATTAAGGGAAAAGTAAGAGCAAGGAGCGAAGATACAATCAACCCGAAGATGAAAACGGGCAAAGTTGAGGTTGTAGTAACTGAACTTCGCATTTTGAATAAATCCAAGACTCCTCCATTCTATGTTGAGGATGGAATCGATGTAGATGAAAACGTTCGTCTGAAGTACAGATACATTGATTTAAGACGTCCGGAAATGCAGAAGAACCTAATCATGCGTCATAAGATTGTTCATGAAATGAGAACATTCCTTGACAAGAATGACTTCCTTGAAATTGAGACCCCGATGCTTACAAAGAGCACACCGGAAGGTGCACGTGACTATCTGGTTCCGAGCCGTGTCAACTTAGGCAAGTTCTATGCACTTCCTCAGTCACCACAGCTCTTCAAACAGCTTCTGATGGTGTCTGGATTTGAAAGATATTTCCAGGTTGCACGCTGCTTCAGAGATGAAGATCTGCGCGCTGACAGACAGCCGGAATTCACTCAGCTGGATATGGAACTTTCCTTTGAAGATCAGGACTTCATCCTTGATCTGATGGAACATATGATGCAGACGGTTTTCAAGAATGTTTTAGACATTGATATCCAGATTCCGTTTAAACGTATTAAATGGGATGATGCAATGAATCTTTATGGATCTGATAAACCGGATCTGAGATTTGATATGCATTTTTATGATGTATCCTCTTTATTGGTCGATACAGGATTCAAGGTATTCCGTTCTGTTCTCGATAATGGCGGCGTAGTCAAAGCTATTAACGTTAAGGGCTATGCAGGCATTCCGCGCCGTGAATTGGATGGACTTGTCGATTATGTTGGCAGATATGGCGCAAAGGGCCTTGCATGGATCGGATTCAATAACGACGGCAGCCTGAAATGCCAGATTACCAAATTCCTCGGCGAAGAAAAGATCAGGGAAATTGGCAAGGCCTGCGAAGCAGAACTTGGCGATTTGATTCTTATTATTGCTGATAAGCCGAAGGTAGTAGCTCAGGCTTTGGGCGGACTGCGCCTTGAAATGGGTCGCAGAATGAATCTGATAGATCCGAATGAATTCTGCTTCCGCTGGGTTACAGATTTCCCGATGTTTGAATACAGCGAAGAAGAACATAGATATGTAGCAGAACATCATCCTTTCACTGCACCGCGTGATGAAGATATCCAGTATCTCTCCACTGATCCGTCCAAGGTATATGCAAAAGCTTACGACATGGTTCTTAACGGTGTCGAAGCCGGTGGCGGAAGCCTCCGTATTTATCAGGAAGATCTGCAGGAGAAGGTATTTAAGGCAATTGGAATCACCGAAGAAGAAGCTCAGCAGAAATTCGGATTCCTTCTTGATGCATTCAAGTACGGTGCACCGCCGCATGCAGGCATTGCACTTGGCCTTGACAGACTCGTTATGCTGATGCTTCATCTGGAATCTATCCGTGATGTAATTGCATTCCCGAAGACACAGAGCGCTATTGATCCATTGACACAGGCTCCATCTTATGTCGCTGACAAGCAGCTGAAAGAACTGCACATTAAAGTTGAAACGAAGAAAGATAAAGAAAAAGATCTTTTTGAAAACGATTAAGACTGAATGTGCTCATCTTGTAAAATCACAGATGATTTGTTAAACTATATGTAAGTAAAGAACCCTGCTGTGCACGTGCAGCTTTATATTTTGAACCAACACCTTTACCTAGGGAGTTCGGATTTGGATGGAAATAGTCTACGCCCCTTTTGGGGGACAGATGAAACTCTTCAAGAGAACACCCACCTGCAATTATGCAGACTCAAAATACGGCAATTAACGACATGGTGGGGTATGGATACTAATACCGCCAAGATTATCTTGGCGGTATTTTTATTTTGCATTTTACTCTCAATAATGGCATACTATACTAAACAGATGTTTTCTCACGAATGGATGTTTTAACTTCCTTTCGTTAACGGTATGAACAGTCTTGAATGTTGAGGCATTATAATGGATTCACTATTTGATCTAGACCAGAATGACCACATGAAATTTGCACCTCTCGCAGAGAGGATGCGGCCTAAGAAGCTGTCTGATGTCGTAGGACAGGAGCTTGCTGTCGGTCCAAACTCATTTCTAGCTAAGATGATTCAAAAGGACATGGTTCCTTCCATTCTGCTATTTGGACCTCCCGGGTGCGGAAAGACCACGATTGCTACAGTTATAGCCAATATAACTAAAAGCAAGTTTGTGAAATTGAATGCGACTGCCAGCGGCATAAAGGAAATCAGGGATCTGGCCAAAAGCGCGAAGGATGAGCTTCAGTTTTATCAGAGACGCACTATTGTTTTCGTCGATGAAATTCATCGTTTCAATAAAGGACAGCAGGATATTCTACTGCCATATGTTGAGGATGGCACGTTTATATTAATCGGCGCTACGACCGAAAATCCTTATTTTGAGATCAATGCACCGCTTTTATCAAGACTAAGACTGATCCGCTTAAAGGCACTGGCTGAGGAAAGCATTGTTGAAATACTTGAACGGGCACTCAATGACAGGGAGCGGGGACTTGGAAAACATGGATACCATGTTTCAAAACCCATATTAAAAATGGTAGCTTCCTATGCTTCAGGGGATTCACGTGCAGCGCTCAACTTATTAGAGCAGGCAACGGCACTTCTTGAGGACAACGGAACGCTTACAGAAAAGGAACTTAAGGACCTGGCGGGCGAAAAGATACTCAACTATGATAAGAACGGGGATTATCATTACGATGTTGTCTCAGCCTTTATAAAAAGCATGCGCGGCAGTGATCCGGATGCGGCACTCCATTATCTGGCAAGAATGATCAACAGCGGGGAGAAACCTTCATTCATTTCAAGAAGGATCATCATCTGTGCTGCTGAAGATGTGGGTCTGGCCGATCCCAATGCATTGACCGTTGCAGTAGAAGCTGCGAAAGCGGCTGAATTTGTTGGATTTCCAGAGGCACAGATTCCTTTGGCAGAAGCTGTTTTATACATATGTCTTGCGCCTAAGAGCAACAGTGCTGTTATGGGGATCATGGCAGCTTCTGCAGAGGCAGGGAAAAGGTCCGACTGGTCGATTCCTGATTATCTGAGAGATGCTCATTATGCGGGCGCCTCGAAATTAGGTCATGGCAATGGATATTTATATCCACATGATTTTGGCGGATGGGTGGAGCAGGAATATATGCCCAGCGAACTTAAGGGGCATGTTTATTATTCACCGGGAAAGAACGGTATGGAGTCTTCGCTTGAAAGCAGATGGAACAATTTTAGACGGAAAAACAAATAATGATTAGGAGCGGATTTTTTCTATTATGCGAAATAAAACTCAGAAAAAGAAAGATGTACAGTTAAAACAAAATAATAGAAATTACGAGATAACCGGAATTATAATGCTTCTTTTTGGTGTCTTTTCTTTTGTGAGCCTGGCTGATTACAATACAGGGATCCTCGGGAGCTGGGCAAATAATGGACTCCATTTCTTATTTGGCATGGGAGCTTTTTTATCTGTTCTCGTGATCATATTCATGGGGGGTTATTATGTCTTAACAGCAAAGCCATTTCATTCAAACCGGTATTTTTACTACTTTGGGGTTTTATTTTGCTTATGTCTGTCGCTGATTCATCATTTCTTTGTGCCGATGGGAGAGGAATTTGGTATTTCGAATCTCCTTGAGTATGGCGGTGCCATTGGCTCTGCCATTTCCTGGGCGCTTCATATCTCGGTCGGGGAAATGGGTACGTCTATCATTCTTGTCGGAGCCATAGTGATTGATATTTTACTCCTGACACAATGGTCGGTATCCAATGGAGCCAGGAAGGTGGGCGTGAAAGCACAGAAAATAGGCTTGAAAACAGAGCAGAAGCTGGAAGATGCTGCCTCTTACTGGAAACTGAAAAGGGCACAGATCAATGCAGAGAAATCTGCTGCCAGACTGGAACCTCTGGAAGAAAGCAGGGGTGAATTCATTTACAAGAAACCAGGAAATGAAACACCAGATGATGAAGAAAAGAACGGAGATCTTTCAGATAAAGCTGACGAGTCTATACCAGACGATATTGCAGAACTGCTTAATTCCGAAGAAAGCAATTCTGAAGTACAAGCTGAACAAAATGGTTCTGATTTGAAGCCTGCAGATGAAGAAAATACGCCTTTCGGGAAAAGTCCGATAGAGCCTGCAGAAACAGAAGAGGAAGCTGAAGAAGCGTCCGCAGGACAAGAAAGTCAGGAATCTGATGCTGCGGAGAATCAAAAACCAGGCAATGGATTGAATGCCGGTGAGCAGCTTCCGGATAAGGCAAAAGCCATCAGCAGTTCTGATCAAAAGAATACGGATGAACCGGCTGCTCAGGAATATGTATTCCCGCCGCTGTCTTTGCTGCATACGGATGGTCCGGTGCATGCCAAACAGGATGATATCCAGCATAAGGCCAAAATCATTGAATCTACGCTGGCAAGCTTTGGAGTGGGTGCAAAAGTAATAAATGCAAGTGTCGGGCCGACTGTCACAAGATTTGAACTCAAACCGGAAATCGGTGTAAGAGTCAGCAAAATCGAAGGTTTGTCAAATGAACTTGCTATGGCACTTGCAGCCACGCATATCCGCATTGAGGCGCCAATTCCAGGTAAGTCAGCAGTTGGAATAGAGATACCAAACAGCAAAATTATCCCTGTACCGCTCAGGGATGTTCTTGCAAGTGATGAATTCCAAAAGGGGAAGGGACATATTCTGGTCGCCTTAGGGAAAGATATCACGGGAAAACCAGTTGTTACCGATTTGTCAAAGATGCCGCATCTGTTGATTGCGGGTTCTACAGGAAGCGGCAAGAGCGTATGCATTAATTCCATCATCACGAGTATTATTTATAAGAGCAAGCCAAGCGACGTGAAATTAATGCTGATCGATCCAAAGGTCGTTGAACTCAGTGTCTATAATGGAATTCCGCATCTGCGTACGGAAGTTGTTACGGACATGAAGAAAGCACAGGGAACCCTGAATTGGGCCGTGCGTGAAATGGAATCGAGATATCAGCTTTTCGCCGGCAGTAAAGTCAGGAATATTGAAGGCTATAATAATCTGAATCCTGATAAGAAGATGCCTTATATTCTGATCATAGTCGATGAATTTGCTGATTTGATGAATGTGGCGGCCAAAGAAGTTGAAGTTCTGATCCAGAGACTTACACAAAAAGCGAGAGCGGCCGGAATCCATCTGATACTTGCAACGCAGCGCCCGTCTGCAGATGTCATTACAGGGGTTATCAAGTCTAATATTCCAAGCAGAATTTCCTTTATGGTTGAATCCAATCTGAACTCCAGAATCATCCTTGATGAAGGGGGCGCTGAATCATTACTCGGGGAAGGTGATATGTTGTTTAAACGCGCAGGCGCACTCAACCTTGTGAGAATCCAGGGAGCTTTCATTTCCGATGAAGAAGTTGAGAACGTTGTCAATTATGTGAAGAACGAGTGCCTGAAGCAGGAATCTGAGCCTGTAAAATATGAGCCGATTGATTTGTCCATTCCTGAAAAATCTTCGCCTGAGGCAAATGCGGAAGATATGATGGATGATCTGCTTCAAGAGGCTTCCGAATGGGTTCTGGACACCAAACGTGCATCGGTATCTGCCCTTCAGAGAAGATTCCGTATCGGATACACGCGTGCAGGCCGGCTTATGGATTCCATGGAAAAAATGGGAATCGTCGGACCTGCGGAAGGCGCCAAGCCGCGTGAGATCCTGGTGACTAAAGATAAAGTATCTGAAATGTTTATGAATATGGAAAATTCGAAGGATGAAGAACAACAATAGCTCTATTGCTGCGGATTGCTATTAGTAATTGGCTGCTGGAGATGGTATGATATAATTCTTATTGGGAATCGGGGTGAAAAATATGAAGCGTCTGCTTTCCGTTATCCTGTTTCTGATACTTGCGGGGGCAGCATTTCTGGGCATTTTCCAATATGCAAAAAATCAGGAAAACCTGAAAAAACAGAGATCGGATACTACGGAAAAAGTCGTAGTATATACCGATTTGCAGTCAGGAATGCTGGAACCGCTGAATGCGCCTTTTTATAAAGAAACCGGAATGAAACTCGATATCGTATATTTGACCTCGAATCAGATGGTACAGGGCTCTTCAGATTCTGATAAAATTCCCGATGTCTATATCACATCCCAGGATACTCTGGTCAAATTGAAAGATAATAAAATGTTAGAGCCATATTTTTCATCACGCACAGATACAGCTTTGAATGTTTTTCGAGATGATGATTCATACTGGACAGGCATCTGGATAGATCCGGTTATATTTGCAGTCAATAAGGATTTCTTTCTGAAGCATCCTGCATTCAGCTATACATGGACAGAGGTGTTTACCAGGAAATCGGTTCAGTTATCAATGACAGATTTCATTGCTGCAGATATGGCTGAAGACCTGCTTATGTGCCTGGCAGAACATTTCGGTATCAATGAAACCTTCCAGCTTTTATACCAGGCGCAGGGGCATGTGGTTCAGTACGGCAAGTATCTGTCTACCCCTTCAAGAATGGCTGCCATGGGAAAATGCGATATTGGTATCTCGGGGCTTAATGAAACGCTTCGTACAAGAAATGAGAACATGCCCGTTACTATTATTTACCCGGAAGATGGTTCTCCATGGTATCTTTATGGGGCAGGTCTTTCAAAAAGCAGTCTCAATCCGGACCGGGGCAGGCAATTCATAGAATGGCTGCTTAATCCGGAAGGATACAAGAAGATAATGGAACAGAATCAATATTATTATGTTTATGTTAATGATGAAGATATGAAGCCGGACGTTATTGGCGGCGATCTTCGCTTCTGGGATTTGAAGAAGATGTATTTTGATGAAGGGAAAAAGGATTTGCTCAACCAATGGGCTGACAAAATTCGTTTTGGAGGAACAAATAATTGACAGTTAAAACTTTAGGAGTTGTAAGCTTAGGCTGCTCTAAGAATCTCGTTGATACGGAAATGATGGTAGGCATTCTTGAAAAAGATGGCTATAAGATGGTAGATGATCTGGATGATGCACAAGTTATTCTTGTCAATACCTGTACGTTTATTGATGCAGCCAAAGAAGAATCCATACAGACAATTTTGCAGGCAGCCGAATATAAGAAGTCGGGAATTTGCGAAAAATTGGTTGTAGCAGGCTGTCTTGCACAGCAATACAAGAAGAGCCTCAGTGCTGAACTGCCGGAAGTGGATATTTTCATCGGAACCGAATCATGGCAGCTTATTTCCGAAGCATTAAAGGAATCCTATGCTGAACAAGGGGAAAATGTTTTCAAGTTCAACATGAAACCCTGCAATAATGAAGAGTCCATGCCGAGAGAAATATTGACTCCAAAATATTCTGCTTATGTGAAAATTGCAGAAGGATGCAGCAACGGATGCACATTCTGCTATATCCCATATGTTCGCGGCCCCATGAGAAGCCGCCCCGTCGCATCTATTGTGCATGAAGTCAGAAGACTGGCTGCTGATGGCGTAAGAGAGTTCAATTTAATAGCACAGGACTTAAGCTGCTACGGAAGAGATTTGAGTGAACCGGCAAGTCTTGCCAAGCTTTTAAAAGAGCTTGTAAAGATTGAAGGCGTAAAATGGATAAGACTTTTCTACCTTTACCCGACTTATTTTGATGATGAACTTTTGCAGATCATTCTGACTGAACCAAAAATCTGCAAATATGTTGATATTCCATTGCAGCATATAAGCAATAATGTGCTGAAACGCATGAACCGCAAGGATTCAACTGAAAGTATCAGGAATTTGTTGTCAAAGATACGTTCATCTTCTCCGCGCATGACAGTCAGGACTACTTTGATGGTCGGCTTCCCTGGAGAAACAGATCAGGATTTCCAGGAACTTTGCGATTTCATCAAGGAAGTAAAATTTGATGATATGGGTGCTTTCATGTTCTCGCCGCAGGAAGGCACACCGGCTGCAAGAATGGCAGACCAGATTCCTGAAGAGGTTAAGGAATCCCGTTATCATGAATTAATGTCTATTCAGGCTGGCATTTCTGAAGAAAACAATGAAAATCTGATTGGCACTGAAACGGAAGTCCTTGTCGAGGAACTTATTGATACCGGTGACGGGAATATCCAGGCAAAAGGACGTGCATCTTTCCAGGCTCCGGAAGTTGATGGAAATGTGTATATCGATCAGCCGGATAACCTTCAGCCCGGTGATTTCGTAAAGGTAAAGATTGTTGATGGCTATGCATATGATTTAATTGGAGAAAAGATCTAATGACCTTCTGAGAGGGAATCATGATAACTGAAATCATAACCACGGGCACTGAGCTGCTTTTGGGAGAGATCGTTAACGAAAATGCGCAGTGGCTTGCATCTTTTATGAATGAACATGGTTATACTGTGGCATATTTGACCACAGCAGGGGATAATCCGAAACGTCTGGAAGAGACATTCAAGACTGCTTTGGCAAGAGCGGATATTGTTATTACTTCAGGCGGACTGGGTTCAACTATGGGGGATATTACAAAGAAGGCCGGAGCTGACGCATTAGGGATTCCATTCATGCTAAATGCTGACGAATCCATTCGGCTTAAGTCATATTATGAACAGAAGAAGCGTAAATACCTTCCGTCTCTAGAAAGGCAGGCCTGGTTTGCCAAAGGGGCTGTTTTACTAAAAAACGAGTATGGTTCCGCTTCCGGTTCAGTAACAGAATACAATGGCAAATTGTTGATTCATCTGCCCGGACCTCCATTTGAAATGAAAATGATGGCACAGAATCAGATGATGCCATTCCTTGAGGAAAAGTTTGGAAATCAGGGGGTAATTCGTTCTGCTGAACTGCCGGTCAAAGGATTATCGGAAGCAGAAATAGAAACAAGGATCATCCATTTATTAAAAGCCCAGAATAATCCTACAATCGCGCTCTTGGCAAGACCGGGATATATTCTGGTCAGGGTGACTGGAAAGGGATGCAGTGCAGATGATGCCTATCATCTGATGGAACCCGTCATAAAGCAGATAGGAGAATTGCTGCCTGTCTCAAGTTATCATATAGAAAAGAACGCAAGGGAAGATTTAGTTAAGGAAATCCGAAACAATAAGCTGACGATAAGTGCTGCAGAATCTTGCACAGGCGGATTGATTGGGAAGCTTCTCACGGATCTGCCCGGCAGTTCTGATTATTTCAAAGGCAGTGCGGTGACGTACTGGAATGAAGCGAAAGAAAATATCCTGCGTGTCGACCCTGAAGTGCTTGAAAAATACACAGCAGTCAGTGAAAATGTGGCAAAAGAGATGGCTGAAGGAGCACGCAGACTTTATAAGAGTGATATATCCGTTTCTACTACAGGTTATGCCGGACCAGGCGCCGGAGAAAGGGGAGAACCTGCCGGGCTTGTTTATATCGGGGTTTCAGGGCCAATCGGGACTGCTGTTTACGAAGAACATTTTATGGGTTCACGTAAGAGCGTCCGTTATGCCGCTGCAGAGACGGCTTTCTATTATGCTATGAAATACATTAAGAAGTTAGTGCAGGAAGAGAGGGAAAAAGATGGCAACAGATAGTAATGCAGAAAAGAGAAAAGCTCTTGATAATGCAATCCATCAGATTACTCGTGAATTTGGCGCCGGATCGATTATGCGCCTTGGCGATATGGGGAATAAATTAGATATTGATGTTATTCCTACAGGTTCCTTAGCGCTTGACATTGCTGTCGGTGTTGGCGGATATCCACGCGGCAGAGTGATTGAGATTTATGGTCCGGAATCTTCCGGTAAGACCACACTGGCACTTCATGCAATTGCTGAAGCCCAGAAATTAGGCGGAGTAGCTGCTTTTATTGATGCTGAACACGCATTGGATCCAATGTATGCTCATCGGCTTGGCGTTGATACTAAAGATTTATTAATATCCCAGCCGGATAGTGGTGAACAGGCGCTCAGCATTTGTGAATCTTTGGTCAGAAGCGGCGCTGTTGATATCGTAGTCATCGACTCCGTTGCTGCATTGGTCCCGAAACAGGAAATTGAGGGCGATATCGGCGATCAGTCTGTCGGCCTTCAGGCAAGACTGATGAGTAAAGCTCTCAGAAAACTGACCGGCATCATAAGCAAATCCAAAACAATCGTTATTTTCATTAACCAGATTCGTGAAAAAGTCGGCGTTATGTTCGGCAACCCGGAAACCACCACAGGCGGACGCGCACTTAAATTCTATGCATCCATGCGTATTGAAATAAGAAGAGCGGAAGCCATAAAGAATGGTACGGATGTTATCGGCAACAGGACAAGAGCAAAGGTTGTAAAGAACAAAGTGGCTCCTCCGTTTAAGGTAGCTGAATTTGATATCATGTATGGGGAAGGCATTTCTGTAGAAGGAACACTTCTTGATATTGCTGTAAATATGGATATTATCCAGAAGAGCGGAGCCTGGTATTCCTATAATGGAAGCAGAATCAGCCAGGGACGTGAAGCAGCCAAGACATACTTGAAGGAACATCCGGATGTTGCTGCTGAGATTGATAAAACCATCAGGGATACACTTGTCGTTGAACCGGGCCATTTTGAAGATGGCGTATTATCTGAACAAGATGAAGAGGACAAATAAGACTGCATATGAATCAGCAATTCATTTATTGAATTACAGACCCCAAAGTGAATATGAACTTAGAACCAAACTGGCCCGCAAAGGATATGATCCTGATGAGATAGGCAAAGTCATGGATAAGTTAAAGCACTATGGGTATCTGAATGATTCTGAACTCGCGGATGATTTGTTTGATTCATTCCGGAACAGAAAATGTTATGGGGATACCTATATTCATCAGAAGCTTAAATCCAGAGGGCTCCATACTAATAAGCATTTAACACCTGAAGAAGAAATAGATATTGCAGTTTCCTTACTGGAAGAAAAAGGACGGATCAAACCGGAGTTATTAATTAATTACAGGAAGGCCGCCGCATTTCTTCTGAGGCGCGGACTCTCGCAAAGTGCAGTGATGACAGCTTTAAGAGAAGTAAGAACATTCGAATACGAAGAGTAGTCTCTTATAGTACCCGGTACATTCATAAAGAGTCCCGTCATTTTGGGGATTTTAGAAGTTTCAAATTTGAATTGATAAAGCCATGCTGAAATTCAGCATGGCTTTTCATATTTAGTAAATAGATATACGGCTGGTTTTAATCGTGATTTACGGGGGAAATTGTCTCTTGATGGAATAGTATTGATGAAATAAAAAAATAATCAAATAGTTTACTTTGACCTATTGACTTTTTGATTTATTGTTTTATAATATAGAAAAGAATCAATAGAAGGGAGGGCTGGCAAGCAATGAATAATTCAATGTTATCTGACAGGATTGAAAAGTTTATTTTGGAAATGCTGGGTAAACAGTCTACTGATGAAATTTTACTGAAAAGGAAAGATGTGGCCGATTTATTAGAATGTGCTCCTTCTCAAGTTACGTATGTAATTAATACCAGATTTTCTCCCGATAATCGTTTTGTCGTGGAATCAAGGCGTGGAAGCGGAGGATATATCAAGATATCGTTAAGGGAAGATAATGCACCTTCACATTCTAAGGATCAGGCTTCATCCAAGATCAGAAGCAGTACCAGCACAGGAGGGAAACAACGAACCAATGAAATTCATCCCAATAGTATTACAGAAATAGAGAATGGATTAGATAGCTATTTCAGAATGCTCTTAGATTATGAAATTATCTCATCTAGAGAATACAGATTAATTTGTACACTAACTCATACAATGCTGGAGTATTGTCCTGAAAGCCACCGTCGTGAGGCAGCCAAGACAATGATTCATAGAATTGAATGGGTCACGAAAGGAGAATAAAATGCTTTGTGATTCTTGTCATCAAAAAGAAGCTGTCATTCATATGACGCAAGTGGTTAATGGCAGAAGATCTGAACGGCATTTATGCCGGGATTGTGCCAGGAAAGAAAATTTGATCAACGATCCGTTTGATCTTTGGAATCAGGAAGTTTTTGCTCATCCATTTGATTCCTTTTTCGGTAATGACTTCGTCAATCCGTTCCAGCATGCAGAGCAGAACCTGCAGCCTGGTTTGTCATGTTCCAATTGCGGAAAGACTTATCAGGATTTCAGGAAAGATGGTCTGCTTGGCTGCGAGGAATGCTATAACCAGTTCCGTTCCAAATTGAAAAATTTCCTGAATAAAAATCAGGGAACCGATCAGCATATCGGAAAGGCTCCGGGCAAACAGGACGAGGAAAAAACGGAAGGAATGTCTGAAATCGATCGGCTGAAAAGCGAGCTCAAGAAGTGCATCAAGGAAGAAAACTATGAACAGGCAGCTGTAATCAGAGACCAGATTAATAAACTTGAGGGAGGAAGCTCCAAATGAAATTAGAGGAGTTTTTAGCCGGCCCGGCAGGCGGCTTGACTGATGGAAACCAGGATCGATCAGAATTTGGAAAGAGAATCTGCATCAGGAGAAATATAAGCGGATTTCATTTTCCTGAGAAGCTTTCCATGCAGGAAAGACAAAAGGTCTTGTCTGAAATACAAAGGGCTCTTGATGCAGCTGGACTTGATGCTGAAGAGTATCCGCTCTCAGGCATGGATTCAAACCAAAGGCAGGTACTGCTTGACAGAGGAATGATTCCGAAAAACAGTCTGCGGAATTTAAATGGAATCAGTTTGTTCCTGATTGGAGACGGACATATTTCTCTCCTGTCTAATGCATTGGATCATATATGCCTCAATGCAGCCGGTCATGCGGATTCCTTCTCTGACAGTTGGAAAGATTTAACTCAAATTGATGACAAATTATCTAGATCAATCCGCTATGCTTATGATAATCAATTCGGCTATTTAACAGGATCCATTTTTAATACGGGTACTGGATTAGCTGCTGAGGCAATACTCTTCCTTCCAGGCCTTACTGCTAACGGCAGAATCAGGGATCTGGCCAGGGCTGTTGAGCGTCAGGGATTTTCCATCAGGAGCCTGACAGGTAATGATTCCTGGAATAGTGCCTTTTATGAAATAAAATCTACACAGACGATAGGTGTCCAGGAAGAAAAGTATATGCAAAGGTTTGATTCGCTTCTTTCGGATATCAATGACATCGAAAGCCAGTACTGGGAAAAGATGTTCAAAGGTTCTGAGATAACGATCAGGGATCAGATCTGGAGGGCATTGGGAACTTTGAAATATGCCCGGCAGATTGACGAACAGGAAGCGATGAAACTGGCAGGTCTTATAAAAGCTGGCGTAAAAGAGAAAATGATACCAGATAAGAATGGGTTGTTGTTTCATCAAATTTTTTCCCTGATTTCAAATAACCAGGTCGCTTATACAACGCATAAAGAGATGGATGATGCTCAATCCATCAATGCATGGCGCGCTGCTTTACTGAGAGATGCAGTTAAAGAATTATAATGAAAGATTATTTACCCTTATAAGGAGGGATTAATATGGAAGATAGATATACTGATGGTGTTAAGAATGCCTGGAAATTTGCAGCACAGGAAGCTGCAAAATTGGGCAGTGATTACATCGGTACTGAGCATTTGCTGATCGGCATTGCTCATGAAGGAGATTCCGCAGGCGGAAAGATTTTAAATTCGCTGGGGATTACTGTAGGTACTCTGGAAGAGCTTTTGTCCGGCAGCAGAAATACATCCCTGTTCAGGAGATCTGAACTGTATGTTGCACCGCGTACAAAACGCGTACTGGAGATGGCTGTTGAAGAAGCCAATGAGCTTGGCAATTCTTATGTCGGGACGGAACATCTGCTTCTGGCAATCCTGCACGAAGGCGGCGGTCTGGCTGTAAGGATTTTAGAGCAGCTGGGAGTCACTGAAGATAAACTTCAGAAAGCATTTGAAGATGTGCTTTCTGAGGATAATTCCAAGGGTGATCAATCGGCTTCCCTTGGTGATTTGAGCGATTTTGCCATCGATTTGAATGAACGTGCCAAACAGGGGAAAATCGATCCTGTCATTGGCCGCGAGGAAGAAATCAACAGAGTTATCCAAATCTTGTCCAGAAGAAATAAAAACAACCCTGTGCTGATTGGCGAACCTGGCGTTGGTAAAACTGCTATCGCTGAAGGCCTGGCTCAGAGAATCGTAAACAATGATGTGCCTGAAATATTAAAAAACTGCCATATTATTTCACTGAATATGGCGGCAGTTGTTGCTGGTACCAAGTACAGGGGTGAATTTGAGGAAAGGCTGAAAAAGGTGCTGGATACGGTCAAGCAGCATTCTGATTGGATTCTGTTCATTGACGAACTCCATACACTGGTAGGAGCAGGTTCCAGCGAAGGCTCCATGGATGCAGCAAATATCATGAAGCCTGCACTTGCAAGAGGCGAGCTTCACTGCATTGGTGCCACCACTTTGAAAGAATATAAAAAATATATCGAAAAGGATGCCGCTCTGGAAAGACGTTTCCAGCCTGTAAAGGTCGGAGAACCAAATCCTGCAGATACTCTCCGTATTCTGGAAGGCCTGCGCGACAGATATGAGGCATTCCATAAGGCCAAAATTACCGATGAAGCATTGAAGGCTGCAGTTGAGCTTTCCGGACGTTATATTACGGATAGATTCCAGCCGGATAAATCAATTGATGTAATCGATGAAGCGGCTGCAAAAGTACGTATGGAAGCTTCTTCAGCACCAGAAGGACTCAAGAACAAAGAAGCCCAGCTTGCGTCCCTGCAGAAAGAAAAAGAAGCAGCAATCTCTACGCAGGATTATGAACGCGCTGCTATTTACCGTGACCAGTCAAAGAAGCTTGAAGCAGATATTGAACAGATGAAGAAAGAATGGAAAGGCGCTGACCATGATCATCTTACTGTAACTGAAGAAGATGTTGCAGAAGTTGTTTCCAAATGGACAGGTGTTCCGCTCCAGAATCTGAAGAAGAGTGATTCCGAACGTCTGCTTCATCTGGAAGATGAACTTCATAAGAGGGTAATCGGACAGGATGATGCTGTTCATGCGGTTGCTACTGCAATCCGCCGTGCGAGAGCAGGCATGAAGGATCCGAAACGCCCGATCGGTTCTTTCCTGTTCCTCGGTTCGACCGGTGTCGGCAAAACGGAATTGGCACGTGCGCTGGCTGAGACAATGTTTGGCAGCGAAAAGAATATGATTCGTTTTGATATGTCCGAATACATGGAAAAGCATGAAGTTTCTCGTCTGGTTGGTGCACCTCCAGGATATGTCGGATATGAAGAAGGCGGTCAATTGACTGATGCCGTCAGAAAGAATCCTTACAGTGTCATTCTCTTTGATGAAGTAGAAAAAGCTCACATGGACTTCTTCAATATCCTCCTGCAGGTATTGGATGACGGCCGCTTGACGGATGGTCAGGGACGTACGGTTGATTTCACAAACTGTGTCATCATAATGACAAGCAACCTGGGATCCAATTATCTCAAGGGACACGTAAAGAAACTGGGCTTCTCTTCTGATAGTGATGATAAGAAGGATGAGGATTTCGAATCGATCAAGGAAACGATCCTTGCTGAAGTAAAGCGTACCTTCAGACCGGAATTCATCAACCGTATCGATGAAATCATTGTTTTCCATCCATTGACGGAGGAAAACCTTTCCGCCATCGTAAATCTGCTTTTGAAAGATGTAGAAAAGAAACTGGAACATTTCAATGTAAGTCTTGAAATTTCTGATTCCGCGAAGAAGCTTCTGATCAAAGATGGTACAGATATCGAGTATGGCGCCCGTCCTTTGAAGAGGGTTATCCAGAAAGAAATCGAAGATCCGGTTGCCAATCTGATTCTGGAAGATGGGTTGGAAGGCAAGTCAGTACTTCAGATCAATACGGATGACAAGAATAAATTAACTTTTACAGCTAAATAATTTCAGTTATGTAAACGTGTTATGTAAACGTATAGTATAATGGATACAGGCCGCATTGCCTGTATCCATTTTTTTATATGAGGTATTTAGCATGAGTGGGAAGAATAATAAAAACATTAAATATAAATGTTCGAACTGTGGTGCAGAAACACTAAAATGGATGGGGAGATGCCCACAATGTGGGGAATGGAATACCCTTGAAGAGAAAATTGAAGTATCTGCTCCCAAAAATATAAGAATCAGCGGAGCTGAAACTATTTCAAAGGCTCCTGTCAGCCTTTCCAAAATCAATCTGTCGAACCATAACAGGATCAAGTTGGGCCTTTCTGAAGTAGACCGGCCGCTTGGCGGTGGTGTCGTACCAGGGTCCGTAATTTTATGGGGCGGTGAGCCGGGTATAGGCAAGTCAACACTTATCCTGCAGATATGCAATGCTATGGCGAAAACAGGGAACACCGTCCTTTATTGCAGCGGTGAGGAATCAGAAGAGCAGATCAAGCTTCGGGCTGAGCGTCTTAACATCAATGGAGATGCCTGCTATATTTATTCGGGTGGAGATCTTGAGGCAATTGTCAACGAAGCCAATGAAATCAAGCCTAATATGCTTGTTATTGACTCCATCCAGACCATGTACATTTCAGATAACGATTCTCCCATGGGGAGTCCCGCTCAGATACGGGATTGTACAGCTGCTCTTGTCAGGTTTGCAAAAGCGAACAATATAACAGTCATGATCATAGGCCATGTTACTAAAGAGGGTAATTTAGCAGGGCCTCGTATTTTGGAGCATATGGTGGATGTTGTTCTTTATCTGGAAGGTGACCGAAGCTATCAGTTCAGGGTTCTGCGGACAGTAAAGAACAGATTCGGCTCTACTGCAGAGTCAGGCCTTTTTGTCATGGAAGGAAAGGGATTGATAGGGATTCAGGATCCTTCAACATATCTGTTAAGAGACAGGGCTGAAATGGTGCCCGGATCTATCGTCATGGCATGTATGGAAGGCCTCAGGCCGATATTGATTGAAATCCAGGCGCTGACAACACATTCCGTGCTGGCCATACCACGGAGGATCTCTTCAGGATATGACTATAACAGGCTTGTTATACTTCTTGCTGTTCTGGAAAAGCGCGGGCATGTTATGTTTTCTTCGGATGATGTCTATCTTAATGTTGCGGGCGGATTTAAGGTGAGGGAAACGGCAGCTGATCTTGCTGTTGCACTCTCCTTGGTTTCAATGAAGAAGGAAAAGCCCATACCATCCGGGCTGATGGCCCTTGGGGAAATCGGGCTGACGGGTGAAATACTCCCTGTTTCTCATATAGGAATCAGACTCAAGGAGGGAATAAAGATGAATTTCAAACAATTCATTCTTCCTTCCAGAAATAAAAATGAGGTATTATCCCTTGAAGAAAGTGGTAAAATTGGTCATGGCCTGGATATTCATTTTGTTGAAAAGATTACGCAGGCTCTTGATTTTTTATAATGTCTCGTTTTTTCTAGCAAGAGTAGTGTAAATCGCATGCATATTTTGGTATAATAAAAAAATACATAAAACATACATAAGAATGAACTAAACTCATAAGATTTTTGTTTCAATTTGTTTATGACACTACTTTTTTTAATTAAGAGGAAATTTTAAGATGCCGGAAAAAATACTGAGAGCAATATTTGTCTTGCTTTTCACTGTCCTCGGAATCGTTTTATCGAGGCAGGGGGAAACAGTACTTGCATTGCTGCTGCCAAACTCAGTTCTGACTGAAACTATTTTAGGAATCACATTTATGTCGCTGGCTGCCATGCTGGTCGGCGGTATATTCGGGGCTATTATCGGGAGCTTTATTTCGCCATACCTGATCAAGAGCCTCTTTATGTTCACATCAACAGTAGAAAAATCGCTTTCAGCCATGTCCACGCAGGATCTCATTGCAGGGACTCTGGGGCTGTTTTTGGGTCTCATTATTGCAAACCTTGTCGGACTGGCCTTTGGGAGTGTTCCCTATATCGGACCATATGTCTCAGTAGCTCTGAGTATCATCCTCGGCTATCTTGGTATGCACCTGGTAGTCAGTAAAAAAAGTGAATTGGCAGGCTGGCTGCATTTGCATGCAGAAGGATCTTTTGATAAGAAAAAGAATAAAGATCATCATACAGGCAAGTTATTGGATACAAACGTAATCATAGATGGACGTGTAGCAGACATTTACAGATCAGGATTTCTTGAAGGGCCGATCATCGTCCCTGTTTTTGTCTTGGAAGAGCTGCAGAAGATTGCTGACAGTTCTGATATTCTGAAGAGAAACCGTGGACGCAGGGGACTCGACATACTCAATCATATGAGAAAGAACAGCAAAGATGATGTGATCATCGTAACAAATGATTTTGAGGATATTTCTGAAGTCGATTCCAAACTTGTGAAGCTGGCACGTGAGAAAAATTATAAAATAGTCACTAATGACTATAATTTGAATAAGGTAGCTGAGCTGCAGGGCGTTGCTGTTCTGAACATTAATGATCTGGCAATAGCCGTGAAACCTGCTGTAATTCCGGGCGAGCAGATTTTTGTCCAATTGGTCAAGAGCGGCAAGGAAGAAGGACAAGGCGTTGCCTATCTTGAAGATGGCACAATGATCGTTGTTGAAAACGGGAGCCAGTGCATAGGAAAAGAGGTTCCGGTCATCATTACATCTGTATTACAAACTTCCGCCGGAAAAATGATATTTGCAAAATTGGAAAGTGACGAATGAATAGTTTGATCTTAGTTGCTGCAGGTAAAGGTACCAGAATGAATGCAGCAAAAAATAAACTGTTTTTGGAATACCAAGGACATCCCTTAATTTATTACACACTGAAAAATATTCAGAAGAGCAGGCTGCTTTCTGAATTGATTATTGTAGTTCGCAAGGAAGAACTCAGCATTTTTCTCCCCTTAGTCGAATCTCTCAATTTCAAGATTCCTGTGAAATTTGCATCAGGCGGAGCCAAAAGAATTGATTCAGTTAGAAATGGTCTGGCACAGGTGTCTGATCATTCAGAAAAAGTACTGGTCCATGACGGGGCAAGACCTTTCGTGGATGGAGAAATAATCGATCTCGCGTTCATTTCTATTGATTCCCGTCATCCTGCCGTTATGGTTGGATTACCCTGCGTTGACACGATGAAGGCTGTGTCATATGACACTATAGTAAAGACGCTGGATCGTTCCAATTTGATCAGGGCACAAACTCCGCAGGGCGCTTATACAGATATTTTCCAAAGGGCAGTATCTTCTTTGGAAAATGACAGCACCATTACAGATGATGCTTCCATTTTGGAAAATGCAGGCATAAAGGTCAGCGTAGTGCCCGGGAAAGAATCATATTTTAAGGTAACAACACCAGAAGATTGGGATCGATTCAAGACAATGATGAATAAAGATAATGCATTTTGCCGTATAGGGCAGGGGTATGACATTCACCAGATGGATGAATCATCACCGCTTATCATCGGTGGTGTCAAAATAAGAGATCATCATGGATTAAAGGGGCATTCTGATGCGGATGTTCTGATACATGCCATTATAGATGCTCTGCTAGGTGCCGCTGGGCTGCGGGATATTGGGTATTATTTCCCTGATACTGATGACAGGTATAAGGGGATTTCCAGTTTGAAACTGCTTGAGAATGTCGGTAAAATGATAACTGAATCTGGTTTCCTGATTGGAAATATAGATACGACTGTTATTGCTGAGAAACCTAATCTGGCAGGATATATTGATGCTATGAAGGCTAACATTGCCGGTGTATTGGATATCCCGGTTTCCAAATTGGGGATTAAGGCAAAAACAAATGAAAAATTAGATGCAGCAGGCAGAGAAGAAGGAATTGCGTCTTTTGCATCTGCGATATTATTTAGGAGGGATTTTTAATGGAGAAGAAAGTTAAAGTTCGTTTTGCACCAAGTCCTACAGGACCTTTTCATATTGGCGGCGCCAGATCTGCTTTGTTCAACTGGCTCTATGCACATCACATGAATGGTACATTCCTGGTTAGAATTGAAGACACAGACTTAAAGAGATCTACGAAAGAATCCGAAGAAAACATAAAGGATTCTCTGAAGTGGTTGGGACTTAACTGGGATGAAGGCATCGATGTGGGAGGAGACAATGGCCCATACAGACAGACTGAACGTCTCGATATTTACAATGCAGAAGTTAAGAAACTGATTGATGAAGGAAAAGCCTACTACTGCTACTGCACAGAAGAAGAACTGGAAGAAAGCAGAAAAGAACAGATAGCAGCAGGCAAGACTCCGGTTTATGATGGACATTGCGAACATTTAACGCAGGAACAGATTGATCAGTATAAGGCTGAAGGTCGCAAACCGGTCGTCCGCCTGAAAGTTAGAAAAGACGGTGTGTTTGCATTTGATGATATGGTCAGAGGCCATGTTGAGTTCCAGGCATCCGGAATCGGTGATTTCATCATTGTAAAATCCGATGGCATTCCGGTGTACAATTTTGCTGTAGTTATCGATGATGCCAAGATGGGGGTTACCCACGTTATCCGTGCTGAAGAACACCTTTCCAATACACCCAGACAGTTAGCTATTTATGAAGCGCTGGGTTATGAAGTTCCTAAGTTTGGTCATATTTCTCTGATTCTGGGTGCTGACCATAAGAAGATGAGTAAGAGACATGGCGCTACTTCAGTGACTGAATATAGAAATATGGGATATCTCCCGCAGGCTATGTTCAATTACCTGGCTTTGCTTGGATGGGCACCGCAGGGAGAACAGGAAATTTTCTCAGTAGATGAATTAGTCAAGCAGTTCTCTATGAACCGTGTTTCCTCCAATGATGCTGTTTTTGACATTGAAAAGCTGAACTGGATCAATTTCCAGTATATGAAGCAGTTAACACCGGATCAGCTGCTGGAACTGACTCTGCCATTTATTGAAAAGGCAGGATACGTACAGGAATCTATCGATGCTGATAAGAAAGAATGGCTCAAAGCAGTCGTGTGGTATGTACGTGATCATTTGTATTATGGTGCTCAGGCTCCGGAGAATGTTAAGGTTTTCTTTGAAGATCTCCCCGTGCTTCAGGATCCGGAACTGCTTGCTGTCATGCAGGCTGAAACAAGTGCATTGATCATCAAATCCTTTGCAGAAGAACTGAAGCATCTGGAATCCTTCGATGCTGATTCTATCAAGAGTTGTTTTACCCGCCTGATGAAGGAAACAAAAGTCAAAGGAAAAGCTGCATTTGAACCAGTTAGAATTGCTTTGACAGGTGTTACCCATGGACCTGGCCTCTATGATATGATTGCATTATTTGGTAAAGAAAAGGCCGTCAAACGCTTAGAAGATGCTTTGGCGTATTGTTCTGACAATTAAGAATTTGGCTAAATCTTAGCTGCCAATTATTGATCTTGTTTATTGATGGTCAGATTTAGTCAGATATAAGGAGAAGTCTCGATGGATTTTGAACTTATTGAGCATGCCCTTCCCATACTGCTTCTTGGAGCAGGTGTGACGATTGAAATCACAGCGGTCAGCGTTGCCATTGGTTTCTTTATTGGCTTGTTTGTGGGCATTGCCAGAATTTCCCAGATGAAGATTTTAAGAATTCTGGCCACTATTTACGCTGACTGCATCAGAGGAACTCCTCTGCTGGTGCAAATCTTCCTTATATATTTTGCACTGCCAATTGTTACAGGGCACAGAGTTGAACCTTTTGCAGCTGCCGTTACTGCCTGTGGTATTAATAGCGGTGCTTATGTTTCTGAAATTTTCAGAGCAGGAATCCAGTCAATCGATATCGGTCAGACCGAAGCAGGAAGATCTTTGGGATTAACATGGTGGCAGACGATGTACTATGTAATACTGCCGCAGGCGGTCAGAAACATTCTGCCGCCGCTCGGTAATGAATTCATTGCGATGCTGAAAGATTCTTCTTTGGTTTCAGTTATTGGATTTGAAGAATTGACAAGAAGAGGACAGTTAATTATCGCTCAGACGTATGGATCCTTTGAAATTTGGACAACCGTTGCAATTCTTTACCTCATTATGACATTAGCAATTTCTCGAGTAGTTGCCGCTTTGGAAAAGAGATAATTATGCCTGAAACAAAAAATTTGATAGAGATCAACCATATCAGCAAGAAGTTTGGTGATCTTACAGTTTTAAAAGACATCAGCCTGAAGGTCAGGGAAAAAGAAGTTGTGGTTATCATAGGACCGTCCGGTTCAGGGAAAAGTACGCTTTTACGCTGCATAAACGGACTTGAAACACCGACATCGGGCGCTATTTTCTTTGATGGCCTTGAGGTTAACGGAGAAAAGAACATCAATTACGTAAGAACTGAAGTTGGTATGGTCTTTCAGCGGTTTAATTTGTTCCCGCACATGACAGTACTGCAAAACCTTATGCTGGCGCCTATGAAGGTAAGAAAGATTTCCTCTGATGAGGCGAAGGAAAGAGGTATGCTTCTTCTGAAGAAAGTCGGCCTTGCTGATAAAGCGGATTACAAACCGGCACAGCTCTCAGGCGGTCAGCAGCAGCGAGTCGCGATTGCCCGTGCTCTTGCGATGAAGCCGAAAGCTCTCTTGTTTGATGAACCGACTTCTGCACTGGATCCAGAAATGGTCCATGAAGTATTGGACGTCATGAAGGAAGTTGCTGAAGAGGGAATGACTATGGTCGTCGTTACTCACGAAATGGGATTTGCCCGTGAGGTTGGATCGCGCGTGGTATTTATCGACCAGGGCGTCATAGTAGAAGAAGGTACTCCGGAAGACGTGTTCAATCATACAAAAGAAGACCGGACAAAGGAATTCCTCTCCCAGGTTCTCTAAACAATCCTGCCATAATTTATTTTTATACCAAAGCCCAAATTTTTATAATATTTGGACAGCTATATTTCGGCTTTTAGATTGACGAAATTAAAAAATTATGGTATTGTTAAAACATGCTCAATCTGAGCAATGTAGTAATTTTTTTAGGAGGAATTTCCATGAAAGGTACAGTTAAGTGGTTCAGTGCAGAAAAGGGCTATGGCTTTATTGAAAGAGAAGAAGGCGGAGATGTTTTTGTTCATTTCTCTGCTATTCAGTCCGATGGCTTCAAGACACTGAATGAAGGTCAGAAAGTTGATTTCGAAATTATTGATGGTGCAAGAGGACCGCAGGCTGCAAACGTAAAAGTTGAAGGCTGATCACTTACTGAAGCAATAGAGCGAAAGTTTCTGAATCAAAGAATGGGAGTAAATCTTTAATGGATTTACTCCCATTTTTCATTTGTTTCATAAATATAAATTTATAGTATGCTAATTATGATTAAATAATTTTGATTTGAAAAAAATTATAAATATCGTATAATAAATACATAAGGATAAGCAATTCAGCTTATTAAGGAAAAGGGGGATCTTATTATGGAGTTAACAGTAAGAGGCAAAAATCTTGAGATCACCGATGCTTTACATACTTATGTAGAAAAGCATACGGGAAAGATTCAGAGGTACTTTGATAAACCCATTAAGATCAATGTTTTACTTCGCATTTCCAATATGACGAAAACTTGTGAAGTGACAGTGTTTGTTGATGGCGTAATTCTTCGTGGTGTTGAAAAGTCTGACGATATGTACAAATCGATCGACCTTGTTTTTGACAAAGTTGAAAGACAGATTCATAAATATAAGACACGCCTGGCAAAAAAATTCAAAGAAAGAAACACGCTCAGCAAACAGTTCATGCAGGAAGAAGAAGCTGTACAGCCTGTATCTGAATCTGCTTTTGAAATTGTTAAGACCAAACATTTCAACATTACCCCAATGTCTCCGGAAGAAGCAATTCTTCAGATGAATCTTTTAGGACATAGTTTCTTCATGTTCTTCAATTCCGAGACCGAAGGAATGGCTGTCGTTTATCGCAGAGATGACGGCAAGTATGGTCTGATTGACGCTAACAAATAAATTAGTAGAGATTAATGAAAAAGGGAGCGGAATATTCCGCTCCCTTTTGACTATATGGGGGTATTTTGATAAAATAAACAAGATGTACAGATGAATAGATATGCTGGAAGG
This sequence comes from Veillonellaceae bacterium, assembly GCA_025992895.1. Taxonomy (NCBI): domain Bacteria; kingdom Bacillati; phylum Bacillota; class Negativicutes; order Veillonellales; family Veillonellaceae; species Veillonellaceae bacterium. Next base: position 1,438,025 of record DAJPGA010000001.1, read on the forward strand.
ATTAGATTCTTGAATCAATTTAAATAAGGAGCTGCTTCGATGTTTGATAAGTTTTTTGACAGGTTGTTCAATGGTTCAAATGAGAAAGAGATCAAAAAGATCCGCAAGATCGTTGAACAGGAAATAAATCCTCTTGAAGGTTCAATGAAGAAACTTAGCGATTCCTCGTTGGCAAACAAAACAAATGAATTTAAGGCAAGACTGGCGAAAGGGGAAACTCTTGATGATATCCTGCCGGAAGCTTTTGCTGTAATACGAGAAGCATCCCGCCGTGTACTTGGCATGCGTCACTTTGATGTGCAGCTGATTGGTGGTATTATCCTCCACAAGGGAAATATTGCTGAAATGTGTACCGGCGAAGGCAAGACCTTGGTTGCAACTGCTCCGGTATATTTGAACGCTCTGGAAGGCAAGGGCGTACACGTCATCACCGTCAATGATTACCTTGCTAAGCGTGACAGTGAATGGATGGGCCAGGTTTACAAATTCTTAGGACTCACTGTAGGCCTGATTGTACATGATCTTGATTTCAATCAGAGGAAGATTGCTTACAATTCAGATATCACCTACGGGACAAACAATGAATTTGGCTTTGATTATCTTAGAGATAATATGGTCACATCATTGGATCAGATGGTGCAGCGCCCGCTGCATTTCTGCCTGATCGATGAAGTCGACTCCATTCTGATCGATGAAGCACGTACACCATTGATTATTTCCGGCCCGGGACAGAAATCTACTGATAATTACTACGTAATGGCAAAACTTGTGCCGCAGCTGAAGAAGGATGAAGATTATACAATTGATGAAAAGCAGAAAACCGTTGCACCGACTGAAACCGGTGTTGCAAAAATGGAAAAACTGCTTCATGTAGATAATCTTTATGACGCAGAAAATCTGGAATTGAACCATCTCTTCGTTCAGGCTCTGCGTGCGCAGGCCATGATGGAAAGAGACCGCGACTATGTCGTCAAAGATGGCGAAGTAGTTATTGTTGATGAATTTACCGGCCGACTGATGTATGGCCGTCGTTACTCTGATGGCCTCCATCAGGCTATCGAAGCAAAAGAGGGACTGGAAGTACAGCGTGAAAGCCAGACTCTGGCAACAATCACCTTCCAGAACTACTTCAGAATGTATGATAAGCTCGCCGGTATGACCGGTACTGCAAAAACGGAAGAACAGGAATTTATCAAGATTTACGGACTTCCTGTACTTCAGGTTCCAACCAACAAACCGATACTGCGTAAGGATCTCCCCGATGTTGTCTTCAAGACAAAAGCAGGGAAGTACAGAGCGGTTGTCAAGGAAGTTCAGCGCAGACATCAGACCGGGCAGCCAATGCTTATTGGTACAACGTCGATCGAACAGTCCGAAGAACTCTCACATCTTTTGACCCAGGCAGGCATTGTCCACAGCGTATTGAATGCTAAATATCATGAACGTGAAGCAATGATTGTCGCTCAGGCAGGCCAGAAGGGGCAGGTTACCATCGCAACGAATATGGCAGGCCGTGGTACGGATATCCAGCTTGGCGAAGGTGTTGCTGAACTTGGCGGACTTGCGATTATTGGTACTGAACGTCATGAAAGCCGAAGAATTGATAATCAGCTTCGCGGACGTGCCGGCAGACAGGGCGATCCGGGTTCAAGCCAGTTCTTTCTTTCGCTGGAAGATGATCTTCTCAGAATTTTCGGTGGAGATAATATCAAGAAGTTCATGGAAAAGATGGGTCTTGATGATGATGAGCCAATCAACAGCAAGATGGTTTCAAATGCTATCCAGAAGGCCCAGAAACGTGTAGAAGCTCGTAATTTTGACATACGTAAGTACGTTCTTGAATACGACGACGTCATGAATCAGCAGCGCAAGGTCGTCTATGAACAGAGAAGAAGAATCCTTGAAGGTGAAGACATGAAGGATCAGATCATGAACATGGTCGACACGATCATTGAGAAAGGAATGGAAATTTATGCTGATCCTAAATTGTATCCGGAAGAATGGGATTTTGCCGGTCTTCTGAAGTATAGTGAAAAATACTTCCTGTCACCGGGTGAACTTACGGTAGAACAGCTTGAAGAAATGAGCCGTGAAGAAGTAGAAGACAAACTGAAAACATGCGCTCATGAAACATATGAATCCAGAGAAAAATCCATTGGATCTCCAATGATGAGAGAACTCGAAAAGGCTGTCATGCTTAAAGTCGTCGATTCCAAATGGATGGAACATCTCGATGATATGGACATGCTCAAGGAAGGCATCGGCCTGCGTTCCTATGGTCAAAGAAATCCGATCGTAGAATACAAAGTTGAAGCTTATGACATCTTTGAAGAAATGCAGCAGGCTATGATGGAAACAATCATTCTTTATCTGTATCATATTCAGATCAGGTTTGCTGAAGAGCCTCCGGCTGAAGCTGTAGAACAGGATGATCATCTGAAGGATGCAACACCCCATTATGTCAATGAAGACCCATCATATACAGACAATGAAAATGACAGCAAGGATTAAATAATTTACACACATAAAAAATATCAGGCATTGAATAAAGAGAGAGAGATGATATATCAGATGTTAGAAGATTTAAAGAAAACACTAACTGATTTACTGAGTCATGAGAGAGAAATAAGGGATTCACTTTGACTTACCTAGACTGAAAGAACGAATTAAGAGCTATGACGTCCAGATGAGCGATCCGACATTCTGGAATGATGCTGACAAAGCCAGAGAAATTTCCCAGAAGGCAACGGAAGCAAAGGATGCTTATGAAACATATACAAATCTGTTCCAGCGGGCAGAAAGCTTAAAGGATATCCTTGACCTGGCAATCGAAGAGGATGACCAGGAAATGGAGCCTGAGGTTGCAGAAGAATTAGCCGAGGTCAAGGCAATCCTTGATAAAAAGGAAATAGAACTTCTTCTGAGTGGCCAGTATGACAAGAATAATGCCATTATCACGTTCCATGCCGGTGCTGGTGGTACGGAAGCTCAGGATTGGACAGAGATGCTCATAAGAATGTATATCAAATGGGCTGAATCAGAAGGTTTTACGATAGAAGAACTCAATATGCTCCCAGGCGATGAAGCTGGTATAAAGAGTGCGGAATACATGGTCAAGGGAGAGTATGCTTACGGTTTCCTGAAATCCGAAAAAGGTGTTCACAGACTTGTCAGGATATCTCCGTTTGACGCTGCCAAACGACGCCATACTTCATTCTCTGCTGTTGATGTAATGCCGGAAATCAGCGATGATGTCCAGGTGGACTTGAATATGGCCGATGTCAGAGTCGATTACTATCGTTCGAGCGGAGCAGGCGGACAGCACATTAACAAAACAAGTTCAGCTGTCCGTATGACACATATTCCTACCGGTATTGTGGCAGCCTGCCAAAACGAACGTTCACAGTTCCAGAATAAAGAGCAGTGCTTAAGACTCCTTCGCGCAAAGCTTTATGAACTAGAATTGAAAAAGCGTGAAAACATGACAAAGGAAATTGAGGGCGAGCAGCAGCCTATTGAATGGGGCAGCCAGATTCGTTCCTATGTTTTCCAGCCGTACACACTGGTAAAAGATAACAGGACTGGTGTAGAAACAGGCAATATCCAGGGTGTCATGGACGGAGATCTGAATCCATTTATCGAAGGTTACCTGAAGATGAACAAGTTCAACTCCAAGGCACAGTAAAAGGTGGAAATAATGAAAGCTATGCATGGTGGTTTTGTTAAGGTTTTAACAGTTTTAATATGCATTGGTGCAATTGCTGCAGGGATGATCTCCCTGCAGCGTAATCATGTAGAAACTGCTGCAAGAACCGTAGAAATGGTTTATGATTACAATAATATTATCGACAGCGCATCTGTGGAGAAAAAAACACCGGATGAGCTTTTTTCGCTTTATAAGCAAAGTGGTATAACCTCTCTGGCAGTGTATGATGAGACTCCTGAGAAATTAGTTAATCATAACTATCTGAAGGTTTACCGTGGTTCTGATTTTGCTTTTAGAAATCCTTCTGAAGCAGGCATGATCGATAAAGATAAGATTTACATTCAGCAGGGTTCAGGAGATAACAGCGCCGAATATTTCGGCGAAGTAAAAGAGCATCTTAATGCACTTCTTCGTCCTGAAGATTTAGAGGAACATCAAATTGCAGGGACTGATACGCTTGAAGTGAACGGAGCATATGATAAATTTATGACCATGCCCCTTGGCATTTTCAAGCAATCTATAAAAAATGCAGCTGCAAAAGGATTTTACGTAGTAGTAAGACCATCCAATATCCCGCATGTAACACAAAATGATGTTCAGCTGTTTTTGGATGCTGTATCGTCTTCGGATAAAGTGAGTGCTGTTATATTCCAGGGGAAAGAAGCGTTGGGATATAAAAGCCAGCTTAAATATCTTGCTGGCGGTCTCCAGAAACTTAAAATTCCCGTTGTTCTTATAGAGGCTCAGAACCAGCTCGGTTTTGAACGTCAGGACGGTATTTTGGATCTTGCAAAATATATGGATTATGATGTCGCCCGCCTGTATGCCATGTCAAAAGACGAGCTGATTAAAATCAATCCGGATGAGGCTGCATCCAGATTCTATATTTCTGATATTGAACGAAATATAAGGATGAATCTTTTCCCGTCTTACAAGTTTGCTGCTGATGGCAAGACCTTGTCTGAGACGAATGCAGGATATATTTCTGATGTCAGGCAGAGGCTTGAAGAACATGGTTTCTCAGTCGGGAAAGCTTCCATCATGGAACCATATTTCCCTAATTCCATAGTACGCGCTATTGCTATGGCAGGCGCTGCATCATTATGTGTACTTGCATTTGTTCTGATATTTCCCGCAGCATTTAAATTCGGATATGCGATTGAAATCGCTGTACTTCTTCTTACACAGGGAATGTTCTGGCTGACGCATTCTGTCCTGCCTTTGCAGATGCTTGCCCTTGGATGTGCCGTCTGCACTCCGGTAGTTGTTGTGTCCTTGTTCCTTGAATATTGCATCAAGCAGAAGAACAAAGCTTTCTCCGAAATCAGCTGGGGTAAACTCTTTGTGGAGTCCGTTGCTATTCTGTGGATTGCAGGGATTCTTTCCCTTATCGGCGCTTTGTTTATCAGCGGTCTTCTCGGTGATATCAGATTCTTGCTGGAGATGCAGATTTTCAGAGGCGTAAAGGTAACCTTTTTGCTCCCGATCATCCTTGTGTCCATTATCTATATTCAGAAATTCCCCTTCTTCGGACATGTTGTTGCATCAGACAGAGACTTTGTTCAGTTTGTCAAGAAATTCTGCTCTATCCAGATAAAGCTGGGATTATTGGCCGGGCTTGGGATTCTGGCAATTGTTGGGTATGTTTTTATAGGCCGCAGTGGTAATAACGGAGCCCCGGTACCTGCTTTTGAAATCGCATTAAGACGCTTCCTGGAAGATACCATGTATGCCCGTCCAAGAGAGAAAGAGTTTCTGTTCGGACATCCTGCCATCCTGCTGTCACTGGCTGCATTATATAGGAAATGGCCACAGATTCTGCATTATCTCTTAATTCTTGCGGTAACGATAGGGCAGGGATCCATGGTCGAAACCTTCGCACATATGCGCAGCCCCTTCATTCTGAGCTTTATCAGGGGACTGGATGGACTGGCCGCTGGCACGCTGTCCATGGTTGCAGCACTTTTGGGTGTAATGATTCTGGCAAGAATTACGAAGTTTTTTGGAGAACGATATGGCAAATTATAAGATCGTAATCTCTGGCTATTATGGTTTTAATAACGCCGGTGATGAAGCCATGCTGTCAGCCATAATACAGTCACTGAGAGGTACCTTTGATACTCCGGAGATTACTGTTATTTCTGGTTCTCCAGCCAAAACATCCAGAGTTTTTGATGTTAAAGCAATTCCGCGCTTCGGCATGTTTCCTATCATAAAAAGTATATTCCGTTCTGATCTCATCATAAGCGGAGGCGGAAGCCTCCTGCAGGATGTGACCAGCTGGAAAAGCATGATTTATTATTTATCCATTATTACACTGGGAGTATTATTCAGGAAACGAGTCTTCCTTTATTCACAGGGGATAGGACCTGTCAGATACCGTGTAATCAGAATTGTACTGAAACATGTCCTTAATCATGTGGATGTTATAACGGTCAGGGATAAGGAATCAAAAGGGTTTCTTGAAAGATTGGGTGTCAAACGCAGGATATATACAACTGCTGATGCTGTCCTTTCACTGCATCCTCCTAAACTGGAACCCGGAAGAGCAATTCTTGATGAAGAGGGAATTCCTGCCGATAAGAAAATCATTGGCGTTGCTATCAGACGCTGGGATAAAAAATATTCCTGGACGAATGATTTGATTTCCTACATTAATAAGATTGCTTCGTTGAAAGATTATGCTGTTGTCTTTATACCGATGCAGTCACCTGATGACAGAGTGGCTTCCGAAGAAATAGCAGGAAATTTTGCTAAGGAAAATATTTTCCGTCTGCAGGGCGGATATACTCTGGACGAATTAATTTCCATTATCGGCAATTGTAATCTGATTGTTGGAATGAGACTGCATGCTTTGATATTTTCTGCACTGATGAGGGTTCCCTTTATCGGGATTTCCTATGACCCCAAAATAGATAACTTTTTGAGTTTGATTGGTCTTGAACCGGGCGCTTCAGTGCAACATCTGGATGCAGAAAAGTTGTATAATAAGACATGTCACATTCTTGAACACGGAATGCCTTCCGAGGTATGGGATTCTGTTCAAGATCTTCAACATTATGCAGGTGAAAATGCTAATATTCTGAAACGCTTTGTTGAAACAAAGGAGGAAACCAGATGACTCATCTGAGTGAAAGTGAAATTCAGGGCCTGAAGAACAAGGCTAAAAATTTGCGTATTGATATTATAAAAATGATAACTAAAGCAAATTCGGGACATACAGGAGGCTCCTTATCTGTCATCGATCTGCTGACTTTATTGTTCTTTAAGGAAATGAAAGTGAATCCGGCTCAGCCTCATGATAAGGAAAGAGACAGACTTGTCCTCTCCAAGGGTCACGCAGCTCCGGTTCTGTATGCTGTCCTGGCTGATAAAGGATATTTCCCGAAGGAAGAATTATCTCATTTAAGACAGGCTGGTCATATCCTTCAGGGGCATCCGGACATGAAGCATATTCCGGGCGTGGATATGACAACAGGTTCCTTGGGGCAGGGAATCAGTGCTGCATGCGGCATGGCTCTCTGTGCAAAAATAGATAAAGCATCCTGGAGAGTCTATGCAGTTCTCGGCGATGGAGAATTAGAAGAAGGCCAGGTCTGGGAAGCTGCAATGTATGCAGGAAATTACAAACTGGATAATCTGACTGCATTTGTTGATAATAACGGCCTGCAGATTGACGGGCCTATTACAAAAGTCATGTCTCCGCTTCCTATTGCTGATAAATTCAAAGCTTTTGGATGGAATGTGTTATCAGTCAATGGACATGATATGGCTGAACTTCATGATGCCATTGAAGAAGCAAAAGCCACAAAGGGCAAGCCGACAATGATAATCATGAAGACTGTCAAGGGCAAAGGAATCCCTGAAATTGAAAATCAGGTTGGCTGGCATGGCAAAGCACCGTCAGAAGAGGAATGTGAAAGATTTATTAAAGTTCTGGAGGCAGAATAATGGGTAAAGCTACGCGTGACGCTTATGGTGAAGTTTTAAAAGAATTAGGTGGAGAAAATCCGGACATTGTCGTATTAGATGCTGATTTATCTTCATCAACAAAAACTCAGGTATTTGCTAAAGCCTACCCTGATCGTTTTTTCAATACCGGTATTGCCGAAGCAAATATGATGGGTGTAGCCGCAGGCTTGGCTGCTGCAGGGAAAATTCCGTTTGCATCCACATTTGCGGTTTTCGGGGCTGGCAGAGCCTATGAACAGATCAGAAACTCTATCTGCTATCCTAAATTGAACGTTAAGATCGCTGTAACACATTCAGGTCTGACTGTTGGCGAAGATGGTGCTACCCATCAGATGCTCGAGGATATTTCTCTGATGAGAGCATTGCCTAATATGACTGTAATTGTTCCTGCAGATGGTGAGGAAACAAAAGCTGCAGTACGCTGGGCAGCTTCCTATCATGGTCCTGTTTATATCAGGATGGGCCGTGCCAAATGCGAAGACATCACACCGGTTGGCCATGTTTTCAAGCCGGGATGCTGCACTACTTTAAGAGAGGGCAGTGATTTGACGATTATCGCCTGCGGAATCATGGTCGAAAAGGCAGTACAGGCCTCTGATGAATTATCAAAGCAGGGAATTTCTGCCAGAGTTCTTAACATGAGCTCTATTAAGCCGATTGATGAAGCTGCCATTAACAAAGCTGCTTCTGAAACTGGTGCCATTCTTACATGTGAAGAACACACAGTCAAAGGCGGCTTAGGCGGGGCCGTTGCTGAAGTTCTCTGCCTGAATAAACCGGTTCCCATGTCTATGATCGGTACGAATGACACATTTGGCGAATCTGGCAAAGCAGAAGATTTATTAAAGAAATACAATCTGACTTCAGATCATATTGTAGAAGAGGCAGTAAAACTTATCACTAGGAAGTGAGGATTTTTAATGATTACTTTTGATCATGTGTCATTAAATTATGATGCCAGACATACTGCTTTAAGCAATATAAATATACATATCGACAAAGGCGAGTTCGTTTTTATCGTAGGCCCCAGCGGAGCTGGGAAGTCAACCTTTGTTAAGATACTCACTCATGAATTAGTTCCTGAAACTGGTTCTGTCATTGTAAATAATATCAAGATCAATAAGCTCAAACCCAGCAAAGTACCTTATTACAGAAGAAGTCTTGGAATTGTATTCCAGGATTTCAGACTGCTGTCCGAAAAAACAGTCTTTGAGAATATAGCTTTTGTACTGAGGGTTACCGGTGCAAAATCGAAAGACATCAAGGAAAGGGTTAATAAGGTTCTCGACCTTGTAGGACTTCGTGGAAAGGAAAAAGAGCTTCCGAGCAAATTATCCGGTGGTGAACAGCAGAGAGTTGCTATTGCGCGTGCTTTAGTTAATCAGCCCACATTACTTATCGCCGACGAACCGACGGGCAATCTGGACCCTAAGACATCCGAAGAAATTATGAAGCTTTTTACCGAAATCAATCATATGGGAACAACTATCATCATGGTTACCCATAACAAAGATCTGGTTAATGCTATGCATAAAAGGGTTGTAAATATTGAGGAGGGACATATTGTCAATGATGTGAAGAAAGGTGGCTATGATCTAAATGTTTAGTTCTTTATCTTATTTTTGGGGTGAAACATTTAGGTCCCTTTTAAGAAACAGATTCATGGCCCTGGCTTCCATTCTGACAGTGACGCTCTCCATGTTTATACTTGGGGTATTTCTTGCTGCTGTTCTGAATATTAACCATATGGCGTCTTATCTGGAAAATCAGGTAGAAATGACGATATATCTTAAGGATGGTCTTAATACCAATCAGGTAATGGATGTTGGGAAACAATTGAAAGCTCTTCCTGGACTCAAGGAAATTACATTCACGAACAAGGACCAAGCCATGGCTGAATTCCGCGAAAGGATGAAAGATCAGCAGGGGCTTCTGGATGCAATCAACGGCAATCCGCTTCCTGCCTCTTACAAGACGTCTTTTGCCACTCCGAATCAGCTGAAAGAAGCTGCACAAACAGTCGCAAAATATAAGAGTGTGGAAAGTGTGCAATATGGACAGGATATTATTGAACAGCTTTATAAAGTTGCTCAGGTAATAAGAATCAGCGGCATAGTTCTTATTGCATTCCTTGCAGGCGCAGAACTGTTTATTATTTCCAATACCATCCGCCTTACAGTCTTTGCAAGAAGGCGCGAAATACAGATTATGAAGTATGTCGGCGCTACTAATGGCTTCATCCGCTGGCCATTCCTCTTCGAAGGCATGATTATAGGCCTGATTGGTTCCGGTATTGCTTCTTTCATCTTATGGGAAGGCTATAAATTAGCAATCAATGAAATGACAGAGGCAGGGCTTGTATTTATTCCTATCATCCCTCTCTGGCCATTCATGATGTATACTACCTTAATCATTTTGGCTATTGGTATAATTATCGGCATGCTGGGCAGTGCAATTTCACTTCGTAAATATATGAAGGTGTAATTAATGAACAGAAAAAATCAATTTGCTTTATCGATTATCATAGCCTGCACCTTAGCCGCGTCATCTTATCAGGGGACTTTTGCCGATGATCTTGATGATCAATTACAGGATATTCAAGGTCAGATAGATGAATCACGTAATTCTCAAGCAAATTGGCAGGAGATTATTGACCAGGTAAATGTAAAGCTGAGAGCGATCCAGGTAGATCTAGATGCTGCAAATGCCAGACTCAAAGATATACAGAATCAGCAGGCACAGATCAATGCTCAGATAAAACAGACCCAGGAGGAAATCAGAAAGGCACAGGAGCATTTGCTCCAGCGCCAGAAGGTTCTGAACCAGAGAGTCCGTTCCATCTATATGCATGGCCAGCTGAACTACCTTGAAGTTATAACTGGTGCAAAGAGTTTCAGTGATTTTGCAAACCGGCTGGAACTTTTAAAACGTGTCATCAGGTCAGATTATAATTTAATATTGGAAATCCAGAATCAGAAAGCCCAAATCGAAGCTAAAGAAGAACAATTGGAAAAGGATAAGGCAAGATTAGACGCACTCGCTCAAGAAGCTCAAAAAGCACAGAGCCAGATTGCAGCTAAGAAAGCTGAACAGCAAAAAGTTCTTGATGATGCTAAAGACAATAAAGCTGCAGCTGCTCAGATGGAACAAGATTTAATTGCTGAATCTAAGAGGGTTCATAACTTGATTCAGGAACGTCTCCGCCAGCAGGAAGCTGCCAGACAAGCCGCTTCGCAGTCCGGGGGTGAAGCACCATCCTATACGCAGGGCAGCGGAGTTCTCAGCTGGCCATGCAACGGTCCAATCACTTCTCCATATGGCTACCGTGTCCATCCGATATTTGGAACGACAATCTATCACTCCGGAATTGATATAGGTGTAGATTATGGCACTCCGATTCATGCCGCTGACAGCGGAACCGTTATTTATGCCGGCTGGATCAGCGGTTACGGGAATGCAGTCATCATAGACCATGGAAACGGAATGCAGACACTTTATGGACATAACCAGTCGCTGAATGTTTCTGAAGGTCAGAGCGTTTCAAAAGGCCAGGTTATTGCCTTTGCTGGTTCTACGGGTAATTCCACGGGACCTCACTGCCATTTTGAAGTGCAGGTAAACGGTTCAGCCGTTGACCCGATGGGTTATTTATAATGTTTAAGTTCCACATGACATGGAAGGGCATACTGCTCCATATTGTTCTTTGCCTGGCACTCTGTATCATGCTTCTTACGGGTGCGCTGTACTGGTTTACGGATGATCCTCAGGCATTTATTGGATTCCTCCGTAATTACCGTACGGTAAAGTCGGATTATTATGAGCCTGTATCTGACAGAGTCCTGTTTGAAGGCGCTGTAAACGGAATGGTGAAATCACTGGGAGATCCATATTCAACATATCTTACTGGTGAAAAGCTGAATTCCTTCATGCAGGGGATAAACGGAGAATATCACGGTATCGGCATCATTATCGGTTTTACAATCGATAAAGAACCTGTGATATTATATGTCATTCCCAATAGCCCTGCTGCCTCAGCCGGGCTGAAATCCGGAGATGTCTTGAAATCTGTGGATGGGAAGAGCATTGATGGATGGGAACCGAATGCCATCTCCCAATCAATTCAGGGAGAATCAGGAACATCTGTCAAGATTGGATATACCAGAGGCAGTGAATCTTTTTCTGCAGATATTACCCGCTCTGATATTAATATCCCCAGCGTTTCGTCTTCTATGGCAAGTCCTGATACAGGATACATTCATATATTCATCTTCGCCAAGAATACACCATCTGAATTCAAGCAGGCATTAGCCGACCTGAAATCAAAGGGTATGCAGAAGCTCATCATTGATTTACGCATGAATCCAGGTGGTTCCATCGAATCCGTAGTGGATATTGCTAATCAGATACTGAGCAAAGGACCTGTCCTGAGTTATATCCCTAAAAATGGAGCCCCTAAGCAGTATGATATAGAGGGAATTTCAAATCCTATGCCGATGGCGATCCTTGTCGACAAAAACAGTGCCAGCGCTTCTGAAATATTAGCTGGTGCCGTTCAGGCCAGACACGAAGGTCTTATTATCGGCGAAACCACCTTTGGCAAGGGAACCATACAGGATGTCATTCTTGAAAATGATCAGAATGCTGCATTGAAGATCTCAATCGGCGAATACAAGACTGCTGATGGCAAAAAGATTAACAAGGTCGGAATTATGCCTGACATAAAGATTTCCCAGGATGGAAAAGCCTTTGAGGCCGGACATGACTCCGTGTTACAGTTTGCTGTCGAAAAACTTCAGGATACATGATAAAAAGCTGCAGCGATCATCTTATATCGTTGCAGCTTTTATATATTATGAATCTTTATTTTCCAGCTTCGGTTTATATTGAAATTTACTATGCAGAAATTTCTATTATTAATTATTTAGGCATGACAGATGATATTCAAATCAGCTATAATAGAAGCTGAATGATTATATGTTTTTATTGAAAGAATCAAGAGGTTTCATATGTTTATCGATAGAGCAAAAATTATTGTAACGTCAGGTGCCGGCGGCGACGGAATGGTTTCTTTCCGTCGTGAGAAGTATGTTCCGCGTGGAGGACCGAGTGGTGGAGACGGCGGGAAAGGCGGTTCTGTCATTGTCGTCGCAAATCCTGATTTGAATACTCTCGTCAATTTCCGTCGTCACAGGCATTTTACAGCCAATAAGGGTGAAAATGGCGGTGCAAAGGAAATGTTTGGCAAAAATGCCGAAGATGTCATCATTGAAGTTCCTTTGGGAACGATGATTTATGATAATAAAACTGGCGAACTTCTTGCGGACATGACGCAGGAAGGCCAAAAAGCAGTTATTGTCAAAGGCGGACATGGCGGAAGAGGCAACTCTCATTTTGCAACAAGTGCTGTCCGTGCTCCGACATTCGCCGAAAAAGGGGAACCAGGAGAGCAGAAAGAAATCAGACTGGAACTTAAGATTTTAGCAGATGTGGGTCTTCTGGGATTCCCAAGTGTCGGCAAGTCCAGTTTCCTTAGAAAAGTTTCCGCTGCCAAGCCTGAAGTTGCAGCATATCACTTTACTACACTTTCCCCGATCCTTGGCGTGGTAAGTCTTGACGACGAAAGAAATTTCGTTGTTGCAGATATTCCGGGACTTATTGAAGGCGCAAGCCAGGGTGTCGGCCTTGGGGATGAATTCCTCCGTCATGTAGAACGCACAAAGGTTTTGATCCATATTCTGGATGCTGCCGGAAGCGAAGGCAGGGATCCTTTTGATGATTTTAACATTATCAATAACGAGCTTTCATTGTACAGCCCGAAGCTCCTTCAGAAAAAACAGATCGTTGCAGCCAATAAGATTGATTTGATACAGGATCCCAAAGTGCTTGATGATCTGAGGAGCAAAATCGAAGCGAAAGGTTATACTTTCTTCCCGATCAGTACACTGACAGGAGAAGGAATCCGCCCGCTGCTTGAAAGCGTCTGGAACCTGCTGCAGGAAATACCGGATGTCCAGAATGAGGAATCCGAAAAAGTTATTGTCTATGAAGAACCGAAAGAAGAATTCACTGTCGAAGTTAAGGACGGCGTATTCTATATAACCGGGAAGCGTATTGAAAGGCTCGTAAGCATGACAAACTTTGAGGATTACGTTTCTTTGAGACGTTTTGATCGTGCGTGGAAATTTATGGGCATCGATAAGCTGCTCAAAAAGAATGGCATTCAGGAAGGCGATACCGTCAACCTTTATGGAACTGAATTTACGTTCTCTGACAATAGAAATCAGGAAGAAACAGAAGAATAGTCTTAGAGGAGTGTCTTAATATGCTTACCAGCAAACAAAAACAATATTTGAAAGCACTGGCATCTAAAATGCCGGCAGTTCTTCAAATTGGCAAAGAGGGTAATACTGAAAGCGTCTTAAAGAGTGCGGAAGATGCTTTACTGGCCCGTGAATTGATTAAAGTTAAAATCAACCAGAATTCAGATGAAGATATCAAGGAAACCGCCTCTTATATTGCAGATAAACTTCAGTGTGATGTTGTCCAGGTGATTGGAAGGACCTGCATCCTTTTTAAGCAAAAAGAGAAGAAGTCACATTATGAGCTGCCTTGAAAATGAGCATCGGTCTTTGCTTAAGAACAAGAAAAGAATAGTAATCAAGGTTGGAACCAGTTCAATAACCTATGATAACGGCAAAATCAATCTGCGTTTTATTGATCACCTGGCCCGCCAGATATCCGATTTGAAAAACAGCGGACTGCAGGTTATTTTAGTGACCTCTGGTGCCATCGGAGTAGGACTTCCCGAACTCGGCTTTGAGGAAAAACCGGATTACCTGCCATACAAACAGGCCGCCGCAGCTGTCGGACAGGGAATACTTATGAATATTTATGAGCATACTTTTCATGAGTATGGCCAGGTTGTAGCACAGATGCTTCTTACCAAAGGCGATGCGGTAAATTCCAGCAGATACCTGTATATGAAGGGTACATTGGTTTCACTTCTTGAGCTTGGTGCGATTCCCATCATCAATGAAAATGATGCCGTTACAGCTGATGAGATAAAAATCGGAGACAATGATACACTGTCAGCTATTGTTGCCAGCATATCTGATGCAGATCTGCTGATCATCTTATCTGATATTGACGGGCTTTATGATGCTGATCCGCGGACACATGAAAATGCCAGGATCATTCATGAAGTACCTGAGTTCACACGCAGCTTATTCAGCATGGCAGGCGGCACGGGAACGGCCCGGGGTACAGGCGGAATGTATACAAAGCTGCAGGCAGCTGAAATATGCGTCCGCTCAGGAATTGACATGATTGTAGCCAAGAGTGATGAACCTGAAATCCTTTACCGGTTGATTGAGGGAAAGCAGTTAGGCACGCTTTTCTATGCTGAAAATGTCCACCCGCAGCTGAAGAAGCGCGATATCATTATCGGTACCGCTGTTAAAGGAAGAATCTATGTAGATAAGGGATGCAGTGAAGCCATCCTCCAAAAGGGATCGAGCCTTCTTCCTGTAGGAATAGTTGGTGTTGAAGGACAGTTTTCTGATGGAGATACGGTTGCCGTATATTACGGCGATACAGAATTGGCGCGCGGAATAACGCACTATGATAACTCAGATATAGAAAAGATCAAAGGCTGTCATTCAGAAAAACTAGAAAGTCTCTTGGGATATGCACCGCCATATGAAACAGTCATTCATCGAGACAATTTGTTGATCATGAGATGATAAAATGAGTATATTCACGAAATCAAAATGGATTTTGTTTTATTACACGAAACACCCAAAGGGAAAATTTGAACTACGCCATATCTTGGAACTAATTATCACATTGCTGATATTCATTTCACTTACGGAAGTGGTGTTGTATATATGTCTAAACGCATAGGGATATTCGGCGGCTCTTTCAATCCGATACACATCGGTCATCTTGTTATAGCAGAAGCTGCATGGCAGGAGTTCGATCTTGAAAAAGTGCTTTTCATCCCATCTGGTGATACGCCTAACAAAGATATGCACCATATAGATAAATATTTAAGATACAACATGGTTCAGAAGGCAATAGAAGGAAATGAGCATTTTGATATATCTCCTATTGAAAGAGACCGCGAAGGTCCCTCTTATACGGTAGATACGATCAGGCTGCTGCGGATCTCATTGAACCATGACTGCCAAATTTTTTTCATTTGCGGCACTGATGCTATTGTCGATCTGCCGAATTGGAAATATAATAAGGAACTCCTTGATTCATGCGATTTTATCGCTGCGAGCCGGCCAGGGAGCGAGATACAGTTAGAGGAATCAATCCGCTTCTTTGGCGAAACCGGAATAAAGAAAATTCATCCCTTAAATACGCCTGAACTGGATATTTCCTCTACGAAATTAAGAGAATTAATTGCAAACAAGAAATCAGCCAGATATTTTATACCTGACAATATACTAGCTTATATTAAGAAATATCATCTTTATGAGGCGTGAGAGGTATATGGACTTAATAGATATTCAAAAGGACTTAAAAAAGGTACTCAGTGCGAAAAGATATCGTCATTCTGCCGGTGTTGCCGACTCGGCCAAGGCATTGGCCGATAAGTATGGTGCAAGTGCTGAGAAGGCATACATAGCCGGATGGGTTCATGACTGTGCAAAGGAATTATCTCTTTCAGAAATGCATGATATAGTCAATGAACATTCACTCAGACTTGATAAATATGTAATGTCCAGCAAGGCGCTGCTTCATGGGCCAGTTGGCAGTATTTTGTGTGAAACCAAGTATGGAATAGATGATAAAGACATCAAAAATGCAATTTTCTATCATACGACAGGCCGCACAAATATGACACTTCTGGAAAAAATCATTTTCCTGGCTGATTATATCGAGCCATCCAGAGATTTTCCCGGAGTAGATACTATCAGGAAGCTTGCGGGGAAGGATCTTAATCAGGCAGTTCTTTCTGCTTACAACTCAACAATCAAGCATTTAATTGATCAGGATGCTTATATATATGATTTAACTTTCCTCGGCAGGAATGATATGGTTCTTTTGATAGATGGTGAAAATGATACGGCCAGATAAAAAGAGAAAAGGAAAACTTAAAATAGGGCGCATACTGCTTGCCGTCCTGCTTTGCATCGCCTGTGTCTTTCTGGGCATATCCGCTTTCAGCAAAATAGGATTTTCAAGCAGGATTTTAGGTCAAAAAGACGCAGGGCCTTCCTATTACCTCGTTATCGGAACATATGATAAAGAGAATACCGATGCAGATCTTATACTGCTTGTTGCATGGAATGAATTCAATAAGAAGGTTTCATTTATATCCATACCGCCAAATACCCAGATCGGACGTCCGGAGGGCAAAAGTGTACTTCTGAATAAGACGTATTCAGAAGGCGGCGCTGAGGAAACGAAGAGTGCGATAGAGAATCTGCTGCATATCAGGATTAATAAATACGCGGTACTCAATACTTCTGACTTTGAAAATCTGGGCATCACAGAAAAAGGTGTAAACCTTTACGTTGAAAAGGATATGAGTCATTCTGACAAGGACGGAGAGCCTGATATAAACATACGCAAGGGATATCAGAAACTTGATGGCAATCAGGCACTTGGCTATTTACGTTTTATTGATGCTCAGGATGGCGAAATAGGGCGCCTGCAAAGGCAGGAAAGATTGATCAAGGCATATATTGCCTCTCTTCAGAATAATCCCTCCTTATATAACTGGGTTGAGGCCAGATACCATTGGGACAGCGTTGATAGTGATATAACTCCTTCTGAGATGGCTAAAATCATCTATAAAGTCTCTGGTTATGAATCCTCCGATTTCAAATTTATCATTCTTCCAGGGGAAACACAGACGAAAAACGCTCAAAAAGTCTGGGTTATGAACCCGGTAGAGGCTCAAAAGATCATTGCAATGACCATGGAGCAGGATAGTTAATTATATTAAAGGAGATAATAATGAATAACGTTTTACAAACAATATGCGATGCATTGGCAAACAAAAAATGTGTTAATACAAAAGTACTGGATGTACGTGAATTAACTACGATCGCAGATTATTTTGTTCTTACTTCTGCCAGAAATAAGAAAAATACACAGGCTGCAGCAGATGAAGTCGAAGAAAAACTTAAGGAAACAGGAATTATCGCTATAAGAAAAGAAGGCTATAACGAAGGCGACTGGATCCTTCTCGACTTTGGTGATATTCTTGTTCATATCTTTATCGATGATGAAAGACGCAGATTTGATTTCGATACTTTATGGAAAGATGCACCTGCTGAAGAATTCCATGAAGCAGAAGTGCCGGAAAATGATGCTGGCAGCAATAAATTGCCATGAGGAATAGTGATTTGAAGGCAATGGTAAATTTAAAAGAAAATACAATTGAAGAACTTACCGTAGTACGTCTTTCGGATATGGGCGCATTTTTAGAAGCTGGAACCGGTAATACAAGCGATGACATACTGCTGCATAACAATCAGCAGACTCACCCGGTGGAAGTAGGCCAGAAAATTACGGTATTCTTATACCATGACCCTCATCACCGTTTGACGGCAAGTATGCGTCTGCCGCAGATTCCACTGGGCGGCATAGGTTATGTCTGTGTTCTTTTGACCACCAGATTTGGTGCATTTGTCGATGTCGGTACGGAACGAGGTATATTCCTTCCGTTCTCGAACATGATTGGACGAGTGGAAAGGGACCAGTATATCTGGGTTAAATTATACAAGGACAAATCTGACCGTCTCGCTGTGACTATGCATGTAGAAGATGAAATGAGAAGAATCGCACTGCCCTGCCTTGAGTATAAGGTGGGTGACTCCATTACAGGGACCATCTATAACCTGACTCCGGAGGGTGCATTCCTTATCTCCAAAGATCGTCATATTTTATTTTTACATAAATCTGAACTCCGTGACGATATAAAAATGGGAAGCGAGATCAAAGGAAGAATCGTATTTATCAGGAAAGACGGCCATGTAAACATATCCCTGCGTCCGCAGAAGGAATCCGCGATAGGTACTGATGCCGAAGCACTCCTGAAAAAGCTCGAGGAAAATGGGGGAGAATTGTTCATTACAGATTCTTCAGATCCACAGGAAATTAAAGATATGCTGGGTGTCAGCAAATCCGCATTTAAGCGTGCAGTTGGAAATCTGTTAAAGAAGAAATTGATTGATTTAGGTGAAAATTCGATTCGATTAGTAAAATAGAATGTATGACAGCATAAAAAGGGCTGTGACGAAATGATTACACATTTTGTCACAGCCCTTTTTGGCTGATTAGTTATAGAAACAGAATGCCTTACATGTGTCTGTATAAACCGATAACCTTGCCTCTGATGATAACATCTTTAGAAATAATCGGTTTATAAGCATCGTTTTCCGGCTGAAGCCTGATATGATCTGCTTCCCGGTAAAAACGCTTGACAGTTGCCTCATCATTGCCGACGAGAGCAACAACGATATCTCCGTTTCTCGCATCATCCTGTTCGGATACAATCAGATAATCGCCTTCCTTGATACCGGCATTAATCATGCTGTCTCCTCGAACGACAAGAATAAAGCAATTATTATCTTTCCCAATGAGCTCAGACGGCATAGGGAAAATTGATTCCAGGTGTTCATCAGCAACGATTGGTTCACCTGCACGAACAGCTCCAACCAAAGGCATAGGGATCATCTTCTTATGACGCCAGGAAGCATCATTGACAACTTCGATAGCTCTGGAACTGGCCGGATCCCTTTTTATAACGCCAAGTTCTTCCAGGCGGGCGAGATATCCATGTACTGTTGAAGTGGAGCGTAATCCAACAGCCTGACAAATCTCACGAACAGTAGGCGGAAATCCGTCTTCCCAGACCTTCTGTCTGATAAAATCCAATATACTCTGTTCTCTACTTGTCAATTCTCTATCTTTTTTACCGAGTCTTTTAGCAGCCACTTTTTATAAACGTCCCTTCTAAAACAAACTTTCTTATTTATATATAATATGAATATTTATTTGCTATTATTATACAATACCATATTTTCAAAATCAAACAAGAGTTCACAGAAACGTCAGAATTCAATATATCTAATGTTCGGAACATATTAAAAATTATCTAAATTTTAATTTTATGTTCGATTGTGCGAATCTTTGTTTTGGTGTAGTATCTTATATAGAAATAACGTTCTAAAGAATAATAGTTTGTTTTGAGATTTTAGGAGGCTGCTATTATGCATAAAATAATTTTCTTACTAATTACTACCGTATTATTCTGCGGCTGGGGTGTAAATGCTTCAGTTGCTTCAGTTGCACCTTTGTATGAGACCGTAACCGTTGAGTCCAATGATACTCTTTGGAGCATTGCGGCTTCCAGAACAGATGATACTAGGGATATAAGAGAAGTCATCTATGATATCCAGAAATTAAATGGAATAAAGGATCCGGGGCAGATCCAGCCAGGTGATAAAATCAAGGTAAGAACATCTGCTATATAAAAGTGATAGTTCTTTAGAAATTAAAGCGTCAGTACAGAATCTATTCAAATAGAATCTATACTGACGCTTTTTTTCTAATCAGGCATGTACTTACAGTTATTTTTTATTGAAAATGGCACTGATTGGGTTGTTGACGAACAAATCAGCTTCATTAATATATCTTCTAACCATTTCAACTGAACGATGCCGGGTCTGCCTCATAATCAATCGTTCTTCAACACCATTCAAGGCAGCATATGTGGCAAACCCATGCCTAAGGCTGTGTGCTCCATATAGATCAGGATTCAGTCCAATCATTGCCACATACTTTTTCACGATTAAATTAATGCTCTTGGAGCTAAGCCGGTTTTTAGAGGCCGTATTATTCTTGAGAATAGAGCGGAACAGGGGACCATCGACCAGATTCGCAGCGGTAATCCACTGCTCGACGGCTTTAACACAGTCAAAATCGTCGTCACTGATGCATGGGATACCGACTTGCTGGCCCATTTGCTGCTGATCCGTTTTGGATTGTCTGACTGTCACAATAATACCCTGGTGAACCCTTTTAATATCTGTTACGTCTAAACCAGAGATTTCGCTTCTGCGGAATGCGCCCATAAATCCCAGCAATAAGACTGCCTTATCTCTTAATCCGCCCAGATTTTTTGTATCAATACATTTGATCATATCACACAGCTGATCCCAATATATCGGGGTTTTCCCGGTCTGGGCGCCGCCCTTGAGTCTGGTCAGGCCGGTTAAGGCCTCCTTGACGATCCATTCCCGGCAGGGGTTTTCGACCTTTATACCGGAAGTAATAGCTGCGTTATAGTTTTCCGAAATGGCACTGACCCTTCTCCTGATGGTAGCCGTTTTGGCGTAATCTGCTAAATCATTGATATAGTTGACAATTGTTTCAGCAGTTGCGGGAAAGGACGTTTGCTTATGGTATTTGCACCAATCGCAGAAATCATCCCAATCAGACCTGTATGCATCAATCGTATTCTTAGCCTTTGTACCGGCCAGAGAGTTCAAACTTTTTGCAGACAACTCTTCCTGCATGATTTTTGATTTTTGAAAATCACTGATATAAAAATTATTGCCATCCATTTATTGTAATCCGATCCTTCCAGTAAAATGCATATTATTATTATATGCTATCACATATCATATCCAAAAGAAATTCAAAAAAATAGGTGGTACCATTTAAATGTAAAGGAATGGAAATATAGGAAGGGTTTTGTGGCTTAGATGATTTAAAGGGAGACTTAGTCATGATCTTGCATGGATATTCCCAGGATTCAAATCAATAAAACTCCCAAATTAAATGACCACCTGTATTATCAGGTGATCATTTAATTCGAGTCATTATAAAAAATAGAATTGGTTGTTGTATCCAAATAGGAAATCTATCCTTATCCCGTTTTTTAGCAACAGAACGCCAAAAAGAACGAATAAGAGGGGTAAAAGCATTATAGAAGAAACCGGGCTGTTTTTGGGGGATTTTGTAGGTTCCGATAATTTAATGTTATCGGAAGTAAAGATCAATCTATCCCTACCCGTCAAATTCAGCCTGCAAACGAGAATAATTTATCCGTAACTCTGGAAACTTCGCGTTTCATTCTTTCAACATCAATGGTGAGCAATTCCTTATGGCGCATTACGACTTTGCCATTAATCATTACGGTATCGACATCCATTGAGTTTCCAGAATATACAGCCAGCGAAATGCTGTTAAATCCGGGCATCCAGTTGAAGCCTTCACGATTTACGAGAATGATATCTGCAAGGCTTCCCGGTTCAAGAGTGCCAAGATTGTCATAGCCCAGGCATTTAGCACCATCAACAGTAGCCATGTTCAAAGCTTCCAACGCATTGATGGCTAATGGATCGTTGTCCTTCACCTTATGAATGAGTGCTGCCAGACGCATTTCTGCAAACATATCAAGTTTGTTATTGCTGGAAGCCCCATCGGTTCCGAGCCCCACCGTTATACCGGCTGCCCTCATCTTGGTCACTGGCGCGATTCCTGATGCAAGCTTGAGGTTGCTTGTCGGGTTATGTGCTACATGTACATCTTTCTCCTTCATGATCTTGATATCAGCGTCATTTACATGTACACAGTGTGCTGCCAGGGTTGGAAGGTCAAATAATCCCAGATCATTCATTAAAGCAATTGGAGTTTTTCCATATTCCTTCAGACAATTGTCAACTTCACCTTGTGTTTCGGACAGATGGATATGAATGGGCATGTTGTATTTCATGCCTGCATCCCTGACCTTCCTGATGTAATCAGGCGGACAGGTATATGGAGCATGAGGTCCGAGCATAACCTTAAATCTTCCGTCTCCTGCATTATCCCAGTTTTTATAGAGCTCAATGTTCTCTGCCAGTCCCTTGTCCCCATTGGGTCCGATTCCGGCCAGTCCTCTGGCCAGGTTCCCTCTCATTCCAGCCAGGTCGGCAGCTTTTGCACAGGAATCCATGAACATATACATATCGCAGAAAGCTGTTGTTCCCCCGCGGATCATTTCCGCGAAGGCGAGCATGCTTCCCCAGTATACAATATCATCATCAAGATGATCCTCAGCCGGCCAGATCTTATTCTGAAGCCAGTCCATCAGTTCCATATCATCAGCATAGCTCCTGAATAAAGTCATTGCCACATGAGTATGCGTATTGACAAGGCCAGGAAGGCAAAGCATATTATTCCCTTCGATAACTTCATCATAGGCTGCCGGATCAGGATTATCGGGAAAATCTTTGATATACTTTCCATCAATTACGATGTTCTGGTTTTCCACAATGGAATTGTTCCTAAAAACTGCTGCATTTCTGATAAGTGTTGACATATTCCCTCCTAGTCAAGTCCCAGATATTTTTTCTGTTCTTCAGATAAGCTGTCGATCTTATAGCCCATAGACTGAAGTTTGATTTGAGCAACTTTGGTATCAAGTTCATGAGGAAGTGTATATACTGCCGGTTTCATATCCCTGCCATGGCCTAAAAGGTACCAGACTGCCAATGTCTGCATAGCAAAGGACAGATCCATGATTTCAGCCGGATGTCCATCGCCGGCTGCCAGATTGACCAGGCGTCCTTCTGCCATTAAGAAAACAGTCTTGCCATTTGGCAGTACATATCCTTCAATATTCTTTCTGGCTTCATATTTCTTTGTACAGATGCGCTCAAGGTCAGCACGGCTGACTTCGCAGTCGAAATGGCCAGCATTAGCACAGATAGCGCCATCTTTCATCTGCATGAAGTGTCTTTCTGTAATAACATCGATATCGCCGGTTACAGTCAGGAAGATATCCCCTACTTTTGCAGCCTCATCCATAGGCATGATTTCAAAGCCATCCATGACTGCTTCAATAGCCTTGATCGGATCGACCTCAGTTACGATGACATGAGCGCCGAGTCCTTTTGCACGCATGGAAACGCCCTTGCCGCACCAGCCGTACCCGGCAATGACTACGGTTTTGCCGGTAATTGTCAGATTTGTGCTTCTGATAATCCCATCCCAGGCCGACTGTCCTGTCCCGTAACGGTTATCGAAGAGATATTTGCAGTAAGAATCATTTACCGCAATCATTGGGAATTCCAGCTCGCCAGCCTTTTCAAGGATTTTTAAGCGATGAACGCCGGTTGTGGTTTCTTCAGAGCCGCCGATTAAGTTGACCTGGGCGTCCTTGCGGGTCGTATGAAGCAGATGAACAAGGTCGCCGCCATCATCGATGATGATATCAGGTTTATGATCGAGTGCCTTATTTAAGAAAAGCGTATATTCCTCATCCGTGCAGCCATGCCATGCATAAACGGTGATTCCGTTATCAACCAAAGCAGCCGCAATAGGATCCTGTGTTGAGAGCGGATTGCTTCCTGTACAGATAACATTGGCACCAGCAGCCTTTAGGGTAAGTGCCAGGTAAGCAGTTTTAGCCTCAAGATGAATGGACATGACCACAGTCTTTCCCTTGAAAGATTGATCAGCGGAGAATTCTTCTTTCAGTGTATTTAAAACAGGCATAAATTTCTCTACCCAGGCAATACGCTGTTTGCCTTCCTCAGCTAAATTAATATCGCGTATCATTGATTCGTTCATTGTATTAACCTTCTTCCTTGTAAAATCTTTTAATATTGTCTGTATATGGCGGGACTATAACGCCTTTCTCAGTGATAATCCCAGTTATCAGATGATTGGGAGTCACATCGAATGCCGGATTGAATACAGGAACATCCTTGGGGGCCAGCTGGATTCCCTTGTATGTTCTTACTTCATCCGGATTTCTTTCCTCAATAACAATTTCGCCACCGCTTTTGATAGAGGTATCAAATGTGGAAAACGGTGCAGCCAGATAAAATGGTATGTGATGATAAGAAGCAAGAACAGCAAGTCCATAGGTACCAATTTTATTGGCGCCATCTCCATTAAGAGCGATCCTGTCTGCTCCGACGATAATGGCATCAATATGTCTGGTATTCATAACCATGGCAGCCATATTATCCGTAATCAGACAGCACGGAATTTCATTTGCCATGAGTTCTGTTGCGGTTAAACGTGATCCCTGCAAAAGTGGCCGCGTCTCATCGGCATATACACATGAAATCTGGCCTCTTTCGTTAAGCTCCTTTATAACACTGAATGCCGTGCCGTCCCCCGCCGTAGCAAGTGCACCCGTATTGCAGTGTGTCAGAATGTTAAGGGCAGTTTTGCCTTTAAATAAATCAGCTCCGTGTAAGCCAATACGCCTGCACATATCCCGGTCGGAATATTCAATGTCTTTCGCTTTTTTCAGCAATTCTGCCCCGACTGTTTCCAGGCGCTCTGAATGAGAATAAACTTCTTTCATTTCAGAAATTGCCCAGGACAGATTAACGGCTGTAGGACGAGCTGCTTCAAGTTCGTCCAGCGCTGCATAAAAACGTTCCGTCAAAGCACTGTCAGAATATGCCCTGCATTCCCTGAAAGCCAGGACAGATGCGTAACCGGCCGCAACGCCAATGGCAGGCGCTCCTCTGACAGCCAGTTTCTTGATGGCAGAGATGACATCCTTATACGAATAACAGTCGATATAAACAATTTCATCGGGTAATTTTGTCTGGTCGAGAAGAATCAGGTGATCTTTATCCCATTTCAATGACCAAAGACCTTGTTTCATAACTGAAATCCTCCAAAGTCTTTGGCGGCATGTCTGCAGTCGCAGTCGGTATCAGGATCAAATTCCTGAGAAAGGATCGTAATGATCTTAACAAAACTCTCAATATTCTGATTCATGCATTCAACAACTTCGCGATGTGTCAAAGATTGTTTCGAAATGCCTGCAGCGAAATTTGTTACCATGGAAATGGTAGCGTAGCACATTTCAGCTTCTCTGGCGAGCTGGCACTCCGGCACATTTGTCATGCCGACAACATCAGCTCCCCACATCCGATATGCTTTGATTTCAGCAGGAGTTTCAAATCTGGGGCCTTCTGTACAGATATAGGTTCCTTCTGGATGAATGATGATTCCTTCACGGTGTGCAGCATCCAGGATGGCAGCGCGAAGATGCGGGCAATATGGATGTGTCATATCAATATGAGCAACTCCATGCAGTTCGCCGTCATAGAAAGTACCGATTCTTGATTTCGTCTGATCGATGAATTGATCAACCAGTACCAATTCTCCGGGCTTGTAGTCGGGATTCAGAGATCCAACTGCTGTTGTCGATACGATGGAAGATACTCCCAGCGCTTTTAAAGCATAAATGTTGGCCCTGAAGTTGATTTTATGCGGCGGGATTGTATGATTCACGCCATGTCTTGCCATAAAGACAATCGGCTTATCCTTGAAATATCCTAATTCATATTTCGCTGTCCCATATGGAGTTTCAATCGTTTCGCTATGTAGATCAGTTAATATTTCAGGATTATAAACACCTGTACCACCAATAAATGCTAATTTATTCATTGAATACCCTCCCCTTCATCGTTAAACCATTTAACTAAAGTTGACCTTGGTATATGATATTTCTTACCACAATAATGGCAGCAAACTTCTGTAACTTCGTCTTCCAGCAATTCATTTCTTTCCGATTCAGGAAGCAGAAGCAGCGAATTTCTTATATGATCCAAATTGCAGGTACACTGGAATTTAATGACCGATTCGCCAATGGGAAGGAAGCCTTCCTTTTCTATCAGGCAGCTTAAAGACGATGCATCCTCTTTATCTCCAAAGATTTTCCATCCCGTGCTGTTCAGGATAAACAAATCATCATATAATTCCTTATTTGCCTGAGGAGTCATCTGTGCCAGGAAGCAGGCAACTCTGTCAAGCTTTCCGTCTTCTCCTAACTGAAATTGGATATCCAGATACGAATCCGTTTGATCTGATTCGTTCAGATAAGAAGTAAAACATTCAGAGATACTATTGCATGATGCGTTTACTGTGCTGATATATGGCTGTTTCAACAGGGAATACCTTGTGATGAACAGCTGCGCATTTTCACAAACAAGCCTTTTCTCTTCAGCAGGATCATATTTATCGAAAGCCCCTGCTTCGGGATTTTCTATAAATCCTCTTACATAATGACCTTCATAAGCATCAGCCCGGATAATTCCCAATGGTGAATGCGTAACCCACTTCAGAGAGATTCCTTCGTGATTTTTGAAATCAGTTGCCAGTGCAGCAGTTGCAGCGAGAATTTTGCCAATGATTATTTCAGAAAATAATGAAAGATTGTGTATATCCCCAGCTTCTTTTGCT
This sequence comes from Veillonellaceae bacterium, assembly GCA_025992895.1. NCBI lineage: Bacteria > Bacillati > Bacillota > Negativicutes > Veillonellales > Veillonellaceae > Veillonellaceae bacterium. Next base: position 1,464,930 of record DAJPGA010000001.1, read on the forward strand.
GCATCGGTAACATCTGCAACAGTGATTCGGAGTCCTTCATGATTAAGTAAGTGTTGGATAGAATTTTTAGTGATCAATTCTTTTTCCTCCTAAAACCAGTCCCAGAAATTATCAATTGATATAGACCGGATTACAATACTCTTAAAGTACCAATCGTATATATTTTACCATTATCACATGACAAAATAAAACCTGTACCTCTGATTTAAATCAATAAGGTACAGGTTTTATTTTGATCGGGGAATAATTACACCTTCAAAGACTCAATGGCATCTTTTCTGTCTGGCTGATTAAATACCGATGAACCAGCAACAAGTATATCTGCTCCGGCATTTTTCAGTAATCTGGCATTGTCCTTATTAACGCCGCCATCAATCTCTATTAAAGTGGAAAGCTCCTTGTTTATGATGAAATCCTTCAAACGTCTTACTTTATCAAGGGTATAAGTAATGAATTTCTGACCGCCAAGACCCGGATTCACGGACATGATAAGCACATAATCCAATAGTGGAAGGACTTCTTCTATAGCTCCTATCGGCGTACCCGGATTCAGCGCGATACCTGCTTTGATATTCCTTCCTTTGATGTTCTGTATCATTCTGTCCAAATGAGAGACTGCTTCTACATGGAAGGAGATGTACTGGACAGAGATAGATTCCAATATATCCAGATAATCCTGAGGATTATAGGTCATGAGATGTACATCAAGCGGCAAATTGGTTACTGAACGGATAGACTTAACCACTGGCGGGCCAAATGAAATATTTGGTACAAAATGGCCATCCATAACATCCAGATGAAGAAGGTCTGCTCCGTTTTGCTCCACATCGCGGATTTCATCTTCGAGTCTGACAAAATTGGCAGCTAATACTGACGGTGCTATTTCCATAAGAACTATCTCCTGTTCTTTTCTGAATTCAATTCACTAAGAAGTTTGATGTAATCATTATATCGTTCCATCTGGATATCTCCGTTTTGCACGGCATCCCGGACGGCACAGTCTGGCTCCTTGTTATGTATGCAGTCATTGAATCTGCATTTGCCCAAATAAGGCCTGAAGTCCTTAAAAAGATAGGCTGTCTCTTCCGGCATCAAGTGATTAAGATTAAGCAGCGTGTATCCGGGGGTATCCATAAGAAGACTGTGATCGGAGTATTTGACGAGTTCCGCATGACGGGTTGTTGTTTTTCCCCGTCCTGAATGACTGCTGACTTCCCCGGAGATAAAATGAGAGGATCCCAGAATATAATTCAGAAGACTGGATTTCCCGACACCTGAAGGACCGGAAAAAGCAATGATTTTCCCCTTTAAAAGCATCTGAACATTTCCAAGTCCGTATTTTGTTTCTAAAGAGGTACAAATACAGTCATATCCGGCATTTACATAGTAATCCCGGACAGAAAGCGCATGAGATGGATCCAGATCATATTTATTAATAATGATTGCCGGATTTATCCCAGCATATTCCGATAGGACGATCATCTTGTCCAATAGATATTGATCCAGATCAGGACTTTTGATCGCAGAAACCAGGATAAGCTGGTCAACATTGGCTATAGGCGGACGATGAAGAACCGTCAACCGGGGATGTACATCCTTAATCAGCATCTGCCCTGAATCATCCATCTCGCAGTCAACATAATCTCCAACCAGTATATCGGTTTTCTTTTTTAACTTTCCTCTGGACCGGCAAGATGCCGTCTCATTATTATCCAGTAAGACATTAAAGTAGCCATTTTGGTTCTTAAGTACAATGCCATTCATAGCGGACTAAAGCTCCCTGTCCTGAACGACAGAACCATCAATAACAACCTGGACCCTGACATTGCCTACACCAGAGACATCCTTATTGATTGTGCTTCCAGCATTAACCTTCGCATTATAGACCGTATGCTTTCCGGTATCATCAGTTACATAGATTTCTACCTGACGTGCATTGCCTTCTTTTGGAATTGTAATATTGACTGTCCCGTTTTTCTTCTGGCTCTTGGATTTTGATCCAATCGTAAGATTTACAACATTGGAATTCGTCTGTTCCCCACCGGCCGGATCCTGCGAAACTACAACTGCATTGGGATCATCAGCTGCTGTACCGTCAGAAGAGGTTATTGTACCTACGGAAAGTTTCATGGAAAGCAGGGAATTACGTGCATCAGATAACGACATTCCAGTCAAATTCGGAACACTTACCTTTTGACGCATGTTGATAACTATATTGATCCGCGTCCCCTTCGTTGCCTTTGCGCCGGAATCCGGGCTCTGGGAAATAATAACATCGGAAGGCTTGTCCGGATCATTTCCATTTTCAACTGCTCCCAAGGACAATCCCATCTTATCCAGACGTTCTTTTGCCTGCTCCAAAGTCAGACCCTTCAGGTCTGGAATAAGCATGGTCGAACCGCCCTTGCTTACGGTCAGATGAATGATCCTCTGTGCTTTCACATTGGTACCGGCCGGAGGCGTCTGTGAAATAACCTGACCGGAAGGTACATCATCACTGGCGATTTCATCTACAGAAACCTTCAGGTTCAGCTTTTTCAGAGATGTTTCAGCGACCTCTACCGGTTTTCCCACTACGTTCGGAACGGAAATGTTTTCAGCACTCCAGAAGTTTCCGAAAGTAAAGAAAGCCCAGGCAAAACAGATCGCAAATAAAGCTACCATCGCAATCCAGATGTACTTCTGCGGGAGATTGGCAATAAAAGTAGCCACTTTCCCGTCCTTTTCCAGTACGATGGGTTTTTGTTTTGTAGGAAGAGGACGAGTCAGCGCAGTAAAATCATGAGACGCCGGCTTATTATAGATTGAAGTCGTAAATCCCTGTGCGATTTTCAATTCTGAAATGAAATCAGAGACGGAATCATATCTTTTATCTGGATCCCGCTGAAGGGCTGTAAGAAGGCATTCTTCCAGCATTGGCGAAATGGCCGGATTATATTTTGTCGGCCTGGGAATATCGCCCTGCATATGCTGAAGAGCAATACTTACCGCTGTCTCACCTTCAAACGGCAGATGATGAGTCAGCATCTCATAAAGAACAATACCCAAAGAGTAAATATCTGTCTTAGCCGTTATCTTATCACCGGCAGCCTGTTCAGGCGACAGGTAATGAACGGAACCCAGGATGGACTGTTTATCTATAACAGTAGATGAGTTGATTGCTCTTGCAATGCCGAAATCAGTTACTTTGACCTTTCCATTGGTGGTCAGCAGTATATTATGCGGCTTGATATCACAGTGAATAATGCCATTCGCATGTGCTTCTTCCAGTGCATTGCCGATACTGATAGCAATTCTGACAGCTGTATCAATGGGAATATTAGGGTGTGACTGGATATATTGCTTCAGTGTCTCCCCTTCGACATATTCCATAACGATATAGTGAATATCGCCATCACAGCCGACATCATAAATTCCTACAATGTTTGGATGTGTTAATTTTCCTGCGGATTGCGCCTCATGTCTGAATCTTACAATGAAATCATTATCCTCAGCAAAATTGCTATGCAGAATCTTAACGGCTACGATGCGATCCAAAAGGATATCTTTGGCCATATAAACATCAGCCATGCCGCCAGAGCCGATTTTCTTTATAATTTCATATCTGCTATCTAGAATTTTTCCGGTCATAAATTACTCCAATGTTTCTGTAAACTGAACCAGAATAAGAGACACATTGTCTTTTGCTCCTGCATCATAAGCTTTTTCCATTAAATCCTTGTCTAACTTTTTTAAGTCATCCTGTGTTCTTCTTGGATTATCAGCAATAACAGACCTGATGACGTTATCATCAATCATACCCGTCAAACCATCTGAGCAAAGCAGAACCAAAGAATCATTATCCAACTTAAAATGCCCGGTATCCACAGTCAAAGATTTTTCAATTCCGACTGCCCTGGTAATTTCGTTTTTCCGGGGATGAAAACGCATATCTTCCCTGGATATTTTTCCTTCATTGACAAGTTCCATAACAAATGAATGATCCGTAGTGATTTGTTTCAGTATATTATCGTGCCAAACATATAAACGGCTGTCTCCTACATGAGCCCAATTCAAGGTATCTCCGATCACTGAAGCAGCTATCATTGTTGTACCCATAGAAAGAAACTGATCGTCATCCTGCTTCCGGTCCAATATGGCCTGGTTAGCCAGCAGTATAGATTCCTTTAAGCTGGATTCAGAGAGTTCAGCAGGGTCAAGGCGCTCCAAAAAATTACCAGCACTCTCGACAGCAAGTGTGCTGGCAATCTGGCCGCCTTCATAGCCGCCCATACCATCTGCCAATATATAAACATTTTCTACATCCAGATTGATCGCGTCTTCATTAACTTTTCGGACTAATCCGGTTCTTGAATCACCCAATGTAAGTATCATAGAAACCAATGCCTGTCCATGTTTTCTGCAAATATGCATGAAACCTAAAAAATTATAAAGCAATCCATTAAATAGAAACTTTCGTAAGATACGTTTGAAACTATTTCTTCACTAATACTATCATTATGCAATACCATAGTCAATTTTAGCAGAGCGGCATATGAATAGAGATGAATAACAGTCCCGCTCAGTTCTTCAGATATCTTCTCTTCAGCTGGCCGCAGGCTGCCTGAATCTTATCACCCATCTGTTTCCTGACTGTTGTCGTCCTGCCATGCTTTTCCAAAATCATTTGGAACTTTTTCACTTCATCAGCTTCCGGCGGATATAACTGAATATGTTCAGTGCCATTAACAGGAATTAAATTAATGTGACAGTTCAGATTTCCTATAAGTCTGCATAATTCATTTGCGTTATCCGCAGAAGCGTTCACATCTTTTATAAGTATGTATTCGAATGTAACCCGGCGGCCCGTTTTGTTATAGAAGTATCTGGCGGCGTTAATTACATCCTCAATTTTATAAGAGTTGCTGATAGGCATGATTTGATTTCTTATCATATCATTCGGCGCATGCAACGAAATTGCCAAAGTGATCGGCAATCCTTCTTCCGCCAGACGATAGATCTGTGGAACGATACCACAGGTTGAGAGAGTGATATTTCTAAGACTGATGTTCAAGATGTCGGGATCATTGCAGAGTCTGATGAACCGCAGCACATTTTCATAGTTTGTCAGAGGTTCGCCTGCTCCCATCAATACGATGGAATGTACAGGAATATCAAAATGCTGCTTGAAAGCAAACACCTGCGCCAGTATTTCTGAAGCATCAAGGTTACGCTTCATTCCATCAAAGGTGGAAGCACAGAAGATGCATCCCATCGCACATCCTACCTGCGTAGAAACACAAATGGAATTGCCATAATCATGATGCATGCAGACGGTTTCAACCAGGGAGCCGTCAGAAAGCTTGAGCAGGAGTTTAGTCGTGTTTTTATCATCCGACTGCAACTGATTGATAATCTGCGGTTTGCTGATTACTGTATTTTCCTTGAGCCATTCTCTCATTGCACCCGGCAATTGTTTCATCTCATCAAAATCATATACATATCTGTGGTATAAATAATCCTGAATCTGCTTGGCCCTGAATCTGGGAAAACCATTTCTGACAATCCAATCTTCTGTTTCAGCAAGAGTATGGCCCCAAATATTCCAACTCATATTATCTCCTTTTCATTTTAGCGATAAAGAATCCATCGCTATGACATTCATCCGGCCAAAGCGTTGCCATACCGTTTTCATATTCTTTTCCATTTGGCAATTGGAAACCTTCTAATTCAAAATCCGTAAAGTTGTCTATAAACCACTTAACAACAGATTCATTTTCCTGTTTATTCAGTGTACAGGTACTATAGACCAAGACCCCTCCATACTTAACATAATGAGCTGCAATAGAAATTAACTTTTTCTGCAGGATGGGGAATTCCTCTATATCGGCCTCTTTCCTATTCCATCTAATTTCCAGTTTATGTCCAAGTACACCCAGACCGGAACACGGGGCATCCAAAAGTACTTTGTCATACTCTTCATTGCAGGAATCATTCAGGACGGTTGAATCCTGAACTTCTGCGTGAATAATTTTGATGCCTAACTTATGTGCACTTTCTTTTATTAGCTGAACCCGGTGGTCATATAAATCCCATGCATCAATATGGCCCTCATTGTTCATTAATTCAGCCATTTCCGTCGTTTTGCTTCCCGGGGCGGCACACATATCAAGAACCCGCTCTCCTGGTTCAGGAGACAATACAACTGGCGGAATCATTGATGAGACAGATTGAACAGATGCATAGCCCTTGTTCAGGATTTCAGCAAAAAACTGGTCAGCCCCATGTTTAAGGATGATGGCTGGCGAATAAATATCACTCTGCTGGGCTTCGACACCTTTTTCAGATAACAGCTTTAAAACGGATTGTGTATCAGTTCGTAAAGTATTAACACGTATGGAAGTATCAGGTACTTCGTTAAAGGCCTTCAATATTAAATCTGTTTTTTCAGGTCCTAATTCTTCCTGCCATTTTTGTACCAGCCATCCAGGCATATTATAGAAGAGTTCATCATACAAAAGCGGATTGCTTTCCCGTTTTGGCAGTTCAAACTGTTCCTTCTTCCGGAGGAAATTTCTAAGCACACCATTGATGAACCTGACATTCCCGGGGTGTGTGATCTTCTTTGCAATTTTAACAGTTTCATTGACTGCGGCAGATTCCGGAATCCTGGATAAATATATCAGCTGATAGAGCCCGATACATAACAGGATCCGAACTGCAGGATGTATCTTTTTCACAGGATGGCTGCTAAGACGGCTGATAATCCAGACAAGATAGTTGTATTTTCTAAGAGTGCCGTAAACCAATTCTGTCAATAAATGCGCCTCAGGCCCCTTCAAATGATTCTTTTTGAGTGCCGTCTGAAGTCTTAGATTCGAATAAGCGCCTTTTTCCAAAATATCATAAAGCGCCTGATATGCCAGAACCCTTGCAGAAGGAGCCTGAGCATTAGTATTCAAATGATTCATCCGTGGTCACCTTGTACCCGTTAATAAAGTCTGATGCGCTCATCTTTTTATGATTTTCGGGCTGGATCATGAGAAGCCCTATGGCACCGTCACTGCATTTAACATGAAGCATTCCGTCGGAAAGAGAGAAGATCTTCCCTGGGGCATCATTAGAACTTGATTCAAGCAGAACAGCCTCGTGAATTTTAATCCGCTTTCCCCTGAAGAAAGTATATGTACCCGGATTTGGATACATTCCCCTGATCAACCTGTCTATCGTGCGGGCAGAATCATTCCAATTGATATGTCCCATTTCCTTCGTCAATTTTTCAGCATATGTTGCTTTGCTTTCATCCTGTTTTACAGAAGCAGCCAGTTTAGCCGGCAGATCATCCAAAACATCGATCAGAAGCTTTGCCCCGACATGGCTCAGTACGTCAAAAAGATCTTCCGATGTCATATGCGGAGTAATGGATACGCTTTTTTCCGCAATAATATTGCCAGTATCCATTCCTGCGTCCAATTGCATGATCGTTACTCCGGTTGTTTCTTCTCCATCAATGATCGAACGCTGAACAGGTGCAGCGCCGCGATACTTCGGAAGAAGCGATGCGTGCACATTAATCACGCCATACTTGGGAATATCAAGAACAGCCTGCGGCAAAATCTTTCCGTAAGCTATTACAATAATCAGATCAGGATTCAGAGCCCTTAACACATCAAGCTCTTTTTCATCCTTCAGGGAGTTAGGCTGATAAATAGTAATATCATGTTCCAATGCGAATTGTTTTACCGCAGAAAACTGTACTTTATTTCCCCTTTTATTGACCCGGTCCGGCTGCGTATAAACAGCTTCAACCGCATATCCCTGTTTATAGAGTTCATTTAATGATGGTATTCCAAAATCCGGCGTTCCCATAAATACGATTTTATAATTATTCATCTGTCTTAGGTCCTTTATGAAGTGAAAGAGCCTTTTCAATGAAAAGGATGCCATTTAAATGATCGGTTTCATGCTGGATGCAGCGTGCTAATAACCCGGATGCCTTTTTCGTTTTTTTCTTGCCATGTATATCCTGATAATGCACGATGACATTCGAGTAGCGTTCCACTTCCCCAAAGAGTTCAGGAACGGATAAGCATCCTTCTATGTCGATATTCTTCTCATCCCCGACGGGGCTCCATTCAGGATTGATGTAAGCTTCAAAGCCTGATTCACCGTCATCAGCAACAAACACCCTTTTAGACACTGCAATCTGCGGAGCCGCAAGACCCACACCGTTAGCTTCATACAAGGTCTTTTTCATATCAATAACCAGGAATTTCAATTTTTTATCAAACACTTCAACAGGAGCTGCCACATTCTTTAATATCGGATTTCCCGCACTAATAATTTTACTCAACTTATGATACCTTCTTTCTTTTAATCCTTGTGTAAATCCAATTATTTAATTCCTTATATTGGATCTACGTCTATAATTATATCATTTTCTTTGAATATTACCGAATTTCTCATCAAATTTTTCAAATCCACAAAATTACTGCCTTTTATCAATATGGATATGAAATATAAGTTTCTGACCCGTTTGATTGGTTCCGGGAAGGGTTCCGTAAAGGATACTTTTTCTTTCAGATTCTTATTGGCCTCACAGAGGAACCGGTAAATGGTATTTGCCTGATTGACCGCAGTATCGTAATCTTTATTGAAACATGTAATTTTCAATAATTTCAGAAATGGAGGGTAACCAAGCATTTTACGGAATACTACTTCCTGCTCATAAAATTTCTCATAATCCTGCTTGGCGGCTGTTTCAATCACATAGTGTTCAGGATTATAGGTTTGCAGGATAACTTCCCCGCGTTCTTTTCCCCGGCCAGCTCTGCCCGCACACTGGGTGATCAGATTAAAGGTCTGTTCGGACGCTAAATAGGTCGGCATATTCAGGATGCTGTCCGCAGATAAGATTCCAACAGTATTGACATTAGGAATATCATGCCCTTTTGCGACCATCTGTGTCCCAAATAATATATCTATTTTATCATTTTTATCATTTTTGAAATCATTTAGGATTCTTTGTGCACTATTTTTTCTTGATGTACTGTCAAGATCAAAACGCTGACATCTTGCCTGCGGAAAATCTTCCTTTAACTCTTTTTCGATTAACTCAGTCCCCCAGCCCAGATAGCGGATTTTTCTATTCCCGCATTTGGGGCATTTATATGGAGGAATACTGGTCGTGCCACAGTAATGACACTTCAATAAGTTCTCTTCTCTATGATATACAAAAGATACATCACAATTAGGACACTTAAAAACATATCCGCATGATGAGCATATTAGCGTAGATGCAAATCCTCTTTTATTTAATAAAAGAATCGCTTTTCTTTTATTCTCCAGTGTCTTTTCAAGCAGCTCCCTAAGCGGCATGGAAATTAATCTTCCGCTGTTACTGTAATCTCCTCTCATATCGTAAATCAATATTTTGGGCAAAGGAGTGTTGAATACCCTGTGTTTCAATTCAATCAGCCGGATCTTCCCGCTTAAGGCCGCATAGTAAGTTGCTATTGATGGCGTCGCCGCACCCAGAACAATAGGGCAGTTAGAGATCTTGGCTATCATCTTGGCTACATCTCTGCCATTATATCTTGGACTTTCGCCCTGTTTATAGGAAGAATCATACTCCTCATCGACTACAATCAGTTTCAGATTTTTAAATGGCAGGAAAAGCGCAGAACGTGATCCAATAATAATACGGCTTTCTCCGTTGACGATTCTCTGGCGATTGTTGTATCTCTCTCCTTTTGATAATTTGCTATGCATAAAGACGACATCATCGCCGAATACAGATGCAAAATAGGCAGTGAGCTGATTAGTCAATGAAATCTCCGGAACAAGTATCAATGCTGATCCGCCATTTTCAAGAGCATGTTTCGCACACTGAAGGTATACCTCGGTTTTTCCACTCCCGGTGACACCTTTTAATAAAACTCCTTCGTAAGAAGATTTATCAATAAGTTTAGAAATCTCATTGATAGCCTTAAACTGTTCTTCCGTTGGCTTTTTTTCATTGCCTTTGGTATTTGAATCCGTTATCAGGGAATAAGTATCCTTTGCTTTATAAATTACTTTTGCAAAGCCTTTATTGCAATATGCACGGACGACCGCATCAGAAATCCCTTGTTCTTTTAAACTCCTGACGGGGATTGCCTTTTCGGTTTTAAGCAGCCTCCAAAGCAGTCTTTGTTTGCTGCTGCGAGTCAGATCTTCTTCTTTGGGAGCAGAGACAACTTCAACCCATCGCTCAACAGGTGCCGCATGTACGCTGGATAATAGTTCCCTCCTGATTAGATAAGATTGATCAAGACATTCTTTAAGATGATCCCCGAAAATAAGCTCAGCGTCTTTTTCATGCAGTGATTTGATGGAATGATCTATCAACGATGAAAATGCCGAGTCTGCCGGTATATTATCCCACAAAATTTCATACGTATATTCCCTTTGAATACCCACCTTATCAATCAGGAAAAGTCTCAAAGCCTCAATCAGAGGACATATATAATAAGAGGCTATCCAATAAGCCAGAAGGAGCATCTGCTCAGTAAACCAAGGCTCAGTGTCAATGATATCCAATATATATTGAAGTTTATAATCAAACTGATCTGGGTCGGCATCGGTTATAGATAGAATGATTCCTTCTTCATGCTTGCCGGCAAAGGAAACGAGACATCTGGTACCAGCCTTAACGGATGCAAATTTTTCTGGGACGATATAAGAAAACGTTCTGTTTAAACGCTTGCTCACTCGATTGATAATCACTTCAGCAATGATTGTTCTCATAAAATTTTATCTCCGTTCAATCGACTCAAAAAAATAGTGGTTACTCTTTAAGAGTAACCACTATTTTATCATATTTCAAGAACCCTTGATATTAATTATAAGCCAGCTTCTCTTCTAAGAACGTCTGCCTTATCGGTGTGTTCCCAGGTCAGATCAATATCAGTTCTGCCAAAATGTCCATAAGCTGCTGTTTTCTTGTAAATCGGGCGTCTCAGATCCAGCATATCAATAATTCCGGCAGGTCTTAATTCAAAATTCTTTCTGATGAGTTCAATGATTCTTTCATCACTGATTTTTCCGGTTCCGAAAGTGTCAACAAAAATGGATACCGGTTCAGCTACGCCAATAGCGTATGCCAATTCAATTTCGCATTTGTCAGCAATCCCTGCTGCGACAATATTTTTTGCAACATAACGTGCCGCATAAGCAGCTGAACGGTCAACCTTTGTCGGATCTTTACCAGAGAAGCATCCGCCGCCATGACGCGCCATGCCGCCGTAGGTATCAACAATAATCTTTCTGCCCGTAAGACCGGCATCCCCCTGAGGTCCGCCTATAACAAAACGACCGGTCGGGTTGATCAGGTACTTGGTGCTGTCATCAATAAAATCAGCCGGCATAACAACCTTGATTACATGTTCAATAAGATCTTTCTTGATCTGATCAAGTGAAGTTTCCGGATTATGCTGTGCAGAGATTACAATGGTATCAATATGTACAGGCTTGCCGTCTTCATATTCAACAGTAACCTGTGTCTTGCCATCCGGTCTCAGATAAGCAAGTTCTCCATTTTTTCTGACTTCTGCCAGTCTGCGGGAAAGTCTGTGAGCCAGAGCGATAGGCATCGGAAGGTATTCCGGTGTTTCATTGGAAGCATAGCCGAACATCATTCCCTGATCACCAGCACCGATATCATACTGGTCAGCCTTGGACTCTTTTGCTTCAAGAGATTTATCCACGCCCATAGCGATATCCGGAGACTGTTCATCAATGGAAACGTTAATGCCGACACTATCAGCATCAAAGCCATAATGTGCATCGGTATAACCGATTTCACGAATCGTATCTCTTATAATTTTAGGAATCGGTACATAGGCCGTTGTTGTGATTTCACCAAAGACATGTACCTGTCCTGTTGTAACCGTTGTTTCGCAAGCAACTCTGCCATTTGGGTCCTGTTCCAGGATTGCGTCAAGAATTGCATCAGAAATCTGATCGGCAATTTTATCAGGATGTCCCTCTGTTACAGATTCAGAAGTAAATAATACTTTCTTAGCCAATTAAAATCCCTCCTTAGGATTAAATATAAAGGTAATTGGGTAATAAAAAAACTCTCCTGCAGAAGGAGAGATGGTTCTCTCATCTGTCAGCTGCTGCTGTTGGAATTAGCACCGGTTCTAAAAAGAATGGTTGCTGCGGCTTCCTCGGGCCAGTTCCCTCTACCGCTCTTGATGAGTTATTTTCATATGTTTCTATTATAACGGGAATGTCATTATTTAGCAATAGATTAAAAATAACAATTAGATAACATAATCAAAAGAGACCCTCACTTTTATAAGGAGGGTCTCTTTATTGTAAACGTCAATTTATGCCTTCGGCAATTTTCTCGATAATAATATGTCCCAAATCATCTTTAGTCATTTTCGGATATTGCTCAATATGGCCATCTTTATAGATAAGAGCTGCTATATTAGTTGAAACATTGAATCCTGCGCCCTGCTGCGCAACATCATTAGCTACAAGGAGGTTCAGGTTTTTCTTTGCCAATTTAGCTTTACCGTATTCAATGACATCCCTGGTTTCAGCCGCAAATCCTACAAGGAACTGATGCGTCTTTTTTTGCCCTAATCCGTAGAGTATATCCGGATTCTCTGTGAGTTCTATATTGAGATGATCATGCTGTTCTTTCTTTATTTTATTGTCGGCCCGCACGGCAGGACGATAATCAGATACAGCTGCAGCCATGACAAGTGCATCACAGTCGTCATACTGGGCATTAACTGCCTTTTCCAGTTCCCTGGCATCATGGACATAAATCATATGAACACCGACTGGTTCTGGCAGAGCATGTGTACAACTTACAAGGGTAACATCTGCATCTTCCAGTGCAGCAGCTCTGGCAATGGAATAACCCATTTTACCGCTCGAGCGGTTGCTTATGTACCGGACGGGATCGATATCTTCCTGAGTTCCGCCTGCAGAAACAACAATTTTCTTTCCCTTCAGCAAATGCTTGCTGTAGAGTGCCTTGTAAATGTGTTCCATGATAACATTCAGCTGCGGGAAGCGGCCTTTCCCCGTAACATTGCACGCCAAATGTCCGGACTCCGGTTCAACAAAAATATATCCTAAAGATTCCAGTTTGCGTATATTAGACTGGACGATGGGATTCTCATACATATTAGTATTCATTGAAGGAACAAATACTACTTTCGCCTTCGTTGCCATAATCGTAGTAGACAGCATGTCATCAGCGATCCCATTGGCTACCTTTCCAATGATATCAGCTGTTGCAGGCGCAATTACAAATACATCTGCAAGACGGGCAAGAGCGATGTGCTCAACATCCCATTTATTAATATTTGCGAACATATCAACAGTAACATCATTGCCGGAAAGTTCTCCAAAGGTAATCGGAGTAACCAGCTTCGCTGCATGTTCTGTTAAAATACAATGAACATCAGCTCCATTCTGCCTGAGCTGACTTACAAGCCCTGCTGCTTTATAGGCAGCTATGCCGCCGCAAACACCAACAACTATGTGCTTATCTTTAAACATTATTAGCCCTTCCATCAAAATTCAGGAATAGAAGTCGTTACCACCCTGCTTGTATTATTTCCCGAATGAATAGGTAATTTTTGAATTATAGATTTCTTCCAATGCGATCGTAACAGTTTTTTTATCAGCTGCATCTGGAATCAATGCAGGCTGCCCGTCAGTAAGTTCTCTGGCTCTCTGAGCCGCCAGAGTGACCAACGTATATTTGGAATCTACTTTCTTAATAAGACTGTCGATTGAAGGATAACACATCATTTTAAAGGTACCTCCTTATTTATATATTGCTTGAAAATTGTTTCAATCTGCCCCTCATTATGGCTGAGTTTGCATTTCTCTGCCTCCAAAATAGCAGATGTTTTATGAACTGCGTCCTCTAAAATATCATTAACGACAATATAATCATACTGATGAGCCATTGCAAGCTCGCTTGTTATTTGGGCCAGACGCTTTTGAATCACTTCTTCAGAATCTGTTCCTCTGTTATGGAGACGTCCTGATAAAACATTCAGCGAAGGTGGAACAATATAGATGAATACTCCGGTAGGATAACGCTTTTTTACCTGCATTGCTCCCTGGATATCAATTTCAAGAAGTACAGACTGTCCTTTATCAATTAAATCCAAAACATACTTTTTGGGAGTACCATAGTAATTATCATATACTTTTGCATACTCCAAAAAGGCATCTTCTTTGATCAGTTGTTCAAACTGTTCTTTGGTTCTGAAGAAATAACTTTCCCCTTCCACTTCACCTTTTCTAGGCTCCCTGGTGGTCATTGATACAGAGTAATGCAAATCTGGATACAACTCGCGAATTGCACTGCAGATGGTACCCTTCCCTGCACCGCTGGGACCTGAAACCACAAGCAAAATACCCTTATCGGTTTTCCCTGACATGTCCATCAATTATCATCCATTCCTTCACTGATCGCCGTATCTTTATTCATAAGTCTGTGAGAAATCGTTTCTGGCTGTACTGCTGATAAAATAATCTGACCGCTGTCCATAATCAAAACGGCACGTGTTTTTCTGCCATAAGTTGCATCTATTAATTCGCCCTTATCTCTTGAATCCTGAATCATTCTTTTGACCGGAGCAGATTCAGGGCTGATGATTGCCATAACACGTGCAGCTGCTGCCATATTGCCAAATCCAATATTAATTAAAGAAAAACTCACTTTTAACTCTCCTATTCAATATTTTGTACTTGTTCTCGAATTTTTTCCAATTCTGTCTTAATCATTATAACACAGTCAATGATATCATTGTCATTCGTTTTTGAACCCATTGTATTGACTTCCCGGTTTATTTCCTGCAGGAGGAAGTCGAGCTTTTTCCCGACAGGCTTACTTTCGTTAAGTATTTTCTGGAACTGATCCAAGTGGCTGGAGAATCTGACAACTTCCTCGGTGTAATCAGTTTTATCAGCGAAAATGGCGACCTCTTCCAAAATCCGCCTTTCATCAATTTCCTTATTCTGGTCATCAAATATCTTTTCTATCCTGCTCCTTAAGCGGGTTTCATAACTCTTTATGACATCGCCCTGCCTTGCCACAAGATAATCATGCTTCCCGCGCAGCCAGTCGATCCTTGCCATCAAGTCTTCCCTTAAGTTGCATCCTTCTGTTTCTCTCATACTGACCAGTTCCTGGACAGCTTTTGCAATGGATTCTTTGAAAAGGGAAGAAACTTCATCATCTGAAACTTCTTTTTTCTCCGTTTTAATCCACTCATCCCTAAACAGTAAGACATCAGACAAATCAAGAGGTCGCTTCGACAGCTTTTTATTATGCGCAGCTTTCGATAACACCTTGATATAATTTCCAAGGACATCCTCATCCACATGAATCAAATTTCCATCAGGGTTTTCAATTTCCTTAATGGAAACATAGACATTAAACTTGCCACGTGAAGCATTCTCTTTGATGACTTGCCGTGAAATGTTCTCCAGATTATTTTGATTCGAATAATCGCTTTTGAAATTAATTTCAAGAAAACGGCTGTTTACAGACTTTATTTCCGTAACAATTAGAAGATTATCACTTTTAGCAGTACCTGTGCCAAAGCCGGTCATACTTCTCATAATACAATCTTCCTCCTATGCTCCACTAAACAGCCCGGATTAAAGGCTGATATCCCCTTCAAATACTTTGACTGCCGGTCCCGTCATATACACATGATCCTTGCTGCTTCCTGCCCAGTCAATATGGAGACTGCCTCCATCAAGATCTACGTCGGCGTTCTTGTCAGCAAAACCATTCAAAATAGCTGCTACGACAGCTGCACAAGTCCCCGTACCGCATGCCAGAGTAATTCCGGTGCCTCTTTCCCAAACCCGCATTCTTAAGTGGTTCTCGGAAAGTTTTTGAACGAATTCCACATTGGTTTTATTTGGAAAATGTGCATCAATCTCCAATTGATGACCTTCTCCCGGAAGGTCGATCGCATTTACATCATCAACAAAGATAACACAGTGCGGATTTCCCATAGATACACAGGTAACCTGATAATGTTTGCCTGTCCCGCCATTAATCAACGGCTTATCTACAACCGTCCCATCCCCGAAGCCAAGAACAGGAATTTCCTTCGCTGATAAGTGCGGTACGCCCATATCAACGCGAACATTTCCATCATCCAATAATTCAGGATATAAGATACCCGCTCCGGTTTCTACAGATATTTTCTTTTCGTTGACCAAGCCCAGTTCGAAAGCCCATTTTGCAAATGCCCGTATACCATTTCCGCACATTTCTGCTTCCGAACCATCGCTGTTAAATATGCGCATTTTTAAATCAGCGGTTTCTGAAGGTAAAATAAAAATAACACCATCAGCACCAACTCCGTAATGACGGTCACATATCAATTTGGCATGATCAGAAATCGATTTTATATCAGGATTTTCAGCAGCGTTGACAAACACAAAATCGTTTCCACAAGCCTGCCATTTGGTAAAATACATAATCTGCCCTCCAAATATATAGTAACTGGATATTCTAAAATATTTTCAACCAGTTTTGGTGCTCAGTTAAAATTGTACCATTATTAGCGAAATATTATCAAGGTTAAAATCCCTGTTGATTGACTGATAACTCGATATTCCTCTTATTTTGGCCTGTTTTAAAGACGCCCGGGAGAATTTCTCGAAAATCGGATATTAAGAAGCAAGAAATTATGGATGACTGATGAATTTCAATCCTGGTTCTCCATCCATGATATACTTGTTTTGACGACTCATTACGATTGACATAGAGGAGGAAAATTATGCAAATCGATAGTAGTACTCTTTATCTATATGTGAAAGAATTGAATAAACTTTTAATTTCCTCACAAATACGTCAGATTCATCAGATAGATCAGAAAATATTCGACCTGGAACTATTTCGTCCAAATAGTTCTCCCCTGCATTTGATCATTAATCTTCATACCCCGCCTATATTTTATATTTCATCTAAGAATCGTCGCCTGCAGTATATCGCATCACAAACATTCTGCATGACCCTTAGAAAGTATCTTGAAGGCGCCAGGATTTCATCCATCAAGCAACTGGATATGGACAGGCTGATTACCATATCGGCAGATCGAATTGAAACAGCCGGAGAAATTATTACAAGGACGTTGTATCTTGAATTAATTCCATCAACGCCAAATCTGATCTTATCTGAAAACGATATTCTTATCGATGCCTGTTCAAAAGGGAAGAAATTAAACCGCCGGATCATTCCAGGGGAAAAATATACTCCGCCAGAAAATTCAAACAGATTAAATTTCATGGATTTTTCTGAAACAGAATTAATCAACATTCTGACATATTCACAAAATACTGCCGTTCCTCTGAAAGAATGGTTCTTTTCATCATTCAATGGGTTTTCAAAGCCGCTTCTTGATGAACTGCTTTACCGTTCGGGTCTGACGGAATCAACATTAACTTCCAGCTTGAGCGAAGAGAATATAAGAAAATTGGCGGATGAGCTGATTTCGATTATTTCAGAATTGAAAGAATCGGACACCCTGCATGTATATCGTGTGAACGGAAAGCCTCTTGTATCCCCCATACTTCTCACATCTTTGAACGGGCCTCATGAGGATAAGGATATTGTATCGTGGATGGAATCTTATATGCTGGAAAGCAACAGTACGATTGCTTCCACCTCACAGGAATGCAGAAAACTTCTAAATTCACTGATAAAGAAAGAAACACGTAAAAAAGAAAAAATTTCTTCTGAATTAGAGGAAACCAATCTTACCGAAACGTATAAATTATGGGGAAACCTGCTGTCAATTCATTCCAACGAAAAAGTAAATGGCAGAAAATCCCTGACCGTGCCGAATCTTTTCAGCGATCCTGTTTCCGATATAGACATCCCTCTCGATCCGCAGCTGTCAATCAATCAGAACAGCCAGATCTATTTCAAGAAATACGCTAAAATGAAGACAAGATTCAAGATAGGTATGGAAAAAGTAAACGAATGTGAAAAACGATTGGAATACCTCCAGGAATTGAAATACTTCCTTGAACAAGCCAAAACGAAGGATGACATTTTATCCGTTCAGAAGGAATTGAATGTATTTTCGGGTAAAAGAAATCTGCATAAGGTACCATCCAAGAAGAAAGTTTCAATTAACGAGGATCATTTTACACAGCTGACCATAGATGGTTTCAAAGTACTCATTGGCCGCAACGACACACAGAATGATTCGCTTACCTTTCATAAGGCGTCAAAAACTGATTTATGGTTCCATGTAAAGGATCTGCCTGGATCCCATGTTGTTTTAGTCACCAATGGAGAGACAGTCCCTGAAGATACTATCAATAAAACAGCCTCCATCGCCGCATTCTACAGCAAGGGAAAAGACTCCGGCAAAACGGCCGTCGATTATACATACATTAAGTATGTAAAAAAAATGCCTAACAGTACACCGGGGCATGTCATATTTACACACCAGAAGACAATTATGGCAGAGCCTAAAGAATTTAAATAAAACCTAGTACTTCCAACCCTGAAAGCGCAGGATTCGTCCTGCGCTTTTTTATTTCCCCTGCCGCATGCAATTTCCAATTTCCTGCAGAGCAACTTGAAATTTTAAAGTATTTTCCTCAGAAATTTTTAACTAAATTCATTGAATGCTAGAATAAATTTAAAGAAATATGTGGAGGTGCCCAAAGTGAGCGATACTGAAAATAAAGAGAAAAACAATCACAAATTCAAATCCCAAAATAATCACTTGCCTAATGCTGATAAAGATTCCAAGGATTCACCTCATGTCAAAATGCATAATCACTCTGCTGAAGAAATGCGCCCCTATACCGAGGATGCAGAAAGTGTTAAAAGAAGCTCTTCCGATATAGTAAAAGATGAAAGACGTATTTTTGGACATTTTCATAGCAGCAGCATGCCTCTGGATACCTATAATTCCAAAGGCAGCCCTTCTATGACAAATGAAGAGTGCGATTACTGCGGAAAAGAGCTGGATCAATGTCATTGCGATCTTTTAGACAAGAATCTTTCCAAGCTGGAATATCACTTAAATGGCCTGGATTGTATGGAATGTGCCGCTATTATCGAAGGAAAGATCCGTCAGCTTCCGTTGGTCCTTTATGCAGCCGTTTGTTTTAGAGATAAGGATCTCTACCTGATTGCCAAGGCGCCTGAAGATATCATTTACCCGCAGTTAGAAAAAGTGTGCGCAAGTGTAGATGAAAATATAAAAATCACCAGGCACACAAATGCTGGCAAAGCATCTTATAAGACCAAGACATACGAAATGCCCACACTGGATTGTGCTGCATGTGCTCTCAAATTAGAGAAGTTAATCAATAAGCAGCCTGATGTTATTTCGGCTTCTATCTCTTACGCTACCAAGACGCTTAAATTGACAGCTGAAGATCCTGATTCCTTGATTCCTGAATTAACGGAAAAATGTAACGAAATCGAGTCTCCTACAGTGATCCAGGAACAGCATGCCCAGCTTGAGGAGAATAGTTCCCACGGAATCCTTGACTGGATCAAGCAGGACAAAGTACAGCTTGGAATAGGCGGGATCATTTTCGTAGCAGGAATGCTCCTGAATTACAACCTGATCAATCTGCCTGTCACTCAGGGAATCATTGACCTTCTGTTTGTTATTTCTTACATCATTCTTGGCGGTGAAGTACTGCTTAATGCGGTAAGAAATATCCTGCACGGAGAATTTTTCGATGAAACATTTTTGATGTCAATAGCAACTTTGGGCGCCTTCGCCATTCATGAGTTCCCCGAAGCAGTAGGTGTTATGTTCTTCTACCGTATTGGTGAATACTTCATGGATCTTGCTACCGATCAAAGCCGTGAACAGATTATGGAAGCCGTCGATTTAAGACCGCAGATGGTAAACTTGATTTCCTCTGAGAATAATGTAACTGAGATTCCTGCTGAGGATGCCAAAGTCGGAGATTATCTCCTGATCCGTCCCGGCGACCGTATACCGCTTGACGGCATCGTGGTCAAGGGAGACTCCCAGATTGATACGTCCGCCATTACCGGGGAATCTGTTCCAGTCACTGTTCGTGTGGGAGATTCATTGGATTCAGGCTGCATAAACATGACTGAAACCGTTGTTCTGAAAGTGCAAAAGATACTGTCAGAATCCATGGTAAGCAAAATACTGAATTCCGTTGAAAATGCAGTTGCCAATAAGCCTAAACTGGATAAATTTATAACCAGATTTTCCAAGGTTTATACTCCCATTGTCGTTGTCATTGCATTAATAACAGCCGTTGTTCCCCCATTATTATTCAATCATCCCTGGTACCCGTACATTTATACAGCCCTGACATTCCTGGTTATCAGCTGCCCCTGCGCTATAGTAATATCCATTCCGCTTTCCTTCTTTTCCGGTATTGGTGCTGCTTCAAGAGAAGGCATACTTTTTAAAGGCGGAACGAGTATTGAAAGCCTTTCTACGGCCAAAGTCGCTGCACTGGATAAAACAGGAACAGTAACAGAAGGCTCCTTTAAAGTCAGAAAAGTATTAACAGTACCTGATATTTCCAGAAATGAATTACTGTCATTAGCTGCAAGTGCAGAATCATATTCTACACACCCGATAGCCCGCTCTATCGTAACTGCCGCCGACCTGGACGAAAACCCGCTTGATCAGGTAGATTCTATACAGGAAATCAGCGGATCGGGAATCATCGCATCTATCAAAGGTGATAAAGTTTATGTCGGAAATCATCTTTTACTGGAAACATCCGGAATTGATATTCCATCAAAGTTTAGTACTTTAGAAACCGCAGGGCCGGAAATCTTTATTGCAAAGAACAATAAGTTCTTAGGCAGGATTGTTGTATCTGATGAGTTGAAAGAAGATGCAAAAGAGGGCATCAAAGAACTCAAGAAGTTAGGGATCACCCCTGTCATGCTGACTGGAGACAACAAGGAAGCCTCCCAGTTTATGGCAGATAAGGCAGGAATTTCCGAAGTATATGCGCAGCTTAAACCGACTGATAAATTCGAAATCATGAAAACTCTTCGTGCAAAATTTGGACCGGTTTTATATGTCGGTGACGGGATCAATGATGCCCCGGTTCTTGCAGGATCCGATGTAGGTGCGGCTATGGGCAGTGGTTCTGATTCTGCAATAGAAGCTGCCGACCTCGTGTTCCTTAATTCGTCTGTAGAAGCGATTCCAAAATCAGTCAGGATTGCCAGAAAGGTACTACGTACAGCAAAAGAAAATATTACCTTTGCTATCTTAGTTAAGGTGCTTGTACTTGTAATGGGCCTTCTGGGTTATGCAAATATGTGGTTTGCAGTATTTGCAGATACCGGTGTAACAATCATCTGTGTCCTTTACTCCATCCGTCTTCTCAAGATTAAATTCTAAAAATAAAAAAGGCTGTGGCAAAATGTGTAATCGTTTTGCCACAGCCTTTTTTTATTTCAATTTACTCAGCAGGAGATTCCATAGTCGTTGAGCATTTCTTTGACATGTTCACGTTCACTGTCAGATGGTTCTGCAATTGGAAGCCTGAAATGTCCGCCAGGAAGTCCGATGAGATTAACTGCAGTTTTTACTGGAATCGGACTAGCAACAAAGAACATTCCTTTCATAATCGGATACATCTTAATATGAAGCTGCAGTGCATCCTGTAAACGTCCTTCTTCAAAAGCTTTAACCATCGCAAGGAGATCGTCCCCAATAACATGGCTTGCCACGGAAATAACGCCTACTCCGCCTCCAGCAAGAATCGGGAGTGTAAAAGAATCATCCCCGCTGTAAATCATGAAGTCATCCGGAAGCAGTGTCTTTTCCTTTGTAACCTGATCCCAGTTGCCAGTTGCATCTTTAATACCAACGACATTCGGGCATTCATCAACAATTCTCTTGATTGTTTCAGGAAGAATGGATACACCGGTGCGTCCCGGAACATTATAAATGATAATCGGAAGATCAACAGATTTGGCAATAGCAGTAAAATGTTCATACATTCCCTGCTGGTTGGGTTTTACATAGAATGGAACAATGACAAGTCCGCTGTCGATACCTGTTTCTACAGCCTTCTTTGCAAAAGCGATTGATTCCGTAGTGCTGATTCCGCCAAGATTGCCCATAACAGGAACCTTTTTGCCGGAAGCGTTGCGGCCTACTGCATTGACAACTGCAGTATACAGTTTAATCTTTTCATCGGCAGTCATGGTAGCCCCTTCACCTGTGGTACCACCAACCAGAATTCCTTCGGAGCCATGTTCTACCAAGTGTTTTGCAAGTGTCACGGCACCTTCATAATCGACTTCACCATCAGCGGTAAATGGTGTGATCATTGCAGTTATAACACGCCCAAATTTTGCATTAGCCATTTTTTACTCCTTAGTTTTAATATCCTTTTAGTCAAATGACACACTTAAAGTAATTTTATTTAATAACATCATGTTCAATCATATATTCAGCAATCTGAAGAGTATTTAATGCAGCACCTTTGCGGATCTGGTCGCCAGATACCCATAAGTTTATTCCATTTGGTGATACAAGGTCTTTTCTGATACGGCCGACAGCTACATCTGTTTTATCAGAGGTATCAAGCGGCATCGGATATTTCATGTTCTTTATATCATCGACCAGTTCCACGCCAGGGAAGTTTTTGATTGCTTCTTTAACAGCATCTATCGATAAAACATCTTCCGTCTCAATATAAATTGATTCTGCATGGCTTCTTACAACTGGTACTCGAACGGCAGTAGGAGTAATTCCGATAGAATTGTCATGAAGAATTTTATGTGTCTCATTGACCATCTTCATCTCTTCCTTGGTATAGTCATTATCAAGGAAAATATCAATTTGCGGAATTACGTTATAAGCAATCTGATAATGGATCGGAAGACTGGCAGAAGGAAGAATCGTTGGTTCATAGTGTTCACCTTTGGCAACAGCAGCCGTTTCATTATACAACTCATCTATACCTTCCTTGCCAGCACCGGAAACTGCCTGGTATGTGCTGACAACAATGCGCTTAATGCGGGACAGGTCATGAATCGGTTTCAGTGCCATAAGCATGATAATCGTCGAGCAGTTCGGATTTGCGATGATTCCCTTATTCCAAAGTATGTCTTCCGGGTTTATTTCCGGAATTACCAGAGGAACTTCGGGATCCATTCTGAATGAGGAAGAATTATCAATAACCACTGCACCTCTTTTTACAGCTTCAGGTGCCAAAACCTTGCTGATGTTTCCGCCGGCAAAAAGTGCAATGTCAACATCTTCAAAAGACTCCGGCTTTGCTTCTTCCACAACGTACTCTTTACCGCAGACAGAAATCTTCTTCCCGGCAGAACGAGCAGATGCCAATAATTTCAGAGAGCTGAATTTGAAATTTCTTTCTTCAAAAAGCCGGATAAATTCCTGTCCGACGGCACCAGTGGCTCCTAAAACTGCGATTCTTGGATAGCGATTCATAAAATGCACCTCATTATTCTAAATAATTTTCAAGCCCGTAAACAAAACCATCTGTAGTCATGACCTTTCTGCAAGCCATCATAACTCCAGGCATAAAAGACTTTCTGTCTAATGAATCGTGTCTCAAGGTAAGAAGTTCCCCATATCCTCCAAAAAGAACTTCCTGATGAGCAACATATCCTGGAAGGCGGACAGAATGAATCGTAACTCCTTTATACTTGCCGCCTCTTGCTCCGGGCAGGCTTTCCTTTGTTAAATCTTCTTCAGGTTCTTCAACCCTTGCATCTGCAATTTTTTCTGCAGTCAGTTTTGCAGTTCCTGATGGTGCATCATATTTTTTGTTATGATGCAGTTCAATGATTTCCACGTTGGGCATATATTTTGCCACTTCTGCAGATAACTTCATCAGCAGAACCGCTCCTAAAGAGAAATTAGGAGCGACCAGACCATTTGCATGATGCCTGTCAGCAATTTCAGAAAGGATATCCCTCTGTTCAGCGGTCAGGCCTGTAGTCCCGATAACGATATTAACGCCATTTTCCAGCACGAACTTTGCGTTCTCAAATATAACCTTAGGGCTGGTAAAATCGACTACAACATCCGGTTTATTAACTGCAAATGCCTCTTGAAGCGAGGATACAATTTTAATTCCGTTTGCGCCCGTACCAACAATTTCGCCTAAATCATGTCCTGCTGCGCCCGGATCAACTGCACCGCATACATCAAGGTCATCTTCGCTCAGAATAGAACGAACGACTTCACTTCCCATTCTGCCACTTGCTCCATTTACCAATACATGAATCATTAAGATTCCCTCCTTCAGATAACCCATTGACTTATGCACAAGCATTTAATGCCTTTTGGGGATAGTCTTATAACATTGATTGAAACTATCGTAGTATAAAAATCAAAAAGCGTCAATATCCTATTTCAATTATTTAAGTGAATCCCATATGCATAATAAAAAGGATTCCTGATCAAATATCAGGAATCCTTTTTATTTAGAAATGAAATATCATTTCAGATTTTATTCACCTACAGGATAAACACTTACCTGTCTCTTGTCTCTGCCAAGACGTTCGAATGCAACTCTGCCTTCTGCAACTGCAAACAGAGTATCATCCTTGCCGATCTTAACATTCAGACCCGGATGCAGATGTGTGCCTCTCTGTCTTACGATGATATTGCCTGGTTTAGCAATCTGACCAGCATGCATCTTTGTTCCCAGACGCTGTGCGTTGGAATCACGGCCGTTCTTTGTGCTGGATACACCTTTTTTATGAGCGAATAACTGAAGATCAAATAATAACATAGAATTCACCCCTCTTTACTTTCCAGTTTTAGTTTGTCGGGATACATAGTTTGAATGATTTCTAAACCATGCTGCAAAGTCTTCATCAGTGCCTGCGTCTCATTATCCCTGTATGAAACGAGGGATACGTTTAAGAACCCGCTCTCTGAATGAAAACTTCCCTCTTTATGAAGTACATCTTGAAGTCCAGATGCAATTGTCAGTGTTATTGATGAGATAGCTGCGCAGACAAGATCATATTCACTATCGTCTGTATATCCATCGGCATGGCCTGATACATCAAACTTGTGATAGAACCCATCTGTGTCCAAATACATCCTTACTGTAACCAATTAGCCCTCGATTTTCTTAATCTGAACTTTTGTAAATGGCTGACGATGACCCTGACGACGACGATAGTTGGATTTAGCTTTATATTTGAAAATGCGGATCTTTGCTTCTTTGCCCTGTTCAAGAACAACGCCAACAACCTTAGCACCTTCAACGTTTGGCTTGCCAATCTTTACGTCTTCACCGGATACCAGAAGAACGTCATCAAATGTTACTTCGTCGCCCTGTTCAGCGATCAGTTTTTCAACACTGATTACTTTTCCTTCTTCAACCTGATACTGTTTTCCACCTGTTTTGATAATTGCGTACATATGTGCACCTCCCTCTACTATACTCGCCGATTCAGGTAGCTGTCCTGCAGCATTTTAATACCCTTCTCGTGCGGTTGCGTCATGGCACCTAGTACAATGACTTTACTATTATACCTTCTGTCTTCATGAAAGTCAAAGATTTTTTCATATCAAAGATAAATTTTCAGTTGCACATTTTCCGTATGAGTTTTTTCGTAATACTGCTGAAAAATTCCTGCCCTTCAAATCTGACAAAACGGATAGGTTTGGAAATACCGCGGACACGAAGTATGTCAGAATGCAGGAAATCAAATGACATAGTACCATCGAGTGAAAGCTGGAGCGTATTTTCTCTTTCAGGGACCGTAATTTTTACTATATCGGTATCATTCAAGACCATGGAATATCTTTGCAAAGTATGCGCGCAAATCGGTACTACTGTCATTCTGATATCTGAAGGTCCCAGCACCGGTCCTCCGCAGGACAGCGAATAACCGGTCGTACCAGTCGGGGAAGATACAATCAATCCATCGGATGCGTATTCCTGAATGAAATGATCATTAATTGAAAGCTGTACCCTGACAAGCTGGCCTATTTTATTATGACCGATAACAACATCATTTAAAACATCTGGCAGTATCTCTATTTCTCCATTTGCATGCTCGATTTCAGAATGAAGGAAAAGTCTGGATTCCTTCAGGTACTCTCCTTCAAGAATAAGTTTAATCCGTTCCTTCATGTCATCAGTAGTGATGCTGTTTAAAAAGCCCAGATCTCCCAGGTGAATGCCTGCTATCAAAGTATCATAATCAGAAAAAGTTCTTGCTGCTCCAAGAAAAGACCCGTCACCACCGACAGAGAGAATGCAGTCCGCATGCGCAAGCTCTTCAATAGGTACATAGGAATCGCCCAGGTCAAGGCCTGATTTCTCTATTTTTTGTTTCATCGAAACTGGAAATTTATATGGAGTCCCTAAATCATCTAATATAGAAATCAATCGCTGAAGAACCCGATTGATTCCTTCTTTTTCAAGATTTGGAAAAATGCCAAATATCATACTTGCCCCTTTAAAAGATTATTATGTGCTTCTTCTACAACAGCATTAATATCTTCATCATTAATAAGAACTTGTGGAATACTGCTTCGAAGGTAAGACAGGAACTCAATATTCCCAGATCCGCCCTTAATGGGCGAATAAGTCAGTCCCCAGCAGAAATATCCGGATTCTTCAAATGTTTTTAATGTGTCACGAATAACTTCTTTGTGAACTTCGGGATCTCTTACAATACCACCCTTGCCAACTTTCTCCCGGCCCGCCTCAAACTGAGGTTTGATAAGAGCAGCAATGGATCCGTCAGGTTTCAGAATAGATTTAACAGCTGGAATAATCTTTGTCACTGATATGAAAGAAATGTCTGTGCATACAAAATCAACGGGCTCCCCTAAAGTTTCCAGGGTCACAAGTTTAATATTTGTTTTCTCCATATTAATGACTCTCTGATCTGTTCGAAGCTTCCAGTCAAGCTGATTTGTTCCAACATCAATAGCATATACCTTTACCGCGCCATTTTGCAAGGCGCAGTCAGTAAAGCCTCCCGTAGAGGCTCCGATATCAGCCACAACTTTGCCATTCAGGTCAATTTTGAAAAATTTCAGTGCTTTCTCGAGTTTGTACCCGCCTCTGCCAACATATGGCATTATATGCCCTTTTATCCTGATTTCAGCATCCGAAGGAACTTTTGTCCCTGCTTTGTCAACAGGCACATTATTGACTAAAATTATGCCTTCCATAATATGCCGTTTTGCATTTTCCCGGCTGTTAAAGAAGCCCTGCTCCACTAAGAGAACATCCAGCCTCTCTTTTTTTACCTTTGGATTCGCCACTGCTGCTCCTCCCGTTTCCAATTAATTCGCTCTGTCTAAAACATAATCCGCAAGATCATTTAACCGCTCAAACGACGATCCCAGCTTTGATATAGCAGCCTTGGCCCGCTTATTTTCATCATTTGCCAATTCCTGGGCTTTTCCTTCTCCAGAATTGTAACATATGTGGACTTTAAGCTCTTTTGATCCTGCCCTGGCAGCTTGCCCATTTCCTTTAAACTTCCATGTACATCCAGGAGGTCATCCGTAATCTGAAAAGAGCAGGCCTAAATGAACTGCGAAATCATGAAGGGACTTTTTCATCTCTTCATCGCATTTTGCGATTAAGGCCGCCATGTCAATGGGTGCACAGATCAGGCATCCTGTCTTCAATGAATCCATCTTCCTTAATTCGGGAAGACTGCTGGAATGACCTTCAGAAATGATATCAAGCGCCTGCCCTCCGACCATTCCATCCGGACCTGCAGCTTTTGCTAAAATCGAAATCAGATGGCATCTCGTATCAGGAGAAATATTTTCCTGATTGGATATCAATTCAAAAGCATATGTTAGAAGACCGGCACCTGCCATAGTTGCCATACCCGGACCAAAGATTTTATGATTTGTCAGTTTTCCCCTGCGATAATCATCATTATCCATGGCAGGAAGGTCATCATGGATAAGGGAATATGTATGGATACATTCTATAGCACAGGCAACCTTAATATAAGACTTTGCCTCTAAGCCGAATATTTCCAAAAGCATCAGGAACAAAGCAGGCCTTAAACGCTTTCCTCCTGCAAGGAGACTGTAATTCATGGACTTATACAATTCTGAACCATTATCAGCAAGCAGATGCGCCAGCTCCTTGTCAATGTCCGCTTTCTTTTTGTTTAATAAGCTGCCAATCATTTAAATCCCCCTTTGCCATATCCCATATTTTATAATCAAATTCAAGTAAACCAGAACAAAAACAGTATCTATTCACAGACAGGTGTCATTAGTTCAAATGATAGACGATATTAAATCATCTGATGATCCATATCAGGAGGAAGAATAAATCATAAATGCGCCGAACGCGTTGCCTGAAGCATTATCACTGCTGTACCTGGGCGATGCAAAATAGGGTTTTAACATTTTTTCTCTGCAAATATCATTAACCCGATCCCTTAAATAAATATTTGACATGACACCGCCAATAGATACAAAAGGGGCCCCCTTTTCAAAAGGATAATTCAAAAGTTCTTTTTCCAAAGAATCTCCAATATGACATAAAAGCCCCTTTGCTATATCGGCCTTATTATATTGACTGCTCTCAATATCATGCAGGCATTGATTTTCCTGTCCGGAAAAACTAAAAGCATTCAGAATTTTAGTCATAGGCAAAACATAGTTCTTGTCTTTTCCTTCCATGGCAAGTATTTCCAAATGCTTCCCCGCGGGAAACGGCAGCCCCAGAGCAACTCCGATCCGGTCAATCAGCTGCCCGGCGGTAATATCTCTTGTCGTGATGAGCTCTTGTATTTCAATCTTGTCTTGTTTCCAGACACAACGCAGTACATCCTGAGTACCACCAGAAAGATGCATCAAATAGAAATCTTTTCCCCATAACTCAGGTGCCTCCCTGATTGCAGAGAGAGCATGATTTTCCTGATGGCTGAATTGATACATCGGGATATGAACTGCCGCAGATAGTGATTCCGCCAATCCTTTTCCAACGAGAAAAGCGGGCATAAATGAATCTGCCCGCCTCCTTGGGAATGAAGAAACTCCGATGGCAGATACATCCCCTAAGAATGGAGATATTCTCTACATCAATACCGGTAAATTTCTAACATGTTGATAGACCATATTGGACTGAGACAGTCCACGGCCGCCCATCTTAACTTTAAGGATAATTCTCTCTTCACAAATCAAGCCTTTTTCTGAATCATAAACAGCAAGCGAGGTAGTGTAACAACTTGTGTCAATACCAAGAAACTTACTCATTATTTCTCCTTCAATGCCTGATCCAGCAAACCGTTAATGAAAAGGTAAGAATTTTCACCACCATAGATCTTGGCAAGTTCGACAGCCTGATTGATAATCATATTCCGTTTATCCGGTGCACCCAATTTCAGGTATTCAGCAATTGCCGTTCTAAGAATGTTCTTATCGACTACATTTAACTGCTTCATTGACCAATTGATGAGATGGCTTTCAATCATGTGATCAATCAATTCAGAATGACTCTGGTATTCTTCGACCACTGCTGAAGCGTACTCCATATCCGCTTCGGATAAATCAGCAGTTTCCCCACTGATATTTTCACTTTCGGGATTCAGTTCTTTGGAATACAAAACTTTCAAAGCATACTCTATTGCATCTTTATTGCCCATTGCAACCTCTTTCAATCAACTATTTCAGTGATAGTAATATCAATTCCATAAATCATTTCCTCCGTGCAGGAGGCTAAGACATCTTTCACAGCAGCCTGTATACGTTGAGCGGTTTGATTGACTTTACAACCTGAATGCAGAGATAAGGAGACAGCAACTTCTATTCCCTTTTTGCCATTTCTCCGGATCAATAAGCCCTTATGGCCCTTAAGACCGAAAGCCTGGCCGATTCCCTGCATCAAATAGGAAAATCCCTCAGCAGTAAAAGCGGCAACTTCTGGAAATGAAAGTACTTTCTCTTCGATTCTTCGGTAAACCTCTTCTTCAGGAACAATAGAAACAGAATCTTCTTCTGACATTTTATCGCTCCTTATCAAACACAACCTTTTGAACGTTAACGTTGACTGCAGTTACTCTAATCCCGGCAGAATCCAATATTTCTTCCTTAACAATTTCTTGAAGATTAAGAGCAATAGCAGGAATCCGGTCTCCATGATAAACAGCAACGTATAAATCAACCACTATACTCTTATTATCAATGGAAACACGAATTCCACGAGTTTCTTCATCATTGATGACAGATGAAATTGCATGAGAAAAACGATCATCCATCGCATAGATTCCCTTAACATGCAACGTAGCTGCCTGTGCAATACTGGCGATGACCTGATCTGAAATTCTAATTGTGCCTAACGAATTCTTTATCTCTGCAGTTTCCATGTTAGTCTAAACAACTCACTTTACACGTTCGATATATGCGCCTGTACGTGTATCAATACGGAGCATTTCACCTTCGTTGATAAAGAGCGGTACAGAAACAATATAACTTGTTTCCATTTTTGCCGGCTTGGAACCGCCGGTTGCTGTATCGCCGCGGATGCCTGGTTCTGTTTCAACGACCTTGAGTTCAACAGAGTTTGGAATATCGACGCCGATGATGCTGCCATTGAAGAACATGACAGTGCATTCCATTTCTTCTTTAAGGAAGTTGATCTTGTCGCCCAGCTGCTCTTTGTTCAGCATAATCTGTTCATATGTTTCGGTATCCATGAAGCAGTAGGAACCGTCAGCTTCATATAAATACTGCATCGGCTTGCGTTCTACCTGAGCATTCTGCAGTTTGATGCCGGCATTGAATTTACGTTCAACAACAGATCCTGTCTGCAGATTTTTCAATTTGGCACGAACGAATGCAGCACCCTTGCCTGGTTTTACATGCTGGAATTCCACGCACTGCCAAACCATTCCGTCAAGTTCTACTGTTATGCCTGGACGAAGATCATTACTAGAAATCATTTACTTTTCCTCCTACTAAACCCTTAAAAATTTTTTGGGGAACTTCGTTAAAACTGAAATTCCATCTTTTTCTATTGTGACCGTATCTTCGATACGAACTCCACCTACTCCCGGGATATAAACTCCAGGTTCTACCGTTTCAGTCATTCCGACCATTAAAACGGAATGGTCACGCGGTGCCAGGACCGGCGCCTCATGAATCTCAAGTCCTACGCTGTGACCAAGCGCATGAGTGAAATAACTATCCAAAGAGAATTTTTTCAGGTATTCTCTGGCCAAGCGATCCACATCAGAAGCAGTCTCGCCCGCTTTAAGCAGGCCTTCTATATACTCTACACATCCCAGCACTTTATCATACATGAATTGCTGCTGGTCGGAAATTTCTCCAACGGCAACAGTTCTTGTGATGTCGGAATGATATCCTTTATATATAGCGCCAAAGTCAAAGGTAATGAGATCCCCTGACTCAATCACTTTATCTGTCGCTGTTCCGTGCGGATACGCCCCTCTATAGCCAGAAGCAACAATCGTATCAAATGATTTCCCTTCAGAACCTTCAAGCAGCATGGAACTTTCCAAAACAGCCATCAATTCCCGCTCCGTAACTCCGGGCTTGATATATGGAATCGTCTTCTTGAATCCTTCATCCGAAATCCGGCAGGCTTCTGCAATACACTTAAGTTCTTCTTGTGTTTTTATCTGTCTGATATTGTCCAATGCGCAGACTTTAAATTCTACATTATCCATCACACCAGAAAAGCTCAGATAGGCACTGTATGAAAACGGAGATTCAACGCCTATGCGCTTGACCTTGTGCTTCTGAGCGAGCTCGGCAATAACACTCGGTAACTTCCCTGCATGATTTATAACTTCAAATCCGGCCGCTTCTTGTTTTGCTTGTTCTGTATATCGGCTGTCAGTAAGAAGATAATCGGCATCTTTAGTCAGAAATAAAAAACTGTCTGATCCCGTAAATCTGGAAATATAATAACAGTTTTCATTTTTTTGAACGAAAACTGCATCCAGACCGCTATCCTTCATAAAATCAGAGATTCTATCTTTTAATAACATGCATAATCACTCTTTTCCATTACCCTCTAATAATACCGTATCAAGAACTTTTTGTCCATGAAAATTCAAGGAATTGGAAACAGGCTGAAAACAGGACTCTATGCAGCATACTATTATCATTCCTTCAAATGGCTGACGCCATTGAGCGAATCCAATACATTCAGGCCATTGTTGAAACACTTGATAACAGATACGCTCGCATTATCTAAAGAAAGATTCCATGCTCTGGCTATCGGAATATCTATGAAGGAGCATATAATCATTCGAAGCACTACGCCATGGCAGACGACTGCATAAGTCTTATCATCACCTGACGAAATGAGTTTCTCTATACATGCAGCAGCACGCTTCCTGCATTCTTCGAAAGATTCACCATTAGGGAATTTGAATGTTTCAGTATGTGTGAACATCTTCTCCATGGATCCTGGCCAGCACTTTTCTATTTCCTTAAAGTTTTTTCCTTCCCATTCTCCAAAATCAAGCTCATGGAGATTCTCTTCTATTACCAGGGGGAGATTATGAGATATGGCAACACCTTGTCCTGTTCTGACAGCTCTTTTTAAAGGACTTGAAATTACAGAGTCCAGCTTGATATCTCTGAAATAATCCTCAATTTTATCAGCCTGAAGGATTCCCTTCTCACTGAGCTCTACATCGGCGATTCCCTGATAGCGTCCCTTTTTGTTCCATAAAGTTTCGCCATGACGGATAAGATAAATAGTTATCATTTAGCAAGCACCTCATGTAATGCATTAATGAGTTTATTATTTTCAACATCAGAACGCACGGCTACACGGAAAAATGAATCATCCAATCCCTCATAATTTCCGCATTTCCGGATAATAATTCCGCGGTGAATCAGTTTTGCCTGAAGAGATTCAGCATCCATTCCTTTATCAAGCAGCTCACAAAGGACAAAATTTACCGTTCCCGGATACACCTTGATCTCTGGAAATTCCTTCAGTCCTTCAACAAGTTTTGCTCTTTGCATCTGGCAGAATGAAATGGATCCTCTTATATATTCATTATCCTTGACCGCATGCGCCATGTACAGCTGAGCTAATCCGTTGACATTCCAGGGAACAAGATTCTGATTGACCTGATCATGAATAGCCTGCGGAAGAAAAGCGCAGCCTATACGCAGCCCGGGAACTGCGTAAAATTTAGTGAGCGAAGTAACTACAATGACATTTGGATGCGTCTCACTCAGATTGCGGTAGGAATATCCATCTCCCACAAAATCAATAAACGATTCATCTATCACAAGGAAGCTGGATGCAGCATCCGCAATCCCTATAAGCTCCAAAAGATCCTTGGAGTCCAGCAGCAAGCCGTCGGGATTATTAGGATTCCCAACGTATATCAAAGAATTCTGCTGAATATTATTTTTTACTTCTTCAATGAAAGCTTTGAAAGATGAAACTGGTTCACTCAATAAGCTCAGGACTTTTGCCCCGGATGCTTCTGCGGATAATCTGTATTCACTGAATGAAGGCGCAGGTATCAAAACCAGATCCGGATTGATGATTCTCAGGATGGCATACATCAGCTCAGTGGCACCATTTCCAACCACGATATTGGTTTCATCGACATGGTAACGTTCTGATAAAGCTTTAATGAGGTCTCTGCATTTAACATCCGGATATCGCAAAGTTTCCTTTTCCCAGCCTGCTTTTAAAGCAGCTTTCCCTTTAGGCGATAATCCAAGAGGATTTATATTGATGCTGAAATCCAGGAATTTATCTCTTTCCTTATCCGAAAATCCATAAATATCTCCGCCATGTCTACTCTTTGTCGAACTCATTCGCATCGCACTTTCTGTCTATGATTCCTTGATTAATAATTTCCACAGAATCTAAATATGAAAAATCCTTTCCCATATATTCATTTATACTCTGCTTCATATTTTCAATATCACCATCGGCTGAAACAATCAGTCCTAAAACGGTTCCGCTATGCGCACAGATAATTCCCTTACCTCCAACCTGCATCCCAACTTTATAGAAACGGTTGAGCTGTTTCTTATATAAAATCTTCTGGTTTGCAAAAGCGCTGATGGAGGATGCTCTTCCTATTTCATCAATGGAACCGTTCTGAATCCCCTTCCTGAACAGGTCAAGGGCTATTTTAATATACTTTTCGTTTTTCTTCTGAAGGTCGACCAGATCCGCTCTGGTATTAAAATCGACTGTATCTATCTCTCCGCCGCAGTCATAAATCAATATCTTAAGAGGCGGGCAGTCTCCGATCAGCTGGATGAGCGTACCGCCGCGATGATCAAATCGTACTATCCCGTTGAAAAAAGTGGCGTCACTTGGTTCTATGGAAAGTGCAATGTCCGCTATTTCATGCGCTGTCAGCCTTTTCCCGCAGGAAAGTGCAACAGCCTGAGCGACTGCACTGATATCAGCAGTGCTCGATGCCATTCCTTTTCCAGGCAGGATATTAGATTTCAGCCTTATAGGAATATCACGTTCTTCCTCGCCCAGATAATTCAGCGTTTTCTTTACAGCAAGAGCCGCCTTCTTCGGTAAATGATCTCCCGGACCATCGAATTGGCTCATTGCGTAAGAATATCTGTTAATCGGACAAGTCACCATAAACGATATTCCATCCATATATCCCTGAATAAATTCTCCGCAGGATCCCGGAGAACTGACTATATATGCCATAAGTCCCCTCTAATCAAAAGAACCACAAGGAGCGC
This sequence comes from Veillonellaceae bacterium, assembly GCA_025992895.1. Taxonomy (NCBI): domain Bacteria; kingdom Bacillati; phylum Bacillota; class Negativicutes; order Veillonellales; family Veillonellaceae; species Veillonellaceae bacterium. The sequence continues at coordinate 1,499,654 of DAJPGA010000001.1, forward strand.
TATACCTGCTTCTGTTATTTCTGTAACAAAGCCGTAAGTGTCTCCCGTAGTTCCGTCAATCTTTTTGACAACCCAGTTATTTAAGCCAAGTCCAATCATGATGGAAATCCCCATAATGAATAAATAGCTGAATCCAAAATAAAACGCAGGCAGCATCGAAAAGAAAACTGCCCAAGGCAGCGTGTACTTGGAGTGATAAGCAGCAAAAGCCTTCCCCATACCATATGGTCTGGCATAATTATAATTGCAAATGCTTATAACCAGATTCAGTCTCCCCAATGTAGGCATGGCAATAAGGAGCATCAGCATGGCCTGAGTATTATCCACATATCCTAAACATAGTGTTGTCAAAAAAACATAAATCAAAATCGACAGCATGCCAAAAGAGCCTATGAGACTATCTTTCATAATCTCCAGACTTCTTTCCTTTGACCTCCCGGAAAAAAGCCCGTCAGATGCGTCCATAAGCCCGTCTGTCAGCGTACCGCCGGAAATAAAAATTTCTCCAATCACCAGGAGGAATCCCGTTAATATGGGTGTATCCAAAGGCTTCGTAATCTGAAAAATCAGAATGAGAAAAAGCCCTATAATCCATCCAATCACAGGAAACCACATGACACTTTTACCGAATTCCTCATCTTTCCAGATTGCTTTGGAAGACAAATGAATCCGTGTCAAAAACTGGAGTCCTACAAGAAAAGAATTCATTGTAAATCACCATGTGAAGAAAATAACAATTGACTCGAATATAACAAAGATCGCTGTTGCCAGATACATCATTATGATAGATTTCTTAATATGAAACGCCTTAAGTTCTACCTTGGGATCCCCCATGTACTCTCTAAATTCAGCAACTCCGTGATAGTAGTTATATCCGCCCAGTCTTACATTCAAAGCTCCTGCCATCGGCGCCTCCGCATATCCTCCGTTAGGACTCGGATGTTTGCGGGCATCTCGCCTGGTTATAGCAACAGCATTTTTCCAATCCAGCCTTAAAATATAAGCACTTGCTGCAAAAAGCAAAAATGTTATTCTTGCAGGAATATAATTCAGAATATCATCCAGTCTGGCGGCAATACGGCCAAAATAAAGATATCTGTCGTCTTTGTACCCAAGCATGGAATCCATAGTGTTTCCGGCGCGATACAAAGCAGCGCCAACAGGGCCGAAAAGCATGAAATAAAACAGAGGCGATATAATTCCATCAGTTGTATTCTCGGCAATAGTCTCTACTGTTCCTCTTACGATATCAGCTTCCGACAGGTTATCCGTATCTCTGCCAACGATCCAGCTGAGTCTTGCCCGTGCCTTAACCAGGTCACCGTCTCTCAAAAGATGGTAAATCTCCAGTCCATCGCGGGCAAGGGCTCTGGGGGTAATAGTGACATAGAGAATCAACGCACTCAGCGAAAAATAGAGAAGAATTCCGCCTTTGTGTCCCAGGTACACAAAAAATGATGTGATCAGGCCGACAGTCAAAAGAACAAGACAGACTGTCAGAAAGCCCCTCAGCATTAAATCTTTCGGCGCAGCCGGCTTCTTGGGATACAGTTTGTTTTCAATATAAGAAATTAAGTTCCCTATGAGCACAACGGGGTGATAATCAGATCTAGGATCCCCGTAAACTGTATCAATAATGCATGCTGTGATCGGAATCACAGCATACATTAAAGAATAATAAAAATCACTCACTTATTCATTCCTCAGGATTTCATAAACAGTATCCATATCAAAATGCTTCCTGACTGAGTCTGCCAAGCGGTCATACTCAGATTCTTTATACTCTCTATAACGGAATTGAATCGGAAGTTCACTTAATCCTTTTCTCTTGCGCAAAGCATTAATAATGGCACGTCTCAATTCATCATTATCGAAAACGCCATGGCAGTATGTCCCGAATACATTATGTTTTTCGTTGATATAGCCATCATTCACATCAACATCCTTGCTGCTGCGGCTGGTAATGTGGAATAAAGTCTGGGCAGGTTTATTGAGTGTAGTTTCACCCATATGTATTTCGTATCCCTTTAAATCACTGCCCTTAAACTGCATATCGAGGAATGGCAAATCGTCACAATCAAAATGAACCTGATATGTGTTCTTTACCCCCTGCATAACTGTCGTATACGGGAGCAGTCCCAAACCATCGACTTCATCATTCTGGCTTTCCACATGATCCGGATCGCTGACTTTTTCACCAAGCATCTGGTAACCGCCGCAAACGCCGATTACAGGAGTTCCCTGTTCTGCCAGTTCGCAGATTTCCTTTGCATAGCCTTCCCTCTTCAAATAGAGGAGGTCTTCTGTAGTATTTTTACTTCCCGGGATGATGATTAAATCAGGATTTCCAAGCAAATCTCCCTTTTGTACAAAGCGTACATTGACATCCGGTTCACGATTCAAAGCGTCGAAGTCTGTAAAGTTGGAAATTTTAGGAGTCTGGATCACTGCAATATGGATATCCCTCATAACGTGATCGTCCGGGATTTCCTGCAGGGAAACGGAATCCTCATCATCAATGCCGAGTTTGTTTAAATAAGGAATAACGCCTAAAACAGGTATACCTGTACGTTCCTTCAAAAAGGTCAATGCAGGCTCGAGAAGTTTGATATCTCCTCTGAACTTGTTAATGACAAGACCTTTAACGAGAGCCCGTTCGTCTTCATCAAGCAGTTCCAAAGTACCGACAATAGATGCCAAAGCACCGCCGCGGTCGATATCTGCTATCAAAAATACCGGAGCATTGCATTCTTTAGCAACTCTCATGTTTACTATGTCATTTTTCTTCAGGTTCACTTCCGCCGGGCTGCCTGCACCTTCTATGACCATGACATCATAGTGGGATTCCATATATTCTATGCTTTCTTTTACAGAAGCCCAGGCTTTCTGGCTATACTGGTTCTGGTATTCGGACGCAGAATAGTTGCCTCTGGATGTACCAAGAATAATGACCTGCGAGCATGAATTGCCAGTAGGTTTCAAAAGGACAGGATTCATCTGCACAATCGGTTCAGCACCTGCAGCCTCAGCCTGTGCCACCGTTGATCTTCCTATTTCTCCGCCTGAAGGGGTAACGTAGGAATTAAGCGCCATATTCTGTGCTTTAAAAGGTGCCGTTTTGTATCCATCCTGAGCCAGAATCCTGCAAAATGCCGTAGTCAAAATACTTTTGCCTACATGTGAACTGGTTCCCTGAAACATTAATTTCTTTGCTTTTTTCATGACAGCTCCACTCCTCTGCTTTTGAGCTCAACAGTAATTCCAGCAACCGAAAGGTATACCTCATCCGCTTTTTTTGCAATATACTGATTTGCCAGGCCGACAAGATCCCTGTATACTCTTCCCATTGCATTAGCCGGGATAATCCCCATTCCAAGTTCGTCTGAAACAAAAATAATCTCCCGGTCAGAGACTAAAGATATTTCATTAAACATTCGATCCAGATCATTTTCCAATAAATTCTGAAGCTTCTCCAAATCCGAAACGCCTAAAACCTCAGCATCTATATTACTGATATGATCCATCAATAAATTGCTTACGTACATTGTAATGCAGTCAAATAATATAGAATCTGTTTCATTTAATACAGTGCCTATCTGATTCCCTGCTGTATGCATGATTTCATAAGTTTTCCAATCAGACGGCCGTCTTTCCTTATGAAGGAGGACCCTGTATTTCATTTCTTCATCTAAAATCTGACTCGTTGCGATGTATCCCTTCCTTTTCCCTGTAGAATGATACATCAGCTTTTCGGCAAATTCACTTTTTCCGCTGCGGGCGCCTCCTAAAACAAGAAAGATCTTATTCCCCATGAACGTAATTCACCTCTTCCGGATTTGATATATTTTAAAATTATTTTTAATATTTATATAATAACATATGTCAAATTCTATCGCCAATAAATAGCCTTTTATCGATTGTTGTCTATAAAATATAGGAATTCATTGAATTTTCGTCTTGTCATGTTTTCATGTTTCTGAATTGATAAATCAATAGATAAAAGCACATAATTCTTAAATGCAGGGTTCAAGATACTTGCATTAATATTATGGTGTTGTATTATTATAAAGGATTAAAAAGATAGGAGTGATGATTATGTCAGAAGAATTAAATCAGGATAAATATACCATAGACCTGATGAAAACACTTTGGGAAAATACATTCAGGGGTACGATTTTTGACTATAAAAATCAGTACATCGCAACAGTCAGGATTGTATTCAATATCCCGTTAGACAGGGATTTGGTTCCGGATAATGCGCCGGAGGTTTCTCCTGCAATCATCGTATTAGTAGAAGATACGATTATTAGTCCGATTGATGTCGTTTCTTTTGAGCAGACCATTACTCCAATTCTTGTCAAGAAATTAACGAGCAGATATTTCCAGCCCGACCGCGTAATGTTCTTCTATCCAAGCCCGGCAGAAGGTGCTGAAACAAAAGAACGTTAACTAATGCGGCAATCTATATAAATAATAAAAAAACGGATCTCAGATTTTTCTGAGATCCATTTTTTATTATTCCGCAGATAGGAGCATCGGATAAAGCGGCTGTCCGCCATTATAAATTTCGAAGGTCAAATCTGGATAGTCTTTCTGGACAAGCTCTATTTCCTTGTTGCAGCGCTCTTCTGTCAATTCATCCCCATAATAGACCGTTATGATTTCCGTATCCTCAGTTGTGATATTTCCAATCGTCTTCTCAAGGCAGTCGTGAAGATCATTGGTTGCCACTACTTCGTGATCCTTAACCAGTCCCATGTAATCATCTTTATGGATGACTGTTTTCCCAACAACACTGTCTCTTACTGCAGTGGTTATTGATGCGCTGCGAATTTCCTTCATTCTGTCCGACATGTTTTCCATGTTTTCTTCGACAGATGCATCTTCAGAAAATTCCATGGCAGCTGCAAGCCCTTCCATAGGATTGGCGGATGGAATAATATTCACCTTATCGCCAAGCATTTTCTGGAGCTGCTGGGCTGCCAAAATGATATTCTTATTGTTCGGAAGAACGATATACTTTTCATAATGGCCATTTTCGATTCCCAGGCTGATTTCCTGAACGGATGGGTTCATAGACTGCCCGCCGGAGATAACATCGCAATGCAGCTTTTCATACAGTTCTTTCCAGCCGTTTCCGCTGACAACGGCAAGGACGCCAAGTTTCTTTTTAACAATGGCTTTCTGCTTATCCTTATTCTTATGGAACTGGTCTATCATATTGTCGCATTTAATATCATGCAGCGTTCCCCAGTCAGCAGCCATATCAAGTACATGGCCCGGACGCTGTGCATGAATATGGACTTTAATAAGATTATCGCCCTCAGCTACGATCATAGACTCGCCCCAGGCTTCCAGTCTCTTCCTGACCTCTTTAGCCGGCAGTTTGCATGGGCTGATGATAAACTCCGTGCAGTATGGATATTCAATGGAGAACTGCTCTCCTTTGGCTTCCAGTCTGCTGATGACAGGTTTTACCTCGATATCTATTTTCTCAACTTTTCCGGTCAATCCATTAAGGCATCCCATCAAGAAGAATATCAGTCCCTGTCCGCCTGCATCGACAACATTTGCATCCTTCAGTATCTGAAGCTGTTCAGGTGTCTTGGCCAGAGCTTCATTCCCGCAGGTGATGGAAGCTTCCAGAATCTTGCTGAAATCAGTTTCTGTCCGGATGACTTCCCTTGTGCCTTTGGCAATTCCTCTGGCAACAGAAAGGATTGTACCCTCAACCGGTTTTGTGACGGATCTGTATGCATAAAGTATCCCATACTGGAATGCCTTGCTCATCTGTCCACAGGACGCAGTTGTTTTGCCGTGTAGTCCCCTGCTGATCCCATGAATAATCTGGGACAGGATAACACCGGAATTTCCTCTTGCGCCCATAATAGCGCCGGCTGATGCTTTTTCCGCCATGATGCCGATCGGTTCACTTGGATCCACGTCAGCAATCATGCTGTACATGGATTTAAGTGTATTAAGCATGTTATTTCCCGTATCTCCATCTGGTACAGGAAATACATTCAGCTGATTCAGAATTTCATATTTCTGCTGGAACAACTGATATGCACCTATCAACATATTTTTAAAATAAACACTATCAATTGTAGTATACATAACTTTGGCCCCCATTATTTGGCACTTTCAAAAATAATACCCAGCAGCCCAGGCCCAAGATACGACGCCAGAACCGGCGTCCCGGTCGTAAGAGTTACCTCATTTTCGGGATATAACTCTTGCAGTTTAGCCTGCAGGGATTTTCCCCCCTCCTCGTTTTCAATATGTACAACTCCGATTCTCTTGCAAGGGGAATTTTCTTCCAAATACTTCATCATGGATGCAATCGCCTTTTTCTCAGTACGAACCTTGGCTAAAACATCCACTTCGTTATTTGGATTCAAATAGATAACAGGACGAATTTTCAGGATACCGCCTATAAGGCTTGCTGCCTTGCCAATACGCCCGCCTCTGTATAAATAATCTAAAGTATCTACTGTAAATTCAGTCCGCATGCGGAATGTCAAATCAAAAAGCTTCTTGCATACTTCATCAAAAGCCAGATTGCTCTGTGCGAGTTCTATACCATCCTCAAGAAGCTGGTACATTCCAATGGCAGTCGTCCTGGAGTCCAGCACGCAGATATTTTTGCGTCCGGACTGTCTGGCAGCTAAAACAGCCCCATTATAGGTTCCGCTTACTGCAGACGTTAAGCACAGGACGATGATAGGATCTTCTTCTGGTACATTTGAGAATGCCTGAAGAAAATCACCTGTGCTCGGCTGACTCGTCGGTACGGTTTTCTTATCACGTTCTGAACATTCAATGACCTTTTCTATTGTTACATCACTTTCAGGTAAATATTCCTGATCGATAGAAATAGTCAGGGGAACAACATGTACGTTTTCATGTTGTTCTAGATAACTTTCAGGAATGGCAGAGGTGCTGTCTAACAAAAAATGTATCATATGGCACGGTCCTTCCTATTACTATTTATTCTTATCTTTTTGGGCCTTCTTCTCTGCTCTTCTTTCCTCGAACTCCTTAAGAAGCTGCTGATAATCATCATCATCGTAGCCATTCGTAGCCAGCATGTATTCGCTGATCTTTTTTCTCTGGAGAGCAACATTCATGGCAGACAGTTCAAAGGGATCTAATGAAATCCTGGCAAGCATTTCGCCAGTAGAAGAATAGCCGACAATACCTTCTCCTAAAAGATCTACCAGTTTTTCTTTCTTTACTTCTTCACAAAATGTATGGAAAAAGGTCTCAGCCTCCCGAATCATTCTTGCTTTGATGCGTTTATATTCTTCAGCTTTATCACTGGGTATTCTGAACCCATCTATCTCTGTATATTTTTCTGGTAAATTGAACATGGTATCTCCTAAATGAAATTATATTAAACTATCACAATTTAAATATATCGCCCGAAACACTTTTGGTCAAGTTTTTGTATGGATAAGCAATACTGTTCATTTTCGTAAGAATCTGAATTATCCGGTCCTGAAGCCTTACCATCCTGAAATGCCAGTCAATTAAAAATAGACATCTGTAGCACCGGCACCGCCATTTTTAGCATCTGCTTCATGAAATTCCTTGATGAAATTCAGTGTTCTTAAATGCTCATGTATACCTCTTCGCAAACTTCCGGTCCCTTTTCCATGAATAATGTGAGCAAAAGATACTCCTGACATAAAGCAGTCATTCAGGAAGCGGTCCACTTCCGGAATTGCTTCACTGACCGTCTTTCCTATTACATTCAGGGATGTGTGGACTGTATTAACAGAAGATGTCTGGTGCTGTTTCCGTATATGCCTGGCTGCTATACCGGCTTTGGGAGCATTGTTCCCTTGTGTGAGCGGTTCAAAGCAATGAGCCGCTGATACGCTGACCTTGTGCAGCCCGCATTGTACACTGATCTGGCTGCCTGAAATATTCTTTATTACGCCATCACTATCGAGAGTATCTATAAAGACACGATGCCCAACCTTTAATGTCTTGGGGTCGATCGGCTCTCTCCTCTGATAATTCTTAGGCATTTTCAGCCCATCTATTTTATTCCTTGCTGAAGAAGCGATACTATTAACGTTTCCTCTCTCGATTTCTGCAGCATTCTTTTTCAGATCTTTAATAATGATTTCAGACTGAATCCTGAGATTACGTTTAATGTTCTCGGATTCTTCCCTTGTTTTAGCCAAAATGCTTTCACGTTTGGCATTAAATTTATCGCTTTCCTCCAAGAGCTTGTCTTTCAAACTCCCGATTTCTTTCATTTGGCTCTGAAGATCGGTACGCTCTTTTGATAATTCCCGACTTTGGGCATTGAGCTTGGCCATTACTTCTTCCATGTTATTTAAAGGTGACGTTTTCTTTAAATCTTCCGCTCTTTCTATAATCCCATCAGGAATCCCCAGTCTTTTGCAGATATTGAAGGCATTACTGCTCCCTGCCATCCCTATTACCAGATGGTAGGTAGGCACAAGAGTGATTTCGTCGAACTCAACAAAAGCATTTTCCAATCCCTCTGTCTCATATGCCAATTTTTTCATTTCATTAAAATGAGATGTAATAAGAGACGATACATTCCTGTCATTTAAGTATTCAGTAATCGACTGTGCCAAAGATGCGCCTTCAATCGGATCAGTCCCGGATCCCAGTTCGTCCAAAAGAACTAAATCATCCGAATTGACATTCTTCAAAATATCTGAAAGCTGCGTTACATAACTTGAAAAAGTTGATAAGTTATACTGAATGCTCTGATCATCACCTATGATGGCATAAATATGCTTGTATACGGGAAGTGTTGAACCTTCATCAGCCGGAATGAAAAGACCGCATTGATTCATGACGGAAAGCAGTCCGGCAGTTTTCATAGCGATAGTTTTGCCGCCGGCATTGGATCCGGTAATGATAAGTATGTTGAAATCCCTTCCAAGCGTCAGAGAAACCGGTACAACTGACTTTTCAGGAATCAAGGGATGACGTGCATTCTTTAGGTTCAGTATTCCCTTTGGCGAATATACTGCCCTTACGCCCTTCATATTCAATGCAAGTTTAGCTCGTGTCAGGATAAATTCCAGTTCAGAAACAACTTTGAAATCCTTGCTGATAACATTCACATTCTTCTTTACATTATCGGTCAGGTTCTTCAGGATTATCTGAATTTCCTGAGCCTCTTCCACAGAAAGTTCTGCAAGGTCATTGTTTAACTGGATCGATTCCATCGGTTCCATGAAAAGAGTTTGTCCCGTTGAAGATCTGTCATGAACAATCCCCTTAAATTTATACCGGTATTCTTCCTTTACCGGGACGACATATCGTCCGTCTCTTTGTGTAATAATGGAATCCTGGAAGTAAGTGGAATAATCTTTATTCACAAGAATCTGCTGAAAGAAATGCCGGATTCTCGACTTGATACGATCCTTTTGGGAACGTATCTGGGACAGCCTTGGAGATGCCGAATCCTTCACTTCCCCATGCTCATCAAACACCCTTCCAATCCGGTCAGTAAGACGATCCAAAGGCTCAATGAGCCGTGAGATTTCCTCTAATACCGGATACCTCAAATGTCTTTCCCCTGCGAAGTACAAATTCATGCTCTTATACGTCAGAAGGGATGAATTCAAATCAATGAATTCATTAGAACGCAGGATAACATCTTTTTGTGCTTTCTCTATGATTTTCCTGATATCATGTGTTTCTCCCAAAGGAGAAGACACTTCTCTTTGAAGCAGTATGACTGCTTCCTCCGTTTCTGTAAGCTTTTGATCGATAATTTCCGGCATTGATGACGGCGTTAATTCGGATGCCATTATTTTAGCCATGGTTGATGGGGCTAGTTCTACTAACTTGCTGCGTATCTGATCAAAATCTAAGATGTCTAATACATCCTGCTCCAATTTACAACACTCCTTTGAAAAAGTGACCACGGCTTATCTTACGGCTGTTTCCTCTCTCTGAAGGATCTGGCGGCATTTTATTGCCATTCAGTATTTGCACATAATCACTGCACACATCGCTTACAGATTCATCAATGCCCCTGAAATCCAGACATAATGCGTTAATTCCGCTCTCTGCAAGCTGTGAAATATACGGTCTCATATCCAAAATGCTTGAATTCTGGATATGCATATGGCACCATTCATCAGTTCTTACGGGGAACAGTCTTCCCGTATCGTCCTTAAGGAAATAGCGTTTCTGCTGGCAATATCCCGGACAGTGGGATTTATCGATATCTCCGCAAACTGAGTTGATCACACAATATTCTGACACCATTAATTCTGTGCGTCCATACGCATAGACAGCTAAAGGTATCCTGCTGTCCTTTCTGATCCCTCTGATCTGGGGTATCGTCAGTTCCTGGGACAGCAATACGCCGCTGAATCCCCATCGGGTCAATGTATCTGCTGCTTCGCTGTTAAATATATTCAATGAAGATCCGGCATACACTGGTATCCCTTCATGTAAATCCTTAAGCCATTCAAGTGCTCCTAAGAATTCAACCAGAATTCCATCCGGTTTTACATTTTCCAATATTTTTAAAAATCTCCGGGAAGCCTGCTTTTCGTATTTATCTCTGACAACTCTCGGTGTAGCAAAAATAATCTCAGCATCATTATTTTTGCAGAATTCGGCAGCTTTTATATAATCATCCATCTTCACTGGTACATGATCAAAGGAATCGCCGCCGAAAATAAAACCTTTTATTCCCTGTGAAACAGCTTCCTTTATATGTCTCAGGGAATTCGTTCTTACCCAGATCCGGGCATCCTTCTTTTCATCCAGAGTTTGTGAAATATTCATACCGGTCCAGTGTCCTTCACCAGTCTTTATATTTTCTTCATGCCTTTTTACCCTGATATCCTGCAATTCAAGAATTGCATCCTGTCTCAAATGGTTTAAAACACTTTTAGGCAGCAGACATCCCTCATTGCTGACTTCCAAGTCGTTTAATTCGAACACAGTATTGCCAAGCCTGGATAACTGCTCCCGGACGATGCTGTCCTGTGTAGCTCCATGCATTGCGGTTTGAGCAATATAAGAAGACGTAATTCGGGCAACATTGCCGTCCTGATCACGAATGCTTAATTCCACATTTCTGTCCGGCACGGCAGACAAAGAAGCATCTATTAATACTTTTTGATCCATATCCTTTAATGTGTAGGAATTCTTTTCCGAATCAAGAATCCAAAAAACCTGCCCCTTTGCCATAGGTCTTATTTTTGTTTTGACCTGATAGATCCCTCGGCCTTTCCTGTATACATTTTCCATCGGAACAAATTCAATTGTTCTTTTATTTGAAATAAATGTAACGCCGGTAGCAGATTGTCTTCTTACATCAGCTGCAGATACAAACTCAAATTCATCATGACGGATATTCCTTACGAATCCGGCTTCAATGCCCCGGTTTCCCGGTGCAAATTCCGTTGCCATGTCAGCACTGATATCATCATCCAGGTAACCAGTCGTATATCCGCGGTTAAACTCAGATTTAAGCCGGATGACTTCCGTGCCTTGATCTTTAAATACAGCGCCCTCCTCAGCCGCATCAATTGCTTTCCTGTAGGCAGAGACCGTGTTATACACATACTCCGGACTTTTCATGCGTCCTTCAATCTTTAAAGACTTAACCCCTGCATTCAGCAGCTGGGGAACAGAATCAAGACCGATCAAATCTTTGAGGCTCAATATATACCTGATATACCTGCCCTTTTCCTTATTGATAGTCTGTCCGGAAATATCAACAAGTTCATAAGGTTTTCTGCACGGCTGGGCACATGCTCCCCTGTTTCCGCTTCGTCCGCCGCTAAAGCTGCTCATCAGGCACTGCCCGGAATAGCAGACGCAGAGCGCGCCATGAATAAACACTTCAATCTCGACACTGCAGGAAGAAACAATATTCCTGATTTCCGTAAGTGACAATTCACGTGATAAAACAACGCGCTTGAAGCCTAAAGATTCAAGAACCTTGACACCGGCCAAATTGGAAACCGTCATCTGTGTGCTGGCATGAAGCGGAATATTAGGCGCCAGCTCTTTTATAAGATCAATACAGCCGAGATCCTGTATTAACAAGCCATCAATATTAATGGAGCTCAGGAATACCAGATATTCTTTCAATGACTCCATTTCAATATCACCGATCAGTGTATTCAGAGTGACATAGACGGCCACTCCTCTGGTATGAGCCAGACGAACGGCATCCTGCATTTCTTCAGGAGAGAAATTACCTGCAAATTTACGCGCACTAAAACTCTTTCCTCCAAGATAAACCGCATCAGCGCCTCCATCCAAGGCAGCTATTAAATGTTCTGGTGAGCCAGCAGGTGCTAATAATTCCATGATTATCCTAATTCCTCCATAAAGCTGAGTACTAAGCAGAAACTGTACTCAAAATTGTAATCCGGCATTTAAATTCATTCCATATTAATGGGCAATAGATAATATTCAATCTCAGATACGATTATAAAATAGTAAGAGGAGATATTCAATAATATGAATATCTCCTCCACACAAAATCAATTCTATTTAAGATTACTTTACTTCAGATTCGTATCTTCCCAAAGTAAAGCAAAGATCTGAAAGTCGATTAAGATAACGTATGTCCACTTCATTTACAGGTTCTGATTCATTAAGTCTCCACATTGCTCTTTCAGCTCGTCTGACAACACTTCTTGCTGCGTTCAGGAAACTTTCACTCTTTGTTTCACCTGGAACGAGGAAATGATCCAACGGCTGTAATGATTCTGTGTAACTATCAATCAGACGTTCCAACTCAGTTACGTCCTCTGGCTTGATATTAGGTTCATTACCTACACTGGCAACATCAGCCATGAGCATCCAAAGATCTTTTTGCAGCTTATAAATTGTAGATTTTACATTTTCATGAACTGCAAAAGCCCTTGCCTGCCCAAGAACGGAGTCTGCCTCATCTACCGAGCCATAGGCTTCAACGCGTAAACTATCTTTAGAAACACGCTCTCCGGTATAAAGACTTGTTTTACCTCTATCTCCTGTACGCGTGTATACTTTCGACATAAGATCACCTTATTTCTTTAATTCAGGGAACCAAAGACCGATTTCTCTTTCTGCTGTTTCTGGAGCATCAGATGCATGAACGACGTTTTCATCAATAGAAGTTGCGAAATCACCACGGATGGAGCCTGGTACAGCTTTCAGCGGATCGGTAGCGCCGTTGATCTGGCGGACAGCAGCAACTGCGTTTTCACCTTTGATAACCATAGCGAGTACAGGACCAGAAGTGATGAAAGCGATAAGATCCTTGAAGAATCCTTTTCCTTCATGTTCTGCATAATGTTTCTTTGCCAATTCTTCCGGAACCTGAATCATTTTAATAGCTTCAACTTCCAGGCCTTTTCTTTCAAAACGGGAGATGACTTCACCACAAATATGTTTTTTAACACCATCCGGTTTTACAAGAACAAGAGTTTTTTCAATAGCTGACATAAAACGCCTCCTTAAAAATAATTGTCTTAATGCATTCTTGCTGCGATTTCACGCAGTCTTTTCACACGATCCGCCGTAGACGGATGCGTAGAAAATAAATTTTCAATACCACCAACCGCAGAAAGAGGGTTAATGATAAACAAGCCACTAGTAGCCGGCTTAGCACCGGGCATAACTACATGATGGGCATAATTATCCAGTTTTTCGAGAGCACTGGCAAGTGCAAGCGGCTTTCCTGAAATTTCAGCGCCTGATGCATCAGCCATATATTCTCTGGAACGGGAAAGTGCGAACTGAATCAGCGTTGCTGCCAATGGAGCAAGCACTATTGTAACAATTAATGCTACAGGATTCATACGTTCGCCATTCTCATCACGCCCGCCAAAAATTGCGAACCACTGTGCCATCTGTGCAATATAGCCTATTGCCGAAGCAATAGATGCTGCTAGAGTCATTATAAGTGTATCATGATGTCGAATGTGTGACAACTCATGACTTATTACTCCGGCCAATTCATCTTTATTTAATCTGGAAAGAAGTCCTTCTGTTATTGCTACTGCTGCATGATTTACATTACGGCCAGTTGCAAAAGCATTGGGGACATCTGTAGGAATTACATAAAGTTTCGGCATAGGTATCTTTGCATTCTGGCAAAGCTTTCCAACCAGATCGTACAATTCAGGAACATCCTGAGGTGATACATACTTGGCATCATACTGTGCCAAAGCAATTTTATCACAGTTCCAGTAAGTAATAAAATTAATGCCAAAAGATACCAGAAGCATTGTAAATGCTCCCGATCTGCCGCCAAAGGCACCGCCAATTGCCATTAGGATTACGCTGAGCAGTGTCAGCAGAATAACTGATTTGACTCTGTTCAAATGAAAGACCTCTATTCATTGAAAATAATAAATATGATAAGGTAGAAAAATGGTCGGAACGACATGATTCGAACATGCGACCTCTACCACCCCAAGGTAGCGCTCTACCAAACTGAGCTACGTCCCGACAGATACTACAAGTACTAGAATACACAGAATCTGCGTTTTTGTCAAGTCAGACCGCACTGATCCCGGACTGGTCAAAGTCAAGCACGATATATGAAGATGTTATTCCATGATGCTTGAAAGCACTCACCATGCTTTCACCAACAAGATGTGCTTTATCCGATGGCGAAAATGCAATAATGGTAGGGCCGGATCCGCTTATCGTCGCTCCATAAGCACCAGCTTTTACACTGCTTCTTATGACTTCTTCCGAACCTGGTATAAGACCTAAACGGTAAGGAACATGGACATGATCGTCAAGACCAAATTTAAGATATTCCGGCTTGTTATACATAAAGGCTGCCATTAAAAAAGATACGGCACCTATGTTATGGACAACATCGCTTCTGACATAAGATGCAGGCAAAACCGCACGAGCTTTTTCTGTATGCAGCTCAAAGTCAGGTATAGCGACGACTGCCTTCCATTGAGAGGGAATATCAATACGCTCAGCTACAACATTTCCATTCTCTATAAGAGCCATGCAGAATCCGCCTAAAATGGCAGGAGCTGCATTATCGGGGTGGCCTTCCATTTCAGCCGTTATATCAAGAAGTTCTTTCCTGTTGAAAGGTTCCCCCATCAGCAGATTCGCAAGGAAAACCCCGGAGGCAAGTGCTGCTGAACTGCTTCCCAATCCCCTTGCAAAAGGAATTCTGTTAATCAGGTACATACTGCCGCCAGGAAGGGTGCGTCCTGCTTTGGAAGCGGTAACATCCATGGCCTTAATAATCATATTATCCAGGCCTGCAGTAATCTGATCGACGCCTTCACCTTCTGCATCGATCACCGTATCTGCAAGCTTGACATTCTCATCAGGTACGAACTGTACCACATTATAAAGTCCCAGAGACATTCCCAGTGTATCAAATCCGCTCCCTATATTCGCTGTTGTTGCAGGGACGCGGACTATATATGTTTTACCTTTTGCCATCATCCATTACCCTTATGATATTTGCAACCTGCCTCATGCACGGAAGTACCTGAAGCGCCTTTTCGACATGAATAATATTTTCCCGCGGAGTTTCTTCGGTAATAATCATCAATTCAGCTGCGTCCTCAATCCTGCTCTTCTGGACAACTTCTCTGATACTGATATTGTTGTCGGCATAAGCAGCAGCAATCTGTGAAAGCACGCCTGTCATGTCATCTACAAGAAGCCTGAAATAATATGCATTTTTCAGTTTAAGAGAAGAATAGAAGGGAATACGTTTCGTTTCAGTAAGCATCATTTCGGTTCCAGTTGAATGATTTAAAATATGCTTTGCTGTGCTTATGACATCTCCCATAACTGCGCTTGCTGTAGGAAGGGATCCGGCGCCTCTGCCATAAAACATTACATCCTCGACAATATTGCCAGTGACGTAAATCGCATTATAAGATCCCTTGACAGATGCGAGCGGATGATTTCTAGGAACAAATGCCGGATAGACATTGAGAGCTATGCCGTTTTCCTGCCTCATAGCGACTGCAAGAAGCTTTATCGTATAATTCATCTCGCTGGCATACTGGATGTCTTTTTGTGAAATCTTTTCAATGCCTTCTACAAGAACATCGTCAAATGTGACATTGGCACGGAAACCGATAGATGCAAGAATGGCAAGTTTTCGCGCTGCATCATATCCGCACACATCATTGGTCGGATCAGCTTCGGCATATCCTTTTTTCTGTGCAACCCTCAGCGCATCAGAATAGCTTACACCGGAATCATCCATATCTGACAATATAAAGTTGGTCGTTCCATTTACGATACCGATGATGCTTTCTATCTGATTTGCCGCTAAAGAGTCATGCAGCGGCTTTAAAATCGGTATTCCGCCTGCTACACTTGCCTCACAGGAAAAGTTTACTTTATTTTCAGTGGCCGTATGCATAATTTCCGGGCCGAAGAGGGCTACCAGATCCTTATTGGCACTTACAACATTGATCCTATGGTTGAGAGCTTCAAAAATGTATTCTTTCGCAGGATGGATTCCCCCCATCACTTCAATAATGATTTCCGGGGCGGCATCTATAACACAGTTGAAGTCATCTGTTACGACAACATCCTTCAGGATATCCAAGTCTCTGTATTTTTCAGTATTTCTTACAAGAACATGCGTAATACGAAGCTTGCAGTCAATCTGATCTTCAATAATCTTGCCATTTCTCCGTATTACCTCAGCAACACCGCTGCCTACAGTTCCAAAACCAAGTAACGCAATATTGATTTCTCTCATGTTAATTCTCCTCTTGCCTCAAATATCAGAGACTGGATTCCTTTCATTTCCTTGATCGTCTCCTGTAAATATTGAAGGTATGATAAAGATTCCTCAGTCTTTATTGTTATAGTAACCGCAACGAGCTTCTCTGCAGGGATACCCCTGTTTAGAGAAATAATTTCATTCCGGTCCTTGGCAATTCTTCTAAGAACCCGGTTGAAAACTGCAAAATCATCTGACATTACCAGGAAAAGAACGACTATCTTATCTTTTTCTGTTTCAAATGCAGGGGCAACATGGTCTTTATATTTATAATATGCACTTCTGCTGATATCCACTTTTTTCACGGCTTCATTAATAGATCCGCAAGTCCCGTCCTGAAGCATTTCTTTGACCCGGATTGTTTTTTTATGGCTTCAGGAAGTATTTTAAGATCTACTAAATAAAACTGTTGATCCTTTTTCTTCATAAATACTCCTTGATTTAAATAATTGAATGATGCTCTTCAACATCAAATGCATTCAATATGCCCGGTATTTAACAAATAAAAGGAACTTCAGAGATTATAAGATGAATCATAGATCCCTGTATGAAATTAACTCCACATCCTTTTCTTTGAGCTCGTTCTTTAATCGGAGCGAAAGCAAGGCCTTTAACTCATCCTCACCATGATAACCCCAATGGAATGTTGATTCCATCAATTGCGAGTTTGCAGCGGGATGACACATAAACTCGGTAACACCTGCTTCAAGCTTCCCGGCAGCATCATACATCCGCTGCTCGTAGAAATGCCCTCCATAAAGCATTCCGAAAAAATGATCATTTGATTTGATTCCTGCTTTCTTCAGACTGGCACGATGATTCCTTGCCATCAGAGACAATGCATTTTTAGCAGAAAATCTGAATAAACTCTTTGGCTTGAAAGAAAGGCCAAAGGTAAGACTTTCATCAGGAACACGCATGCAGTGTATCTTGTATTTCTTTGCCAGGCTTAACGCGATGGGGAAAAAATGATTCCACATATGCATATGCTGATGTCCATCAATATGCGTGACCGGAAGCCCTGTATCAAGAATCTTTCTTATCTGGGCATCCCATTCATTATATACATCCTCTGCGCGTATCAATCCCTTCAGATCACGCAGGATCAAGTCAACATAATTATTGCAAAGCACGCCATTATCCCAAGTTATGGAAGGGACCTCAGCCTGAGGCAGCACTGTCTCCAACCCGCCAACAAGAGTCAAATGAATTCCTATCCCTATATCCCCCATTGTTTTGGCCATAGCAACAGCATCATCAAAGGCGCGTCCTCCAGCCATAATTGAAGTACTTGTCAGTATACCCGATTCAAATCCCCGATAAACTGCTTTATTCACAGTCTCGTGAATTCCGAAATCATCGGCATTAACAATCAACCTTTTTTTCATAGCTACTCCAGACCCTGAAAATGTACAGCATCAACCGGTACATTTTCTTTTTTAAAACACATCATGAATATACGTTCCCAAAGCTTTATTTTGTCAATCTTTGAAATGAAACAAAATAATTGCAGATGCTATGGCAACATTTAATGACTCAACACCGGCAATCGGTATATATACATTAAAGTCTGTCATTGCCAGAATTTCCGGACTGATTCCATTTCCTTCATTCCCGAATACAAAAATACAATCCTCTGGAACATTCGCCTCTTTATAAGGCAGCGCATTTTTTAATGCAGTCCCAATGAATGGTATCCCGGATTTCTTCAGACCCTGCAGAAACTCCAGTGAAATATTTTCGTAGACAGGGATTCTTAAAATGCTTCCCATGGAACTTCTGACTGCTTTGTCTGAGTAAGCATCTGTGCAGCCTTTCGTAAGAAGAATCCCCTTTACTTCAGCAGCTGCCGCAGTCCTGATAATAGTACCGATATTTCCCGGATCCTGTATGCTGTCTAATAAGACATATCTGCCTTTCATGGGATTCTTTAAACGCGCGGGATCAGGCACTTCCTTTTTTACTATAAGAAGTATTCCCTGACTGTGTTCCGTAGATGATATTAATTCCATTAATTTATCATCTATAAGCAGTAATTTCCAATGGAGAATTTTCGCACGTTCAAAAAACTGATTTAAACTTGAATCATCTGCATACCGTGCTGTAAAAAAGCATATGCAGTCTTCAATTCCTAAATCATTGGCATCATGAACACTACGGATTCCCTCCATAACAAATAATCCAAATTTGTCCCTGTATTTCCGATGCTTCAGCTGCATCGCGCATTTTATCCATCTGTTAGTCTGACTTGTTATTAATTCCATAGTGAATACCAATTAAGCTTACATAAAAATACTCCAGCCGCTGGTTAGAGCTTCAATATCTCTTTTGCCTTATCGTAAACCGTAGAAACAGCGATTGAACTCATTTTACCATCGCCGGCCGTCAAGATAACACTGTTATCATTGCCATAAGGCCCGCTTCTGTCGGCTTTCGTAGGACCAAACAAAGCAATGATCGGTGTATGCATTGCATTAGCGATATGCATTGGACCCGTATCGCTGGAAATATGCAGCGATGCCATCTTTTCGAGTGCAGCCAGTTCGAGAAGGTCTGTTTCACCAACAAAATCAACTATATATGATGATGTGTAATAACCGGTAATTTTCTCGGATAAATCCTTCTCGTTTTTTGTACCCGATATGATTGTATAAATCCCCAGGGCTGAGAATTCTTTTGCTAATTCACCCCAGTATTCTATCGGCCATTTCTTTTCCTCACCGCGGGTCCCCGGGACAATGACGACATAATCCCCATCGACACCATGCTGGGCCAGCTTTGCCTTCACAGTCTCTTCCTGCTTTGAGCAATCCCTGATCGGGAATTCGATTTCATCACAATTACATCCCAGGTATCTCATTACGTCAAGGAGCTGTTCAATAATATGTCCATGCTTGTGAGGCCCTGAAATCGGTTTGCTTACCAGGAAGCTGCCCTCACGTGCATCATTATACCCAATCCTTGTGCTGCATCCGGAAAGTGCTGCAATAACTGCGCTTTTGGCTATCATTTGAAGATCTATGACCAAATCAAACTTCCTGCTGTGAAGTTCTTTCCTGACAGATAAAAGATACTTTAAATCCTTAATCTTTTTCCTATCAACCAGAAATATTTCATCAATCCAGGGAAGTTCAGGAAGAATCTTTGCAAACGCAGGATGAACAGCCCAAGTTATACGGGCCTCCGGGAAAGATTTTCTCAGAGCATACAAAGAAGGAAGTGCATGAATGATATCCCCCAAAGAGCTCATTTTAACAATCAATATGTTTTTATATGTCTTCCTTGCCATTGTCTTTATATCCTAAACCAGCTAATTTTTGATATACAAAATCTTTAAGATTTGTCCCATCAAACAGGAATCCTTTAATACCAGCCGCTTCTGCGGCTTTAATATCCCTATCGGAATCACCGAAAAGGAAAACTTGATCCTTGGGAAGATTATACTCGTTTATTGCCCTGATAATCATCCCTGGAGCGGGTTTTCTGCAGTCACAGACAACATCGTACTTCTTCACAGGTGCACCTGGTAAATGGGGACAATAAAAAAATTTCGTTATATTCCCGCCTAATTCACGAAAAGAAGAATTCATTTGCTCATGAAGCAATTGAACGTCGCTTTCTGTATAATAGCCTCTTGCTACACCGCTTTGATTTGTAGCGACAAAAAGAAGCCATCCGTCCTCTGTCAGCCTGGCAACTGCTTCACGGGCTCCATCAATCCATTCTAATTCATCCCAGGAATGTATATATCCCTTATCCTTATTAAGTACACCATCTCGGTCAAAGATTATCGCTTTCTTAATGGTGTTCATTGAATTTACCATTCCATATCATCAATAATCTGACAAATAATATGTGCACATAAAATATGCATTTCCTGTATTCTTGCAGTAACATCAGCGGGAACTACAATCGCAACATCACACAAAGATTTCATCAATCCGCCCTCATGTCCTGTAAATCCGATTGTCTTCATTCCCTTGCTGCGAGCTGTCTTTAAAGCTTCATTGACATTTTTGCTGTTTCCGCTTGTCGATATAGCCCAGAGCAGATCTCCTGAAACGCCTAAACCGCTCACCTGCCTGGAAAAAACACGATCGAAATCATAATCGTTCCCTACCGCAGTCAAAATAGAAGAATCTGTCGTCAGAGCTATGGCAGGAAGTGATTTCCTCTCATTATGATATCTTCCAACAAACTCAGCTGCAATGTGCTGAGAATCAGCTGCACTTCCTCCATTACCGCAGACAAGTATCTTATTCCCGGACTGAAGTGTATGCGCGCATAATGCAGCCGCTTCTTCTATAACCGGTGCAAGCATTTTAGTTTTATTCAAAACATTTTCGTGTTCTTCAAAACACTTCAATATCAAATCATTTGGCATCATTATTATCCTCTGTCTTTTTAGTCTTCGCAGTATCAGAATCAGCAGATTTCGCCTTCGAACTCTTCATTAATGCTTCGAGTTCACTCATAAAACTGCCGATATCCTTAAACTCGCGATAAACCGATGCAAACCTGACATAAGCAACCTGATCCAGTTTTCGTAATTCTTCCATAACAATATTGCCAATCATTTCGGTAGAAACTTCCTGGCCAAGATCGCTTCTAACTTTTCGCTCAACAACATCAACAATATTTTCAATTTGCTCCGAGGTGATATTTCTCTTTTCGCAAGCTCTGATCAACCCGCTTCTCAGCTTATTCCTGTTAAAGACTTCACGTGTTCCATCTTTTTTGATAACGCGAAGAGGCGCTTGTTCTACAGTTTCATAGGTGGTAAAACGTCTTCCGCAGGAAAGACACTGGCGGCGTCTGCGAATGGATGCACCATCATCTGTATCTCTGGAATCTGTTACCTTGGTGTCTGCACTGCTGCAATAAGGGCATCTCATGTTTATCTCTCCTTAGATTATAGAAAGTGGAAGAAAAAGCCACACTGCAACCGCGGTGTGGCTTTTCAGGTTATAGCTTATTTTCTGAGGAATTCCGGAACCGCAATACCCGGGTTGGGGCGTACAGAATTACTGAATCTTGGCCCAACAGAATTAGGTGATGGTTTCTTTTTGTCGCCGAAGCCAGTAGCAATAACAGTAATCTTTACTGTATCGTTATCAAGATCCGGATCGACAGATGTTCCCCAAATGATATTAGCATCTGGATCAGCAGCTTCTGTAATAATTTGAGAAGCTTCATTAATTTCGAAAAGACCGAGGTCTTCATTGCCTGTAATATTGATGATAATCCCTTTTGCACCATCAATGCTGCGTTCAAGAAGCGGGCTGTTGATTGCCATGGTAGCTGCATCGCTGGCTCTGTTATCACCGGTGCCGATGCCGATTCCCATTAATGCTTCACCCTGATCGCTCATGATGGTCCTGACATCTGCAAAATCCAGGTTGATGATTCCAGGTACTGTAATCAAATCGGAAATACCCTGAATTCCCTGACGAAGAACATCATCTGCTGTTTTGAATGCATTCTTGATTGATGTTTTCTTATCAATAATACCCATCAATTTATCGTTAGGAACGACGAGGATTGCATCAACATTGTTTTTCAAACGTTCAATGCCTTCTTCAGCGTTCTTAGCTCTAACCTTGCCTTCAAAGGAGAATGGCTTGGTTACAACTGCAATAGTCAGCGCGCCTAATTCCCTTGCACACTGCGCAGCTACAGGAGCAGCACCAGTTCCTGTGCCGCCGCCCATACCGGCTGTGACAAATACCATATCGGCTCCGGTCAATGCCTTGGTCAGATCTTCTCTTGATTCCTCAGCTGCCTGTTCGCCAACTTCCGGTTTTGCTCCGGCGCCCAGGCCTTTTGTTAATTTTTCACCGATCTGAATTTTTGTTTCAGCTTCAGATTTATTTAAAACCTGCAGTTCAGTATTAACGGCAATGAATTCAACACCTTTGACCTGTTCATCGATCATACGGTTTACAGCATTGTTTCCGCCGCCGCCAACACCAATAACTTTAATTTTTGCAATTTCAGATTGTTCCATGTTCGCTCCTCCTCCAGGATATTTTGCGTCATGTATTGACCTAGTTCACCTATATTCACGTCAGTTATATTTTACATTGTACAATAATTTAAGTAAGTTCGCCACATCTATAGAAAACATTCCCAAAAGAAACTAAAAGAATATGAGCTATTTCTTTAATTTAATATAAGGCGATGCAAGATTGGCGTCTACAAATTCGACAGAGAGACCTCTGGCCTTCACATCCCCGACCATATCTTCCGCAAGTTCGGCCTGTTTATCGATCTGCGATCCGTTCCCAAGCCGGACAGTTATACCATCTCTGGTATAAGCGATTATATTCTGCGGATTTCCTATATTGATTTCCGAAAAGTCCTGTACACTTTCAGGTTTTAAATGATTCAAAAACTGCATGGCCTTATCTATTTCATCACCGCTGACATGATCGCCGATCAGCAGATTTCCGAAACGTTTTCCTGTAATCATCGGTACACTGACTTTATGGATGGATTGAACGGTTTCCATAACAAGTCCGGTCTTGTCAATAAAGGCATATCCATAATCATCCTGTACAACGGCCAGAGGAATCCGGTCTGTTATATCTACATCGATTGTAAGCGGGGAGACTCGTGTGACATTGACCTTTTCGACTCTATAGTCATGAGATAATGCATCTTCTATCGCCGATCCGCTTACCCGCAGGGTATTCACAGGAGTCTTTATCTTCGCCTCAAATAAAACATCATCCAGTGTAATCGTATTCGATCCTTTGATGACTATACTCCCAAGGGAAATCGGAAGGAAGAAAAGACTTGCAATAAATACACATATAACGGCAGCAGTCAAAATAAGAATTTTCTTATAATTTAAAGTGCTTCTTTTTCTTCTCCGCCGAGGTTTAGGAGAACTTGCAGTATTAATAGTATTGCTTACGGTCTCCTCGTCTGTCGAGATTGCCCGCTGACGATTTTCGTTACTGTCAGCATAGCTGCTGCGTGTTGTTTCCCTATGCTGTTCTTTGCGAAAATCATTGAAGCTCTTAAAATTATCCATAATCTCGTTTACCCATAAAAAATGCTTAAACTTTGTTTAAACCTGCTTCCAGGAGAATCTTTTCACAAAGTTCAGGGAAATCAATCCCGGCAGCTGCTGCCGCCTTTGGAACCAGACTTGTTGCTGTCATCCCCGGTATTGAATTCGCTTCCAGAATAAAAGGCCGCCCTTCTGAATCCAGTTTGAAGTCAAATCTTACAACACCGGCACACTCCGCTACTTTATAGCCTTTTTCAGCAATGGATCCCATTAAGCCGGAAAGTTCTGCGGGAATATTGGCCGGCACTATATAATCGGTTGCTCCCTTTGTATATTTTGAATGAAAGTCATACTGACCGGAGTGAGGACAGATCTGTATGACCGGCAGTGCATGTCCGTCTAGCACAGATACTGTGAATTCAGCTCCTGCCAGATAAGATTCAGCCAGAATTCGCGGCTCAACCTGGAAAACCCTCTGCAAAGCTTCATGAAGATTTTCTTTTTCTCTTACAATCTCAATGCCGATTGTTGAACCCTCACAAGCGGGCTTCAATACTACAGGGAAAGAAAATTCATTCAAGATTTCCTTTTCTACAGCATCAATACCTTCACTTAGATAATACGCCTGGGACTTCGACATAGGAAGTCCTGCCTGCTTGAATATGCGGCTTGATACGATTTTATCCATAGTGATAGCACTGGAGGTCACACCAGAACCGGTATATGGTATTTTAGCAAGCTCAAGGACGCTTTGAATAGTTCCGTCCTCGCCATACTTGCCGTGGAGTGCAATAAAGACAACTTCAGCTGACAGTCTTTTCAGATCTTCGACCACATGGTCCGGTATATATTCACAAGGTGTTACGTTATACCCTAATGATAAAAGTGCATCTGCTACAGCTTTACCTGTTTTTCTGGAAATTTCGGCTTCCGTAGACGGACCGCCCATTAAAACGACAATCTTACTATTTTTTGTAATCACTTGCTATTCCCTTTTCCTTAATCAATTCTATCAATTTTTCGCCAGCGGTATAAATATTACCGGCTCCCATGGTTATAAACATGTCATGAGGCCTGAGGAAATCATATAACTTTTCCGGCAAATCATTAACATTTTCTACGTAATAAACTTCCTTGTCAGGGAATTTAGCCTTGACAATTTCCGGAATCAGCTTTCCATCAATTCCCTCTATAGGCTTTTCACCGGCACTGTAAATATCCGTAAAGAAAATAACATCCGCATCCACGAACGCATCAGCAAACTCGTCCTTGAGAAGTTTTGTCCTTGAATATCTATGCGGCTGAAAAGCGCAGACAATCCTGCGGCTTCCCGTTTCTCTTGCGCCCTTTAAGGTCGCTTCTATTTCTGTGGGATGGTGGGCATAGTCATCTATGACCCAAAGATCACCAATTTTAGCCTTTGTTTCGAACCTTCTCTTGACTCCGCAGAAATTACTCAGTGCGGCAGCAATCTTGTCAAATGGAATTCCGCAGTATAACGCAGCCGCAACTGCCCCCAAAGCGTCTCTTGTATTGTGAACTCCGGGAATCTGCAGCCTGATGGTACCCAGGTTATCGTTTTCGTGAATCACATCAAAGCAGAAATAGCCGTTTTCATATTTACGGTTGACTGCCATGTAATCAGACTTCACATCGATACCGTACGTGATTATTTTCTTGTCAATGGATGGTATTACTGCACGAATACCTTCGCTGTCATTGCAAAGAATAGCTGCTCCCGAAGCATCATGAATTTTTTCTATAAACTCGACGAAGGCCTTCCTGATATTTTCGATGCTGCCATAATGGTCCAGATGATCATCTTCGATATTCGTAACAACAGTTACATAAGAATTGAACTTCAAGAATGAGCCATCGCTTTCGTCGGCTTCAGCAATGACATAATCACCTTTCCCTAAATAGGAATTACCATTGATATAACTTGCTGATGCTCCCAGAACGATAGTAGAATCTTCTCCAGATTCAAAAAATATTTCTCCGATCATGGCGGATGTCGTCGATTTCCCATGAGCTCCTGCTACGGTAATAGCCTTTCCCCAGCTCAAAACAGATGCAAGTACATCCGATCTATGGAATACCGGAATCCCGAGCCGCTTTGCTTCGACCAATTCAGGATTATCCTCTGCAATTGCGGTTGAAATAATAACGCAGTCAGCCCCATGCACATGTTCAGCTTTATGTCCAATGAAAACTTCTGCCCCCCTGGATGCGATATCTTTCAGGAAATCAGAATTATTCTTATCTGAACCCTTAACGGCAAATCCTTTATCCAGCAGAATTGCCGCTAATGCGCGCATTCCCATTCCGCCAATTCCAATGAAAAAAACAGTTTTATAATTATTTAAATTCATTTTTTTGTCTTCCTTTGTTCCGCCAAAGTTAGAGCCAGATGGGCTATATCTTCACCAGCATGAATCTTCCTCAAACCGGTAACCTTCTGCGCCATATTTTTAAGCTCTTCGGGATTATCCATAAGAAGTTCAATTTTATCAATCAATGCTTCATCCGTTAATTCTTTGTCCAGAATAACATAAGCCGCTCCATTTTTCTCAAACACCCGTGCATTGAATGTCTGATGGTCTTCAGCAGCGTACGGATACGGAACCAGAATTGACGGAAGTTCTCTTGCTGAAAGTTCGGCAAGGCTGATAGCTCCGGCACGGCAGATGATCAAATCAGCAGCAGCCAGCACTTTCGGCATCTGATACTCATACTCAACAATGTGGCTTACTGTATCGTTTGACTTCTCATCCGAATTTTCCAGTTCTTTCAGAACATCCTGATATCCAAGAGATCCTGTAACATGGTAAAGCAGAATATCACGATCTCCCCTTCCAAAATGCTTATGCACGCCGATCATCGCATGATTGATGCTTCTTGCTCCGCGGCTTCCGCCGGTTATGAGAACCATAAATGTATCCTCTGATATTCCCAGCTCTTTTCTTGCATCAGATCTGTTATAAGCAAGAATATCCCTGCGGATCGGATTTCCTGTATAGACGCATTTACCTGCATCAGGGAAACGTTTTTCCGCTTCTTTATATCCTAAGGCAATGCGATCAACAAACCGGCTCAGGATCTTGTTGGTTATCCCTGGAATAACATTCTGTTCCTGGATCAATGTCGGAATCCTCTGGAGCGCAGCCGCCATAAGGATCGGACCGCAGACGTATCCTCCGGTGCCAATGACTACGTCAGGATTGAATTCCTTCAGGATCTTCTTTGCCTTGAATACGCTTTTGGCTGTTACTGCAAGGTTTGCAATATTTTTTACCGTAAACGATCTCTTCAGGCCGTATGCATGGATTGAAGCAAATTTATAACCTTCCTTAGGTATTATTTTCGATTCCATCCCATTAGGCGTTCCTACGAATAATATCTCCGCCTCTTCAATTCTGGAAATTTCTTTTGCGATTGTTATTGCGGGATATATATGTCCTCCGGTTCCGCCTCCGGATAAAATTATCCTTTTCATTACGAATTCACCGATGCTTAAGCTAAACTATTAACGATACGCTTAAAGTCCATTCCACGTTCTTCCATATTATGATACATATCAAAAGAAGAACAAGCTGGAGAGAGTATTACGATATCACCAGGTTTTGCAAATTCCTGTCCCTGTTTGACAGCGTCTGCCATGCTGTCTGCCCTGTGGATAAATGCTTTTGAAACGCCCGCCTCTATTGCAGCTTTTTCAAAGCGGTCAGCAGCTGCTCCTAAAAGAATTAATTCCTTGACATGTGTTTTTACAACGCCCATGAATTCTGTAAGATCTGTGCCTTTATCATATCCCCCCGCAATCAGTATAACGGGTTTTGAGAAAGCTTCCATGCCTTTAATGGCAGCATCCGTATTCGTTGCTTTGGAATCGTTATAATATGATACTTCATTGATTGTTCTTACGAATTCTATTCTGTTCGGAAGGGGTTCAAACGCTTTTAATGATGAAATTATAACTTCCGGGCTGACCCCGCCTTCATTAGCAAGGAATGCGGCAGCCAGGCAGTCTTCCATATTCTGGGCGCCCTTCAATTTCAAATCATCAGAAGAGCAAAGACGAATATCCTTGCCATTACGACGGATTACGAGAGTCTTCCCGTCCATGAATGCGCCTTCTTCCACCTCATGCTTTGTTGACAAAAGACAGACATGTGTATGCTTTTCTGCCTCATCTTTTAATCCGTACACCAAAGGTGATTCTGCATTCAGCAGAAGGCAGTCCGACTTGTCCATATTTTCAAATATGCGCGCTTTAGCGGCAATATAGGCTTCCATTGTATGATGGCGTTCAAGATGATCCGGCGTTATGTTCAATATGACAGCAGCCTTTGGCTTAAATGATTTTATGAATTCAAGCTGAAAGCTAGAAACTTCAGCTGCAATGAGCCCGTCAGAAGGAACCAGTTCCGCCTCACGGCTCAATGATATTCCAAGATTTCCTGCAAGAGCAAAAGGTTTTCCGGAATGGCTTATCATACTCCCCAGAAGTGTTGTTGTTGTTGTCTTGCCATTTGTTCCGGTAATTGCCAGAATCGTAGCTTTGGTGACCCGATAGGCCAGCTCTATCTCGCTGATCACGGGAATTCCCTTTTTTACAGCAGCTGCAACGATGGGATTTTCAGCTGGTATGACAGGAGATACTACGACAGTATCTATCCCATCCAATAAACTCTCCGTCTGTGTTCCGAACACAAAAACTGCCCCGCGTTCTGACAGAGCTTCTTTCTCTTTTTTATCCTGGATCGTATCTTTCAAGTCGGAAATCAATACAGACACTCCATGCTTTAAAAGAACATGGGCCGCGCCCAGGCCGCTTATTCCTGCGCCAAGAATTAAAACATTCCTCATCTAATTCTCCTCC
Organism: Veillonellaceae bacterium; assembly: GCA_025992895.1. Classification (NCBI taxonomy): domain Bacteria; kingdom Bacillati; phylum Bacillota; class Negativicutes; order Veillonellales; family Veillonellaceae; species Veillonellaceae bacterium. The sequence goes on from DAJPGA010000001.1 coordinate 1,528,307, forward strand.
TGTATGATATTTTACATCAAACAGCATTTGATGCAATAGATAATAGCAGGCTTGAACATGCAGCAATACCTTCAACAAGCCAGAAGGCCCAGACTACATGGACTTCGCTCCACCCGGACAGCTCGAAATGATGGTGCAGCGGGCTCATCTTGAATACCCTCTTTCCAGTCAGCTGGAAGGAGGCTACCTGTATAATAACCGATAATGCTTCAATTACAAAAATGAACCCGATAAAAATAAGTAAAAGCTCTGTCCGCGTCATAACGGAAATACCTGCAATGGCACCTCCAAGGGCCAGGGATCCGGTATCACCCATGAAAATCTTCGCAGGGTGGTAATTGAAGAATAAGAATCCGATACATGTTCCTGCGAGAATAATGATAAAATACCCCAAATCATTATTTCCGCTCAAATAGCAATAGACCGCATATGCAGAAAATGCAATGACACAGCATCCGGATGCCAATCCGTCCAGGCCGTCAGTCAAATTAACAGCATTGGATGCTCCTACAATGACCAATACAACAAAGACATAGTAAAATGCCCCAATATAGATATCAATATTGGTAAAAGGAATAGCTATGGAGAACGGTAAATGAAGTGTATCTACAACTCCCCAGCAAAACAGAACTGCCAAAATAATCTGTCCGAGCATCTTCTGCTTAGCTGTCAGACCCAGATTTCTTTTCTTCTCCGCTTTTATAAAATCATCTAAAAAGCCAAGAATTCCATGTCCTAGTGTTAAAAAGAGAAGCCAAAGTACGGCGGGATCCAGAATTTTATTGAACAGCAGGACTAAAACAGCAGAAAGGATCATAAAAATCCCACCCATAGTCGGTGTACCATTTTTAGATCTGTGTGATTTAGGCCCTTCTTCTCTGACAGACTGACGGGCCTTTAATTTTTTCAACAAAGGAATAGCGATAGTCCCCAATACGATTGTTGTTACTACAGCTTCCAGAAGATAAATCAAATAATTCTGTTCCATTACTTTATGTAGCTCCTATCAATTATTTTGGGTATTTCTTCCATATGCATATAATGTGATCCCTTGACAAGGACCGCATCGCCAGGTTTTACAATCCCCATAAGACATTCTGCCGCATCCTCGCAGGATTCAAAGCTGAAAACATTTTCCATCCCGTTTTCTTTGGCGCCCTGAGCCAGCTCATGGCAGAGCGGTCCGACGGTAATTAAACCGTCAAAAGAAAATTGTGCAGCCTTTGCACCCGTCTTGTAATGAAGCTGCTTTTCAAACTTTCCCAATTCGCCCATATCGCCCAGTACCAGGTACCTGTGTTCTGCATTCATCTGGGCAAGCGAAGAAAATGCCATCTCCATGGATAATGGATTTGCATTATAGGAATCATCCAGAACCGTGATCCCATGAATATTCAATATGGTCTGCCGCTGTCCTATCGGTTTGAAATTTTTCAAGGCTTCAACGATATGATCCATGTCTACGCCAAGAGACAGCCCGGCCGCTGCCGCTGCCAGGGAATCATATACATTATGGATTCCTAATAAGTTTAATTTGACAGGATATTCCTTACCCAGATATACGCAGGTATAGCAGGTTGATTCTCCGTCATAAACGACATCCTTCGCCCTGATGCTGCACGCTTCGCCCAATCCATAGTAAACAACGTGATTGCAGAGGGTTCCCATGCGGCGGACAAAGGGATCGTCGCCATTTAGGATGGCGGTTCCATTTTCCGGCAGATTTCGGATCAATTCACTTTTAGCCAATGCAATATTTTCCTGGCTTCCCAAAATGCCGATATGGGAAGTACCTACATTGGTGACAATACCCATAGTAGGGCTTGCAATAGAGCATAGCTGATCGATCTGGCCTAAGCCTCTCATGCCCATTTCTGTCACGCAAACTTCAGTTTCTCCGGTCATGGATAACAAAGTTTGTGATAACCCGATTTCATTATTAAAATTTTTCTGCGTGGACGTTATTTTATAGACAGAAGACAATACTGCAGAAAGCATATCCTTTGTCGTCGTTTTTCCATTGGAACCAGTTATTCCAACAACAGGAACAGAGAATCTCATACGATGAAAATGTGCAAGCGAAAACAGTGCAGATAAAGTATCCTTGACACAGATTACAGTGACAAAGTTCCCCCACTCTTTCAAAAGTGCAAGGTCAGAAACCATTACCGCAGCGGCTTTTCTGGAAACCGCTTTGCTTACATAATCATGTCCATCAAAATTATCGCCTTTGAGAGCGATGAAAAGTTCGCCTTCCCCAATGGTTCTGCTGTCTGTGCTGACACCGGAAACAAAATCTGTATTTCCCTTCTGTATCAATTTTCCATCTGCAGCATCAAGAAGTTCCTGTATTTTAAAAGAAGCCATCATTTCACTTCCTTCAGCGCGTTTCGTGCTTCTTCTCTATCATCAAAATGAATCGTTCTGTCCTTTAGAATCTGGTAATCTTCATGTCCTTTTCCGGCAATAATTACAATGTCGTCATCTTTTGCAAGTGAAACAGCCCGCTTAATTGCCTCGCGGCGGTCAGCAATGACTTCGTAATAGAGATCAGGTTTATTCTTCTTTACCTTTTCTACCCCCACGACTACATCATCTATTATCTTTTCTGGATCTTCCGTTCTTGGATTATCACTTGTCACGATTGAAATATCAGCATGCTCTGCTGCAATGCTTCCCATAATAGGGCGCTTCATTCTGTCGCGGTCACCACCGCATCCAAATACTGCGATAATTTTTCCCTCTGTGATTTCACGCGCCGTACCGAGTATTTTCTCCAAACCATCCGGCGTATGTGCGTAATCGACAACTACCGCAAATGACTGTCCTTCATCAATAAGTTCGAAACGTCCTGGAACTGACTGAAAATCTTTAACCGCTTCAATCGCATCTTCCATGGAAATGCCTTCATTCAAGGCCGCACCAATAGCGCCTAATGTGTTATAAATATTGAATCTGCCTGCAAGACGGGTCTCTATTTCATAGTCATTCCCATGATAGCACACCTTAAATCTGGATGATTTTCCTGTGAATTGGCTGTCATACGCATAAAGTTCAGCCGAAGAATCATTCATACCATAAGTATGAACCGGGCAAACCTCTGTATTAACAGCCTCTATCATGGTATCGGCATACGGATCATCAATATTGATCCAGGCAGATTTTCCAGTTTTATGCTGATTCCCAGAAGAAACCATTTCGAAGAGCATAGCCTTGGCTTTTGCGTAGTTTTCCATGGTCTTATGGAAATCAAGATGATCTTCAGTCAGGTTTGTAAAAACAGCATCATCAAATTCGCACCCTTTAACTCTCCCCAGAACAAGAGAATGCGATGATACCTCCATACAGACATGGGTCACATGCTCATTAACCATCATACTGAGAAGTCTCTGCAGATCGATTACATCCGGCGTTGTATTATGTGTCGGGATTTCCTTATCTCCTATGAGAGCATGTATTGTGCCGATAACTCCCACCTTATTTCCTGCTTTGTGAAGTATATGAGCTGCAATATGCGTCGTAGTCGTTTTTCCGTTCGTTCCCGTCAAAGCGATCATGCGCATTTTTCGTGAAGGATAATCAAAGAAGAAGGGAGCCATATCTTCCATTGCTTCCCTGGTATCTTCTACATAAACAACCGCGATATCATCCGGTACATCAATCGGTTCCTGGGCAACAATTGCGACGGCCCCCTCGGCAGCAGCTTTGGATGCAAAATCATGCCCGTTTACATGGGCACCGCACAGACAGATAAATAAGCTGCCTTTTTTTACTTCTCTTGAATCAGCTGTGATATCGCTTACTACAGTATTTAAATCGCCTTGAATCTTAAGACAATGTGTCTTCTCTAGCAGATCTCTCAGAATCTTCAAAGTACAATCACCCCTGTTTTTTTAGCTAAGCGTTATTTTTTATAATAACGTAAATTGTATCCTAGCACAATAGCGGCCTTATTAAAAGGCCGCTATTGTGCTAGGATTATTAAATTTAGCTCTCCTGGCAACCTTTGGAATTGCTTGGTTATCATGGGATTTCAACTATCTCTTGCTGCATTCAGCCCTGGCGCACTTCAACACCGTCTTCGTGACCGTAAAGTGCATGCGCAGGCAAGTCTCATTCCCAGATTTAATTCCGCAATTTTCTGTATTCTGACAGGAGCTTCAAGTTTTGATACTTCCAGCTTTAAAACTGCATTGCTTTTTGTCATTTCCATAACAGCACTGCGAGATTCAAGCATCACATGTTCTTCCTGCGCATTGATCCCCTGGAGGAACAGCATAAGAACAACCGGCATGATCATCATCAATGCTGCATAGAAAACTCTTTTTATCTGAAGGGAGAATAATGTATCACGTTCACTGCTGCGCCCTATACCTGCATCACTTACAGAATAATCGGCAGCTGCAGTATAACCAAATCTGACCATTTGCGCATTTTGATATAACATAGTACATCTCTCCCCCGTAAAAACAACGCATCAAGAACAATGCGTAAGAAAACTACTTGTCCTCTAACTTTTCAACAACTCTTAAAACAGCACTTCTTGCACGCGGATTATGTTCAAGTTCTTCCTTTGACGGCTTAATTGCCTTCGAAACCGATTTGACAACAGCCTTATGCCCGCAAACACAAACAGGCAGATCCGGAGGACAAATGCATCCTCTCTCCATATCTTTGAAAGTTCTTTTTATAATTCTGTCTTCAAGTGACTGGAATGTGATAACACCTAATCTTCCCCCTGGTAAAAGATGTTCCACACAGTCTTCCATTGTCTGTTTCAATATTCCTAATTCATTATTGACTTCTATTCGAATGGCCTGAAATGTTCTTTTGGCCGGATGAGGCCCTGTCCGTCTGGCATTTGCTGGAATGGCAGCCTTGATGATATTGACCAGTTCCTCTGTCGTTTCAATCGGTTTTTCTTCCCTGAATTTGCATATAAACTCAGCGATTCTATTTGCCCAGCGCTCTTCCCCATATTCCCATATGATTTTTTTCAGCTGACTCTGCTCGTAAGTATTGACTACTTCATAAGCAGTCAAGGGATTGTCCTGATTCATCCTCATATCCAGGTGCCCGTTATTCATGTAGGAAAAACCACGTGAACCGTCATCGAGCTGGTGCGAAGATACACCGAGATCAAACACAAAACCATTGACTTTAGAAATCCCCAGATTATCTAATATGTCATTTATATTCGAAAAATTATCATGAACCAGTTTTACACTGCACTTGGCACCTTTCAGTCTTTCGCCGGCTGCTTCTATCGCTTCTTCATCCTGATCGACCCCGATTAAAAGGCCGTCTGACGAAAGCCGTTCTATCAATGCCAGCGAATGGCCGCCGCCGCCAAGGGTGCAGTCAACGTATATACCTTGAGGGTCCGTTACTATCAGATTGATCATCTCATTGAGCAGGACAGTAACATGTTGAAACTCCATCATAAACTCCTTTTCTGCTTCATTAGAGATCGAAATTCAGTGGCAGATCCAAAGAATCAGCAATCTCAGCAACAGATTCTTCTCCGTTTTCGTCCGCATCCAGCAATTCCGGATCCCAAATCTCTATAATTGCCCCGGTTCCTATGATGCAGACATCCTTTTTCAACTGAGCAAATTCACGTAGATGCGACGGAATTAAAATGCGTCCCTGCCTGTCACAAGATACTTCAGTACCTCTGCCAATCAAATGGCGCATAATTTTTCTTACTTTCTGATTTGTAAATGGGAGTTTCTGCAGCTTTGCTATTAACGAATCCCATTTTTCTTTTGGATATATGCATAAGCACTGATCCAATCCGGGGGCCAGGATAAAAACATTGCCAAGTTCTTCTCTAAATTTGGTAGGAAGAATCATACGTCCTTTTGAATCAATCGTATGTGAGTATTCATTCATGAACATATTCTCTTCCACCTCCCCCATATTTACCCACATTCTACCACAAATCCCCACTTTTACACAATTAAAATGTTCATAATATGCAAATAATATAAGACAGCTGCATCATATGCGGCATTTGACTCATGCAGAAAATAAATTACCGGGCAAGCCAAACGCTGGTCCTTCCACCTGCATGAATAACTGATTCTTCTGAAGCAATTCACCGGTGCCATTATCAGTTTTGATATTAATTTCCGGATTACCTCATCAAATTTCCACTTTTATGATGAATTGCATAAAAAAAGATGCAGCAGCTTTTTGCTGTTGCATCCTAAAAATACGTTTATCCAAAAATATTCATTTTTTAAAAGGGAACTGTTATTGAATCTTTTGTGAGATTTCTGCAAGTTTTAAAATCGATATTCCGCAGAGCCTCAGAAGCGGACATCCTGCACTTGTGACCGGTTCCCCCCGCCAGATACAGTAAAAATCCTATGATTTCTTCTGCTGTAGTACCGCTTTCTCTTAATTCTTTAACAGAAATCCCATGCTGCCTTTTAGAAAGGCGGATTCCCTGCTGATCGACTAAAAGCGGCAGGTGTGCATATGCCGGAGGAGTGTATCCCATTTTACGCATCAAAAGGATTTGATAAAAGGTGGAATCCATTAAATCGTTTCCCCGAAACACATGAGTGATTCCCATGGCGCCATCATCTTGTGAAACAGCAAGCTGATAAGCAAACATCCCGTCAGCTCTTTTTACAACAAAATCATCAAAGCCGGCTCTTAAATGTTTTGATTGCTTTCCTTTCAGCAGATCCGTAAATTCTACCCTGCAATCATCCACCTTAAATCTAAGAGAAGGGGTCTTTGTCTGGGCGGCTCTCTCCTGTTCTGTCAAATTTCTGCAATGACCATCATACGAGGATACTGCCTCATTAGCATGAGGTGCTGAACTGATTGCGTGAAGCCTTGCGCGGGAGCAGAAGCAAGGATACAACTCCCCCTGCTTCAGAAGATCCCTGCAGGTCTCCTCATAGAGATATGTACGCTGGCTCTGTATTGTATCTCCATAAGAGCAGTTCTGGCCAGGTCCCTCGTCAAAATCAAGTCCCAGCCAGGAAAGATCATCTAAAATCCCCCGTATATATGAAGGCTTGCTTCTTTGCGTATCTATATCTTCAATCCTTAAAACAATTTTGCCCTTATTCTGCCGGGTCCACAACCAGTTCAAGAGTGCAATCCAGATATTTCCCAAATGCATGAAACCGGTCGGGCTCGGAGCAAATCTCGTTCTTACCTGCATATGATTAGTCTGGAAGGGACAGGATTTTATCAAATACATCTGCGTCCTGATGAATCTTTTCTTCATTTCCCATTACGCAGATACTGGAGTGATCAATAACGCTCTGGAGCAAAGGCGCAAGTTTCCTAATATCTTCAACTGTGCAGTTGATGATTTCATCATTGACTTTTCTGCGGTTTTCAACAGAATTGCCGTTCAAATAATGAAGCATTGCGCGTTCACCCTTCATTGACGGGGTAAGCTGTATTTCATCTGCAGCCATAGTGCCAATTACGTATTTTGTCATTTCCCTGTCTGATAATTCGAGTGTCCGGATATATTCAGGAAGGTTCTTGTACGTTTCAAGTGTCTGTTTCAAGTTCGGATCTCTGTAAGAGCATAAAATCGCAGTACCATCACTTAAAAACTGGGTAAATGCTCCATACGCTCCGCCCTGGACGCGAACCTTTTTCCATAAATATTCATAGCGCAGAATGGTTTCCATAACCCGGAGTGCGCCAGTATAATTGAATCCGTATTTGCGGAAATCCCCGCCTTCACCAACATACTGGACTTTTCCGGAAGTTAAGAATGCTTCGTTCCTGTTTCCTTCGGCAAAATCAAAGGTATGCTTCTGATATGTATTTCCCACCGGCAGATCATCAGCAATTTCATATAAATGATCTTTGACCGCGCTTACTTCACCAGACCTGCCAATCGTTTCTATAAACAGATTTGATTTTGCAAAAATAATCTTTGCAACTTCTGCCAGCCTGCGGACAATCTCATCAGAATTTGCATCAAAATCACGAACCAAGTCTGACAGGAAATAGTAGTAACTCAATCCAAGCTGTTCAGCAAATGCACCCGCTTTAGAGAAATAGGAAGAAAGCCTTGTCATAACCAGTGAGCTTCCACGGCTGAACACGCTCATATCCCATTCCGATTTTTCCTGAAGAAGGATTTCTTTCAATCTTGCGGTATCTTCGAAAGAAGTATGGCTGAGAACTTCACCAATGAGTCCCATCAGCTTATCGACATTCGACGTCAGAGCTTTTCCACGGATGGCAAAAACAGGGGTATAATCTGCAGAATTATCATACTTTCCGTATGCACTGACATTAAATCCAAGTCCTCCTGTATAAGCATTGGACAGTCTGGATAACTCAATATAGCTATGTTTATCGGTATTCATACTGCATAATATTGACGTCAGCAGATTAGCATACGGGATATCTTCTTCCTTCAGCCCGTACAGTGTAAAGAAGATATTTAAATAAGTGATTCCCATTGTGTTGACTTCATAATGGAAATGACGGATACCATTCAAGTCTTCTTCAATAAGGCTGTCATCTTCGATTTCACGTTTAAGATCTTTTCTTGAAAGAAGCGGTATTGTCTTTAAAGCTTCTTCCGTTTCCATCGAAGCCTGTCTTTCCTTCAAGGCTTTTGTCGATTCAATGATTTCTTCAAGCTGTTCGTGGGAGAGACTGCTCTTGAAAGCAGCCAGTTTCTCTTCTGTCTCTTTATTTTTCTTTTCTGTCAAGCCACGTTCAGGTTTCATTGTAATCAGTACCTGGTGCGTGTTCTTGATAACGTATTTTAAAAGCAGATTTTCAAAATATCCTTTATCCAGATTATTTCTAAGTTCCTTGATATCATCAATGTACTTAAGAGCCTGCATGGGGTCTCTGTCATACAGCCAGAGATCCATTGCTCTTACTCCATACAGAAGTCCTTTCGGTTTTCCCTGGAAATCATTCTCACGCAGGATGAACTCTGTACGGTTAAGTGCTGCTTCAAGCATATTCCTGTCAATTCCCTCGAGGGCAAGATTCCTTAAGACGAGATCGACAGTTGAAATGAACTTCTCTCTCTTATCAATTTCTGAGCCAGTTACTTCGATTGTCCATACCGGCTGTTTATAGCTGTCTCCATACGCACTGGATACATCATTCCCGATTCCTGCGTCCAAAACTGCTTTCTTTAATGGAGCTCCATCCATATCTACCAGCACATAGCTCAGAATTTTGAATGCAAGAGACTCTTCCGTAGTTATATGGTCATTAAGTGCAATATATAAGGCATGTATTGTTTTCTTTTCAAGGCTTTCATTTTCAGAAATGCCGAATGGCGCTTCGACAATCTTTCTTTTCGGAAGCGGAGATTGAGTTTTGACGGCGGAATCAACATTCCTTGCATCAAAATGGCTCAGATATTCTTCATCGATGAACTTCAGTGTTTCATCGATATCCATGTCGCCGTAAAGGTAGATATAGCTGTTGGATGGATGATAGAATCTGCGATGGAATTCACTGAACTCTCTGAAGGATAACGTAGGAATGACTTCAGGATCCCCGCCGGATTCTACTCCGTATGTCGTATCAGGGAACAATTCCTCCATCGCCTTGTCTTCCATGATTGCTTCCGGAGATGAAAGAGCGCCCTTCATTTCATTATAAACAACGCCATTATAGGTCAACGGCGCATCCACATTATCCAATTCGTAATGCCAGCCTTCCTGCATAAGGATCTGTGGGTTTTTAAGGCAGTCAGGATAGAAAACGGCATCCAGATAAACATCCATGAGGTTATGGAAGTCCTTATCATTTCTGCTGGCAATCGGGTACATCGTTTTATCCGGCCAGGTTATAGCATTTAAAAATGTATTTAAAGATCCTTTGGCCAGTTCTACGAATGGTTCCTTAAGAGGAAACTTTCTGGAACCGCAGAGTGTGGAGTGTTCCATAATATGCGGAGTCCCCTTGGAATTATCCGGCGTTGTGCGGAAGCTGATAAAGAAAACCTTGTTATCATCGTTATTTGCGAGATAGAGAAGTCTGGCTCCGCTCTTCTCATGCTGCATCAAATATGCATCTGAATCCACTTCCTGTATATGTGACAGATTTGTAACACGGAAACCGTGTATTATATCTCCATTATTGAATTTCATAGGCTTCTCCTTAAATCAAAAACTCATAAATATCGTATTATAAAGCGAATAATTGGCATAAACTCATAAATAGAAAAAGCGCAGGGACGAGACCTGTGCTTTTGTCTATTAATGGAACAGTTTATCTGCCTTCTCCTGCAGGGAAGAATTCATCATGAATAGCCTGTACCGCTTTATCAAGATCCTTGCGCAAAATAAGGCAGGAAATACTGATTTCTGAAGTACTTACAATATCAATATTGACACCTGCACGGCCCAAAGCGCCAAACATACGGGCAGCAACGCCTGGACGGCCAAGCATTCCGGCGCCAACAACGGATACCTTTGCTGTATCATCATCATAAATTACTTCTTCGACTTTTCCTTCATCTCTCATTGCATCCAAAACTCTCTTTGCGTCAGAAAGATCGGAGTCGTCAATGGTGAAAATGATATCTGTTTTATCATCGTTAGAATTTCTGACACTTTGAACAATCATGTCTACAGTGATATTGTTTTCTGCCAGTACAGAGAAAATTTTGTAAGCAACTCCTGGAATATTTCTTAACCCAAGAACAGCAATCCTTGCAGCATGAGCGTCTTGTGCTACGCCTCTTACGGTGTCATCTCTGGTTTCCATTGTACATACCTCCCGAATTATGGTGCCTTCTTCATCTGAAAACGTAGATCTTACATGAATCGGAATGTGATATTTCATTCCCAGCTCTACGCTTCTCGGCTGCATGACTCCAGCACCAAGCCTTGCCATTTCAAGCATCTCAGTGTTGGTAATTTCCTTCATTTTTATAGTTCCGGTCACATGTCTCGGATCTGCAGAGTATACACCGTCAACATCTGTGAAAATCTCGCACATATCGGCATGCATGGCCCCGGCGAGTGCAACGGCAGTAGCATCGCTTCCGCCTCTGCCTAATGTAGCAATATCACCATTTGGCATCATTCCCTGGAATCCTGCGACAATCACTATATTGCCGGCTTCCAGTTCTTTAAACACTCTATCCGGTTTGACGTCGTCAATCGTAGCTTTCCCATAACCGCCGCCTGCAACTATGCCTGCCTGCGGGCCAGTTAAGGAGATAGCGGGAACCCCGAGTTTCTTAAATGTCATTGCCATTAATGCAATTGACACTTGTTCACCTGTAGAGAGAAGCATATCCCGTTCTCTGGCATAGTTCACATCAGAAACCTTTGCTGCCAAATCTAATAAATCATCCGTGCTGTCACCCATAGCGGAAACAACAATAACGATTTTATCACCAGGTTTCCTGTCACGAAGCACACGATTTGCTATATTAAGCATTTTTTCCGGAGTCGCGACTGAACTTCCTCCGAATTTCTTTACATAAAGTGCCATATACATCCCTCATTGAATAAACAAATGTACCTACAACTTTCAAAATTTTATCATGCCAGTACAAACATGTAAAGAAGATAACTGATATTGCCAGATTTCGCTGCCTCAGTTTAAAATCCGTAAAGTATTATATTGATTTTTAATTGATTTTTATTAGTACGGATCTAATGAATTTCACAGAATAATTTAGAATTCAATTCCTTTCCGGGCTCGGATTCCCTTTTGGAACGCATGCTTGATCAAAGTCATTTCCGTAACGGTATCGGCAGCTTCTATAAGTTTGGGCTCAGCATACCGTCCGGTAAGAATGACGTTCAGCCGGGCAGGCTTATGGTTCAATAATTCCAGAACTTCATCCACATTTAGCATCCCGAAATGAATTGCATAATTGATCTCGTCCAGGACGATTAAGTCCCAATGGTCGCTTTCAAATTCCCGGCACACCATGTCCCAGCCTTCTTTAGCCAAAGCTTTTTTCTTCTGGAAAGTTTCTTCATCCTCTTCCCTGTTATGGAAGACAAATCCATCTCCCATCTGGCGTATCTCAATCCGCTGATCCACCTCATTTAAAGCCTTGACAGCATTGAGCTCTCCATACTTCCAACCGCCCTTGATAAACTGGAGAATCAAAACCTTTTGTCCATCTCCCCATGCACGGATGGCAGTTCCGAGAGCAGCTGTCGTTTTCCCTTTGCCGTTCCCTGTATTAATAAGTATAAGTCCCTTGTTTTCCATATATCCTCCTCTAAATTGATTATTATCAATTTCATATATTTCGTACATGAACCAGCTTTTACAAACGCGACTTTTTATAAGATAAGCATGATTTTATAAAATGATCGGCCGCTTTAGGATTTCCCTCGAAAGAAATGTGAAGATAGCTTGCAAGAACATTATCCTTGCTGTAGCCCTCCAAATGCGGAGTACTCTGGCGCGTTCCCTGAAGTTCATATGCATCCGGATAATCCTCTTCTTTGACGATCATCGAGAAGTGGAATTCATGTCCCCTCAACTGATCGCCCTTCCTGGCAGCTATACTGTCTTTAAGAGCTGTGGCAGTCACATAGCCTACCCGCTGAAGGTTCTTGCCCATTTTGCAGACCCCAGGGATAATGCCTGTTGTATTAAAAGCATTTCCATCAAAATCAACAATTTGACGGCACAAATACATCAAACCGCCGCATTCTGCGTAAATAGGCATCCCCTTTGCTGCAGCCTCTCTGATCGACTGCTTCATGTTTTCATTTTCCTGAAGTTTTTCCAAGAACATTTCCGGGAAACCACCGCCAAAAATCAGTCCGTCAACATCGGGAATACTGCTGTCTTCCAGCGGGCTGAAATCGACCAGTTCCGCACCCATGCTTTCTAATTTTTCTAAGCTGGATGGATAATAAAACGAAAATGCTGCATCCCTGGCAACTCCGATTTTCACAATTTTATGGTTTTCTTCTGCATTCTTATCATCATCAATGTCAAGATCCGGTGAAGAATTGGCGATAGCAAGAATCTGATCAATATCAATATATTGACTGGCCGCCTTTCCGATATCTTCAATCAGATGGCTCGTCTCAATTTCAGTAACCGGTGTCAGGCCAAGATGCCTTTCCGGCGTTTTAAGATGATCATCTCTGTGGAATGCACCGACAACCGGCATATTTATTTTTTCCATAACCTCCCTGACCATGGCCTCATGCCTGTCAGATCCCAGTTTGTTTAAAATAACACCGGCGATATTTGCTGTCTTGTCATATTCTCTGAATCCTAATGCTGTGGCAGCAATGCTGTACCCGACCGATTTGCAGTCCAGAACAAGAATGATCGGAGCCTTAAGTCTCTTTGCTATATCGGCAGTAGAACTTACTCCATTAGCTCCGCCATCATACAGTCCCATAACTCCTTCTATAATCGAGATATCAGCCCCGTCTGACAACTTCGTGAAGTTTTCCTGGAGATATTCTTCCGGAACCATCCAAGTGTCAAGATTATAGGAATCGCGGCCAGCTGCCTTCGAATGGAATCCCGGATCGATGTAATCCGGTCCTACCTTGAACGGCTGGACAAGAAGTCCTTTTTGACGAAGAGCCGCTAAAAGGCCTACTACAATCGTTGTTTTTCCGACACCGCTGTTAGTGCCTGCAATCACCAGCCTGGGACGGTTAAATGCTGTCATTAGTCCTCATCTCTCTTCGCAATAATTGTACTAAGATAATTAGGCTTATAATCAGCCGGCAGACTATCCAAGTCTCTCTGGATAATTTCATCAGGAAGTCCTGCACGGGAAACCATGACAGATCTCTTCATCATATGATGTTTCCTCAATTCTTCCTGTACATAAGCAAAATTCTTATATACCTTCATAATAACAGCGTTATCTGCGGCAGAAAGTGCTGCATCAAATTTTTCCGGTGAAGCGGTAGCGGGAATAATCAATACATTTTCTTCCCATTCCGTCACAGGCAGGTTGATATAAGAAGCGATTCCTAAAAATGCCGGAATTCCGGGAATTGTCTCAATGGAATATTCGTCGGAATCTCTGAATTCGTTAAAAATATACATGTACGTGCTGTACAGCATAGGATCCCCCAGAGTGAGGAATACCAAATTCTCCCCTTCATTCAGCTTTTGAGCAATGATTTTACGATTTTCTTTCCACTGGGCATTAACAGCTTCCATATCAGTGCTCATCTGGAATACCATCGGCAGGATTTCAACATTTTCCGGAATATATTTCTTGGCAATATTATATGCAACGGACCCATCTTTTTTCTCAGTCTTCGGTGTAATAATAATGTCCGCATTTTTAATAATTTCTACTGCTTTCACTGTAAGAAGATCCGGATCTCCTGGACCTACTCCGATTCCAAATAATTTTCCCTTTTTCATAGTATCTCCTCCTAAATAGTTTTAACTAAAATACTCTGATTTAAATTTTAACGCAAATTGAACGTTATAGGAACTCTGGATCTTGATTCAACCGGAATTCCATTTCTACGAGCTGGAACAAATCTCCAATTCTGGACGGATTGAACGGCAGCATTATCTAATGATGAATCCCCTGACGACTGCTCAACCCAGGTGGAAGAAACGCCACCATCAGCCTCTATTATAAACCCAACGACAGTCGTTCCGGTAATCCCGGCTTTTCTGGCGGAAGACGGATAGGCGGGCTCAACCTTAGACAAAATCTGAGGTCCCTCAGTAATACCATCTCCCGAGCCATCTCCGTTGCCACTTCCAGTACCCGAACCTGAACCATCACCAGAGCCCGTTCCATTTCCTGATCCCGAACCGGTGCCCGATCCCGAGCCTGTACCATTGCCATAGCCATTGCCAATGCCTGAACCGGAGCCCGCATTGCCGGAACCCTGTGCAGCATCATCTGTGGATGCCTCTTCTTCCGAGCCGGATTCTATATTTTCCGGATACACTTTATCATCTTCATAAGAAGCAGCTTTGCTGTCCTGTGCTGAATCAATATTCGATTCCCTGGACGGAGCCTGATTAACACTTACTTTATCTGTTCTAGAGCCAGGTGACCCGTGTCCTGAGCCTCCTGAAGAACCTGAGGTTGTATCCACAAGATCGACCTCTATAGGATGATTGTCCGGCGGAATTGGTATAAAAAAGTGCCCAATTGCCAGGAAAAACATTAACAGGAATCCGTGGAAAAGAATTGACTCAAAAACAGCCCTGGACCATTTATGGTTTATATTATGCATGAATTGACTCTTTTCATTTCACAATTAATTTGATTCTGTAGCAATACTGATCCTGTGAATACCCAGCGCTTTTAACTGGTCAAGAACAAAAACAAAATCTCCGTGCTGGGAATTCTTATCTGCTCTAAGCAGGACTTTGACATCATGATTCCTGCTTAATTCAATTTCCATCCTCCGCCGGAAAGATGATTTTGAAACAGCTTCCTTCTCTACGTAGATTGTCCCGTCTTCTGCGATACTGATAGGAAGTTCTTCTGTCGTTTCAATGACAGCTGTCGAAGCCTGCGGCAGATTTAGGCCTATCGATCTTTGGGTTACCATGCTAAGCATGCTCATCATGAAAAAGACCAGAAGGAAAAAGATAATATCAATCATCGGTATAATCATTATCTTCGGCTTTTTCTCATTATCAAATCGTTCAAGTTTCATTCTTACCCTCTCTTCACGAAGGACAGATACAGGGAATCCAGTGATTCAATTTGAGTAATGAATTCGCTGACTCTTTGAGAAAGATACGTATAAGCTAGAAGCGATAATATTGCCACGAACAGGCCTGTTCCAGTGCATACCAAAGCTTCTGCAACACCGCCAGTGATTGCAAAAGGCTGCCCCTGTGCCGTAGAAAGCACATTAAAGGATTCTATCATGCCTATTACTGTTCCCAGGAGCCCCATCAAGGGGGCGAGTGTGACAATGGTATCTAAATAATTCAAATATTTTTTTAACTCACCAACAGCCTTTGATGAAGCACCTTCTATCAATTCATTCTGATTAGCCTCCAGGTTTATGCATTTGATTCCATCTAGTAAGACCGCGGCCGGAATTCCACCATCCTTCTCCAGAGCATCTTCTAACTCATTAAACTTATCATTTGGCAGACATTCCCTAAGCAATTCTGCAATACCTTCTGTATTGGATCTGCACCTTTTATAATACTTATATCGTTCAATGAAAATAGCTACAACCGCAATGGATGCAATAATCAGCGGATACATCATGAATCCGCCTGCCCTAAATAAATGTAAAAAATCCATTTTTTCACCCGCTTCAAAATAATATAATTAATTACATATTAACGTTTTATTAAGATTACCATCTTATGCTGATCAAGTCAATCTTGTATCAGCATGCATGATTTAAGCAGTTAGAATTTTACCGTTTTACCACGCAAACAAAAAAACCGCGGGTACAATACCCGCGGCCTTCATTCCGGACTATTCCAAATCTGAAAAATAAGCAGCTTAATAACCATTTACCTGGCTGACTACACGGAAGTTTCCTACATCAAATGCTTTGCAGATTACATTGAAAAACGGACCTGTCAGCATTGTTCTGTAAATTTCCGACTTAGCAATCAGCATGAGATGACTGCCGTCGTAAGTTACTCTGATTAAGCCATTATTTATATATTTTTCGAAATCCTTCTCTGCCATTTCTTTTTTCAGCTTTTCAAGAGCTTCTCTCGTTTCACCTTCCTGATATTCAGGTCTTTCCATGACTGGCAGGAAGCGTACTTCGTAAATCTTATCATTATATCCCTTAGATTCAGCGGAGTATCTTTTGCCATTTTCCATTTCTTCCATTCTAATTCCTCCTCATAATAAACGTTACTACCCTAATATTATAGCATCGTACTTCTCTATATTCCAAGATAATCAATAATTAGATAAAGCCCCGTTCATTGAGACTCACGTAAATGCCATCTCCTATGATGACATGATCCAGTAATTCCATTTCCAATAATTCAGCCGCTTCCTTAAAGCGCCTCGTAACGTTAATATCCTCATCTGATGGTTCAGGTGAACCCGATGGATGATTATGAAGAATGATTAATCCGTGTGCCTTATATCGGATAGCCCACTTCATTGCTTCCTTAATATCGACAGATACCGCATCCAGGCTTCCCTGCGAAATTACTTTGTATCCCAGTAATTTATTTTTAACATTCAAAAATGAAACGATAAACTTCTCCTGTGTTTCATGACGAAGTTTCTCCATAAAATATCTGGAAACTTTCTGCGGTGAATTAAAATCAATAAGTTCAATCTTCTTATGACGATACGCCAGCCTCCGCCCGAGTTCTATTGCTGCACATATCGTTACTGCCTTGTCTTTTCCAATGCCATTAACTTCAATCAAGTCACGCCAATTAAGATCATCAAAGAAGTCGATACCATCCTGCTCTTTCGCTTCTAAAAAGTCTACCACTTCCTGAGCCACTTCCGTTACAGCTCTCCCCCGTGTTCCTGTGCGGATGAGAATTGACACCAAATCGACAAGACTTACATTCGTAGACTCTGCAAAACGTTCTCTTGGCCGGTCCTCCGGACGCATATCCTTGATCTTCATAAAAACACTCCATTTCGCTGCGCATGGCCGGTATACTTATACATGCTGTCTCCATACCTCAGAGCCATAAAAAACCAAATGAACTATTTAAATTCAGGGAACTAGAAAGGAACGATGTGAACCTTATTATAAAATCTTCTGTTTATAGTTTCTTGTATACATACAGTGATGCGAGAATGCTGAGCGCTGTAATCAGATTCAGCACAATCTTTATACCGAAATGAAGCTGCATAATAAACAGATTGAGCGATATATTTTCGATATTAAGAATTGTAAAAGACTGCGTCAGATACGGATACTGAGATAAATAAGCTCCCGTTGTCAGCACATGATTGACCGCTTCGCTCAGCAAAATTCCTGTGAATATACATAGTACCAGTGGCGCTCTTGCGCCAATCACTTTCATTCTTCTAAAACTCCTCTCCTAAAATGAATTCAATTAAAAGCTAGTTCCCATTGAAATCTTTCCTTCTACACGGTCTGCCAGGGCCTTCCCTGTTGCATCACCAGTTCTGTACTGATAAATCACTCTCCAAACAACACCCTGGTAAGTGAAAATATATTCTCTTACGCTTAGATCTGTAGTTCTGCTTTTATCGGTTTCAGCAAATGTAAAATTCAAAACCTTGGCTTTAGTATCGCCTAAAGAAACGGTTTTATTTTCCACTTTCAAACGGCTGACAGCCGGGTTGTTTTGTAAAATAGCCGGGGCTTCCTTCACCAGTTTTTCTTCATTTTCATCGCTGGAAACCTGATTGCCAGTAACTAAAATCTGCAAGTGTTCATTATGCCCCTCAGCGCTTACTTTCGCTTCACCGCGGCCGACAAGATCCACCTGTTTCCCTTCTGAAATAATTTCAAATGGCGTTGATAATGTAATTGTACTGTTTTCGCAATGAACCCTGTTCTTCCCAAAGATAAATTCATCATCAAGGCTCTCTGTCCCGCACCCGGCAAGGCTCAGACCTATAGCAGACAATAAAACAACCATCAGGACAGCAGATAATTTTGATTTTAGAAGTTTAACCATAATGACTCATCACTTTCCATATATTTTTATTTTTATGCAGATTTATCAGTTATGCCGTAAAACATCCTTGCATTTGATTTTATTCTGACATACTTTTAATATTATAACATATGTAAGCCTCGCTAAATGCGTAACTTAGAAGATTTTGAGAAACATATATGCATCGAATATATTCATTAACCTGCTATTTTTATATACCCCTGGTGCCTTGTATTTTGATGAGGAGTCATCATGAAAACAAATCCTGTAATTGGCATTACGGCTGAATGGAACCCTTTTCATTCAGGACACGCCTCCATGATTAAAGAAATCAGAAAGAGCTTCCCGGACGCTCGTATAATTTCAGCCATGAGCGGTTCATTCGTACAGCGGGGAGAGCCCGCCATATTTGATAAATGGTGCAGAGCGTCCTGGAGCATCTCTTCGGGCATAGATGCAGTTTTTGAATATCCGGCTCTTTATGTACTGCAAAGTGCCGATTCATTTTCTGAAAACGCCGTTCACCTGCTGCATGATTTAGGATGCACTCATATAGCTTTTTCTACAGAATCTCTGGATAAGAATCAGTTATTTGACATTGCCAGATGGATGCAGACAGAAGATTACACGGCAAGGCTCCATCAGGAATTGAAGAACGGTCTTCCCTACAGCCGTGCCGCATCTGCTGCAATAAACAGCTTTTCGAGTAAGCTTTACCAGGAACTGATAAAGCCTAATAATCTTTTGGGGCTGAGATATATCGAAACAGTCTCTAAGTATTATCCTGATCTTGAAGTTTTCATTACGCACCGGGATATGGAACATAATATTTCTGCCTCTGATGCAAGATCGCAGCTTTTGGAAACAGGAAGCAGCCCTTTACTGCCTCCATATATACGAGAAGACGCTGAAAAATTAATGCAGAGCGGGAATTATACAGACTTCAGCCGATATGAAGACGCATGTCTTTTCATGTCCAAAGCTTTGGGAATTTCCGATCTTTCCGATTCAGGACTTTTTACAGAAGGCCTTGAAAATAAATGGAAAAAAGAATCCGAGAAAACGACTTTCCCTCAGATGTTAAGCGGAATCAAGAGCAAGCGTTATCTTTACAGCAAGTTAAAAAGAATATCTGCTTCGCTTCTTTTATCCGGTACCCAAAAGCCGTCTCCGTTTGTCAGGCCTGATTTCCCCAGATATGCCAGGCTTCTGGCGCTCCGCCGGGAAAGCAGTGAACTGATTCATCATATTGCAATTCCCGTAATTACCTCTGCCGCCAAAGCTATGAGGACTCTTGATGAGAGAAGCCGGGAAGCGCTTTCTATAGATTTCCTTGCGACTGACATTCAGGCTTACTGCCGTCATTCTGTCATTTACAGATATTCCAATGAAGATTATTACCATTCTCCCCATATAATGGAATGATATTTTTATGGCCATTTTTACTTACACTGTGAAGTCCGCTTCAATAAATATTTCAACTTAAGAATCCTTATTCTGGCTCATTTCTCTTTACATCTCCGCTCAAATACTTTATTATGATAAAATATACTAAATTGAGAATAACGGTTTCAGGAGGACTTTCACATGGATTTCAACAACAGCTGGCCAATAGCACTAGCTTTTATTCTGTATTTGATTTTAATGATGAGTATCGGCCTTTATTACTCCAGAAGACAGAAAAATCTTTCCTCTTATATTCTGGGAGATCGAAAGCTGGGTCCCTGGCTGACTTCCATGAGTGCTGAAGCATCTGACATGAGCGGATGGATGCTCATGGGACTTCCCGGCTATGCTTACCTGCACGGTTTATCTGCTTTCTGGACAGGCATCGGCCTTATTCTGGGTACGTGGGCAAACTGGCTTCTTGTATCAAAACGATTAAGAAATTATACAGAAGTCGCGAACAACAGCCTGACAATACCTGACTACCTTTCAAACCGTTTTGAGGATACCAAAAATGGACTTCGCTTGATTTGCGCAGTGTTCATTATTCTCTTTTTCGTTATATACACTTCATCCGGATTTGTAGCAGCAGGCAGATTATTCAATACTATTTTCGGAATCCCATATTTCCATGCATTGCTTCTCGGTGCATTCGTTGTCGTTTTCTATACATTCCTGGGTGGTTTCTCTGCTGTTGCATTGACAGATTTCATTCAGGGAACAATGATGTTCTTTACGGTTATTTACGTTCCGCTTGCGGCGACAATTGCGTTAGGCGGCCCGGTTCCAACGATGGACATATTATCAGGTGAAGGAGCGGATTTCTTTTCATTCTTCCCTGCATCAACCAACATGTCGGCATTACTTATTATGCTGGTATCCTCCCTGGGATGGAGTCTTGGATATTTCGGCCAGCCTCATATTTTAGTAAAATTCATGGCCATTGGCGATGCCGATGATTTAAAGAAATCTACACACATTGCTATGCTTTGGGTTTTATTATCCCTTGGTTTTGCAATTGCCATTGGTATTGTCGGCAAGGCCTATCTCAGCACTCCACTTGAAAATGCGGATGCTGAAAGAGTATTTATCATTATGGCAAAATCTCTGTCGACCCCATTTATTACAGGCATTATATGGTCAGCCATTCTTGCGGCAATTATGAGTACAAGTTCCTCTCAATTGCTCGTAACGTCTTCGGCAGTTTCCAAAGATCTTTTCCAGGCATTTCTCTTTAAGAATGCATCAGAGAAAACATTAATCAGAGTAAGCCGCATCAGCGTATTGATTGTCTCTATAATAGCAGTCTATCTGGGTTCCGATCCAGACAGCTATATTTTCCAAATCGTTTCCTACGCCTGGGCTGGATTTGGCGCCTGCTTCGGTGCAACAATACTTCTCTCACTTTATTGGAAGCGCATGACATTAAGGGGTGCCTATGCTGGTGTACTTATCGGAGGAATTACAGTCCTTATCTGGAAGCAATTTGAATGGTTTGGCATCTATGAATTAGTTCCCGGCTTCTTCCTTTCAGCCATTTCGATCATAGTTGTCAGCCTGCTTGATAAAGAGCCGTCTGAAAGCATTCTCAAGACATTTGAAAAAGCTATTTCTCTTTCAAATAAACATAAATAAGAAATTCCATATCAAGCTTTGTTATTCAAGCTGCAAGTAAAAAAAGAGGCTGGAATCCTAAATGGTTCCAGTCTCTTTTCATTTGCGGCGAGCATTCAATAAGCCGAGTTCTGTACCGCTTACGCGGTGATGATTATCTTTCTAGACAGTAAATTACTCTACTGCTCAAGCGACGCAACCCGGAAGGTCAGCGGGCAACCTCAACCCTTCCCTATTCGGTCTTGCTTCGGATGGGGTTTACCAAGCCAGCCGGTCTCCCGACTCCTGGTGCGCTCTTACCGCACCTTTCCACCCTTACCATCATAAGATGGCGGTTTCCTTTTCTATGGCACTTTCCCTAGGGTCACCCCCGCCGGACGTTATCCGGCATCCTGCCCTGCGAAGCTCGGACTTTCCTCACGCCTTTCGGCCCGCAATCATCTTTCCTGCTCGTAGGAGTTAGTATATCATAAATATTTTCTTTATTCAAGAAAGGAATGCCTATTTATACAGTCACAGTCAGCCAGAAGAAATGAGCAGCTTGATTATCCAATGTAGCTGAAAACATCTTTTGCAACAGGGTCTTCTACAACTTCAATATCCCAGTTCTTCTCTTCAAACGTTTTGCGCAGCCGGTTTGCAAGATTTTGAACAACAGGATGCTCTGTGTAAAAATGACCGCCATCTACCACAATAATACCAGACGCATAAGCCTGCTGGGCTTCATGATACTTCAGATCCCCTGTCAGAAAAAGATCCGCGCCAAGTTTTTTAGCATCATGGATATATTCGCTTCCAGCACCGCCAAGAATCGCTATTTTCTTCACATCTTTATTAATATCACCGCTGTATCTGATGACGGGCATTTCCAGTTTTTCCTTGATATAGCTGACCGCTTCTTTGCCCGCCATAACACGAGGAAGAATGCCAATCCTGCCAAGAGAATCCGCATCAGATCCATTTTCAGCAGGGGCAAGCCCGGATACATCGCCTAGAGATAATTTCTCCGCCAATACATCATTGACTCCTCCCTTGGCAATATCAAGATTTGTATGCGCTGCAAACGAAACAATTGATGATCTGATCAGTGTTTCAATGACTTTTCCGCGATATGTGCCTAAATCAAGTTCATGAAGCGATTTAAAAAGAAACGGATGATGCGAAATAATAAGATTGACACCATTGTCAGCAGCATAGGAAGCATTTTCAGCAGTTAAATCCAAAGCCACCAATACCTTCTTTACAGGTGTATGTACGTTCCCGATCTGAAGCCCCGGGTGATCCCAACTTTCTGCGAGACTCTGAGGCGCCCACGCGTTCATGATATTAATAATCTGCTCTGCTTCAATACTCATAACATTCCCTCCAGCAACTCTCTTTCTTTCAATGCGATTTCTTTCTTTTTCCTGTTTCTATCATTTTGATTATCATCAGAAATTGAATGAATGAGAATCTCTCTCTTCTTAATTAGTTTTCTGATATGCATAGAAAAAAGCGGATCTTTTTTATAAGCTTCGGTCACGCCTACCTCTGCTTCAAACAAAGTAATTTCACGTTCAGGTCTTCCGGGAACCACTTTCATAAGCTCATAAAGACGCTCTCCTTCTATTGCCATTCTTTCTTCCTGAATCACAAAGCCATTGTTCATCAGAAAATACTTCAAGTCAGCAACATGATTCTGGGGCTGCAGAACCAGCCAATGAAGGGCATGTGCTTTTTCCGGTGAATCCTTTAATATATCAATAATCATTAAGCCGCCCATACCGGCAATCGTTACACCATCCACCTCGCCATTCTTCAACGGTTCGATTCCGGCTCCCAGTCTTATTTCTACACAATCTCCTCTGTTTTCTTTGATGATATTCTCTTTTGCTTTCACCAGAGGCCCTTTGTGTATATCACAGGCGACAGCATATGATATACGTCCTTCTTCCAGCAAATGCAATGGGAGATATGCGTGATCCGTTCCTATATCTGCCATAATACGGCACTGCGGAACCAAATTTTCAACTTCCTGGAGCCTTGGGGTTAATTTCATTTTTCCTCTTATCATATTTATATAACAAAAAAGCTGAGCAAACGCTCAGCTTTATAAATTCTATTGGTGGGCCCACCAGGGCTCGAACCTGGGACCAGACGGTTATGAGCCGTCGGCTCTGACCAACTGAGCTATGGGCCCGCATCACCAACTTATGCTATTCTAACAGCTAAACCCGAATGAGTCAAGAGTTAAAGCCAGCCTAATTTCGTGAAGCCCGATAATCAGTTGTATCGATCCCTGACAGTTATTTACAGCCCGGGTATGTCATTGATTGATCAATGTCTTTGCTGATTTTTTCAACTTAACCAATGCCTCGCCCTCGATCTGGCGGATTCTCTCTCTTGTTACATCGAAGTATTTACCTACTTCTTCAAGTGTTCTCGTCTTACCGTCTTTCAGCCCAAATCTCAACTCAAGCACCTGTCGTTCCCTGTCTGTAAGAGATTGCAGCAGTTCATCTATCTGCTCGCGCAGTAAAATTGATCCGGCCGCATCATCAGGCGCAACAGTTTCATGATCCTCTATGAAATCTCCCAAATGGGAGTCCTCTTTTTCTCCAATCGGGGTCTCCAGAGAAATGGGATCCTGCGCTATTTTCTTTACTTCTCTGATCTTCTCAACAGAGATTCCCATTGCTTCTGCCAGTTCCTCATTCGTAGCCTCCCGGCCTTTTTCCTGAAGCAGCTGCCGGGATATCCTGTTCAGTTTATTAATGGTTTCAACCATGTGCACAGGGACACGAATGGTACGCGCCTGATCTGCTATTGCTCTGGTTATCGCCTGTCTGATCCACCATGTCGCATAGGTTGAAAACTTATACCCTTTTGTATAATCAAATTTATCAACCGCTTTGAGAAGCCCTAAATTGCCTTCCTGAATCAGATCTAAGAACTGAAGCCCCCGTCCCAGATATTTTTTTGCGATAGAAACCACAAGTCTGAGATTTCTGTCAGCTAATTCCTTCTTGGCATCATCGGCTTCCTTCTTATCCTCATCTGTAGCATCAGGCAGGCTCCCTTTTTCAACCTTTTTGGCCAAAATTATCTCTTCCTCACTGTCAAGAAGCCGCATGGACCCAATCTCTTTTAGATACATCTTCACAGGATCGTCAATTGTAATTGGTCCTTCATGGCTTGGAGCTGCGCTGATTTTCTCAACTTCTTTTTTCTCAGAATTATCTTCCGAATCAAGCATTTCCAAATCATCATCAGAAGCTTCTTCATCAAAGTTGATTTCTAAATGCTTTTTATGCAATTCTTCATATAATTCTGACAGTTCTTCTTCTCCTAAGTTGTTATCGGAAATAATAGCGATAATATCCTTATTCGAGATAACCCCATTCTGAGATTTTTTCTGCAAATCTCCAATCCATTTCCCCATCTGTTTCGCTAGTTCTGTCATAATTGTCATCCCCCAAGCAGAAGACTTATTCTCCCGATCGACTAATTAAGCCCAATAATGAACTTGCATGTATAAATATAATTTTATATCAGTAAACAAGAATGAATTCATATTTATCTGAGCGACATAATTTCCTTGCTAAGCTGGATGCAGACCAGCTGCTCCTTTTTGGCCAGTTCCGGATCCGACCGCATCAGTGTCTGAACCTTTTCAGTATGTTTCCTGTATTCATCCTGCAGGAAAATTCTTCGCAGAGGCAGAATATATTCCTCCCGGGGTACAAGTCCCATCTGTTCATCATTCATTTGAAGGGCCGCCAGTTTCTCAATTCCTTCACGTGTAAGCCCTGCTTCAATCATATCTATAGTAAAAGGCTGCCCATTGAAGCTCTTGAGAAGATCATATAGTTTCTGATTGAATGGATCACAGAAACGATAGGATTCAAGTTCCTCCGCTTCCGGAGGGAAAACCAAGTATTTGATGCAGTACTTCAGCAGCCCATCCTCTAACAGCTTTCGCTTTTTTACAATGACGTCAGAGTCAATTTCCGGAAGTTCCTTTTGTGTTTTCTGGGATATATAAATATTAGAATGGTTCTTTTTGGCATAGGCCAATGCTTCGCTTCTTATCATTCCTTCATCCATATGCATATTTCTGGCCATTTTTCGGATGAAAGAATTAAACTGGAATGTATCGCCTTGTGCCAGTAATGTAGAAAACATTTCATCCAATATATGGTGCTGTCCGTCCAAAGTTGCACTGTCGTACTGCTTGCAGAGGGATTCAAACAAATAATCCAAAGCGGGTTCAGCCCTCTCTATTGCAGCAAGATAAGCTTCTCCCCCATGTGCATTAACAAATTCATCCGGATCTTTTCCATCGCCTAATTGGGCAACCCGAAGTTTCAATCCGGCAGAGCCTGCAATTTCCAAAGCACGTTTCGTCGCATTCTGTCCAGCTGAATCCATATCATAACTAAAAACAATCTCGTCAGCGTATTTTTTGAGGAGTCTGGCTTGTTCGACGGTAAATGCCGTGCCTAATGATGCCACGGCATTTGTGATGCCGTGAGAATGAAGCGATATGGCATCCATATACCCTTCAACCATGATTGCCTGCCGTTTCTTCCTGATTTCCGGCAAAGCCTGATAGAGTGCAAACAAAAGCATCCTTTTGTTGAATATCGGTGTTTCCGGAGAATTCAGGTACTTAGGCTTGCTGTCATCCATGACACGACCGCCAAATGCGACTATGTTCCCTCTTATATCCAGGATAGGAAACATACAGCGGTTCCTGAAATAGTCAAAATAAGATCCATCTTTTACTCCGCACAAGCCCGCTTCAACGAGGATATTCCCCTCTATATGCTTCTTAGAGGTAAAATCATCATAAAGACGATGCCATTCATGAGGGGCAAAACCAAGATGAAAATCTTCAATCGTTTTGGGTGTCAAATGTCTCTTCTCGAAATATTCGAGTCCTGGTTTTCCCATACGTGTTTTTGTAAGACAATTATGGAAATAATCCCCCGCCAATCCAATGACATCGTATAAACGTTTTCTTGATGATTCTCTTCTCTGTTCCTCCAGACTTAATTCCCTGACAGGCAGTTCGATATTAGCAGATTCTGCCAGCCGCTCTACTGCTTCGTTAAAGGAGATATTCTCCATTTTCTCTAAAAAAGATATGACATCCCCGCTGGCATGACAGCCAAAGCAGTAATAAAAACCTTTCTCGGGCGAAACAGAAAACGAAGGGGTCTTCTCCGGACCATGAAAAGGACACGAAGCAAAATAATATCTCCCTTTTTTTGTAAGCTCTACATAGGATCCTATGACATCTAAGATATTGACGCTGTCCTTAAGACGTTGAAGGAATTCATTACTAAAACTTGCCATATTCCTTCTCCCTCCTGCTTAATTGATATAAATCTCTTTAAGATCAGCTATCCATGAAAAGATAGCTGCATGCAAGGATCCATCCCTTATCATTCAATATTTTCAGTCTTCCTGCACTGTGATAATTCCTGCCATCTGGTCTTGAGTATATTCATGTAAATATCAGAACGCAGTCCAAAACTTGCCAGAGCATATCCGTCACTGACTTCAACCAGAAGTGTCCTGCCATCATCGGTAACGCCAAAATCCAGCGCATAGGCTGAAGGGGCTCCTTCATATCGATGAACAGCCTCTTCCATCACAGAAGGGTCCGGGAAAACATCCCAGCGGCCTTTGTAAGGTGTCAATCCGGTTATCGTACCATTTAATACCCATAGACGCCATTCAGATAAAAGCTGAACCTTTTCGCTGCACCAGACATCGATATCTTCAAGACCACCGCCAAGTTTAATCAGATCTTCAGATTTATCGAGAACTGTTCCGTGAAATCTCTTTACATCCTCAATCGGCTTAACAAAGACATGCCAGCATTCAGGATGACTCGTTATAGTAAAAAGTGTAGATTTCCAGATTTTACGTCCGATAAATGATTTCAATGGCGCCGGATAATCCAGCGGAGCCGGTTTTATCCCTAATTTTTCCAAAGCAACTTTGACATCTGAGAATGTACCGATAACCGGATCCATAGGATCATTATCAGTTATAGAATAAACCGCTTTATATTTTACAACCGGAATATGCAAAGCCTCACAGCCGGCAAATGCATTATAGCAATTTATATCATAGAATTCTCCGGTATGTTTTATACGGATGTAAGCCTTCATGGATTCTCCTCCATCTGGTAATAAGATACCTACTATCACATTTTTTATGATACCATTAAATTCATTTTTTTACCAGCCAATAGAAATCATGTAATACGTTCAGGGCAGATTCCTGGCTTGCCATTTAGCGTCTCAATATAAAAAACTGTGACAAAATTTGCAATCATTCAGCCACAGTCTCTTTTTATTGAATTATACAATTAAGGGAAAATCCACGTGCTGCAAAAGATCTGATAAAAGCCAGATGGTATTGCCGCACTCAAGGGAAAGGTTATTCCACCAGCCTTCATGTCGTCCGAGTAAAGGGAAGCCGGCATTTGCCCATTTTCTACAGCCATTTGCAAAGGATTCTACCAGAAATAGATAAATGCCACAATTGCAACAAAAAATCTATAAACTGCAAATCCGGTAAGCGTTGAATTGTTCAGGAATTTCAGGAACCATAAAATAGAAGCATACGCAACAATAAATGCGGTAAAAAAGCCGACTGCCAAAATACCAAAATCACTTGCCTGTAAATAAGGAATGACTTTGATTAAATCGAATGTACATGCAAGAAACATAAGAGGCACTGCCATAATAAAAGTAAAATCAGCGGCTGCTTTTCTGGATATGCCAAGCAGCAGACTGCCGGCTATCGTACTTCCGCTCCTGGAAAATCCCGGCCAGAGAGAAAGACATTGGAAAAATCCGATTTTCAGTGCCTGTTTAGATGTAATCCGGTCGACATCAGTGACAGTAAACTTTTTCCTTTTCTTTTCTGCGAAAATCATAAAGACGCCGCCAAGTACAAGGCCGATAATAACGGTATAAGGGCTGAACAGCTTGTGCTTTATGAAATCATGGAATATAAGTCCCATAAGACAGGCAGGAAACATTGAAATGGCAACATTCAATACAGAAGGCCCTCTTCTCCTGAACCAATGATGCGTATTCAGAATAAACTTAAATTTTTCCCTGTAAACAACCAATACGGACAAAATAGCACCAAGTTGAATAAAAACATCAAAAAGGTCTGCCAATGTACCCTCAAAACCCAGCATATGTCCAACGATAATCATATGTCCTGTAGAGGATACAGGTATATATTCTGTAAGGCCTTCTACGATGCCTACAACAACTGCGCAAAAATATTCATACACGATAATAATACCTCAAAATTATAACGACTGGTTTGACGGCTTAGCATACTGAGGGTTCTTAGCACACATAACGCTGTCCACCTTATCTTCCTTTACATAAACAGCAAAAATATTTTTTAAATCTTTCGAGAAATATATGTATATTACATAGGGTGTCCCATTTCTCAAATCAAGTTCAATTTTATCCGGTTTTCCATAAAGAAGTTCGGCAGTGGTAACATCATCCCCTTTTGACAGGCCTCTTGAAGTCAGCATCTGATTATCTGTTAAAAAGAGTGTCTCAATCAATTTGTTTTGTTTGGTAGCCTTGACGGTGTAGCCTGGATAATACCACATTTCCTCGACCGCATTGGAAACCTTCTTCACCCAGTTTTCCTGATCATCAGAGGAAAGTGCTTCTCCCAGTTTAAGTCCTGCTATATCGAAGTCATTTGCAGAGAGCGGAGACTTTGAATGCGTAACTGAGTACTCGGATGGCTGGATTTCATATGTACCTGGATTTCCGCGGCTAATGTCAATTGAACTAATAGTATCATTGTTGAGATTAAAAGCAAGTATATTATTTTCTTTTTTATATACTAAGCAGAATGAATCATCAGACTTCTTCCATAAAACTTTATCAGGCTTTCCGTACTTTCTAAGGACAGATTCCCTGTTCATTCCGGTTGCAATACCGCGTGCTGTTTTTATTGAATCTGATGTAATGACGATTTTTGAAATTCCTGTATGCCTGATTTGACTGCCTATTGAAAGATCTTTACGGTTAACATATTTATTCAGGAATGGTTTTAATGCTTCGACTGATATCCCCTTCCAATTATATTCATCATAAATTCCCTGACTTACAACGCTGTCGGGATGATGAAGCTTTTCTTTAACTGAATCAACCGTGCTGTCTAATCCTATTCCATTTACAGAAAAGTCAGTGCCAGACAGTATATCTGAATCAACTGGAATTAATTTATCATGATCCATTTCCGATAATGCCTTATCAGAGCCTGATCTGTCTTTCGAAGTTTCCTTATCATTACGGGAATCCATATTCACCAAAGCAGCTGCTGTGGTTTGATTATCAGCATCCGCCGGCTGAGCTGCCAATGCTGCCGGTGCACTCATTGCCAGAATAAAATAAGCCAAAAGAATTCCGCTTTTTAATTTATTCACAGTGCAGCCTCCTTTCTTTCTCCCAAGTCATTTACAAACATTATGCTTTTTGCAATTGATAAATGTCAAGGGCAAGCATTACACAGATGCAATAAAAAAGAGAAGTATCACTTTTCTTGAAGTTAATACTTCTCTTCTTCAAAAACACTTGCCTCACAAGTCAGATGCTTTTCATGGACTTATTTTTTGTATTTGTCCACAAAATGTCCTATTCTCTTTAACGCTTCAGCAATATTTTCACGGCTTGCTGCATACGATATGCGGATATGATTTTCACCTTGATTGCCAAAACATGTTCCCGGAACGACGCCTACTTTCTCTTCTTTCAGCAAGCGGTCGCAGAATTCATCGGCAGTCATTCCTGTGCAGCTGATATCCGGGAAAATATAGAATGCGCCCTTAGGCTTGAATACTGGAAGCCCTATTTTCGTAAGGCCTTCATAAACCATGTCCCTGCGGGCTTTGTATTCAT
Organism: Veillonellaceae bacterium; assembly: GCA_025992895.1. NCBI lineage: Bacteria > Bacillati > Bacillota > Negativicutes > Veillonellales > Veillonellaceae > Veillonellaceae bacterium. The sequence continues at coordinate 1,558,858 of DAJPGA010000001.1, forward strand.
CGTACATGGATTTGACATCAGCATCACATTCTCTTAATGCAGCAATAGCGCCATACTGGCTTGTTACGCTTGCACAGAGAATCTCATACTGATGTACTTTATATACGTCTTCGAGGGATTCCCTTGGTCCGCAGACATAACCGATACGCAGTCCTGTCATGGCATAGGATTTCGAGAAACCATTCATAACAATCGTTCTTTCTCTCATGCCGGGCAGGGATGCAAAGCAGCAATGCTCGCCTTCATATGTCAGATCGCAGTAGATCTCATCCGAAATAACAATCAAATCATGCTTTTGGGCAAAGTCTGCAATCCCCAGCAATTCTTCTCTCTCCATGATAGTTCCTGTAGGATTGTTCGGATATCCGATGAGAATCGCTTTCGTCTTCGGTGTAACCTTTTTCTCAAGTTCATCAACGGTGAGCTTGAACTCATTTTCTGCGTAAGTCGGAACCAAGACAGGTTTCCCGCCTGCAATCGACACGCATGCCGGATAAGCCAGATAGGCCGGATCCGGTATCAGTACTTCATCTCCAGGATTGAGGAATGTGGTCATCACGAGTCCTATAGCCTCGGAAACACCGACAGTGACCATGACTTCATCCTGCGGATCATAATCCAGGCCATATCTATTCTTGAAGAGCTTTGCTATTTCGGTTCGAAGCTCAATAAGCCCCCAGTTGGAGGTGTAGGAGGTTTCCTTGCGTTTAAGACTTTCAATACATGCATCAATAACCTTGTCCGGGGCAGAATAATCTGGTTCACCAACACCCAGAGAAATGACATCTTTCATTGTACTTGCAAGGTCAAAAAATTTACGGATTCCAGAAAATGGAACATTCCTTACATTATCGGAAACTTTGTTATTCCAATCCATAAGCGACTCTCTTTCTTTTCGTAAAATAGATTACCGGGTCCCTGCGACCTTTTTCCCAAGATCTTCGCACTTTTTCAAGGATTCCTTATCCGGATATCCATACGCTAAAAGCGGTTGTGCCGGAATTATAGCACCCGCAAAATGCAATTCATTATACCAAACATTCAGCCATGCACCGCGGCTCCATCCGCATGATCCAAAGATTCCCATAATTTTGCCCTTCAGAAATGGCTTTAGTTTCTCACAGAACGGCTTCATCTGTTCTTCTTCTATGACTTCAACGCCCCAGGCAGAACATCCCAAAATAATATGCGAGTACTCCTTTCCGATTGTCTCGGGATCCACATCAGCTACTGGTGCCAGCAAAACATCTTCTACAACACTTTTGGCACCAATAGAAACTGCTTCAGCCATTGCTTCGGTATTTCCTGTCGCCGAATAATAAATGACAGCTACCTTTTCACTCATATTTACATCTCCCCTTCGTCAAAAACCGGAGATTTAAAATCAAACTTGCATCAATTCTAATTGCTGCATCTGGCTGTAAAAAAGAAGCGTTCTAGTAAGAACGCCTCTTTTACTGTAATTGCAAACTTACGCTTTAGCGACCGTTTCTCCAAGTTTCTTGCAAGCTTCCAGTGCTTCATCATCCGGATAGCTGTAAGCTTTAACCGGATCAGCAGCAAGTTTAACGCCTGCTTCATCGAGTCTGTTCTTCCAGTTTTCAATCCAGTCGCCCTGATTCCATGCATAAGAACCGAAAATACCTACGGTCTTATCTTTCAGCTGTGGAAGGATATCTGCAAAGAACGGTTCGAATTCGTATTCTTCAAGTTCTTCATTTCCCATTGCCGGGCAGCCCAGAATGATGTGATCGAAAGCTGCAACATCAGCAGCAGTTGTATCACTTACAAAGCTCAATGTGGTTTCTGCACCTGCAGCTTTTGCACCTTCTTCAACAGCCTGAGCCATAGCTTCAGTGTTACCTGAACCAGACCAATAAACGATTGCTACTTTTGCCATTTTAATTCCTCCTATAAAAGATATATTAAAAATTAGTATTTCAAAATAGCCTATGTCTCTATATTACTTACTAAAGAACGTATTGTCAATTTAGCTTTATCAGCATGTCTTAAAATACCTGTCGGATACCCTGATGCGCCCCGGACTTGTATTTATTCATATTCCGTCAGAGACGTACCTGCACGGCTTAGCATAGACTCAACATTCTTTCCGGGATATTTCCTGTGCATCACCATTTTCCTGAGCGATTCAGTCACTTGAGTCTGATCTGCATCTGAGTTGATGATTCCCAGCGTCGTAAAGTATCCATCGCACTGAAGAATCACTTGATAAGCTTCATTGTAGACGATCCCCTGCTGCTTTGTCTTGATAACAAATGAACCCGTCCAATAGGAATTCTTGCCTTTTTGAACTTTCACCAGCGGTGTTTTTCCGGAGAATACGGCTCCGTCAGCAATGAGTCTCTTATTCAGGTCTTCTGCAATGACATCCATCTGTTCCAAAGCTGAATCATTCTTATGGCTGATTTCGCCAATATCCAGCAGGTAAGGAATGCCGAGACGGTGCGACATGGCCCATCCATAACTAAAATCTGGAGGGGCGCTGTATGTCATGGAATAATATTCACTGTCACTTGCCCCGCGTTTAATGAAGAAACGTTTGACTCCCCCATCGTTCATGAATGGGAGTGCTTCCTGAGCGCCCTTTGAGAATGTAATATTCTTTGGCACGCTCATGTCCCCTATGCCGCGAAGGCTGAGTGTATCACTGGCAAATGCGGTAGAAGATAAGGACGCAAGAACAAGAAAGAGAGCGCAGGATAAAATCCATTTTATAAAATTACGACGACATTTCATAAAACTGCATCCCCCTGTAATTACTGCTTATTTTTAACCTTTGACCAGGTATCGCGCAGTCCGACAATCCTGTTGCATACCATATGATCTTCTGTAGTGTCCTGATCAATAATGAAATACCCCTTACGGAGGAACTGGAAACGATCCCCAACATGATATTTGCTGATTTCAGGTTCAGCCTTGCTCTTCATGACAGTCAGGGAATGTGTATTTACTTTTTCCATGAAGTCTCTGCCGTCATCATGATCATCCGGCGAAATCAGATAGTCATAGAGTCTTGTCTCAACATCCACGGCTGTATCTGCGCAAACCCAGTGGAGTGTACCTTTCACCTTCCGGTCAGCGCCCGGGGTTCCGCTTCTGGTATCAAAATCAACCGTGCAATGTATTTCCTTGATGCTGCCGTCATCATTCTTGATAACATCCGTACATTTTACGATATAGGCTCCCTTGAGGCGTACTTCTTTCCCAGGAGACATTCTGAAGAATTTCTTGATCGGAGTCTCCATGAAATCTTCCGCTTCAATATATAAGTTCCTGCCGAATGGCACCTTTCTGGATCCCATGGATGGATCTTCCGGATTATTCTCTATATCGACATATTCGATTTTATTTTCATCATAGTTGGTAAGTACCACTTTGACCGGATCGATGACGGTCATGATTCTCGGTACTTTCGCTTTTAAGTCCTCTCTGATGCAGTATTCAAGGAGAGAAATGTCAACTACGCTGTCTGCCTTAGCCACACCTATCAAATCACAGAACTTTTTAAGTGATTCCGGAGTATAACCTCTGCGTCTAATGCCGCTGATGGTAGGCATTCTCGGATCATCCCAGCCATTTACCAGCTTTGCTTCAACCATTTTTCTAAGTTTGCGTTTGCTGGTAATCATTGTGGTTACATTAAGACGGGCAAATTCAATCTGTCTCGGCTTTTCCTTGCCGTCATAAGCCTGAAGGCACCAGTTATACAAAGGCCTTCTTTCCTCAAATTCCAGTGTGCAGATAGAATGGGTTATATTTTCCAAAGCATCCGAGAGCGGATGAGCGAAATCATATAACGGATATATGCACCAGGTATCACCGGTTCTGTGATGCGTTGCTCTCAGGATTCGATAAAGGACCGGATCTCTCATGACCATATTGGGCGAAGACATATCGATTTTGGCACGCAGACATTTTTCCCCGTCTTTGTACTTGCCGTCACGCATCTCCTGGAAGAGCTTGAGGTTTTCTTCTACAGAACGATTTCTCCAGGGGCTTTCTGTTCCCGGATGTTCCAGATCTCCTCGCGTGTTATGGATTTCTTCGCTGGACTGATCATCCACATAAGCAAGTCCCATGCGTATCAATTTGCAGGCAAATTCGTATAATTCCGGGAAGTAATCCGATGCATAGTGAACTGGTTCCTTCCACTGGAATCCAAGCCAGCGGATGTCATTCAGGATAGAATTGACATATTCTTCATCTTCTTTGACCGGATTCGTATCATCAAAACGTACATTCGTTGCACCATGATACTTTTTCCCTAATCCAAAGTTCAAGAAAATACTTTTAACATGCCCAATGTGAAGGTAACCATTAGGTTCCGGTGGAAATCTCGTCAGTACTCTTCCGCCTTCATACACATTATTTTCAATATCTTTATTGATTTCGGCTTCAATGAAATTTGACGCTTCACGTTTTTCTTCCATTTATATTCTCCTTCGTGATGATGTACAAATGAATCAATTGTATTTTTATTATTTTAGCACATTAGCACCGCTTTATAAAAGACAGCAAAACACGAACTTCCTCAGCAGGCAATACAGGAAAGATACCTTAATTAACTCATAAACTATGATATAATACGATTAACAAAATTTATATATAGTCTAAAAGCTTCAGAAAGGTGCGTAATTTTATGCAGAGACTTGTTTCATACAATATTAATGGGCAGCGCCAGTGGGGTGTACTCACAGCAGATGGCAATTATATCTATTCAGCAGAAGACTTGGAGGAGACCTATTTCATTCCTCTCGGAGAGAGTATGGAATCTTTCATCGAATTCGGTGAAGAAGGCCTCCTGAATCTGGCAAAGGTTCTGGAACTTAACAGCAATGATAAAATGATAACCCCGATTCCTCTTAATACGGTTCAGCTCGAAGTCCCCTTTTATCCCAAACGCAATGTATTCTGCGTTGGCAAGAATTATAAGGCGCATATCAAGGAATTTGACCACGCTGATGATCCACAGGCTCCTGGAAGGCCGATTTTCTTCACAAAAGCTGCCACATCAGTCATCGGACCTGAGGAAGAGATCGATGCTTACACGGCTACGACCCACCAGCTCGACTATGAAGGCGAACTTGGCGTCATCATTGGAAAACGCGGAACCAATATCTCTGAAGAAGATGCCTTAAAATATGTCTATGGCTATACCATCATCAATGACGTGACGGCCAGAGATCTCCAAAAGGCCCATGTGCAGTGGTTTAAAGGAAAGAGCTTGGATACTTTCTGCCCGATGGGTCCGACTGTCATGATCGGCGACTGGCCGGTTCCGTTTACGATTTATACAAAAGTCAATGGAGAGCTTCGCCAGGAAGGAAATACACAGGATCTGATTTTCTCCATTCCAAGACTTATCGCTGAATTATCAGAAGGAATGACCCTCCTGCCAGGAGACGTTATCGCAACCGGCACTCCGCAGGGCGTAGGAATGGGATTCAATCCACCTAAATTCCTTAAAAAGGGAGATACCATAGAAATAACAATCGACCCCATCGGAACCTTAAAAAACACCGTAAAATAAAGAAAAACTGATGCCAGAATCATTAAAATGGCATCAGTTTTTTATTTACATAATTTTGGGACCAATCGTTTAATGTTCTCCCTTTTTGATTCTTGAGAAGAACAGCCTGCATCCAAGCAGCAATTGTATGACACCAGCGGCTATATATACCTCCCGGATGCTTCCGGTCATGGAGACAAAAGACGCCAGTATCGGTCCTATCATATTCCCAAACTGCTGCGCCGTATTTGATAGTCCAAAAACGCGTCCTCTAAATGACGAAGGTGTATATTTCACCAGTGCAGCGTTAAGGGAAGGATTAACCCCAATGACAAAACAACCCACCAGGAACTGGCAAATACCGAATCCGATAATTGAACTCGGAATCGACTGTGCAATCGTAATCACACCGGCAAAGGAGAGCGTAATGAACATGGCCTCATAGTATCCGCGGCTTTGGCCGAACTTACCCCAAAGAGCTGTAGTCAAAGCGCCTGCCAGTCCGCCGCTGCTCATAATAAATCCTGAAACAAGCTCCACATCGCTGCTGTCCCCCATTAACTTGCTGACCCATAAAGAGGTGACAGGCTGTATCATCAGGATTGTTACCTGAAGCAGGAACAAAATTGCAAGCAATTCCCTTAAATGATCATTCTTCAATGCATATGATATGTCATCTTTTATTGATGTCTTTTCTCTGACAGTACTTTCCTCTCCCTTTAAAGCAGGTTCATGGACAAAGAATATAACGGCCAGCGATACGATCCATAAGAATGCTGCTGAAACAAAAAAACTTCCTCTCATACCAATAAATTTGGACAAGGCACCGCCCAAAAGAGGACCGCAAATCCCCCCGATTACAAGGGATGTCTGCGCAGCCCCTAAAGTTACGCCTATTTCAGATGACTGGACACTGACAGAAATAATTGCCATTGCAGCTGCCACAAAACCATTGGCAAATCCCTGGAAAGCTCTTGCTGCCAGAAGATGATATTCGTTTTGGCATAAACCGCAGAAAAGATAAGAAAATCCGAGCAGGATTCCTGCACGAACCGCCATTTTCTTCTTGCCACTTGTATCTGCCAATTTCCCCCAGATCGGACCCATGAGAGCTGCGACAAAAAAGCATGACGAAAATACCAGCCCTGTCCAAAGAGTCAGCTGCTCTTCCGGAACTCCCAGCTCGGAAAGGTATAGAGGAAGAAAAGGTATCACCATGGTATATCCTGCTGACACCAGAAACATACTAATAATTAATACAATTACGTTCCGTTTGAATTTCACTCTCTCCAAACTCCTCTAGAATTAAATTTTATTTTCTGGCGGACACCTCATCCATCCATGAAATTGCATCATCCATCATATTTGTCGTCACAAAGTGGCCTAATAATGGATATGTAATTCTTTTTGACGTATGGTTTACCTGCATTAAATTCTCATAGAAATGCGCCTGCGCCCTGGGATCTATCGAGATGTCGCTTTCCCCGTTTGTCATTAAAATCGGGATATCAGCCAGCTGCTTCAGATGATTAACCGGCGATCTGGCATCAACCACATCTTCCAATACCCAGTTCTTACCTACGCTGACCCCGAATCTTGCCTGGATAAACAGATGCGTAAGCCCCCAGTCACCCGAACCGTTAAATGAAACGACCCCTCTTACTTTATCAGGATATTCGCAGGCAATGCCTAAAACAGTCATGCCTCCCATTGAGTGTCCCATGATAAACGGAGCTATCTTCTCTTTGCCCGTAATAAATTCATAAAGGGAATTGTACTCTTCTATATTATTGAAAATAGTATTCCAAAATATGGGATAATCTTCTACAACATAATAATCTTCCAATGGATCCCTTTCGCCATGATGAAGAGCTTCTGGCAGGTACACCGTATATCCATTGACCGCCAGCAAAGCTGCGCGGGACATCTGTGCCAGAGCACTGCTGCTCCAGCCATGATAAAAGATGACGGGGCCCTTTTCTTCTCTTATAGGATGCACTACATGCACGGGAATTTTTCCAATATATATCTTCTCAGAGTCTAGTTGCATGATCATTTCCTTTTTTCAACTCAGGATAAAAACGATCCGTCCATTTCCAGCGATTATGGAGCCAGAACCATTCTTCCGGATACTTCCGTATCCATTCTTCCAGCCTTATATTGATCTTGTCCGTCACATTCTGTATGGCTTCCTTCTTATCAAGTCCTGCATCAGCCTCTATAGGATCCCCTATCACGATTGTATAGTGGAACGGTCCATCCTTGTGAATAAGTGCAGTCATGACAGGAAGTTTGCAAAGAAGAGAAAAATGGGCAGGTCCGGTCGGTGTCAGCGTCTTCTGGCCCATAAAATCAGATAATATTCCTGTATCACCAGGATCCTGATCACATAAGAGGCCGATGAAGTAACCCTGTTTCAGGCGGCGGAGCATATCACGGACACCAGTCTTATACTCAACCGTCTGTCCCGGCATAGACCGGTACTCGCATAAGAACTGGTCGAATCCCTTATTTTTTTGTTTCATTGCTACTGAAAGGAGCGGGTATCCATAAAGGGCAAGTGCAGCCCCTTCAAGCTCCCAGTTCCCGCAATGCGTAGCGGCCAGGATACAGCCCTTCTTGCTTTCTTTAATAGCATCAAGCTTTCCTTTCCCTTCAATCGTTACGTATTTCTTTATATTATCCTGATTGAGAAGCGGAAAGCGAAACATGGATACTCCGATATCGCCAAAACGTACGGCAGCCGCTTTGCTGATCCGGGACGCCTCTTTTTCATTATCTGTTATTCCGCATCGAATAATATTATTAATGGCCAGCTTCTTGCGCTTGGGAGGTACAAGCATCCAGAAGAAAGCTCCCAGATAATTCCCCATGCGCTGTGCATTTTTTTCAGAAAGGCTGCAGGATACGCGCCCAAGAAGCTTCATGAAATTATATGTCAGACTCATAATCATACACCCGTAAAAAATGGTAAAAATACAGGACTCTATATTTCCAATCCATAGAAATACGAGCCCTGTATCCACTGCAAAATATACTTAAATACTACTTTTTATCCTTCTGGGCTTCCAGCTGCTTTTCCAATTTTTTTACTTTTTTCATCAGTTCCGGCAGATGAGAAACCATGACTTCAACCCTGCCCCATTGAGCATGCGTTCTTGCAGGATAGCCCATATAAACGCCTGGTTCAGTAATATTTCCGATAACACCAGTCTTGCCGCCTAAAACGACATTATCTGTAATTTTTACATGACCATTGATTCCAGTCTGTCCTGCCAGGATGCAGTGATTTCCAATCGTAGTGCTTCCTGCAATTCCCGTCTGTGCAATGATAAAGCAGTCATTGCCGATTTGAACATTATGACCTACATGTACCAGATTGTCGATTTTAGTGCCGCTTCCGACAACAGTATCATTCATGGCACCATTATCGACAGCAGAACCTGCACCAATCTCGCAGTTATCACCAATCACAGCCCTGCCCAACTGGCGGATATGGGTATGATGTCCCTGTTCATCGGTTGAAAAGCCGAATCCCTGTCCTCCGACAACAGCATGCGCACGAAGTACGACATTATTTCCTAATATACTGTTTTCATGAACGACCGATCCCGGATTCAGTTCACAGCCATTTCCGATAACTGCATTTTTGCCGATATATGTATATGGATAAATCACCGTGTTGTCACCGATGACAGCGCCATCTTCAATGACACAGTACGCCATGATGCATACATTGCTGCCAATCTGAGCTTTCGGGCTGACAATAGCTGTCGCATGGATGCCCGGTTCAAAATGAGATTCCGGATGGAATAAATCAATCAACTGGCCGAACGAACGGCGGCAGTCAGGGACGACAATAAGATTTTTTGTGAAATGCTCCGGCAGTTCATCGACTAAAATAACGCCTGCATGCATCTCTTCAATATGCTCAGCATAAATTCCATGTGCAAAGGTAATGTGAGACGGTCCTGCACTTTCAGCGCTGCACACATCATCAATCACAAGAGAAGGATCCCCATGCAGAACTCCGCCTACGATCTCGGCCAATTCACCAGCTGTCTTTTTCATAGTCGCCTCACTTCGATGCGGATCCTGCTTTACTGGATCCATCCATCCTCTTTAAAACTTCATCAGTTATATCTACCGCACCAACAGGCACCGCTCTTTGATACATGACAATTCCGATGTTCTTTTCTTTAGCAATTGCACCACACTGCGCCTGAATGAGTGATTCCAGTTCCTTCTGCTTGCTCTGAACAAAAATCATGCGTTCCTGCTGGGCAGCCTGCACTTTCTTCTGCATTTCTTCATCAGAAAGCCCGGACTGCGCTTCCTGATTCAATCTGTTCCGGATTTCTGTATCTTTATCAGTAATCTGTTTCTGAATGTCTTTTACTTTTGGAGATTCATTCTCTATTTTCTGGTAATCAACGACTGCAACTTTACTCGAATTACCACAACCGGAAAATACAGCTGCACACGCAATCAAACCAACGCATGCCAGCTTTTTCCATGTAGAACCTATCATTCTGACTCCTCCTAGCCATTTTCATTTATGATTTTGCCTAAGATATCACTTGTTACATCTACAGCACTGACATTAGCCTTGTACTTAGAGAAGATCATTGTCAGATTTTTCTCTGATGCAACCCACCCGGCATCCTTCTGGATATCTGCCATAATCTCAGCCTTCACAGCAGCCATCTGCTTCTGTTTGGCATCGATTCTTGCATTCCATCCATTATTCCATTCTTCATTATTCGGCAAATTGGCAATCGCAGAATCCGATACACCATTGCTGTACTTCTCAGCCAGCTCTTTCTTTATTTCTGCTGCTGTGGACGCCGCATAAGATTCCAGCTGGCTTTCAGCAGCTTTTTTAGCATCCTGCATCCGCTTTACCTCTTCAGGCGTCCATCCTGTCATATCATTCTTTTCACGCTGAATTCTGGCATCCATCAATTCTTCGAGGCGTGCTTTTACTTTATCCTTTTCAGAACCTGAAACACCCAGAACGGTAAGCTTCATTTGCAAATTTGCCATCTCAGCCCGTTCTTCCGAAGTGAGCCCTTCAAACGAGGTTTCTCCTGATTTATTGTGAGCAGCACTGATTTCTGAATAAAGACCAGCAAGCCCTTTGTTCAGCTCATCTTCTTTCATCTTGACTTTCGTCTTGAGCTCATTCTCAGCCGCCAGCTGCACACTTTGATCCTGCATAGCCTGCTTAATTTTGGCTTGCTGCGCAGAGATTGCAATCAGACGTTTTCTTTCATTCTGATATTGATCCAGAAGATGATTGTATTCTGTTTCCAATTTGAAATATTCACTGTATTTAGGATGCGCTTTAACAAGTGTCTCTAAATCGGCCACTCCATACACTGGAGCCGGCGGCGGAGTCTCTTCCTTTTTTAAACTACACCCAGCCATAATCAGCGAAACCATGACTATTATTATGGCAGCAGCAGAACCCAAACAGTTTCTATTCTTCATTTTATGTATTCCAGTTATTTACTAGCGGAAGCGGCAGATGACTGGGCAGCCGTAACTGACTGATTCAATGCATCTGTTACTTCCTTAGTGATATCAGTACCGCCGTAAAGGACTGCGGATTTATCAACGACCAGGGATAATCCCTTTTTGGAAGCCACAGACTTGACTGCGCTTGTAACCTGGTCTTCCATATCCTTTTCGATGGATGTTCTCTTCTGATTGAACTGCTGCTGCATGTCATTAAAAAGTTTTTCCTTTTCAGCATCGCTCATGCCTGCAGATTTCGCATCAAAGTCCTTCTGCATTTCATCAGCTGTGGATTTGAGTTTCTGCTGATAGTCCATTGCCAAAGTACCATTGCTGGAAATGACTTCCCTCTGATCAACGACACCGATATCGGAGGTAGGAGCTGCATTTGCAGTATCCCCCATGGATACGACTGCCATGGCAGCAACCGAAGCAATAAACACTCCCGCTAAAGCAAATGAAAAAATCTTTACATTTTTCTTATTACCAAGAGTTGTCATCATAATAAAATTACTCTCCTTCATTGATCATGGAATCATAGGCCGTATGGGCCTGTGATTCCATAATTATATTTTCGACTAAAACCGTATCATGCCAGGACCATTTCCCGGCATGATGCATTTATAAAATCAGTATTCAAATAGGACTTAAGCCGCTGAATAACAGCTGCCCTTTTCCTTAGAACTGCGTACCAAAGCTGAAGTTGAATTTGTTTCTATCGCCATGACCATAATCCAGTCTGATCGGTCCGATCGGAGTCTGAAGTCTGATACCAACACCGACAGACCAGTTGAGAGAGTCGTCATCTGTGTACCACGGTATCTTCCCTTCATCGATTCCCCAAGTACTTCCGGCATCAGTGAACAGGACGCCCTGAACCTTTTTAGCGATTGGGAAACGATATTCAAGGGTAGCTGCATACATCTTCTTGCCCTTGAACTGATTATCTTCATAACCGCGCAGTGTATCAGATCCGCCCAAGTCAAACAGGTTGCCGTAAGATACGTCGCCGTCAATATAACCGCCCATCAAACGGAGAGCTAAGATATGGCCGTTTCCAAGAGCTTTGTAGAAACGTCCTTCTGCTGTAAATTTATAGAAATCATAATCGCCGCCAAGGCCATGACCGCCCCACTGTGCTGCAAACGAAATTCTGCGGCCCTTGCTGGCATTGAAATAATTGTCTCGGTTATCAAATACATGGGTGAAAGTAAAACTGTTCGTGGTTCCAAAGTTATCCATGATAGCTTTGTACCAGTCAGAATCATGATAATCAGTTATATTATTCTTAGCCAGATATTTGTCCATAACTTCTCCAGTTTCGAAGCCGTCATGATCATCATAAGATTCTTTGGAACTTTCGAAATTGAAGTAGTTCGTTCTATATTCGTCGGAAACATGGCCCCATGTCAAATTCCAGCCTTTTCTGCGTTTATCATATTCTGCTACTTTGTCCCCGTTGGCATCATAGTCATCGTATTCATAAATACGGTTGAATATGGATGCCCCCAGAGAGTCTCCGTTATCATTGATCCAGGGTCTGGTATAGGAAAGAGTATAGTTCTTGCCATCGCCTGCACCGCCGAATTCCCAATGCAGATTGACCTTATCGCCAGTACCTCTGAAATTGGTATCGCCCAGTTCAATAATACCTACGGTGCCATCAGCATCAGAATAACCGGCACCTACAGTTACGATACCTGTTTTCTGTTCAATGACATCGATTTCAATGATGACATCATGTTCATTGGTTTTCCCCGGGAGCAGCTTCATGTTAACGTCTTCGAAATAACCTAAGTTATACAGACGTTCCATACTTCTGCTGGCAAGGAATTTGTTGAAAGGCTTGCCCTTCTTTAATTTCAATTCTCTTGTAATAACGTAATCCTTGGTCTTTTCGTTTCCGACAATAACAATATCTTCAACAATGCCTTCAGATATATCAATATGAAGAGTCCCATCTGCCGATACCTGTACGTTCGGGATAGACACAAGCATGTATCCCTGCTTCAGATACAGATCTTCAATTTCCTTCAGCTTCTGGTTTACGAGCACGAAGTTCAAAACGCTGTCTTTCGGAATCTGCATAATAGATTTCAGATAATCACTGGTAAATACAGTGTTGCCTGAAAATTCTACATTTTTGACAACTGGATTCGAAACCAGCTGATATGTCAGTTTAACGCCTTCCGGAACGCTGACGAAAACCGGTCTGATCTGAGAGAAAACGCCGATGCTTCCTAAGGATGCCACATCATTTCGGATTCCTTCTACGGTAACAGTGGATCCCACTTTGCTTTGAATCAAAGGAGCAAGTTTCGCCTTTACTTCTTCCGGGATTCCTTCAAAATCAACAGAAGTAATTGTTTTGCCAACCTGTGCTTCAATAGCAGAATCATCATTAGAGGAAAGATACAGCGATGCATCCCCGACAGCTACAGTTTGCTGAGACTGCTGAACCATAACGGCAGGTTCTTCATTAGCCGCCTTATCCGTTTTATCAGTGATTTCCCCAACCTTGCCTGTTGCCTGTCCGCTTTTTACATCAATCATTGAGCTCTGGGACATTCCATTCTGGCTGCCTGCGATGCCCGGAGCCTGCGCATAAGCGGATGCGCCTGTCAAAGAAAACATTAGCGCAGAAAGGATGACCGCCTTTTTGTGTTTTGTTGTAATCATAAAATCCTCCTCTTTTATTTTTAATGATTTTTTCTGTTGATTTCAAATGAACTGACAGTTATTTACTGCTATTTGCTGCAAGGCAGACTGCCTCCCATACTTTTATTAATACCCCAAAACTGATTCCTATGAAGCGGAGCCGTCATACTAGAATTTGAAGCTCCAGTCAGTCCCAATATAACTGTCATGGTTACTATTATACCACGATGAAAGCCCTATACGCGAATTGAGATCGTAATGGAATCCTACACTCTTTTCATCATTGTTGACACCCATCGTAGCAGTGAGCATAAAGTCGTTAAATATATACTTCCCGATCTTTATGTAATAGTAATTATCGTTGTTATCGTTGATACTATCATAATAATCTGTCAGGCTCGAGGTAATGCTGATAAGGTCAAGCCCTATCTTGTCCTGCAGGAAATCCTGCACCCCGTTTCCGAAGATCATTGTCAGACCTGCATTGAACAGTGCGCCTTCCATGGCACCGCTGCTGTCCTTGTCCGGATTCTGATGGAGAGTCAAAAGCATCAGTATTTGTGAATCCGACAGATACGGATCGCTGTGGAATACAGTCGTCATTTCCGTTGCAGGTCCTTCAAGTTCAGCCGTTATATTATAATGACCGACTTTAGTAACTGCATTTGCACGGATGACAGGAATCAGCGATCCTGGCTCACCGCCCCAGATAGCACTGGCCTGATCTACTTTGAAGTCAGTCGTATTGATCCTTACGTCACCTTTTTCCACATTGACACGCCCCGTCACAACCGGTGCTTTAACCGGACCCATGACACTGACGTTTCCTCTGATCAGCATATCGTACAGGAGACTATTGTAAAGCCTTACATTATCGCCGACACTGACATCAACTTTTGTCAGCATATTCATCGTCGTACTGCCTGAACTTCCCAATAAAGCAAATGGAACATCTATAACGGCATCATGGATATTTAAATTTCCGCTGATGCCCATCTGGCCGAACACTTCACCGAGCGTAAAGTCGCCATCAAGGGCTCCCTTGTAATATGTCGATTTTATAGAAGGCGTATGAACATGTGCTTCTCCGCTGTATCCTGTAACAGATGCATTATTCCAGTTTATGCTGCCTTTGGCGCTTGCCTGTCCGCCGCCAAATACAGCGCTCATATCAGCATCTGCCGTCTTGCCATTAAAGGCAAGATTCAAATTAAACGGGCTGATAGGTTCGGACATCGTTGCCAGCGTAAACGATCCATCCTTTATGGTAACGCCGCCAAAGATCATTGGATCATTATATACTCCGGTTACTTTCAGATGGCCCTTGATTGGTCCATTTGCTGAAGTAACAGCTTTAGAGAACAATGCCAGTATATTCATATCTGCATGGTCAAGATTGATATCCAGATCAATCGGAACATCCGAAACTACCGGGAGACCAAACATTGCCCCGGGGATCGTACCCTTCATGCTTGCCTTGTACGCATCTCTGGTAATAAGTGCATTTTGCAGTGTAAATACATTGTCGCTCATATTGGCCATAAGCGAGAAATTATCGAATGAGATATCGCCATAGCTTGGATGATCGACGCCGATGGAAATATCAGCAACAGGCCTGGTCTTATTTCCTGACAGATAAACGCCCGCTGTCAGTGTCCCGCCTATTTTAACGTCTTTCTTGTCAAGTACTGATGGAATCCAGGATACATCCATATCGCGGGCTGCAAACTGGATATCCAGATCACCCTGGCTGTTCATTCCACCCTGGGCAGCAAGCACGCCATTTCCAACAGGAATATTCATTTTTCTTATGGACAGCGCCTTATTCATATAGGAGAAGTCTATTACTCCATCACCTACGCTTATCGTACCCAAATGACCTCCAAGTATATTGGCTTTGAAATCCACACTCGGATTGTCTAACGTACCATTGATACGCATACCGCCTTCTACAGGAATATCAACAGCATCTGTCGGTGCTTTGAAGATACGAAGGATTTCTTTTGCATTCCAGTTCTCAAACTTCAACGTTCCGTCAATCGAACCGTTTTCTACGTTATAGTTTCCTTTCCAATTAAAACTGCCGCCCTGCTGCCTAAACGAGCCTTCATCCAAAGTCACAACATGATCCCTGTAGTGAACGCCTGTGGAAACCACTCTGACAACGCTTCCTCCGACTTGGATTTCACGGCTTGCTGCAGTTCCGTCGAACTGCGGATTATCCATAGTGCCCTTTACTCTTCCCAAGAGCGATACCTTGCCTGTAATTCCGCTCTGCGGCAGCATTCTTTCAATACTAATATCATTAAAGGATGTCTGAAGATCAAGACCGTCTGGTCTTACTACGCCATTGACCATGGCTGTGCCGTCATAGATATAAGCCAGGCCGTTGGAAAGTTTGAGGCCTGAAGAATCATAGTCATATCCTGCAGAGATACTCTGGAAGAGTTCTCCCTTGATGGAACCATCCCAGGCCAGGAAATTTCCTTTTACAACAGGGTGATCGACATCTCCGGAAACAGACATATCATTTTCTATCCAGCCTGTGACCGGGTAATCGAGCTGGGCCAGCCTGAGCAGATCTTCTATACGGCTCTTTTCCGTTTTTATGCTTAAATTCAAATTATGTGGTTCTGCAATGCCTATAGTACCCTTGATCGTATGATTCTCGCTGTCACCCGTCCACTTTGCCTCAGAAATGGTCAGTGTCTTCTCATCCGCAGTAAGCCTTCCCTTCAGTGTATTGAATGCAGCTCCTTTGATTGCTCCATCAGATGCATTGAATACAACATCTGCCTGAGGCTGCTGCGGAGTACCATGAATATCTGCAGTCAATGAAGCTGTGCCGCTGACAGGGACGCCTGCTAATCCGGAAAACTGTCCCATATCAATATTGCCTGCTTCAGCCTTGATATTCATTCCCTGAGCAGAATAAACGCCGGAAGCAGTGAATGCACCATTTCCCATGGTTCCCGTCACATAGGAGATATTCGTAACGCCATTAGTGCTCTCTGCATTGCCGGAAAGCGTATCTACATGGACGCCCTTAGCAGACATATCTCTGGCATAGCCGGTAAAATTCCAGTTTCCGCTGTCATAACTTCCAAATCCGGACACATTGCCGGCTGCATAATCAGTGTACGAAAGACCTTCCCCTTTTCCTACAAAAGATCCTTTATTTAAAGAGAAAGTACCGTCTTTATAGTTTCCGGCAGCTTCAACACTGCCGTTTAATACTCCGGAAGCTCCAATACCAGCAGGAATATTTCCAAGGGCCAAATCAGTCAATACAGCCTCTCCGTTAAATGCACCAGAGGCAAGATCATATCTGCCGTCCCCGGTAATTTCCCCTGCACTTGTTTTTGCTTCCAGAGAAGGAATGATGATCCCGTCGTCCCCATAGATGAACTTAGCTTTGGCCAAGTAGATATCCATATCCTGATATCCGCCGTTTTTCAAGATGACGTCGCCGGATACATATGGATTTTTCAGTGTACCTGATACAAGTATGCTTCCTGTCAATGCCCCGCGGACCTGCTCGTCCGGTACAACCTTTTCAATTTCAAATCCATGGAAATTCAGATTACTTTGAAGCATGATTTCCGGCAGATTCCAGTTAATTCTGGCATCACCAGAAATATTTTGTCCATTGATCTTTGCTGAAACATCAGAGAAGGAAGCTTCTCCATCATAAATATCAAAAAAAGCTGCTCCATCAGCCAGAATGTAGTTTTCATAGCTCAGAGCAGCATTATTAAAATGGCCTTTTACGTGGTAAGCCACAGCGCCATCACTTCTCCAAATCTTTGCGCTCGTCACTTCTCCTGTACCATTTTTTAATTCTATTTTCTTGCTTAAGTCAGGAAATTGATTCAATAAAGGCTGCAGTGACTTCAATGAAATGCTGTCAGCTTTCAAATCCACTTCCAAATTATTCTCATCAGTATACTTAAGTGTTCCATTAAAAGGATTATCAATAAATGTTCCGTTGAAAGATCCATGGATTTTCTGATCTTTATCCCAATCAAAATTCCCCTTTAAATCATTGAAGACATAGCGATCGGAATTAGCGGTATTTACGGCAATTGTTCCGTTTTTGATTGCCACTTTTCCTGTAAATGTCCCGCTGTTGGTGTCATCAGACGGCTTAAGAATATCCTGAATATTCCAGGAATTATCTTTCCCCTGACGAAGATCGATTTCAGGATCTTCAACAGTTACACTTTTAACAAGGGATGCAACTCCGGAATCATGTACCAGGTAATCATACAGAGAAGATACTGTCCATCCAATCGTCAAATAGGACGACTTTAATACAGTATCCCCGTTATTATCTTTCAATTCCAGACCGGCGAATTGAAGATTATAACCCGGATCGAGATCCAGCTGCTCCCAGGATATGGTGCCGTTTACTCTGGCTCCGATCTTTTCGTGCAGCACAGGATCCAAGTTCTGTACAATTATTGGCCGTATTAGTAAGTAGACGAAACAGATTGCCACAAAGATGAATGCGGCAATTCCGTTCAGCCACCACTTGATTCTGCTTTTATTCAAAGTCTGCTCCCTACCAGTTCATATATTTTGAAAATTTCCGTGTATTATTTATTTTCGCTGCCTGCAGCAAACTCTGGATGGATAACAGCAGGAATTCCCATTGCATTTTCCAAAGTTGCCAGACCGATATTGTAGTTATACAAAGCGCTGATATAGTTTGTACGAGCTGTACTCAACTGCAGTTCTGCATCCAGTACATCAAGGTTCGTACCAACGCCGCTGCTGTATCTGACCGCAGCAATCTTGTACGCTTCTTCTGCTTCAGCAACGGAAGCTTCGGTTGCACGGATCTGCTCTTTAGCAGCCAGAATATTCAAATAGTCCTGTCTTACTTCAAGTTCGACGCTTTCTCTGGACTGCAGGAGCTGCTCCTGAGCCACTTTGACTGCAGCGTCTGCTTTCTTAATGGCAGCCTGCGTTGAACCACCGTCCCAGATAGGCCAGCTTACGGAGCCGCCGACGCTCCAGCCTTTATTGGCAAATCCCGGGAAATCAGAATCACTCCAGTTGTAGCCGCTGCTGACAGCTATTGTCGGCATATAGCCTGCTTTAGCCTTGCGAAGATTTTCATTGGCTACCCTTACCTGATAATCTGCTTCAACCAGTTCCCATCTGTATTTCTGTGCCAGAAGGATCGCCTGATCCATGGTAATGTCGAATTCAGGTTCCGGGAAATCCTTATCCAAAGCATTGATCTTCGTATTCATTGGAATACGCATAATGTTATTCAGGTTTGCTTCAGCAACATCTCTTGTATTATCCGCTGCAATACTTGCCTGTTTTGCATTTGCCAGGGATACATTGGAGGTCAATACGTCAAGCTTTGCAACAACACCTGCATCAAACTGCTGCTGTACGTTGGTCAGATGGCTCTGGTAATCGCTGACTGATTCATGCTGTACTTCTGCAAGCTTGATAGCTTCCAGATAATTGTAATATGCCTTGACGGCAGAAAGCTTTGTAGCAGCTTCAGTCTTGTAAACTTCAAGGTCGGAAATATTCTTAGCATACCTTGCCGCATTGATTGCGCTCTCAACAGAACCGCCCGTCCAGATCGGCCAGGTAACCTTCAGCCCGTTGCCAAAGCTGTTATCGATTCCATAGCTGCCAGTCTGTCCTTTGGCTTTTGTTCTGGATGCGCTCCATGTATTCGAGAGTGACGGATTTTTGCCAGCTGCTGCAGCACTGACATCCGCTTCAGCTTCTCTTCTCTGCAGTTCAGCAATAGTGATATCACGATTGTTCTGGATTGCCAGTGTCACTGCCCCACGGAGATCGATATCCAAAGCAGATGCTTTGGGAGCTGCCGTCTCTGCAATGGAATCTCCTAAATTCTTCTGAAGAAGTATATTGTTGAAATTAACATTATTTTCTGAATTTACCTGATTCATCTGCGCCGCAATCGCTTTTTCTGTAATTGCAGGATCGGTTGTCAATCTTGTAGGAGCAGCCTTTGCTTCTGCATTTGCTCCAACAGAAAGCGCAAGCAGAACTGATGTAAGTAACACATGGTAAGTAAATTTATTCATATATTTCCATCCCTTCTAAGACTCATTTTTTATCAGTAGTTATATCCAAGTCCTAAATATTCTCCTCCTCCGGTTTTGCTATGAGGAAGGATGGACTGGCCGATGACGAAAACGTTATCGCCTAAGTCATAAGTCCCGCGTATACGAAGAGCCAGGTCGTTCGGATCGAATAGATCAGCGGAGAATTTCCATTTTTTCTTTTCATAATCTGCACCAATACCGAGTTTATTGCGGATTATTCCCGCATGTACTCCGTAAATTCCCTTCATTCTTCCAAACATGGCATCATAGACAGGATCATTCCCAACAGATTCTATCCCGAACAGACCGTAAGAATCTTTGCCTGCTTTCAGGAAAATGTTTGGTGAGAAATCGTCTTTCTTAGTATTATATAACAATTCCCCGGAAACAGACATACCTAAATCTGCATTTCCATTCATTATATTATTAATTTTACCAGATATGTTCTTTGCATTTCCAGATATTTCCCTGGCATTTTCCGATGTAACTACCAGATTATCCATGATTGCCCTGGCGTCAGCAGCCGCTTTCCCATCTCCATTGAACTGCTTGAGCATCGAGTTGATCTGGCCCGTAATTTCTTGAATTTCTGAAGCGGTCTGTATGCCCTGGGATGTCAAAATGGCAAGATTCTGGGAAATGGCGTCGAAATTACTGATACTGTTCTTTACATTTCTCTGCGCATTAGGATCCGCAACAATTTCATTGATGCCGTTCAGCATTGTCTGCGCTGAATTGATCAGCTTATCCATTTTATCCATCGCCTGGTCAATTCCCGGGCTGGCAACACCTTCTATGGTCATGCCGTTCTGGAGATATCCGCGGTCCTGATGGCCTCCGGAAACCTTAATGAATCTTCCGCCCATGACGCTGCTGGTTTGAATGGTAAACTCAGCATCCTTAGGAATTTTGGCATCATTATAGAAGCGCAGCGATAATACCGCTTCACCGTTTTTAACTGCAATGTTGTCGACCATGCCGACTTCTACGCCGGCATAATGGATCGGGTTTCCTTTTTCGATGCCTTCCGCTTCTTTAAAATAGCCTGTTACAAGAAAACCGCTTCTGCCAAAAATAACCAGAGTGCTTAAATGAACAATGATTATTGTAAACAAAATGATTCCGGCGAGCGAAAAAGCCCCTACTTTCGCCTCAGTTGTCCACTTCATCATTCATCCCCCTCTTTCTCTATATCCGGCGAAGACGGCAATCCATTCATGAATTGTTTTATTCTCGCATCTTTTGACTGGTAAAGCACAGAAGGTTTTCCGATTTCAAGGAAAGATCCTTCATAAAGAAACGCCATCCTGTCAGCTATAAGCTCCGCTGACTTTAAATCATGTGTTACTACAACACTTGTAACATGCAGCTTTTCCTGCATATTTTTTATCAATAAACTTATATCCGTTGAACGAATGGGATCAAGGCCCGCTGTCGGTTCGTCATACAAAATGATTTCCGGTTCAAGGACAATGGCTCTTGCCAGCCCTATACGTTTCTTCATGCCTCCGGACAGGTTTGACGGCATCAGTTCTTCTGTTCCATCCAGTCCCACAAGATGAAGTTTTTCCTTGACCGCCTGATCAATCTCAGGCTCTGACAGTTTTGTATGCATCCTCAGTCCAAATGCAATGTTTTCTTTGACATTCATGGAGTCAAACAGTGCTGAATACTGGAAAACCATGCCCATATGTTTCCGCTGTTCATTGAGCTCTGTTTCAGGCATCTTTGTTATATCTCTGCCATCGATCAATATTTTGCCTGATGTTGGCTTCAAAAGCCCTATCATCATCTTGAGGAGTGTAGATTTTCCTGAGCCGGAGGCACCAAGGATAACCATCGTCTCTCCCTTATTGATCTGCAAATTTACATTTTTCAGAATTCTTCTGTCGCCGAAAGTCTGCTCGACATTAATAATATCAATCATATGCGCCTCAGAACAGTATAGATGAAAGAATATAATTTGCAGCAAAGAGCATAATTATGGAATAAACGACGGACTGCGTCGTTGCTTTGCCTACGCCTTCTGCACCGGCAGTACAGGTCATCCCGCGGTCGCATCCGACCAAAGCGACAATCATTCCAAATATGATGGATTTTATAACACCGATATATAAATCAGACGGAACGCAGAATACACGAATCGAGTGCATAAAAACATAGGAAGACACTCCGTGTGAAAGGGAGGCTACAATCATTCCGCCGCCGACACCGATTACAACGCCAAAAACATTCAGGATGGGAAGCATTGCCATACATGCGACAAGCCTGGGAACGACAAGGTAGCCGATCGGGCTTACAGCCATGCACCGCAGGGCATCAATCTGCTCGGTAACGCGCATTGTGCCGATCTCCGCAGTAATAGCAGCACCGACTCTGCCGGCAAGCACAACACCGCAAAGAACCGGGCCTAATTCACGGCCTATACCGATAGCAACAATAGCCCCGACAGTAAAATCAGCCCCGTATTTTGTAAGCTCTCCTGCAATCTGTACCGAAAGTACCATGCCCGTAAATAAAAGCGTCAGTGCAACAATCGGAAATGACAAAACACCGAGGGACAAGCACTGCTTAAATGTTTCCCTGCTACGAATCGTGCCTATTTCCTTTACCGCCGCAACCAATAAAAGGATAATGGCCCCTAATTGGTGAAATATACTGATCGTTTGTCTTCCCAAAGATTCAATAAATGCCATGTGGAGCCCCCTTCAAAAATTTATATTTCCCCGGCAGTCTATGCCGTGGGATAAGTAGTTATCCAATAGCTGCGGTTTGCATAAATAATTTTGACTTCATCAGGCTTTGTCCTTGCCTGCGCTCTTATCAGAAGCAGGTTCTGAAGTCTTGTCCGATGCTTTTTTCTCGGATGTCTGCAGCGCACTGCTGTCCATCTTCTCAATACCTTTTTCCTTTGAATTCTTGATAAGGATTTTCAGCTTACGGTCTCTGTCTTCAGGCGTAGTTACTTTGAAAGTAAACTGCCCGTCTCCATATATAACATAATCGGTCAGCACAGAGCTCTTGGCTGTCTCCTTGCTCATATCGCCATGATCTGCGCCGTTTCCTTTTCTGCCTTTCAGGTAATCAGGAACATCCGAATCATCCCGGTCAGTAATTTCTGCCTTGGTTTTTGAAGATGATGTCTTGTTATTAATTGTGCTGACTGAAGGATCCAGAATTTCAGCGACGATCTGGTTATTCTGGTCTTCTTTCTGCAGTTTGTCGAAAAGATCGTTGAAATCTTTATACACACGCACACGGTCAAGAACTTCATCCGTCAGATTATACTGCTGCTGCTGAAGAAGGTACGGAAGCGGAATCACGCCGCCGCCTCGTACTTCAAGAATCATGTCTCCAAGCGGCTGGTCGGATGGAACGGTAAATGACATCTCTTTATAGAAAACCTCTCCCCTGTATGGCTGGAGCCTGACACGGATATGGATCGTATCACCTGGGCTGACGACCATCGGATAAGCAGATGCATCTAAAAGCTGCGCTGTTTTCCTTTCGGAGGTCACCTTCATGTCTACATTGATATCTCGAAGTTCATACTTTTCAAACCTGTTCTGTTCAAGAAGCTTGACTACATTATAAATTTCATCAACACTCTTCTCCGCAGCCTCATTCGCTGACCAGAACATGTTGCTTCTTGTAAAAGCCTTTTTATTCAGGTCTTTAGGAAACAGCGTATAGTTTACAGTAACAGTTCCCTGCCCTTTTCTGTCCATTGTCCTGCTTATGGCATTATAGGCAGATGTTGCAGTCAGCGCAGGAAGCATGGATTCATTCTGAATCATGCGTACATTAAAGTCCGTGCTCCTGTTGAGATCAAGATCAAGGACATTGGAATGAAGGCGCACGGAATCCGGAGTGATACCGCTTACCCCGCTGATCCCTGCACCGCGGTCCTGATTGACTACGCCGATTTCCGCTCCTACAGATCCCAGTTTGAACGGAATATTATGGCTTGGCACAATAGTGAGTATGTATGCATTGTGCATGAAGTAACCGGAACTTCCCTTATCAAGAAATGGATGTCCGAATGCGATCATGTGGTTCCCATCTACATAGGTAACAGTCCCTACAGCTCCCAGCCTTAAGTCGCCTGTTACTAAAGTCGCAGCGACGGAACCGCCGGCTTCAAGAGGATAAGGCGCATCATCATTTTGGACCGAGACGGAAGAATATGGCACCATATTGAATTCCTTCATTTTTTCCGTAAGGAATTCCAGCCCGCTTCCAGTATATCCTTCTGCCATAAGCGGCGTATCCAAAGCCACAAAACCATTCGTATCCGGATGATCACTAGTGTTTTGATCCGTATCATTAATGGTCCACAGGCGGATCATATCAGAAATCGGTGTAACCATTCCTATCCGGCCGTTAGACTGCGGAAAGCCATATGATATGGCACCTAAAAGTTTACCGTTTATATAAACAGGACTCCCGCTCATCCCCTGGGCAATCCCGTTCGTCTTGTCAATGACAGGCCCTGAAACCTTCACTAATACTAAATCTCCGCCCGAAGCTCCTTTATGCTTGAGTATGCCCAGAACTTCCACATCGAAGGTATCAATTTGTCTTCCATGAACAACAGTCTTAGCATATCCGTGCATTCCTTCCTGCACGTCTGAAACCGGCAGAAATTCCTGTGCTGCATAAGCCTGACCCATGCCGGAAAGTGCCAGAAGCACTGCCAGCGCGAGATTTTTCAGTTTATTTTTCAGCATCGCTTATTATTTTCCCTTATCATTAATTCTTATTAGTATCGATAACAGCAACTGCCTGCTGTTTATCAATTCTCTGTCCTTTGACTACCAAGACTTTCTGCACAACACCATCAGCATCCGCCCTTGCAGCCGGAACCGGTCCGACAAGTGAATCGACCGTTACGATAACCTGTCCTTCCTTGACAACGGCATTTTCTTCCACAACAGAAGTGACAACGCCGCTTAAGACAGAGCTCTGAGGAACTTGTTCTGCGAAAACGGCAGGACAAGCTGCGCCTGCAAAAATCAGCATAGAAAGGATTCCTGCTTTTTTATTTAATTTCATGATTGCTCACCCTTCTTATCAGAATTCTTTCATTATCCATTATAAGTATTATTCTTTTTATTTTACCATCTTTTATCGTAAAACACACATCAATTTAAAATCCTTGCAGTATTCGGTTTAACATGATGTCATTAAAAACGCGTTGCATATGCAAAAAAGATATGGAATATTTTCCATATCTCCTTTTCATATAATGACGTATCAATGAAGATCCTGAAGCGAATCTCTGAATTCATTAATATAATCTAAAGATTTGCCTGCCCCGACAGCATTAATATAATTAGGCCTTTCCACAACATATGCCCGGAAACCCGCTATTTTGGAAATGAGTATATCGAGTCCCTTAAGCTGTGAGCCTCCGCCAATGAGTTTGATGCCATGTTCTCTGATATCTGCCAGGATGGCGGGCGGTGTGCGCTGGATGACATCTCTGATGCACTTGAAGATGTCATAAAGAATTGGATTGACAGCGCTTGCAATGTCTTCTCCAGTCACTGCAATCTTGACAGGAAGTCCGGATACCAGTGAAAGTCCGAATGTTTCAGAAATCCTCGGAGTCTGCTCCAGATCCCACTGTGCTCCCAAGGCGATTTTCAAAGATTCTGCTTCTTTTCTGCCAATGCGGACATGATATTTCTCTTTTACCAGGTTCATGATGGCCTGATCCATCTTGATTCCCGATCTCGTAGAGAACTGGCTGGCAATGATTCCGCGCGGTGAAAGTACGGATACCTTCGTAGATCCGCCTCCGACATCTACAAACATTGTCCCTTCAGGCGTCTTTCCTGATTCATTCATCCCCATCATTGCTGCCAGCGGCTGGTCAATCAGCACAGTCTTCCTTGCTCCCATGGCAACAGCAGCTTCCAGAAGAGCTCTCCGCTGAACACTGTTAATCCCGTCAGAGACACACATAATGAGGCGTGGATGGAAAAACATGCTCTTCAGGTATGATTTATTGACGATGGAGTTTAAAAGGTATGCTGCACCGTTATAATCAATAATCGCACCATTGCGCAGCGGACGGATGATACTGATCTCATGGGGAGCCTTTCCTTCCATTTCTTCTGCCTTAGTGCCAAATGCAAAGTATTCATGAGTGATCTCATTGCGCGCTAAAACGGAAGCTTCAGAAAATATAAGGCCTTTATACTTTACATAAAGAACAATATTGGAAGTACCAATGTCTACCCCTATATCTTCTGCGCCGAATGAGCCGATCCAGTCCATCAGCGAACTTTGACCGGAATTATCCTTTTTTATTTCTTCCGTACTTTCAGTCTTTGTCGACACGGATGATATCTGCTCCTAATCCCTGTAATTTTTCAACCAAATGATCATAGCCGCGATCAATATGATGCAGTTCCCCGATCTCTGTTTCTCCATGGGCTGCCAATCCCGCTAATGTCAGGGCTGCACCTGCTCTGAGATCTGTTGCACGCACAAAAGCTCCTGTCAGGAAAGGAACGCCCTGAACGATAGCGCAGCGGCCTTCCACCTGAATGGATGCTCCCATGCGCTGGAGCTCACCGACATGCATGAAACGGTTTTCAAAGACAGTTTCAGTAATTTTGCTGATCCCGTTTCCAATTGTCATTAAAGCCATGAACTGGGCCTGCAGGTCAGTCGGAAAACCAGGATAAGGAAGTGTCTTTATGTCTGTAGATCTGATCTTTCCATCACTAACGACGCGGACACTGTCAATTTCCTTTGTCACTTTAACGCCTGCTTCATTCAGTTTGGCAAGAAGCGGCTTCAAATGTTCTGTCAGGACATTTTCTATGACAACATCGCCGCCTGCCATAGCAGCAGCGATCATGAATGTACCGGCCTCGATGCGGTCAGGGATCACTGTATGGGAAACGCCTTCCAGTTTCTGGACGCCTTCAATACGGATGATATTAGTCCCGGCACCTTTAATGTTGGCACCCATGGAATTAAGGAATGTAACAAGATCGACGATTTCCGGTTCTTCTGCTGCATTTTCAATAACAGTCCGTCCCTCAGCCGTTGCCGCAGCCATCAGAATATTTTCAGTGGCGCCAACGCTTGGGAAATCCAGGTAAATCGTAGTCCCTTTCAGACCATGCGGCGCATAGCTTTCTACAAAACCATTTCCGATATTGATTTCAGCACCCATAGCTTCAAAAGCTTTAAGATGCAGGTCAATCGGCCGGCTTCCAATCATGCATCCGCCGGGAAGAGCGATTTTCGCATGTCCCATCTTTGCTAAAAGCGGTCCCATGATCAGGAAGGACGCTCTCATTTTGCTCATCAGTTCATAGGAAGCTTCTGTCTTATTTAATAAGGAGGAATCGAATGTCAGGACATTGTCTTCTTTTTTAACTTTTACTCCCAGCGATTCCAAAACACTGCAGATAGTAAAAACATCATCCAAATTAGGCGCATCTACGATCGATGCAGGTGTTTCCGGCAGAAGCGTTGCAACAATAATAGGTAAAACTGCGTTTTTAGCACTCGAAACGCGCACATTCCCATGAAGGGTCTTTCCCCCATGAATCACTAATTTTTCCAAGCGGAATCACTCCTGTACTTTAAATACGAACTTATTAACCATAATTTCAATCAGTTCCAGACAAATCTGCCTTTTATCCCACCCGCAAAATATTTTCCTAAAAAAACAGGTACGTATTGCCAGTGGAGCAGAGTTCATATATTTTTTTAGATTACACGTATCATAGCATAGCAAATATTATATGTGATTTCAAGAAAATCTATTGCCCCAATGTTGCTGTTACGCGTTTAACACTCTCGGAATCCCCTAAAATGACAAGCATATCCTCTACATCCATTTTCATATCCGGATGAGGATTGACGAACATTTCCCCTTTCCTCTTGATTGCAACAACTGTTATATTATATTTCTTTCTTACATCTATATCTATTAAGCTCTTTCCAATCCAGTCCTGAGGGACATGAATGGAAAGAATCGTGATATTGTCTTCCATTTCAATGTAATCGACGATGCCTGGCGAAATCAGATTGTGTGCTACCCTGACGCCCATTTCTTTTTCGGAATATATAACTTTGTCTGCGCCGATCTTCTGTAGCATTTTGCCGTGCAATGGGTCCAAAGCTTTTACAACGATTTTCTTGACGCCCATATCTTTCAGAAGAAGCGTAGTCATAAGGCTTGCGGATAGTTCCCCGACTGCTACAACCGCTACATCTGCATTACCCGCTCCAATAGCAGTCAGGTTCTTCTCGTCTGAACAGTCGGCACACACTACATACCCCAATGTGTCAGATAAATCCTGCACTACATCTTCTGCAATATCCATTGCCATTACATCATAGCCCATTTTTTCCAGTGTTACAGCGACACTCTCTCCAAAGCGGCCAAGTCCTGCAACAAAAAACTGTAATTTACGTCCCATATCTTAATCCTCATCCCACAATTATATTTTCTTTAGGATATTTAAGCTGGCGGCTGTGATGGCTGGCAAATGTAATTGCCAGTGTCATGACGCCAATTCTGCCTATATACATGGCTATCATCAATACAATCTTGCAAGGTGTGTTCCACTCGCCAGTAAGCCCCATGCTGAAGCCCACCGTACTGAAAGCCGAAACAGCTTCAAACATAACATCTTCAAAGTCAAAGCTCATCGGCTCAAAAACAAATACGAGAAAAGCGGTAATAAACGTAATCACCACTGCAAGAGTAAAGACATTCGATGCTTTGACGAGACAGTCCGGATCCACATGCTTATGAAAAATAACAACATCTTTTTTGCCTCTTATCCAGGCATAAAGTGATAGGAAAAGCAGTCCGATTGTTGTCGTACGTATGCCGCCGCCCGTAGATACGGGAGCTGCCCCGATAAACATGAACATCATAACCAAAAGAACGGTTTGATCAAGCATGGAATGTATATCAAAAACAGCAAATCCGCCCAATCTGGACGAAACCGACATAAATACGGCGCTCTGCCATTTCTCCATAGTCGAAAGTCCGCCAAGGGTCTCCGGATTATTTCCTTCCAGATTATAAAATATAATCGTTCCAAGCGGAATCAGAATCGCTTCCATCAGGAAAATAAGCTTGCTGTTCAAGGACAGCCCGGACCAGCTCCTGTGTCTCAGAAAGTCATCCGCTGCCATGAATCCGACGCCTCCAAGGAACATCGTTACGACAATAACTGTACTGACAAAGGGATCTGCAGCCATTTTGGCAAATCCTGCATTAGCTCCCATAATATCCAATCCGCAGTTAGTAAATGCAGATACGGCATGCCAGTATCCAAGATAGATGCCCATGGCACCAAATTTAAAATAAAAATAAAATGCTAGAAGCGTCCCCGAGATAAACTCAACCAGGAGTGTCATGAATATGATTTTACGCACAAGCATAACCATTCCGGACGGAGTTTGCAGATTGAAGGAATCTCTGATGAGCAAACGTTCCTGAAGGCGGATCTTGCGTCCTGTCGATATCCCTACCATCGCCATGATAGTCATGATGCCAAGACCGCCAACCTGCATAAGGAATAATATCACAAGTTGTCCGAATATAGTGAAATCGTTTCGTACATCAAACATGGACATTCCCGTAACACTGACAACGCTTACAGACATGAACAGCGCATCAACAAAGCTGACCTCTGCATTTCCCGTTCTTGAAAAGGGGAGCATCAGCAAAAGCGCGCCGAAAACCATGAATAAGGCAAAGCCGCCGCAGATCAGTACGCCCCTGTGCAATTGGCTCAAAGCCGAAACAATGTATCTGAACATTATAAAATTCCCCTTTATCCCCCATATGGTCTTTTCCAAGCAATTTATTTTATTATATAAACGCTTCTTTTATTATACTATTTATTTTATTGGGAAACTCGGAAATCCTCAATAAAGAAATAAAAGGGCTGTGATGAAATGATTGAACATCTCGTCACAGCCTCTTTATTCTTTATGTACTATTTTTCCTTATCATTGGCAGTACTGCTGTTGCCTGGTTTTTCAGCACCTTTGTCTTTACCTATTTCCTTAAGGGCTTCTTCTGCCTCAATAGCAGCTATAGCGCCAAGTATATCATGTCTGGTTATAATGCCGACCAA
Organism: Veillonellaceae bacterium; assembly: GCA_025992895.1. Taxonomy (NCBI): domain Bacteria; kingdom Bacillati; phylum Bacillota; class Negativicutes; order Veillonellales; family Veillonellaceae; species Veillonellaceae bacterium. The sequence continues at coordinate 1,588,800 of DAJPGA010000001.1, forward strand.
CCTGACCGGCACTTTAGCTCCTTTGACCTTGATATCTTTTTTAGGTTTTTCCACAACCGGCACAGTCTTCAAATGTTCATCAACCATGAGCGTAGTAATCGTATCCATGTCGGTATCGGGTGTTACACAACGCACATCTCGCGTCATGATTTCAGATGCAGTCGTTGCGAGCAGTTTCCTGAATGATTTTTCATACCGTCCAAAACCGTAATAATAAAGATTTCCGCCCAGTACATCTACGTACTGAGGAATCTGAGGACGAACCTTCTTATAAAGAAGATCCCCTTCCGAAACAATGCCCAACAATTCATTATCGTCCCCGACTACTGGAATCGCACTGACCGGATGTGTAATAAAAAGCCCGACCAGTTCGTGTACAGTTATGTCAGGAGAGACGGTAAATACATAATTGGTCATAAAATCCTTTGCTTTTAGTGACCTGGCCATCATAACCCCTTCCTTCCAAAATAAAGCCTAAATCTATTATTACTTCCTTCCTATATTATTTTATCCAATTTTAAATAAAGCCGCAATTAATTTTATCTTTTGTTTTCGGATTATAGATTATAAATGATAATGCTGGTTGTGAATAATTTTCATGGCTCTGTAAATCTGCTCAGAGAGTATCAGCCTTGCCATCTGATGCGTCAATGTCATCTTGCCAAATGATATGCGCAGATTTGCCCTCTTCCGTATATTTTCTCCATTCCCATAAGGACCTCCAATCATAAAATAGAAGTGATTGGTCCCTGTGAGCATCTTATCATTCAAACAATCTGCAAATTCTTCAGAGGTCATTTCTTTCCCTTTTAAATCAAGAAGGATCAGGTAATCTTCATCACGAATGTGTTTAAGAAGACTTTCTCCCTCTTCCATCAATATTTTTTCTTTCATGACGGGAGAACAGTTATCGGGCATCTTCACTTCATTTTGCTCTAATTCCTCCCATTTTGAAAATGGTGTGAGGCGCTTCACGTATTCCTGAATGCCTGCCCGCATCCATTTCTCCTTGATTTTCCCTACAGCAAGTATCGTTATTTTCATGAGTTATTCCCCGGAGCAGAGGAAAGAAGCACGTCTGTATTCGTCTCCCTGCCATTGTGTGAATAAGTAAGGCTGATGCGGTCCCCGGGCTGATGACCATCAAGAATATCCCTCATTTCCTTTACTGAATTGATCTTCTTGCCGTCGATTGCCAGGATGTAATCTCCCGGTTTCACGTTTGTAAGGCTCAATGGACTGTTTTCGGCAACTTTCATAACAAGAACGCCGTTTTCATTGTTCCATGTATATCCATACCTCATGGCTATGTCTTTATCAGCAGCGTAAACGCCAAGATAAGCACGAATAACCTTCCCGTGTTCAATCAGCTGCTGCACAATGCCCTTTACCTGGTTAATCGGAATGGCAAATCCCATTCCTTCGATTCCCTCTTTGGAAATCTTCGCACTATTGATTCCTACTACCTTGCCGTCTGCCGTCACTAAAGCGCCTCCGGAATTGCCCGGATTGATAGCGGCATCGGTCTGAATCAATTTAAATCTCTGATCAACATCATCAAGGCTCCTGTTCAGAGCACTGATTACGCCGACGGTTACCGTCCCCTGGAATTCAAGTCCTAAAGGATTGCCTATGGCAATAGCAGTTTCACCCACCTGCAAATTATCTGAGTCGCCAAAGCTTGCAACAGGAAGATCATCGCTGCCATCAATTTTCACAACGGCAAGATCCGTGGCCGGATCGGTGCCTATAACAGTTCCTGATACCGTCTTGCCATTAGAAAGCGATACGTTTACATCCTTGCTTCCTGAAACGACATGATTGTTGGTAACAATATATCCCTTTTTATCAAAGATAACTCCGGAACCGACACTTGTTCCTACCTCGACACGGCGGTTAAATATATCCCTGTCATACACTTTTGTTGTGATTCCGACAACTGCAGGACCAACTTCTTTGACAGCCTGAACAATCGCAGTATTCCTGACTGCCGGCAGTTCCTTATTCTTATCCGGGGTTTGCTGGAACATCTGACTGGAGGATGCGGCAGTACTTGCTTTGGGAACAATGCTGAAATTTCCCATGAAATAACCACCGGCTCCGCCTATGATCAATAAAGCTGCCGCCAGGGCGAACAGTTTCTTTCTTCCTGAGCTTTTATCATCTTTATTTAATTGAATTTTTTTGCCATTCTGTTCGAGCTGCTTATCAAGTTCTTCTCTATCCATACGAATCCCTCATATCTGTCCTTAGACTACTAATTAATACAAGCAAAACAAACTAAAGTTCAATCTTCAGGGTATATCTATTGTTTTATGTATTATAACATGGTAAAAATATAAATCTTTATTCCTGAAATTAAACAAATTATAAAAAGACAGCAGGTTTATGTTCCTGCTGTCTCTTATATAGCTTAAATTACTTAGCGAAGTCTGTAGCTCTTGTTTCGCGAATCACTACGACTTTGACCTGACCAGGATATTGCAGTTCCTTTTCAATACGCTGTGAAATATCATGTGCCAGAATAGTAGCCTGATCTTCACTTACCTTTTCTGGTTTTACGATGACTCTCAGTTCACGGCCGGCCTGGATTGCATAGCAGTTGGAAACACCGGAGAATGATTTTGCTATATCTTCAAGCTTTGTCAGTCTCTTGATATAGTTCTCCAAAGTTTCTCTTCTTGCTCCAGGACGGGCAGCGGAAATTGCATCAGCTGCGGCAACCAGAACAGATTCGATACAGGTTGGTTCCGTATCTCCATGATGTGAAGCTATTGCATTGATAACCTGCGGCGGTTCATGGAACTTCTGCGCCAATTCAACACCCAGTTCAACATGGGTGCCTTCCTGTTCCCTGTCCACGGCCTTGCCAATATCATGAAGCAGGCCGGCGCGCTTGGCAAGATCCACATCTGCTCCGATATCTGCTGCCATGATACCCGCAAAATAGGAGGTATCTATACAATGCTGCAGCACATTCTGTCCATAGGAAGTACGATACTTCAAACGGCCAAGAATCTTAATCAGATCCGGATTCATTCCGCGGATGCCGCACTGCATAACTGCCTGCTCGCCTGCTTCCCGGATTTCCTTCTCAACGTCTTTCTTTGTCTTTGCAACCACTTCTTCGATTCTTGCAGGATGAATGCGTCCATCTTTTACAAGACTCTCAAGTGCAAGACGGGCAATTTCCCTGCGGATTGGATCGAAGCAGGAAAGGATAACAGCCTCAGGCGTATCATCAATAATAAGATCTACGCCGGTAAGAGTTTCTATTGCACGTATATTTCTTCCTTCGCGGCCTATGATACGGCCTTTCATTTCTTCATTCGGAAGCGCCACTACAGAAACGGTTGTCTCCGAAACTGTATCAGCTGCATTTCTCTGAATAGCACCGGCTATGATTTCTCTGGCCTTTGTATCAGCAGTTGCCTGGGCTTCTTCAATGGCATCTCTGATTCTGACTGCCTTTTCGTGCGTCAATTCTTCATCTACACGGGCAATAATCATATCCTTTGCCTGTGCACGTGATAACTGGGATATTTCTTCCAGTTTCGCTTCCTGCTGGCTATATAAAGCTTCAACCTTGTCTTTCTGCGCTTTAACCTGGACTTCTTTCTTATCCAGCTGCGCTTCACGCTGTTCGAGATTCCCGCTTCTCCAGTCAAGATTATTTTCCTTCTGGACAAGTCTCTGCTCGTACTTCTGAAGCTCGTCACGACGCTGCTTGCTTTCCTGCTCAACGTCTTCACGCAGCTTGTGAATTTCTTCCTTTGTCTGAACAAGGGTCTCTTTCTTTAAAGTTTCTGCTTCCCTTGATGCAGATTCAAGCATTTTCTTTGCATCATCAGCGATCTGCTTTGCTTTTTCTTCAGCAGATCCAATGCGCGCTTCTGCAATTCTCTTTCTCAGGAGATATCCTACACCGATACCGACAACTGCAGCAACAATACAACCCAAAATCACATAAAGTAAAACTTCATCTAGTGTCAAATACTTCACCTCTTTCTTTCCAATATTTTTTCATTAGACATTCCGAAACACTGCCTTTATCTTGTCATATCCGTCATTTGCATTGTAAGCTCCAGACCAGATCATCCGGATAGTTATATTAAAATTATCATCTGATAATAAAACAAAAACGATCCATCCTGATAAAAGGCAAACAAATTAAAATAATCTTGCCAATTTGACACATATTAATTCTAAATTCTTTAGTTTTCATTGTCAAGGCGAGCATCTGTAAACACCGCTGTTTTACGGGCAGTTCTCCCCCCAAAAATACCTTACCGTATTTGAAACATATGGCATCCTAAGCGCTTTTCCCCTCAGTCTCCTCTTCCACCTCCAAGAAGTGACCAGAGCAGAAGCGCGCCAAAAGCCACCCAGGACATAAAATAACTCATTATGCCTAAATCTGTCAGGATATTGATTACGGTCAGCCCCAGCATAAAGAGCATATTCTCCCTCATATTCAGGAGTGGATCCCTTTTAAACAGGAAGTAAGACGATACAAGTACTCCGCAATTTACAATTAAAACTGCCGGAAGATAAAACATAAGAGGAACAAGCTGAAGAATATAGCTCCCGAAGAGCATGATGCACATCACATAAATCCATGTAGATGCCATATTTATTCCTCCCTGAACATATCTCCGTCCTTTTGAGGTATCCATATTTTCTGATCGGGAAAGAGCCATCTGGATTCATAGGATGGTGCCCAGACATTTCCAAAAGCATGCATGGGAATGAGCAAACCGGACTCTACCTTGGTCAGGAACTTTTTAACGCCCCACTCCCTTGCCACCTGGAGTCTTGCATCCACCGGGAACATGGCGATATCCACTTTTTCCCCGGACAGTTTTTCCAATTCTGCAAAATAATTATTTCTGGCATCCAGATTGGCAGCATCAGAGTCGCCTGCCCAATGCCACCAGTTTAAATCACCGGCATGGAAGATGGTGATTCCATGACAATTGATCAGGAACGATCCGCCGGCATCCGTCGAACCGTACATTTTAACGGTGAAATCCTCATTCGAATAAGAATCTCCCACTTCCATCAGATGCATCTTCCCTGCATCCCTCAAATGGAGATCACAATCCCTATGCAGGATGTATCCATCAGCATATTCCTCAAACCGTCTGATGGATGGATTGAAATGATCCCCATGGAAGTGACTGACAAAGAAGTAAATTTTATTTCTGCCATCTGTAATCATTTTTTCCAAATGTTGCAAGGGATCCTTATAATAGTCAAAAACGAGAACTATGTCGTCGATTTTTAAGATGAATCCGCTGTGATTCAGAAAATAAATATCTGCGGGCATATGAATCTCCTTTCGCGGATGTAAAAACAGCCATAGTTACACATCCGGCAAAATAAATTGAATATCTTCTATTAATTATAAAATTTCAATAAATCTATGTAATTACTGTATTTATCTAGTATAATAATTATAGCATAGTCTAATTCTCATTAGCGAGAACCATCGATATATTTTAATTTCAAACTTTGGTTTATAACGACAGGAGGTTCATAATATGGTAGTCATTCATGATATGCAGGAACATCGTTTTAAAATAGAGGATCCAAAAGGTTTATGCTATTTGGAATACTCTGAGGACGGAAATAATCAGTTTACCGTTCTTCATACTATAGTTCCCGATGAACTTTCCGGCCGGGGACTGGCTGCCCAGCTGGCTCAGGCATTTTATGACTGGATCAGAAGCAACAACTATTCAATGAAATCAGAATGCACCTACATGGATGCTTGGCTCAAACGCAAAAAGATAGAAATCTGATATTCAGGGATTCTTCTTTGGTTTCCTTTTTAGAACTATGTCATTGAAAGGAATAATATGTTTTACAAATTCATTGACCGCTAATGGGAGCTCCTATATTCTTCTTAAATGTATTACTTGAGATATACCACAATGAAAAAAACACCGGGCTGGTTTTTGCCCGGTGTTTTTTTACTGTTCCTGCATTTCCTGCAGTTTCTGTTTTTTCTCTGCCAAATAGTCATGCAGGGAGAAATTATCAATATCAATTTTGCCGTTTTTCTTTTGATTCTCTTTTACATTCAAAAGTTCAGAGAATGTATTTTCAGCTTCAAAGCCATACCGCCAGAATGCTGTACCGCCAAGTCCGTACTTGCCAATCAGGCTCATTTTATCTTCAAGTGATTTTGCATCTTCAAACCACGTTTTATAGGCAGTTCCTTTTTCCTTCCAGGAGGAAGTATACTGCTTCTCTTCGTCATTCCATACAGGCCTTAATTTATGCCGGTTTATGAACTGGTCTGTGTATTTCAGGGTCAGCACCCTTGATTTCCATCTGCCAGATTCATTAACCCAGACTCTCGTATAAAGCGGAAGCCCCAGAATCATTTTTTCGCCCGGTACGCTCTTTTTCAAAACCTTGATGCTGTCATCAAGCCATGAATAAGAAGCTACAGATCCGGGAACTGTACTGTTTCCAGGCGTCTCGTCATAACCCATAATGACTAAATAATCTGCCGCCTTTGCAAGATTCTCCCTGTCATAGCACAAGCTCCATGTAGGAGACCATTCATTGTACACAGTAACATCTACTGTAACCATTTTCCCCTGCTCATGCATAGCGCCGGAAAGCTTCTTGATAAAGTCAGTATAGAGGTTCTTGTCCTCCTGCTTCATATTTTCAAAATCAATATTATATCCGCCCAGATCATATACCTCGGAAATCGCATCTATGCGGGAAATCAGTTTATCCTGCATTTTGGAATCATGCATAAAGGCAGATGTTCCGGGAATATCAAAATCGTTATGGATCAAAGGCAGTATATTGAATCCATTATCCTTTATTCCCTTCAAATACACCAGATCGGGAACAAAATCGTTTAGAGAAACATCTTTATAAGATCCCCAGGTCGGTGAAATTATGATTGCGTTGTCTTTACCTGCGTCTTTTACACTGCTGCCGCTGAATTCATGATCCGGATCCCATATGATGACCTGCTGCGGCTTCTTTCCTTCTTCCTTATTTCTGGAATCACGGCTTTCCTTTTTCAGCGTGATTTTCTTGTGTTTTTCATCATACTTATAAGTGATTCCAGACTGCCCGGCAAAGTATCCAAAATCGACATATGGTTTGCCCGAAATTACCTTGGATGGAATCCGGACGGATTCCTGCCTGCCTGCACCTGATTTCAGCTTGACGTATATTTTATTTTTTTCTTCTGAAACATCCCACTTCTTCCCGAGTTCAAACGTATTAGGAGAAGCGTATAATACGCCTTCATTAAGCAGTACTGTTACATTTTTGGCTCCGCTGACTTTTATTTTCGCATTCGGGTCATCAGCCCATGAATGAACCGGCAGCATCAGAAGAAGCATGCCTGCCGCTAATACCTTCAGACTTAAATTCACCTTGGTCCCCTTTATTGATAATAACGCATGACAAATTCACGAACTAATTGAACCACATTTGGCGTCTTGAAAATGTCTTCAAACTGCTTTGCCGAACTTAATTCGATTTCCTTGTCATATAAGAATTTCTCAAATTGTTTCTGGATTTGTTTTATACGGTGCTGATTTTCCCAAAGATCCTCATCTCTGCCAAAAATTTCACGCATGAAGAAATGCATAAGAACCGGCCGGAAATAATATTCCGCAAAGCAGGACTCTATCCAATAATCAAATCTGGTCTTTCTGAATCTTTCTGTTTTCTTAAGGAATTTCAGATAGAATTCAAGCCCTTCTTCAACCCCGGACCAGAAATCACCAAAAGCAATATCATATTCACCGTCTGCCTGATGGTCCGCGTAGTCAAATGCATCTGCCTGTACTATGTGGATTTTTTCTTTATGAGGGAATTGCGGAAGCAGAACAGCATTGAATATTTTGATGATGGAAGGATTCATTTCAACGATGGTGACTGAATCGACTACTTCCTTTTGCGCCGCCATGAATGCATAGTATCCAAGACCTAATCCATATGTGATTACCTTTCCCTTTGCCAGACGGAGAGGCTCTTCCATAGACTCTATTTCACTCATTATGAGGCTCATCCAGACTTCTCCGTTTTCCAGAAGGACCGGGAAATTGACTTTATCATCAAAGAATCCTTCCTCAGCATGCATGAACACATTATCTGAATGCTGTTTATCATGATAAGTCTGGATAAACTCTCCCGGCAGGTAATCATTCATCGTCAAAAGGATATGATCTTTTTCAACGGTAGGAATCCTGATGCACTGGTAATAGGGATTATCCGTGATGACTGACGCAGAAAAGCAATGCGTATGCTCTGATATCATTTGAAACAGCGCGCGCTTGAGTTCCTTTTCGCTTAAGAGTTCAGTGATATCAGAATACGGTTCCAGCTCTTTTTTGTAGAAGCTGAGACGTTCTGTCGCATCATCGATCAAATCAAGGAAGCCGGTTTTCACCGCATCCCTTACGATTTTATCCTTGGACCTGCCTTTAAAGTCCAGATCTTCTACATACAGATGATCCTGCACTTCGCCAAGCATGATTTCTCCTGCAATTTCAGAAATCAGAAACTGCCTCCACAGCCCGCCGGTCAATCTTTCAGCTTCTGGACCTTTAACCAACTTCATATGGCTTTACTCCTTTTACATAAACTATTTGCATTGATTCTATATGGCTCCGCTGGCAATTGTCATTCCGACTACTTTCTCTGCGCCGGCCAGTTTGAGCTCGTGGGCAGCCGCTTCAATGGTAGCGCCGGTTGTATAGACATCATCGACTAAAAGGATCTTCCTGCCTTTCACGTCCATCCCTTTATTGATATGAAAAGCTCCTTTTATATTTTTGTACCTTTCCACGCGTGTAAGGAGCGACTGTGTCTCACCCCTGCGCAGACGTACGAGCCCCTGCGGGATATATTCTTTCCCTGCACCTTCCATCCATTTCTGGAACATTTTATCGACCTGGTTGTATCCTCTTTCCTTCATCTTCCTTGATGCAAGAGGCACCGGGATGACAATCTTAAAGTCTTCCATCCGGTCCCACCAGGGAAATCGGTCAAGCAGGGGCGGAAAGGCTTTTGAAAGCTCCGATTTTCCGTTGTACTTGAGCTGCAGTATGCATTTTCTCATCCCGCTGTGATAATCGCAAAGCGTATAGCAGCCATCTAAATGGTCCGTTACTGATGAATTGATCAGCCTGGGGTTCCAGGTATCATTGATGCAGCTGTCGCACCAGATTGTCTTATAGCTGGTAAGCTTACCGCATCCGGGGCAGCACCAGGGATACGGAAGCTCGGCTGCCATTTCTATAAATCTATTCATGGCTCATCCCTTTGATCAAAGGCAGAAGCAGACTATATCTATGCTGCGTGCGTGTCGAGCTGATTGCCTGGGAAAGTGCGCTTTCCGTCGTCACTAAAATAGTTTTCTTTCTCGCTCTCGTAATTCCGGTATAAAGCAAGTTGCGCTGAAGCATGATTCTCTGCTCCGGAAGCAATGCAAAAATGATGGTATCATATTCGCTTCCCTGGCTCTTATGCACGGTCGATGCATAGGCAAGCTGGAGATCTCCCCATTCGGCGCGGGTGTATTCTATTTCCTTCTCATAATATCGTACAAAAAGTTTCTTCTCATTGACCGCCCAGACAATCCCGACATCTCCGTTGTACACTTTTTTCTCATAATCATTTCTGCGCTGCATGACCTTATCGCCTACCGCAAATGGAAATGGAAGATGATCACTGCCCTGCACCACTTTCTGAATGGATGCGTTCAGATGATCGACTCCGCACGCGCCCTTGTACATGGGAGAAAGCACCTGCATTTTCAGCTTGTTATCTTCATCGGCATAGTGGAACCGCCAGCACAGGGTCATTATTTTTTGGAAAGCATCATCCTCAGAATCCGCATATAAGATCTGGAAATCGCCATTTTCATCCGGGCAGCAGTATTTTCCCTCCCTGATCAGGACAGCATTCTCAATGATCCCGCTTCCTTCCTCCTGGCGGAATATATGGTTCAATCTCACGACTGGTGCCATTTCGCTTGCAATAATTGCCTTAAGAGGATTTCCCGGCCCTACCGGGGGAAGCTGATCCACATCTCCCACAAGAATCAGATGCGTGCCATTTTTTAAAGCGCTCAGCAATGAATGGAATAAGACGACATCCATCATGGATGCTTCATCAACTATAATAATATCCTCAGATAAGGTATCTGACTGATTCTTGTTGAAGTATGCCTCCCCGTTTTCGTGAAGCTCGGCTTCAAGAGCTTTATGAATGGTTTCGGCTTCCCTTCCGCTGGATGAGGACAGCCTTTTTGCCGCGCGTCCGGTCGGCGCCATTAATTTGACCTTGAGGCCGCACTGTTCAGCCGCATATACGATCGCTTTTACAAGTGTCGTCTTTCCTGTTCCGGGGCCTCCGGTAATGACAACCAAACCGAAATCCAGTGATTTTTTTACAGCATCCTTCTGTTCATCTTCCAGAGTGATACCGTTCGATTTCTCAAACCTTTCCAAAGATAAATTAACGGATCTGCCTTCAGGCTCCATATCCAGAAGTTTTCTGATCCTTCTTGCTGAATCTGCTTCTGCTTCATAAAGGAAGGGCAGGTAAAAGTAAGATATGCCTTCATGTATTAGCTCATCAGGTTTATCCATACCCGTAAAATCAGCAGCAATCGTACTTACCGAATCATATGAAAGTCCAAGCATGGCCGCTGCTTCCTGATAGACCTGATCTTTGGGAGCGCAGGAATTTCCCCGGCTGTATTCATACCACAGGGCATTTTTGATGCCATGAGAAATCCTGTCAGCGGACAGTTCGGATACGCCCATTGCCAGAGCGATCTTATCCACGTCCTGGAAATGCATATCCGGTATATCGTGAAGAAGCTGGTATGGATCTTCTTTTAAAATGATATCCAGATCTTCTCCATACAGCGTCTGAAGGTCTGCTGCAAATTTTTCTGAAACATTGACAGACTGCAGGAACAGAATGATATCCTGCAACCCTGCCACCTCATCATAGGCTTCCTTGATTTTCTTCAGACTTTTCGGCCCGATTCCAGGCACATCGAGCAATGCATCGATATTATTTTCAAAGATCTTAAGCGTTTTATCTCCAAAAAAGTCAACGATCTTATCTGCCATAGCCGGACCGATTCCTGCTATGACTCCTGAAGAAAGATACTTTCTGATTTCTTCTGATTTCTCCGGGACAAAGGCCTGCATCTGCTGCGCTTTGAACTGCAACCCAAAACGGGGGTGCTTAAACCAGCACCCCCGCAGCAATACATGTTGACCGATATAGGGTAATTCAGAATTTAAAGAGACAGTAACAGTCTTGCCACTTTCTTTTTCTTCAATGAGAAAAACACAAAAACGGCCGTCTTTACTGGAAAAAATTGTCTTTTTTACAATTCCCTGAATCTCTTCAGTCATCTTTCTCTCCTAGAATCAACTTTTTCTGTATATCTTTACTGATATCCATCAACAACGTGTACCATCTGATAAAATTCTGCTTTTCCGATACATGTTGAAGCAATTCAGAAACTTCCCTTATATTTTTTTCTTCCCGGGCTTCATCAAAAATCGGCTTCTCCGCTTTCAGCTTATAAGCTGCCACTGCCTTTGAGAGGGTAAGTCTTTTGTCAAATAAGCTGACCAGATCCTTATCAATTTCACGAATATTATTCCTCAGATCATTAAGTTCTGACTCATTTAAATCCATAAAATCCCCTCCTCTGCTCGGGCAGTTCAATGCTTACAGATTATTTTCACGCAGGTAATTAAGCAGTTCTTCTACTTTTTCTGCGCAGTTTTCATACGGAACTTCAAATACTTCACCAGTACGGCGGAGCTTGATTTCTACGCATCCGGATTCCTGCCACTTCTTTCCGATAGTGACGCGCAGCGGGTATCCGATCAGATCCGCATCCTTGAATTTGATTCCGGCTCTTTCTGCCCTGTCATCAAATACGATTTCATCATGACTGCCTTCAAGTGCATTATAAAGACCTTCAGCAGCCTTCATTACGTCTTCTGACTTATTATTAGCCGGTACGATAACCACTTCGTAAGGAGCAATGGCTACTGGCCAGATTATACCATTTTCATCATGGTTCTGCTCAATAGAAGCCGCAACAGTACGTGTTACGCCAATGCCATAGCATCCCATGAACATGGGACGGGACTTGCCGTTGTTATCAAGGAATGTCGCATTCAGTTTTTCACTGTACTTTGTTCCAAGCTTGAAAACCTGTCCTACTTCAATGCCCTTGGTCAGTACAATCTTTCCTCCGCAGTGCGGGCAGACATCATCTGCATCAATCTGACGGATCGTATCCACTTTCACATCGCCGAAGTCTCTTGCCGGATTGACATGAATGTAATGTTCATCTTTAACATTGGCGCCGCAGCATGCATCCTGCATTTCCATAACGGAAGCATCGCAGATAATATCAAAGTGCTCAGAGGTTTTTAAACCAATCGGGCTGATATATCCGGCAGTCAGTCCGCATGCCTTGAGGTCTTCATCAGATGCCATGTCTATATTAATTGCATTATAAATGCTCTGCAGGCGTACTTCGTTGACTTCATGATCTCCTCTTACCATAGCAAGAACTACGGTGTCATCCAGTTTATAAACAACTGCTTTTACGGAAGAATTCACAGGCAGATGGAGGTAATTGCATACCATTTCAATTGTATGCTGGCCCGGAGTCTGAACGATTTCTTTTTCTTTATCATTTTTGACGTCCGATGTTAATGTATTAGGCTGGACTGCTTCGATATTGGCTGCAAAATCACAGTCTTTGCAGTAAACAATATCTGCTTCGCCGGAATCTGCCAGAACTTCAAATTCATGAGAAGCATTGCCGCCGATAGCACCGGAGTCTGCAATAACCGGACGGAATTTCAGTCCGCAGCGTGTGAAGATTCTGGTGTAAGCATCATACATCAGCTCATACTGCTTATTCATGCCTTCCTCATCGGCATCAAATGTATAGCCGTCCTTCATAATAAATTCGCGGCTTCTCATAAGACCGAAACGGGGACGTTTTTCATCTCTGTACTTATTCTGAATCTGGTAAACGGATACTGGAAGCTTTTTGTAGGAGTTGGTATCCATCTGGATCAGTGTGGTAACCATTTCTTCATGCGTCGGAGCCAGGCAGTAATCACGTCCATGACGGTCCTTCAATTTGAACATCTCTTCGCCATAAACATTCCAGCGTCCTGTAGCCTGCCAGATTTCTGCCGGCTGAATGATAGGCATTAAGATTTCCTGTGCACCGGTTTTATTGATTTCGGTACGGATGATGTTTTCAATCTTCTGGATTGAGCGGAATGCCAGCGGCAGGTAAGCATAAGTGCCGTTGGCGATTTTTCTCATCATACCTGCCTTAAGCATGTACTTATGGCTCATAACTACGGCGTCAGATGGTAATTCTCTTAATGTAGGACTGTACAGTTTAGATGCTAACATTTAATTTTCCCCTTCGGTTTCAAATTTTTCAATTTCTTCCATAAGCGCATCAATCAATTCATTTTCCGGTACGCTTCTGATGACCTTGCCTTTTCTAAATACCAGGCCGCTTCCTACGCCGCCGGCAATTCCGAAATCAGCTTCTCTGGCTTCTCCCGGGCCGTTGACGGCACATCCCATGACTGCGACTTTAATAGGCTTTTTGAATCTTTTGATCTTTTCTTCCACTTCTTTGGCCATATCGATCAAATTGACCTGTGTACGACCGCAGGTCGGGCAGGAAATGAGAACCGGCCCGTACTGCTGAATTCCGACAGAACTCAATATTTCCTTGGCGGCTCTTACTTCTTTTAGCGGATCATCTGTCAGAGATACGCGTACGGTGTCTCCAATGCCGTCTAAAAGAAGCGATCCGATGCCGATTGCGGATTTGACGGTACCGCGATAAAGGGTTCCTGCTTCTGTGACGCCTAAATGAAGAGGATATTCCACTTTGTCAGCCAGTATCCTGTTCGCTTTGACCATCATCGGAACATCGCTGGATTTTACAGAAATGACGATATCCCTGAAACCTTCCTGCTCAAGGATACGTACATGCGTCAATGCGCCTTCGACCATGCCTTCAGCGGTTGGATGCCCGCCGAATTCGTCAAGTATCTTTTCCAGGAGAGACCCTGCATTGATGCCGACACGGATAGGAATATGGACCTTTTTTGCCATATCGACTACCTTTATGACATTTTCCATTTTCCCAATATTACCGGGATTGATTCTCAGCGCATCAATGCCGGATTCCATTGCCGTAATGGCAAGCCTGTAATCAAAATGGATATCTGCAACAAGAGGTACAGAAACTTTCTCTCTAAGGGCTTTTAAAGCTTCAGCAGCTTTTTTATCCGGAACTGCCACCCGGACAATATCAGCGCCTGATTCATGCAGGGCATTGATCTGCGCTGCGGCATATTCAGTATTTACAGGATTGAATGTGCTCATAGACTGAATGGCAACAGGAGCGCCTCCGCCGATAAGCACGTTTCCCACTTTTACCTGCCGAGTATTTTCATGGGTCATTTAATCACCTGATTCGTTTAAAAATTTGAAACATCATTCGCCAACGCGAAAATAAATATCATCAATATGATGGACAGTCCCAGCGTCTGGATATAGTAGCCGGTCTTTTGTGATACTTTGTGTCCGATGACCGATTCTGCGAGGATCTGGACAAACAGTCCCCCATCCAGGATCGGTATAGGCAGAAGATTCAGTAATCCTATATTCAAACTTAAAACCGCTGTAAACAGGAGAAGTGCACCGAAACCTGCACTGGCAGCCGCACCGGACATTTTTGCAATGCCAATCGGGCCTGCAATGCCTTCCGTGCTGCCGCCGATCATTGCATAAATTCCCTGACCGGTCATTTTCAAGACATTGATGCAGTACTTTGAAGCCATGGACACTGCATCTGACAACGAGGCAGTATGCTTTTCAATGGACGGAGCAATTCCAAGCAGAAGTCTTCCGTCATCACTTCTCTGTAGCATTATATCATATTCTTCAGATTTGCCCGCTCTTGAAACAATGACACGGGCCGCTTCTCCTTCTCCTAAAGCCGAAGTCGAACGGCTTACATCTGTCCACACTTCTACAGGATTTCCATTTACAGATATAATTCTGTCCCCTGCCTGCAGTCCGGCCTGCTCAGCAGGCATACCGGAAATCACATTTCCAATAACAGGACTTCTGGATACGGTACTATATCCGGAGACAAAAATAACACCGGCAAAAATGAAAAATGCCAGTAAAACATTGAATGAAGCGCCTGCCAGAACAACCGCTGACCTGGCCCAGACTGATTTGCTCGAAAATGATTTAGGATTTCCCTGATTATCATCATTCATTCCGGCTATGCGGTTGAAGCCTCCGATAGGAATCGCTCTAAGAGAATATACCGTGTCATGCCATTTTATTTTAGCAATACGCGGACCCATTCCCACCGAGAATTCGTCCACCTGCATTCCCGTCCACTTGGCCAGGATAAAATGGCCGAATTCATGGCAAAGAATAACGACAGTCAGTGCAAAGATAGGCGCAAGAATATAGTGAATCAGCATTTGAACCTCTGGATGGCAGATGCAGAGGCGATTCGTGCATTTTTGTCTGCGCTTATTACATCTTCAATGGAATGAATATCATGAACATCCCAATTGTCCAGAACTTCTTCTACAACGTCGAAAATAGAAAAGAATTTTATTTCACTTCTGATAAAGGCTTTGATTGCTTCTTCATTGGCTGCATTGAAGACAGTGGTCATATCACCGCCTGCCTTGCCAGCCTGATAGGCCAGCTTAAGTGATCTGAACACCTTATAATCCGGCTGCAAAATTTTGATGGCAGATAATTTCTTCCAATCCATGAATTCATGGGAAGGTGTTTCCATGCGTTTCGGATACGTAAATGCGAACTGGATAGGAAGTCTCATATCCGGATTTCCCATCTGCGCGATAATCGATCCGTCGATATACTCTACCATCGAATGAATGATGCTTTGCGGCTGAATGACAACATCGATATCGTCATAATCAACACCAAAAAGCCAATGAGCCTCTATCACTTCCAGCCCTTTGTTAAACATGGTAGCTGAATCAAGCGTAACCTTTTGGCCCATATGCCAGGTAGGATGTTTTAATGCATCAGACAGCGATACATTTTCCAGATCCTCTCTGGTTTTTCCCAGGAAAGGACCCCCGGAAGCTGTCAATATGAGCTTATGAATCTTTTTTATGTCCTGTCCGAGGAGGCACTGGAATATAGCACTATGTTCACTGTCGACAGGTCTGATCAATGTATGGTGCTTTTTCGCTTCTTCTATGACCAGCGCGCCTCCGGCCACCAAAGTTTCCTTATTGGCTAAGGCAATTTCTTTACCCGCACGGATTGCTTCCAGAGTCGGAAGAAGGCCATTGATACCAACGACTGAAACAAGGACCATGTCGACGTCATCTCGTACGGCTGCTTTTTCCAGCGTCCCTTGGCCAATATAGACTTCAGCGCTGCCATTATATAATGACTTGAATTTTTCCCCTGCGTCCTTATCTGTTATTACAATAGCAGAAGGGTTGAATTCATATGCCTGCTTTAGAAGCAGCTCAACATTGACATGAGCAGCCAAAACCTGTGCATGGAAAAGGTCCGGATGGAGTCTGATCACTTCAAGTGCCTGTGTTCCAATAGAACCTGTACTTCCTAAGATTGCTATTTCCTTCATACGGTCTCCCTTATTTAGAAATTCATTTTAATGAGCAAAGAGTATTAATGTGGAGACAAATACGGGGGCTACAAAGAGAATACTGTCGAAACGATCCATCATACCGCCATGCCCCGGCAGAATCTGTCCCGAATCCTTAACGTCACAAGCTCTTTTCATGTAGGATTCAAACAAATCTCCTATCGGTGCCATGACTGAAGCCATCAATGACATGATAAACCCGTAGAAAACATTGTACCCAAAGGCCCATGCAACAATAGTCCCCAGAATGATACATCCGGCAACTCCGCCCAAAAGTCCTTCCACTGTTTTATTCGGGCTGATATGCGGTGCCATTTTATGCCTGCCAAAGCGGCGACCGACGAGATAGGCAAAAGAGTCGCTTGCCCATGTATCAACAAGAGCAAACATGACAAGAAAAATTCCCGGTTCCATCCATAAAGAAGACTGCGTAATCAGATCAGCATTGCGGCGCAGCAGAATGAGCGCGCCAAAGCCTATCCCAAAATAAAATGATCCGAATACTGTATAAATCAATGATGTCATTTTATCCTGGCTGAGCTTCAGAATAGGACAGAGCAAAAGAACCAGGCAAAGCGGAATCATTCCGAGAAAGACCTTCAGTGATCCAAAAGTCGCAGCCCCGATCAGAACCAGCTGTGCGGCTGCAATCAGAGGTACCACCACATGAACATTGATATTTTTCAGCATCTTATTGTATTCATGTACGGCAAGAAGGGCAACAGCCAGAACTGCGCCTGAGAAGAACACTCCTCCCAGCCAAACAAGCAATAATACAGCAATAATCCCGATAACTGCAGTAATAACCCTTACTTTCATCAGGTTTCCTCCGTCAGCCCGCCAAAGCGGCGGTCTCTACCCTCAAACCAGTCAACAGCTTTCTTAAGCTCTTCCTCAGTGAAATCAGGCCATAAAACAGGTGTGAAATAAAGCTCGCTGTAGGAAGCCTGCCAAAGAAGGAAGTTTGATATTCTGTACTCTCCTCCCGTTCTGATGAGCAGGTCGACATCCATTTGATCAGAAGGGTATAACGCACTGGAAACATCTTCTTCCGTAATTTGTTCAGGAAGAAGCTCCCCATTTCTTACCTTTTCGGCTATTGATTTGACAGCATGGACAATTTCCATCCTGCCGCCATAATTGATGGCCACATTCAGTATCAGGCCATCATTTTTGGCTGTATCTTTCTCGCATTCTTCAATTTCCCTTCTCAAAGAATCCGAAAGCACGCTGGTATCTCCTACAATGTGAACCTGTACATTATCATCAATTAATTCGCGCAGCTGGCTGATCAGATAGTTTTTAAAAAGTTTCATGAGAAACCGGACCTCGATAGAAGGCCGTTTCCAGTTTTCTGTCGAAAAAGCATAAAGAGTGAGTATTTTTATTCCCATATTTCCAGCAGAACGGACAATCCTCTTCACATTGGCGGCGCCAATCTGATGTCCATAGGTTCTCTCCCGTCCTCTTTTCTGGGCCCAGCGTCCATTTCCATCCAAAATAATCGCAACGTGTTCTGGAAATGACTTTTTTTCACTCATACAATAACTCCTTATCAATAAAGCTGTAATCGGGCTTTAGCGCTGCAGCAGTACTGATGCTTCATGATTTGTAAATGAAGCTTTCCTGCCGCCCGCTAAAAATCCGTATCAGTTAAAGAAATCGTACCCTGAAGATACGATTTCTTTAGAATCTGTTTTATTTGGTTTTTAATCAATGGAATGCTGATTAAACAGACATGATTTCCTTGATTTTCTTTTCTGTAACGGTTTCCAGTTCCTTGATCTTATTGTCAGTCAATTTCTGGACTTTTTCTTCCATTCCTTTAATGACATCCTTGGAAACATCACTGTTCTTTTCTTCCTTCTTCAGGAAATCATTGCCGTCACGTCTGATATTGCGGATTGCAACTTTAGCTTCTTCAGATTTTTTGTTAACGATCTTGACCAGTTCTTTGCGGCGTTCTTCTGTCAGCTGCGGAATGGCCATGCGGATCAGATTGCCATCATTCATCGGAACGAGTCCGAGATCAGACTGAAGAATTGCTTTTTCAATATCCTTCAGCAAAGTTTTGTCCCAGGGCTGTACTACAAGGAGTCTGGCTTCCGGAACAGTGACAGATGCGACCTGTGTAACCGGTGTGCGGCTGCCATAATATTCCACGAAAACCCTGTCAAGGAGGCTGGCATTAGCCTGGCCGGTACGGATTGTAGTAAATTCGTTTTTCAATGCAGTAATTGACTTGTCCATCTTTTCGGAAAGCTGGTTCATTTCCTGTTCATACATAGTAATTATTCCCCCTCAATTAAAGTGCCCAAGGTTTCACCCTTGCATGCTTTTACTATATTTCCTGGTACATCAATATTGAATACAACGATCGGTATAGAATTGTTCATGCACAGAGTGATGGCTGTGTTATCCATAACAGCCAGCTGTTTCTGCAAAACATCATTATAGGTGAGATGCGTGAACATCTTAGCTTCCGGATGGAATTTCGGATCTGCATCATATACGCCGTCGGTCTGCTTCTTAGCCATGAGCATGACATCTGCTTCGATTTCTGCACTGCGGAGTGCCGCTGTCGTATCAGTTGTGAAGTACGGGTTGCCGGTACCAGCACCGAAGATAACAACTCTTCCTTTTTCCAGATGACGGATAGCTTTTCTGCGGATATACGGTTCAGCAATCTGTCTCATCTCAATGGCGGTCTGTACGCGTGTGCTGACGCCAAGCTTTTCAAGAGCATCCTGAAGAGCCACTGAGTTGATAACGGTAGCAAGCATGCCCATGTAATCAGCTGATGCTCTGTCCATGCCGCCCTGGCTGCCTTTCAGTCCGCGCCAGATATTGCCGCCGCCGACTACTACAGCAACCTCGATTCCTGTTTCGCATGCTTCTTTAATTTCACCAGCTAAACGATAAACTACTTCCGGATCAATACCAAAACCTTTGTCATTGGCGAGAGATTCACCAGATAATTTCAGCATTACTCTTTTATAATTTCTTTTTTCCGTAGCCAATCCTATTGTCCTCCTAAGCAAAACGAGTCAACCATCAAGTTAACCATACTATTCTATTATATAATATTTTGTTCATTTACAAAATAAGAGAACACCAAAAAATTCAGTGTTCTCTCATCGTTTACTTTATTACTGGTTCAGCTGTTTTGCTACTTCTGCAGCCAGATCATCCTGCTTCTTTTCAATGCCTTCGCCGAGCTGGTATCTAGCGAAACGTACTACGGAAGCATTCTTGGATTTCAGGAGTTTGGAAATGGTCAGATCGCCATCTTTAATGAATTCCTGATCTACAAGGCAGACTTCCTTGTAGTATTTATTAATTCTGCCGATAACCATTTTTTCAATGATGTTTTCCGGCTTGCCTTCGTTTCTAGCTTCTACAGCAAGAACTTCCTTTTCATGGTCGATTTCAGCCTGGGAAACCTGGGTTCTGTCCAGATAGGACGGATTAGCAGCAGCTACCTGCATTGCAATATCCTTGCCAAGTTCATCATCAGCACCAATCATCTCAACGAGAACGCCGATCTTGCCGCCGCCATGGATATAGCTGTATACCTTGCCTTCAGCACTTTCATAACGAACGAAACGGCGAACGGAAATGTTTTCACCAATCTTTGCAACTGCTTCAGTAACAAGATCGCGTACTTTCTTTCCGTCGATTTCAGAATCCAGAAGTGCTTCAACATCAGCTGGGTTAACTGCCAGGATCTGGTCTGCAATGGATGCAGCGAGATTTCTGAAGTCTTCGTTGGTTCCAACGAAGTCAGTTTCGCAGTTGACTTCCAGAATGGTTCCTGTTTTTCCGTCTTCGGAAACAGCAGAAACAACAGCGCCTTCAGCAGCAACACGGCTTGCCTTCTTAGCAGCCTGGGATAATCCCTTTTCGCGAAGAATGTCGACAGCCTTTGCGATATCGCCTTCAGCTTCAACAAGTGCCTTCTTGCAGTCCATCATGCCGGCCCCGGTCTGGGTACGTAAATCTTTGACCATGCTAGCTGTAATGTTCATCGTATGACCTCCATCATAAAATAAGGTGTTTGTCTTAATGAAAAAAAGGACAGGGCGGATCCTGATCAGCAGGATCCGCAGAGCCTTAATAAATAATTATTCCTTGTCTTCTGCTGCTTCTGCTTCTTCAACAGCAGCTTCTTCAGCCGGTGCAGCTTCTTCCTGCTGGCCCTGACGTCCTTCAAGAACAGCGTCAGCAATCTTGCTGGTGAGCAGTCTTACTGCGCGGATAGCATCATCGTTTGCCGGAATCGGGAAATCGATGACGTCCGGATCGCAGTTGGTATCAACGGTTGCAACAACCGGAATGTGCAGCTTATGAGCTTCTGCAACAGCGATTTCTTCTTTCTTGGAGTCAATGATGAAAATTGCTCCCGGAAGACGTTTCATATCTTTAATGCCGCCAAGGTTCTTTTCGAGCTTTTCAAGTTCGCGCTGCATCAGGATAACTTCCTTCTTCGGATACTGAGCAGTGGTGCCTTCTTCAAACATCTTTTCCAGTTCTTTCAGACGTGCAATACGGGTCTGGATTGTGCGGAAGTTGGTCAGCATGCCGCCGAGCCAGCGTTCATTGACATAGAACTGGTTGCAGCGTGTAGCTTCTTCCTTTACAGAGTTCTGAGCCTGTTTCTTTGTTCCTACGAAGAGAACCGGTTCACCCTTTGCTGCAACGTCGCGAATGAAAGCATAAGCTTCTTCAACTTTCTTTACAGTCTTCTGCAGGTCGATAATGTAGATTCCGTTGCGTTCTGTGAAGATGAATCTTGCCATCTTCGGATTCCAACGACGGGTCTGATGACCAAAATGAACGCCTGCTTCGAGTAACTGTTTCATGGATACAACTGCCATAATATAACCTCCTGTTATTAACCTCTGCCTGCTTCTTCTTTCACAGCCACCCTTAGGCACAGATGTGAAATCCACAGACATGCGTATTCATGCCTGTATAGTTTAACAAATAACTGTTATAATTGCAAGCCTCAAAAACAATTCATTTGATACGGAATCCGCCCCGGCATAATAGCTTTTTCGGAATTTTATCAGCCGGGAATTTTATTACTTTCCGCACATAGGTATAATAGTCTATGGTATATTAAAATGTATATGCAGCACAAGCTGATTTATAAAGCAGTTTGCCTGATCCGGCATCATGCTCCAGGCATAAGCAGATTTACATCAATCAGCTGAATGATTCAGCTGATTTTACAGCGGGGAATAATCACATGAACTCACAAAGCATTAATAAGGTAAAAGATACTATGACAAATGCAGCCAAAAAGAAAAAAATCCATATTGAATTTTTAAGAGCGCTTTGTATCTGGCTCGTTATGTTTACACATACTTCCACCTCAGGCTTCTCTTTGTATTTGGAAAGGCCTGCATCATTTTTCTTTCCTCTTTATATTGCAGTACCATTTTGGGTAAAAACGGCGGTTCCCATATTTTTCATGACTTCCGGCGCCTTACTTCTGGGAAAAGAAGAATCGATTTCGCGGATATTCAAAAAAAGAGTCTGGCGTTTTATTCAGGTTATTTTTGTTTTCTCATTGATCAACTATGTCTGGTTTTATCATAACCTGCCTCTTTCCATCACAGGACACATTGCCAAATTTTTCACCATGACTTACTCCTCTACCATGGCAACGGCCTATTATTTCCTGTATATTTATGTTTCCTTCCTTCTCATGCTCCCAATCTGGCGAAAGCTGGTCCGCGCAATGACGCAGGAACTTTATTTGTACCTGATCCTTTTGAATTTGGTCTTCGTCGGGTGCATCCCTGTTATTTCCATGCTGATTTTCAAAGGAACGGCAGAAATCAATTATTTCCTGAATCCCCTTCTTGCGGTCAGTGAACCGACATTTTACTTCCTGATCGGATACTGGATCGAGCATGTACTCCCGGATTCCTGGATCACACCCAGAAATCTTTTCAAATTGGGATTAGCCGCCCTCCTTGGCACCGCAATAGCTGCCGGAATGACTTACTATCATGGAATTATCGCAGGCGGCCTTACAGAAGCGATTTCCGAAAGATTTTATGACAGTTTCCTTTTCCTGAATACCGCTTTTGTATTCTGCTTGTCAAAATGGTGGTTCTCTACCCATACCATTTCTGATGCCTGGAGAAACAGGCTGATTTTCCTCGGCAGTGTTTCTTTTGGTGTCATGCTGTTTGAGGAAATAACACGCAATCTGACACATCCTATATTTGGAAAAATGCTTGCATACCTGCCCCGCATCCCGTTCATAGATGCTGTTATCTGGATATGCCTCGCATATACGCTGGGAATCATCATTACTTACTTCATAAAAAAAATACCGTACTTTAATAAACTTATCTAGTCTACCAAGTACGGTATTCAACAGCACAGATACTAAACGATCTTATGCCTGGGCAAGTTCAAATATCTCACCTGATTTGAGATAGATGAACTTGCCCGTATTTTTTTCTTCCCCGATGCGCTTTGCAATCTTCATCGTCTGTGCATGACAGGTGAAGAGGAAGATCTGCTGTGTTTTTCCGAGATCCATCAGGAAACGCAGTGTGTCTTCCTGACGCTTCTCGTCAAATCTGACGAAAATATCATCCAGGACAATGGGAAGCGGTTCAATCTGCTCACCAAATGACAACGCCATGGAAAGACGGATTGCCAGATAAACCTGGTCTCCTGTTCCTGAGGACCAGATTTTAGGATCCCTCACCTGATTATCCTTGTCAATAATTCCAATGTCTTTTCCATCACTGGAAACCGTCAATGTATATCTGCCGTGAGTCATTTCGCGCAGGAAGCCATTTGCCTTTTCGATGATCTTCGGCTGCTTGCCGGACTCGTAAGCTGACTGCGTTTTTTCCAGGACCTTCTCCAGATACATATAGACAAGCCATTCTTCGAGTGCTGATTTAAGTTCAGCCTCGATTTTTTCTTTTTTCTGAAGCGTTTCAGTGATGGTATTGTCATCGGCCAGCCTGAAGATCTCATTCTCAACTGCGCCCTGATTTTTGCGGAGTTCACCGAGTTCACTATCTTCCTCGGCAATGCATTTGGAAAGCTCCTGATGCTCGCTCATCCAGTCATCATACTGCCCGGTCTTCAGGGAATCCCATAACTGGATGAAACTCTCCTCGCTTCCGGCATACAGGCGAAGATCCTGCTGAACCGTTTTCCACTCCTTCAAAATCTGGTCATGGTGTTCATATGCTTCAACCTTTTCAGCGAACTCTTCCGCATTCTTTGCATTGACCAGATCCATCAGCGCTTTCGCTTCATTCTGGCAGGAATTCCAGGAATCATTCAGCTTTGCCATTTCCTTCTGATATGCTTCATGCTGGCGGTTTTTCTCAAGAATCCCCTGCCATTCAAGCATTCTTCTCTGATTCTCTTCATAAATATCGGCAATACTGTCCGGTGTCACAGGATAATCAATGCCGGAGGACCGGATGATAGATGCCGCCCTCTTGGCAAAAGCATCGAGCTTTGCATCAATATGTTCCAGACGAAGTGCAAGGATCTTTCCCTTTCCTTCTTCGGAGAAAATTCTCTGCCACTGTTCCTGGAGCAGGGATAAATTTTCAGCATCCGTTTCCGGAAGTTTATTGGCTTTCAGCCATTTGCTCCACTCCGTATTGATCTGCTGTGCTTTTTCATTGAGCTCTTTGCCCTCTGTAACCCACTTTTCATGCTGGGCCTGCTGCTTGCGCACGGTCTCCCTTTTCCATGAAACAGCCTGCCTTCTGGCCTGGTCCTTATAGAAATCTGTCCGCTTCTGCTGGACCAGATTCTGGAAAGCCTGGAGATCCTCTACCGATTCAGGAACCTGGCCGGGGAAATGGGATGCAATTTCTTTCCGCTTCGCTTCAAGATCGGACAGCTCATCATTATACTTCTGCAGGAGATGTGCTTTTTTATTCACAATATGACTGTTGACCATGAGAGCAACCACGCCAAGAACGATTCCTGCTGCCGCTCCGTAAAGAGCTGCATAACCAATCATGGCCATGTAAAAAGTAACAACGGAAGCCGCAGAGGCAGCAATAAGGCATATGCCGATCCAGAACCAGGCAGTGTATTTTCTGTCTTTCCTGCTTTGCGCTTCTTCTATCGAATGATTGATATCCGTTCTCTGATGCAGGATTCCTTCAAGGCTCTTGGCCATTTCCTCAAAGTTTTTCCACTCGTTTTCGCTTTGTTCCGTATCGGAATTTTCCGGCTCATCTTCCAGCTGTTCGACTTCAGGCTCTCTCTGCTGCCAAAAATACAGCTCGTTTTTCCTGACGCCTACACTTTGTGCTAAACGGCGGCCTTCTTCCCAATTGACATTGACGCATGGTTCCTTTAAATCCAGAGGATGATCCCAAAGCGGCAGCTGGTAACCCATATTGACGAAATCAATCTCCCAGTTCTTATGCTCTTTTTCAAGACGATCTGCATCTTCTATTGTCTGACGCCACTGTCCGATATCTACATAGAGCTTTTCAAGTTCGTCCGCCATGCCCGCCCAGGGAATGACCTTCTCTTTTTCAATCGGTGTATATTCATCAAGCTTTGCCTGAAGGGACTCTTTTTGATCATGAATGCTCTTCATACGGTTCATGATCTCGTTCCACTTGTCTTTTCCGTTCGTCGGGAACATTTTGACCTGCATGGACAAATCCAGCTGTCTTTTAATCTCGCAGGCCCTTTTATAATATTCCCAGGCGCCCAGCCTTTTCTCTAATGTTTTATCTTTCTCTTTATCCGCATTCAGCTTTTGCTGAAGTTCTTCAATCTGTTTCTTCAGCAGATCCTGCTTTTTCTGCAGATCGGAAAAGTCTTTTTCCTGATTGGCCAAAGCATCAAGCTGCTGGCTGACATCATCGAGCTCCCCAATCAGTAAATTAATCTTTCTCTTTCCCTGCGGAGAAGAAACCAGCAACTTTTCCTTATTGTCATGAGCCAGTTTCTTTACTGTAGAAATTTTATCTCCGCCCTGCAGCATGAAAAAACGGCTTCTTACAGAGTCATTGGACAAGAAAGACAAGCCTTGCAGATCTTCAAGACCTATAGCAAAAATCTTTTCATACATAAAGCGGTTCAAGCCATGCCACCACAGGGCTGGAAGTTCTTCCTCAAATTTTACATGGTCTGCATTTTCAAACCAGCGTTCCTTTTCGTCACGGATAACCTTGTATTCCTGTCCATCCGATCTGACAAATGTAATACTTCCTGTCTTGCCCTGCCACTTTCCTCTGCCGTAACCAAATATCATGTCACGGATAAAGCGGAGCATGGTGGTCTTGCCGCTCTCATTTTCTCCCATAATGACATTGAGTGAATTTTGAGAGGGCTTCCAGGATGCTTTCCTGTATATGCCATAATGGTCCAACCGCAAATCAATGATCTTCATTATTTGCTTCCTCCTCAGTCAGCATCTCAGCGCCTAAGAGCTCTGCCTTTCGAAAAGCACGGACAAGAATATCATCATTGAGTGATTTGATTAACTTGCTGTACCTCATGATTTCTGGCTGTTCTTCAACTATATTTCTTAATGCCTTTTTCTTTTCCTCGGCAGGAAGATCATTCCAGATGTCATACGTACGAAGGTACGTGCCGACAATATCTGGTATCTGTCTTCTTTCTTTCAAATTGATATCCGGACGTGTATTATCATCGATTTTAATGAAATACGCAAAAAGGAATCTGAATTGTTCTTTTTCATTCAATGTCTGGAGAATATATTCCTGCCCATCATCGCTTGATACCATCTCATGCAGAGGACCGCTTCCTGTAAGTACAATACGCACCATGCTTGGTCTGCCCGTAAGTTCTTTAAGGCCGGCTCTTCTTCTGGATATTTCGGTAATAAGCTCTCCAATCTGCTTTAAATTGGATATATCTATGACCATATCCATCCATCGTATAACGTCTGATTCAATGAATTTCAGCGTAACAGTCCCATAAGCGCCCACATCGACAAGGTAACAGCCCCTCGGCCCTATTTCGCTTATATTAAGTCCCTGGATATTGCCGGGATACACGACATACGGTTTTACTGACAAAGTTTTTCTTGTGTGTATATGACCCAGTGCCCAGTAATCAATCCCGGAATTCTTAAGTTCTTCAATCGTGCAGGGCGCATAATTCCCCGATGCTGCCCCGACATCTGTATGGAGCATGCCGATTGCAAATCCGTCTTCCGGATTATGATGAAACCCTTGAGCTAGATCAGTCCCCACATGTCTTGTCTTGTAGCTGATTCCATAAATAGTTGCAGCTTTTTCTCCATCTTTCATCAATGGCAGAGCCTGCACTTCGCTGGAGGAGAAAATATGCACCATATCTGGCAGCGGGATATCGGCACGCCAGGCCTCTTCCGGATCGTGATTTCCATGTACTATAAAAGTTTCAATGCCATTTTCAGCCGCACGATACAATTCACGGGCAAAGGCCATTTGCGCTGCCAAACTATGATGATCACTATTATATACATCACCGGAAATCAAAATAGCATCTACCCGGTTATCGATCGCAGCGTCCACAACCTTTTCAAATGCCTTAAAGGTCGATTTGCTGATTTGTTCATTCCATGGACCACTGCCGCCAAGGCGTACATCTCCAAATGGTTCGCCTAAGTGCAAGTCGGCACAATGTATAAAAGAAAAGTGCTTTCCCATGAGTCCTCCTGATAAAACACAAATTTTCTTTATTCTAACACAAATCTAAGCCGCAACATTTAAAAGTTGCTTTTATTTATCTAGAATTTGAACTTTCTCTGATACCAGGGTGCTTATTTTCAGATACGTATCCAATCAGCACCTGTCATTCTTCCTGAAGGGGAGTGACTGGTGCCGGATCGGTTCCTGGTATTGAAAAAAACTGACCTCTGCCTGTCAGAACAACATCTAACATTCAGTGATCAGCCATTTCAATTTATGCCATTTAATGATAATTACATGGCATTATAGATTTCAGCGACAGCGTCATATTCTTCATCAGTTGGAGATACGTAAACGACTTCTCCGTCCTGATCCTTGTCAATTCTGGCTAATATGATATCGGGTTCTTCTTCAGAATCCATACTTTCAGGAATCGATACCAGAACGGCAAATTCCTTGCCGTCGAACGGTATTACCATATCCTGTACAAAATCTCTGGAATTCCCTTCCGTATCGTCGATTGTCACGATGATTGATTCTTCGGTTTTATTTTCCATAATGTATCCTTTACTTTTTCCCGCCATTCAGAGCGAGATAATGCAGGTAATCCTCGAGAATAACTACTGCTGCCATTTTATCAATAACTTTTTTCCGCTTCTTCCTGCTCACATTCGCAGCAATCAGCTCTTTTTGCGCCATAACAGTTGTAAGCCTTTCATCCCAGAATCTCCAGGGAATGTCAGGAAAGGCTTCTTCCAGTTCATGGGCAAATTCTTCAGTACGTTCGGCGCGCATACCTTTAGTCCCGTTCATGTTTAAAGGCAGGCCCAATACGAACTCTTCCACTTTATACTGATCCGTGAGCTCCCGAAGTCTTGCGAAATCCTTTTCTCTCGTAGTATGCCGGATGGTTTCAACTCCCTGAGCTGTCCAGCCAAAAAGGTCACTTACAGCAACGCCGATTGTTTGAGAACCAACATCAAGACTCATAATACGCATATCAGAGACCCTTATGCTTTATATAGAATCTGACTAATTCTTCTACAAGCTCATCTCTTTCAATGCCCGAGATAAGCTTTCTTGCATCATGCCTGCTGGTAATATATGTCGGTTCTCCAGATACCAAATATCCGACAAGCTGAACGGTTGGATTATGCCCGGCTTCCTTAAGAGCAGCATACACTTCCTGCAAAATCATAGATGCCTGTGTGTTTTCACCTTCGTCGGCATTTTTATTAAATAAAATTGTTTCATCAGAGACTGACATATATATCCCTCCTTAATCAAGCATTCCAGAAATAATTTTAACTCCCTGGGCAACAGCATCTGCAAGCTTGGATACATCCTTGCCGCCTGCCTGCGCATTAGCCGGCTTTCCGCCGCCGCCACCGCCGCAGATCTTGGCAGCCTGGGAAATGACCTTGCCCATATGGATACCTGCTTTAACTGCATCTGGTGAAGCCATGCCTACCAGATTGACCTTATCGCCTGCAGCTGTTCCGAGTATGACAGCAGAAACAGGAAGCTTGGCTTTTACAAAATCTGCAGCTTCACGCAATTCATCCATATTATCGACATGAACAACTGCACCCAGTATGGAAACTCCATTTTTAACTTCAGCATTCTTAATCAAATCTTTGAGCTCATCCTGGACCTTGTTTTTCTTAAGGGCGGATAATTCATGTTCGGCATCTTTCAGTTCTGCCTGCAGTTTTTCAATGCGTTCCAGGATCCCGGTGCTGTTTGATTTCAGTGCATCTGCTGCAGAATTGATAAGCTTTCTGTCTTCCTGCATCATTTCATAAGAAGCCCAGCCTGTGACAGCTTCAATTCTTCTGACACCGGATCCGATGCCGGACTCTCCGATAATTCTGAAGGATCCTAATTCTCCGGTATTGGATACGTGCGTACCGCCGCATAATTCCTTGCTGAATTCACCGACGGAAACGACACGGACGATATCGCCGTATTTTTCTCCGAAAAGCGCCATTGCTCCCAGATTTTTAGCTTCATCAATCGGCATTTCATTAATGGACACAGCTGTGTTCTTGATAATTTCAGCATTGACGATATCTTCAACTTCCCTGATCTGCTTTGCAGATAATGCTTCCGGCCAGGTGAAGTCGAATCTCAGTCTGTCAGGAAGCACCAGTGAACCTGCCTGGTTGACCTGATCACCGAGTACTCTTCTAAGTGCAGCCTGCAGCATATGCGTGCCTGTATGGTTTCTGGCCAGTTTTTCACGTCTGTCGCGGTCTACGACTACGTTGACCTCTTCGCCTGCACGAATGATGCCTTCTTTAACTTCACCGATAATGTAGGTGATTCCATCAGGAAGCTTCTTGGTATTTTCAACAATAATGGAACCTTCAGCTCCGGTAATGATGCCTGTATCACCAATTTGTCCGCCGCCTTCAGCGTGGAAAGGAGTATTGAGAAGGATTGCTGTGATTTCTGTACCATCTGCGGCAGAGGTAAGTTCCTTGCCATCTTTGCCTACGAGAAGGAGCTTCGTTGTCCCGTCTTCATCAATGGTTGATAATGAAGAAATATCCAGTTTCGTCGTATCAGGCGTTGCCACCTTGGCAGAAACCTTAGCGCGGGCTGCTCTTGCTCTTTCCTTCTGTTCAGCCATTGCAGCTTCAAAACCGGCCTTATCAACAGAAAGTCCCTTTTCAGCGGCGATTTCCTGTGTCAGTTCCCATGGGAATCCATAGGTATCATATAATTTGAAAACGCGCTCCCCGGAAATATTTTTTTCATGATGTTTCTGTGTATCTTCTATCATCTCGGAAAGAAGATCAATGCCTGCATTCAATGTTGTCTGGAATCTTTCTTCTTCCATTCCAGCTACTTTCTTAATGTATGCCTGTTTATCCAGCAATTCCGGATAGGCAGGTTTCATCATATCGATGACTACATCGATCATATGGCCCATGAATGGATCCTGAATTCCGAGAAGTTTTCCGAAACGTACAGCACGTCTTAGGATTCTGCGAAGTACATAGCCTCTTCCTTCATTGGAAGGCAGGATGCCGTCAGCAATCATATTGGTAATGGCTCTGGCATGATCCGAAATAACTTTCAATGCAACATCGCTCTGTGCACTGTTTCCATAGGAAACACCGGAAAGAGTGGATGCTTCTTCAATGATTGGGAAGAACAGGTCCGTTTCGAAATTGTTTTTCTTGTGCTGCAGTACAGCGGCAAGACGTTCCAGACCTGCACCGGTATCAATGTTTTTCTTCGCCAGCGGAAGATAGGATCCGTCCTTCTGACGGTCATACTGGCTGAATACCAGGTTCCAGATTTCAAGGAAACGATCACCGTCTCCGCCCATCTGATTTTCCGGGTCTGTTCCGAATTCTTCTCCCTGATCGAAGAAAATTTCAGAATCAGGGCCGCACGGGCCTTCACCGATTTCCCAGAAATTATCTGCAAGAGGATAAATATGATTTTCCGGCAGCCCGATCATCGTATGCCAGTAATCATAAGCTTCCTTATCATCCGGATAAATTGTGACATACAGGCGGGAGCTGTCGAGTTTGATTACTTCAGTAAGGAATTCCCATGCCCAAGAAATAGCTTCCTTCTTGAAATAATCGCCAAACGAGAAGTTTCCCAGCATTTCGAAGAATGTATGGTGTCTTGCAGTATGTCCTACATTTTCGATATCACCAGTACGGATGCACTTCTGGCTTGTTGTGATTCTATGTCTCGGCGGTTCAACCTTGCCTGTGAAAAACGGTTTTAATGGTGCCATTCCGGCGCCGATCAGCAAAAGACTCGGGTCATCCTTAGGAATCAAGGAAAAACTCTTTAATCTAAGATGATCTTTTTTATTTTCAAAAAACGAAAGATACGACTCGCGAATATCATTGCCCTTCATGATAGACCCCCTTAATTAATTGCCCCTTCATTATATATGACTTGCCTAATCCATGCAAATATGGATTAGCATACTTCACGTGATTAAGCCCAATCTCTTTGAGAAACGAAATGATAAGATCATTCTTATAGACGTATGACCGCCAATTGCTTTCCTAAATCCCTGTACCGGATTTCATCATACTCTCCATAAAGAATCTCTTCTCCATCTCCTGCTTCCGCTTCTACCTTCCCTGTCGGGTCAATAAAGAGAGAATGCCCGCCAAGCTTGAGCCCGTGGTACTCTCCTGCCATATTGACCGCGCAGACGCAGATCCCGTTCTCTATAGCCCTGGCTCTTGTAAGGACTTCCCATTGAGGAATATGGACAGCAGACCAGGAAGCCGGAGCCAATACTAATGTCACTCCGCTCTTTGCCATTTTTCTCCACATTCTCGGAAAATAGAACTCATAGCATACAGCCATTCCTGTTTTGACACCGTTGATTTCAGTATTCATCAAACTGTTTCCGGGGACCATCAATTTTGATTCCTCATATCCGTAAAACAGGTGACGCTTGCTGTACTGTGCCTGGATTTCCCCATTCGGGCCGAAAACAATCCCCATGTTGCTAATCTTGCCATTGACTTCAACAGGAAGCGTCCCTGCTTCCAAAGTAACATGATGATAATTGGCGAACGAGGATAATCCTGAAATCAAACTATCTCCAAGCCTTGTTGCATTTTTATCTAAATTGTGAAAATCATATCCGATTGTCCACAATTCCGGCAGCACCAGGACATCGCTGTTTGGAACCGCTTGTTCCAAGAGCTGGAATGCATGCCGTATATTTCTGTCTTTCTGCCCTGAGTCAACTTCCATTTGGATCATGGCTATTTTCATAAGAGCTGCACCATCCATTAATATTCATAAATTTAATATTCATCAATCATTGTAAAAAGGCTGTAGCAAAACAAAAAATCTACAGCCTTATTTCAACATTACTTTATTTTCCGTTTCTTGATTCAGTTATTTCATGGGTTTGCCAGTCAGAAATGCACCGTCCCGTTACAGAACTCTGTTTGCGCCGACATATCTGTCATGCCAGTAGCCGCTTTTCATCGTTGCCACGGCCACTCCCCTGCTCGAGGTTGCGCTGATGAAATATCCGTCTCCCAAGTATAAACCAGAATGCGAGATTCCCTGGTCATACGTTTTAAAGAAAACAAGATCGCCGGGTTCGAGTGCGTTCACTGAAATCTTTCGCCCGGAAGTATACTGCTCATCAGCAGACCGGGGAAGGACAATCCCCTTCCGGTTGAAAACATACTGAATAAAACCTGAGCAGTCAAATCCCTTCGGCGTCGTACCGCCAAACTGGTATGGAACTCCAATGTACTTCCGCGCTTCTTCTGTAATCGCCTTAACAGTGCTGTTTGTTATCACCGAGCTGTGCCACTGTACCAAGGAATCATTAATTCCCGTTCTCTGGATTGGGGCACTGCTGCTTTTCTTTACGGCAGAGGGCGCATTTGAGCCGGTTTTTGAAGCCGTTTTCATAGAATAGCCGGTCAATGCTTTATAAGTGGCAGGACCGATGATTCCATCCGCTGTCAAATGTCTTTTCTTCTGGAACTTTATGACGGCTTTATATGTTGCCTTGTCATAGGTTCCGTTTGCTTTTACATTCAGTCCGTAGAGAGCAAGACGTCTTTGAAGGATTCTGACATCATTTCCATGGGAACCCATCATGTAATCAGCATAAGATACATTGAACGTTCCAAAAACTAACAGGCAGGCCGCTAAAACTGTGTATTTTTTTATTTTCATACACACACTTCCTTAAATATTTACATATTCACGATGATTTTTCATAAAATATAATTTCATTGATGCGTATATGGACTCTCTTTTTGCTAAAAGAATCTGTATGCATCGTCAATTCATCTGACGCATATATTCGTTAGATTTCCACTATATATTTTATCATAAAATCATCAGCAAGTGTTATTCAGCATCTGATCAATTTTGATAAATTACTTACTATCTCCATAGATTTTTCCGCTGATAAAGTTTCTGTCAATCATCGTTTCAATATGATAGGCCGGATTGATTTTCTTTAATTCATCAGATATTTCATGATAAATTTCCCCATCATTCAATTTGCAGTAGCCTGTCAGCGCCAGTTCAAAGGAAAGATCGATTTCTCCTTCTTTTTCCTGAACAAAAAAGTCATGATAGGAAAGCGGCAGTCCTGAGCGGTAAATGGCGGCTTCCAGATCTCTTTGATACTCTGCCGCTCTGGGATTAGATACAGCTTTAGGATCGGCATGGATTACTGCTTGGATATTCAGTTTTTCACGCAAAACAGCTGTAACATTGTCCGACAGTTCATGGCTTTGCATAAAGCTCAATGAACTGTCCAGTTCTACATGCGCTGTCGCAAAATGATTTTCAGGGCCGTAATCATGCACAATCAGGTCATGCACACCATACACGCCCTTGCATCCCAGGATGCAGCTTTTTATGCTTTCATATATCTCTGGATCCGGTGTAGAACCCATAATTGAGTTCACCGCCTTTTTCATGATTGTATATCCTGTCCAGAGAATGGCCAATGACATTAATACACCCATATACCCATCGATATGGTAATGAAAAAAAGATTCTACCAAAGTTGCGGCCAGGACACTTGAGGTAGAAAGCAGATCTGATAAGGAATCAGCGCTGTAAGCATTGAATGATTCAGAATTGATTTCTTTTCCGGTTTTTTTATACTTCCATGCCAGAAACAACTTGCCGATGATGCCAAGAGCTAAACTGATAACAATCAAAGGTGAATATACGGTATCCGTTGGATTTGAAATTTTATGTACTGATTCTATAAGAAGAGTAATACCGACATATAAAACAATAGCTGCCATGACGGTCGCATTAATATATTCCAAGCGCCCGTGACCAAATGGATGCTCTTTATCAGAGGGCTTTGCAGCGTAATAGAAGGTCATCATCAATAAAATGATTGATCCCATATCTGTTAAATTGTTAAACCCGTCTCCCATAACAGATAAGAAACCACTTGACCAGCCTGCAAAAATTTTGGTACCAGCTAATATAAAGTTAACTGCAAGGCCAAGAGCACAAGTAAGCATTGCCTTACTGCTTCTTGGATTATCTTTTAGAAATCCCAGTTCCATAATATGACCCTTTACGAATAAATATAGAAAGTATGCCTTAATTTATGTTTAAATGCACAATATGCCAAGCAGGAGGCTTCCTTGCGGAATTCCTGCTTGGCATATTGTCAGGCTTCATCATAACTCATCAAAATCAATTTCATTCAGTATATCACGCAGCTTAAGGGCTTCTTCCTTAGTCAGAGTAATTCCCTTTGTCATAGCTGTATGATCTTCATTCCAGGAACGCAGATCAAATTTCTCTTCCCGGTTATTCCAGCTCGTGTAAGTCAATTGCTTTTTCCATCCATTGGGCGCTATTGACAAATCCCCCAATTCCTTTTGTATCGTGTATGTAATTTTAGCAGCCATTCAACTTCACCTCTTAAAATCATGAATATGCTTTATATGGTATCATAAGGCTTTTTGTAAATCAACAGACCTTCATGAGTCTCTGCCCTATCCATGACTAAAAAGTCAGCCTGGATATATGCCTGTTTTCTTCCTGTTTTTTGCTGATCCAGAATTTAAACTTTTCCTTATCCTTTCTGGAAACACATGACATCTGAACAGGCAGTCCTACGATTCCTCCTGCTACTCTGGCACCTATGTAAAGATGATCCCAGCAACTGGAAACACCCGTAATTTCTGAATATTCTATAGGCATGTACAAAGACTTGAAGGAAAAGTCGAAGTCAGAATTTAAAAATGACCATGGTACCGACACGAGAAGCTTCTTCTCGCAGACGAGTGCAACCGGTGTATGCAGCCTGTTGATTCGCCATATAGAAAAGCAAAAGACACCAGCTGCCACGACATATAAAATATTTCCATATTCCAAGGCGTATGTAATAATCGTTGCGCAGATTAAAACATAAAACAAGGACATAGCTACTATATAAACTTTCGCACGGCAGCATTCCCACTGGATTTTGCCATAAACCTCTTCTTTGAAAGTATCCATAAACCTCCCCAAAATGCACGGCTGCAAAGCCGATCAATTATCTGCGGTATTTCCATCCAGCCCTTCCCCTGGGAGGCCCAAAAACTGCATCATATACCATCCATTGCTGTGCATCTTTTTCCGACCAGCGTTTAGGTATCAAGCCTTCACTGTCCGAGCTGCTGCCGGCATCAGGCATCGCTGGTTCAGCATTCTGCTTATTTGCATGCGCCTTTGCCTTGTCAGGCACCTTTCTCTCCGGTATCGGTGCTTTTCTCTTTGGAACTGTTTTTACGTGAACAGGCTCATATTCACGTCTTGGGGACGGAGCTGTCTCTGGTTCGGATATATTCCTTCTCTTATCAGGAGCAGGATTTTGAACAGGCGCTTTACTTTGAGAGGGCTCATCCTGAGATTTCCGGCCGCCGGAACTATCCGGAGACGTTGTATCAGGAGAAGTGTTATCTTCCTCTCCATTTCCCTCAGGCGTGCTCTGTCCCCATGTTTCAAGGATCTTTTTCCTTAGCGCCTTGTAATCATAATCCTCATCCGGTGTCTCCAGGCCGTCCTCTGCTCCGGCAGATCTGTGCTTGAAGTAGTTTACATGGACGGTATTATCTATATGGCTCTCTCCTTCCATCTTCCTGAAAAAAACAAGACCGGATGAATTTCCGTTGTCTGAGGATACCACGGGCAGTGACGCAAAAGGGTACCTCCAAGTCAGCCAAACCATTATGGCGAGGATGCACATAAGTTCAATCAAGTATTCATTCACTTGCAGTGTACCTCCTTATAATGGCAGAATCAGTTTTTCTTCTCACTGCTGCCCGCAATATTTTCTCTCATTTCAGTATCGGCCACAATATTCTTCATATTGTAATAATCCATAACGCCAAGGTTTCCGGCTCTAAGTGCATCAGCAAGTGCAAGCGGCACCTTTGCCTGCGCTTCTACAACCTTTGCCTGCATTTCCTGCGTATACGCACGCATTTCCTGCTCTTTGGCAACTGCCATCGCTCTTCTTTCCTCTGCTCTTGCCTGTGCAATCTGCTTATCAGCTTCGGCCTGATCCGTCTGGAGCTGTGCGCCGATATTTCTTCCGACATCCACATCAGCTATATCAATGGAAAGAATCTCAAAAGCCGTACCGGAGTCAAGGCCCTTTCCAAGCACTGTCCGGGATATATGATCCGGATTTTCAAGAACGTCTGTATGCTTTTCAGAAGAGCCGACCGTTGTAACAATGCCTTCGCCAACACGGGCAATAATCGTTGCTTCACCTGCACCGCCGACGAGACGATCGATATTGGCACGAACAGTAACCCTTGCTCTTACCTTAAGTTCGATACCATTTTTTGCAACAGCAGAAATCGTCGGTGTTTCAATGACTTTCGGATTAACACTCATCTGTACGGCTTCCAGTACATTTCTGCCGGCAAGATCAATAGCCGCTGCCTGTTCAAAAGACAGGTCTATCTGCGCTCTGTGCGCTGCAATCAATGCATCTACCACATTATCAACATTGCCGCCCGCCAGATAATGCGCTTCCAGCTGATTGCTGTTTAAGGACAATCCTGCTTTGATGCCTTTGATCAGGGGAAGAACTATCATTCTTGGCTCGACACGGCGGATCCTCATCCCAACCAAGTTGAACAAGGATATGTTTACATCGGCAGCCAGGGCAGAAATCCACAGCCCGACCGGGACAAAATGCAGAAAAATAGAACCGGCCAGCACAGCCAGAATTAAAACTCCCACAGGGAAAACGAAAGGATCCATAAGTACCTCCTAATGGAATACGAGCAAGGTCATCCTTGCTATACTTTTCTTACAATCAAGTAATTATTTTCAACTTTTACCACGCGGACTTCACAATTCTTCTCAATAAACCCATTTTCTGAAATGGCATCTTTAATGCCTCCATCAATTGAAATTTTTCCAGTGGGCCGCAGCGTCGAAACGCTGATTCCAGACTTCCCTTCTAGTGAACTGAGGTCTTTCGAGGAAGATAAGTAGCCTTCTTTATTAGTCTGTCTGGCATGAAGGGCAATCTTCTTCCAAATATGGTTGCCGGGAAGATATTTGAAAACGAAATAAGCGCCGACACATGAAGCCAGTACTGCAAACAGAAGTATATAAAGAGCTGTCATATTCCCACCAAAAGTAAAAAAGAGACCTGCCATAACCGCAATGAAGCCAGCGCCTATGAATATACCCGTGTACATAACAAGGATATCCAGAATAATCAATGCGATGCCGCCGAAATAAAGCACAAATTCAAGAGACTGCCCGCCTTCATAGTACCAGTTCGTTCCTATGAGAATAAGTCCTGCCAGAATGGCTATAAGACTTCCTCCAGAAAATCCTGCCGTCTTTATCTCGATTACGATAGATAAAATGATGATGATTGAAAATAAAGTATCCACAACCGGATCTTTAATAATCGACGCCGCCACTCCTCCATCACTGGCAAGAACCGTATAGGGAAGAATGAATGCTGAGATGAAAAAAGCAAGAAGTGTTTTAATATTTTTCAACTCAAATCACCTCCTCTTAAAATCAATTATACATAAAAATCAATATAGTAACTAGGCCTGCATCAATTTCATTTCCCGCTCACTTAAAATTCTTTGACAGTATTCATTGAGAGAACAAAAAACCAGCGGAAAAACACACTCCGCTGATTTTTTTATAATCGTTTATTTTATTTGCCAGAGTTCTTTCTCTGACCAATAACTTTGACCCCGTTCATATATGGAACCAATGCATCCGGTACTCTGATTGTTCCATCAGCCTGCTGATAGTTTTCCATAATAGCAGCTACTGTACGTCCGACAGCCAGTCCGGAACCATTCAATGTATGAACAAATTCAGGTTTGTCTCCGGTCTTTCTGCGGAATCTGATATTAGCGCGTCTAGCCTGGAAATCCAGACAGTTGGAGCAGGAAGAGATTTCTCTGTATTTATTCTGCGCCGGCATCCAGACTTCGATATCGTAAGTCTTAGCTGAGGAGAATCCAATGTCTCCTGTGCACAGGCATACAACATGATACGGTAATTTTAAGAGCTGCAGGATCTTCTCGGCTTCTCTTGTCAGGGATTCCAGTTCGTCCCAGCTGTCTTCCGGCTTGCAGTATTTAACCATTTCCACTTTGTGGAACTGATGCTGCCTGATGAGGCCGCGTGTATCCTTGCCTGCCGATCCTGCTTCCTTTCTGAAGCATGGTGTCAGTGCTGTAAAATGCACAGGAAGTTTATCTCCATCGATGATTTCTCCAGCGAAGAAGTTGGTCAGCGGGACTTCGGCGGTCGGTGTCATGTACATGTTTTCGCCTTCGACTTTGTACATGTCATCAGCAAATTTAGGGAGCTGGCCGGTTCCCTGCATGGAGTTTCCGTTGATAATGTACGGAGGAATGACTTCAATAAAATCATTCTCCTGTGTGTGGACATCCAGCATAAAATTATAAACAGCTCTTTCAAGACGTGCTGCGCCGTCCAGATAGAAATAGAAACGGGCTCCGGAAACCTTTCCTGCTCTTTCAGAATCCAGAATTCCAAGAGTATCGCCTAATTCATAATGAGCTTTGACAGGGAAATCAAAAGCCGGGATTTCTCCCCAGCGTCTTACTTCCGGATTTTCAGAATCATCTTTGCCTACGGGAACAGACTTGTCGGCCATATTAGGAATGTGAAGCAGCAGTTCTTTCAGCTCAGATTCAATAGATGCAAGTTCGCTGTCAATGGCAGAAATCTTTTTCCCTACTTCGCGCATATCCTCAATATCCTTGGAAGCATCTCTGCCTTCTTTCTTCGCCTGGGCAATCATCTTGGATGCAGCGTTTTTCTGGCTCTTCAATACTTCTGTCTGCTGAAGCAGTTCTCTTCTCTTCTGATCCAGATCCAGAACATGATCCAGATCGAAGGGATTATGTCTATTAACCAGGTTTTCTTTTACTTCCTCAGCATGCTCCCTAATGAACTTCATATCCAACATAGTTAACACTCTCCAATGCAATAAAATTTTAAATTGGCATATACGGCAAACGATGATCAAATAAAAAAACTTCATCCCAACATGGGACGAAGTTTATCGCGGTACCACCCAATTTGCATAAAAGCCAGCTCATGGTTTTTATCGGTCACCAGCCGTCCGATTCATCACCGGCCACTCCGAAGTGGAAGTTTTTTTCTCCGCCCTGACTCACACCAGCCGTCAGGTCTCTGATCAGCATCAAAAGAAACCATTCTTCATCATCATGTTATATTTGATATTTATTATATTCCTTGAGAACTTATTTGTAAATAGAACCAAATACTCAACAGGCAAAACGATTAATCGTGAATCAGATCATACCAGGCATCCGCAAGGGCTGCATATTCCTCAAGCGAGAATGTTTCTCCTCTTCTTGATCCATCGATCCCCGTCACCTCAAAAATCTTTCCGCTGATTTCATTAGGTATGCCGCCGAATTTGACGGCATTCGTAAAGACTTTTCTTCTCTGTGCAAAGCCCATCTTGATCAAGCTGAAGAGAAGCTTGCTGTCCTTAACGGCAACAGCAGGCTCACTTCTTCTTCTAAGCCTTAAGACGGTGGAAGTGACCTGAGGACGCGGTATGAATGCTGTTGGAGGAATATCCAGAACCCGCTCAGCCGTGCAGTAATACTGTACAGCCAGAGTAAGCGCACCGTAGTCCTTCGTGCCCGGATTTGCCAGAATCCTGTCGGCTACTTCTTTTTGCATCATAAACACAAAAAGGGAAATGGGAAGATTGGAATGAATCAGGGATAAAAGTATAGGCGTTGTTATATAGTACGGAAGATTTGCCGCACAGTGCCATTCTTTATCTCCTAAAATTCCTTTGAGATCGGCCTTCAGAACATCCTCATAAATAATAGTGACATTCTTGTATTTTTCCAATGTTGAATCAAGAACACGTTTTAAGCTCTGATCCACTTCAAAGGCAATGACGTCCGATCCTCTTTCTGCCAAAGCCTGTGTAAGCGTGCCAATGCCTGCCCCTATTTCCATAACAGAAACATCCGGTGTTATTTCAGCTGCATCTGCTATAGCGGCTACAATATCCGGCCGGACGAGAAAATTCTGTCCCAATCTGTGCTTCGCGTGAATTCCAAAACGATTAATGACATACTGAACCACTTTCCGGTCAGCTAAGTTTGCATCTAGCATGAACACTCCTTCTGGCACACCTGCAAAGCATTTTCCCACTCTTCACGTGTAACACCATAATGATTTAATCTTTTTAAAAACTGCTTTGCGTTGCTATACCCTATACCAAGAACAGCACCAACTGCTTCCCTTTTCGATGAAGAATCAGCTTTCCCAATGAGGCCGCCTTTAAATAAGTCTTCCTCGGAAAACAAGCATGAGTCTTCCAAGCTGCTGATCCGGAGTTTATTCAATGCTTTTCTGATCGATTCAGGAGACGCATCCTCGATTCCAACGTCATCTTTTGTGGATGCTTCCTCTTTTGGGACAAAAGCATTCAACGCCTTTGGAAAAAGCTTAATCAAACGCTTTCTTATTCTTTCTCCAGGGCCATCCGGATCCGTCAGGATAATAATTCCCCGCTTTTCGTAAGCCAGACGGATCCTCTCAATTACCTCAGGGCGAAGCGTAAAACCTTCCGTTGCAATCATGTCCGCATCCACAGCCATGCCCACTCTTGCTATATCAGATTTTCCTTCAACTACGATTACTTGTTTTATCATATCAGTCTCTTGCTACATACCCGATTCCGCGAACGGTATGTATGTACTTCTTTCCTAGCTTTTCATCAATCTTGCTGCGCAGGTACCTGATGTAGACATCAACAATATTTGTCTTTCCTGCGTATCCATAGCCCCAAACTTTTTCCAGTATTTCTTCTCTCTTCAGGACTCTGTTCTTATTCTTCGCCAAAAACAGCAGCAGATCGAATTCCTTCTTCGTCAGATCCACTGCTTCCCCGGCAACACGAACTTCATGACGATCCGGGTAAATGGAAAGATCCCCAATCGTAAAAGAAGGATCCGTTACAACTTTGGGCTCTTCATGGCGTCTTAAGGCAGAACGGATTCTTGCAACCAGTTCTTTCGTTGCATATGGCTTTGTAATATAATCATCAGCCCCTGCATTCAAAACAGCAACTTTAGTATCGACGCTGCTATCTGAAGACAAGTATATAATCGGTATAGAACTGATTTCACGAACTTTACCCAAAAGTTCCATTCCGTTTTTTGGCGCTGCATCCGGATCAAGCAAAATAATATCAACCTGGCGCTGGCCTGCCAGATCTACAGCAGAATCCCCGGTATTATCAGTCAGGCAGTTGAATCCCTCTTCTTCCAGTTTCAACTGCATGAACCGGCTCACACCTGCATCTGGTTCAAGAATCAATACACAGTTTCTCATTTTAGGTTCCTCCAAATAACAAAAAAAGCTGAGAGACATTTTCGCAAGAATACTTTTAACAAGTTATTATTAGAAATTATTATTATTATTTTCTGCGAAAATGATGAATTTGTGATTAATGAATTCCATTTTTCTCTCATATTTATGATACCATAGCTTTAATCAAATTCAAGTTGTAAAAGATAAGAAACATACCGTTTGCTAAAAATTTAAAGAATTCTTAAATTTTCAGCAAACATATCTCCTGGATTGATTATTATCTCTTGCTTTACCCATTTAATAACATCTTCTATTTCAGGATAATCATTCATTTTCTATACACTACCGGCCATTTATCAACTAATCAAAGTTTATATTTATGGAATAAGCATAGTATAATATTTCTATAGTCCATAAAAGCAATTTCAAAATATAATAAGAAGGAGTGTATTCATGCATCAATATTTAACGTTCATTGGTGGATTCCCCATACGGTTTTATGGTATTTTCTTTTCACTCGCCATTATTTTTGGCTGTATCATGGCTTATTTCCTATTGAAGAAAAGCAGAACCGGATGGGAAGATTGTATTTTTGATTTAGGCCTGACTATCGCTTTTTTCGGTATTATAGGAGGCAGGCTCTGGGACGTTTTCTTCTTTGACTGGGATTACTACCACAATCACCTGACGGAAATCCCTTATGTATGGCAGGGCGGCATGGCCATCCAGGGCGGTGTCATTTTTGCCTGCGTTGCCGCATACTTTTTTCTAAGGAAGAAAAATATACCGATCCTTCCATTTGCAGATATAGTTACGCCTGCCATCATCCTTGGCCAGTCAGTCGGCAGAATCGCCAACTTCATGAATGGGGATGCATTCGGCCATCCCACGGGACTTGGATACGGAATTCTGTATCCGGCAACAACACTGGCGTACAAGACGTATGGCCCGCAGCCCCTATGGCCGGCTGAAGTATGGGAATGTCAGGGGGATCTGATTATTTTCTGCCTGCTGATCTGGTACTCCTGCTTCAAGCACCCAAAAGGCACAACGTTCTGCCTTTATATTATGCTTTATTCCCTCCTGCGATTCTTTCTTGAATTTTTCCGCGGGAATTACGGAACTTATGCACTGGATCTCAAGAGTGCGCAAATCACTGCCCTCATCGGATTTGTCATTGCAACAGCATTTTTCATTTACTTCTACTTCAAGAACAGTGCCTTTGAAGAGCCTAAGACTAATTGATCACATAAAAACAGCTCTGCGTCAGTCATGCAACGCAGAGCTGTTTTTATGCCTGAATATCAGACATTGAATCTGAAATAAGCGACATCCCCATCCTGGATGATATAATCTTTTCCTTCTACCCTGAGCAGTCCTTTTTC
Organism: Veillonellaceae bacterium; assembly: GCA_025992895.1. Lineage (NCBI taxonomy): Bacteria > Bacillati > Bacillota > Negativicutes > Veillonellales > Veillonellaceae > Veillonellaceae bacterium. The sequence goes on from DAJPGA010000001.1 coordinate 1,631,987, forward strand.
ACGGACATTTGCATACGAACCGTACTGCATTAAATCATTATAAGAAACGATTTCTGCTCTGATAAAGCCTCGTTCAATATCACTATGAATCTTCCCTGCCGCCTTAGGAGCTTTCGTTCCTGCTCTTACTGTCCAGGCGCGGCATTCATCCGGTCCGACGGTAAAGAAGTTGATAAGGCCCAGCATGGAATAGGCAGCGCGGATCAAGTGGTTGACACCTGGTTCATCTTCGCCCAAATCGGCCAGGAACATCTTGGCTTCTTCCGGATCGAGTTCTGAAACTTCTTCTTCAATCTCAGCCGAAATAGGAATCCACTTGGCGCCTTCCTTCTCGGCTTCCTCTGAAGCTTTCTTTACATACTCATTCTTCATAGGATCGGCAATGTCATCTTCTGAAATGTTCAGAACATAAAGCACTGGCTTCAATGTGATTAAATTCAGTTCCCTGATGACAGCAAGATCATCTTCAGAAAGGTCGAGCGTTCTTGCAGGAATACCTTCCTGCAGTGTATCAAATACTTTATTCAGAACGGGAAGTTCAGCCTTTGCTTCTTTAATCCCCGCCTGAGCAAGTTTTGCCACTTTCGTTTTCTTCTTTTCGACGCTTTCAAGATCTGCCAGGCAGAGTTCTGTATTGATGATCCCCATATCACGCACAGGATCCACAGTGCCTTCGACATGAGTGATATCCCCGCTTTCAAAACAGCGTACGACATGAGCGACTGCATCAGTTTCCCTGATATGGCTGAGGAACTGGTTTCCAAGTCCTTCACCTTTAGATGCCCCTGCAACGAGCCCTGCAATATCAACAAAACGGGTAAAAGCAGGTGTAATCTTTTTAGGATTAAACATTTTTGCCAGATCATAAATACGATGATCTGGTACTTCTACTATACCTACGTTTGGTTCAATCGTACAGAACGGGAAGTTGGCAGCTTCTGCGCCGGCTTTCGTGATCGCATTAAATAATGTACTCTTGCCGACATTAGGCAAGCCGACAATACCAATTTGAAGATTTGTACTCATTTTCAACCCACTTTCAAACAAACTAAAATACTTTCCCAATCTACCCGGGCAAAATCATTCTTATAATTCTTTCAGGGCTTTCTTCATTCTTTCAACTGCTGTTTTTGTCAGTTCCGGAGTATTGAAAGCTGTCAGTCTGATAAAGCCTTCACCGCACAGGCCGAATCCGGAACCCGGTGAGCAGATGACCTGCGCCTTATCAAGCAGGAAATCGAAAAATTCCCAGCTTGTCATTCCTTCCGGAACAGCTGCCCAGATATACGGGCTGTTGACACCGCCATATGCATTGAGGCCGGATTCTTCGCAGGCATCCATGATGACCTTTACATTTTCGCGATAAACAGCAAGTGCATCCTGAATCTGCTTTTTACCCTCTTCCGTATAGGCTGCTTCTGCTCCGCGCTGAACGATATAGGAACATCCATTGAACTTTGCACGCTGATGGCGTTTCCACAGTTCATTGGCTGAAACCTTGTCATCTTTCTTTGTTTCAAGCATCAGTTCCTTCGGAACGACACAGTACCCGCAGCGAAGACCCGTGAGTCCTGCCGTTTCAGAGTAAGAGCGGAATTCAATTGCAACGTCCTTAGCTCCTTCGATTTCATAAATGCTGTGCGGAATATTTGGCTCAGTAATAAAGGCTTCATAAGCAGCATCAAAGAAGATGACAGATCCCGTCTGCTTTGCGTATTTGACCCACATCGTAAGATTGCTCTTGTTCAAAGCGGTTCCTGTCGGGTTATTCGGCGAGCATAAATAAATGATCATCGGATCATGCTGCGGAAGATTTGCTTTAAAATCACATTCTTCATAGCCGGGAAGATATTCAAGCTTCGAGTATGCGCCGTTGATGAATTTCCCGCCGCGGCCGGCCAGGACATTGCTGTCGACATAAGGAAAATATACAGGGTCTGTTACTGCAGCGATATCACTTTCAGAAAAAATTTCCTGCATATTTCCAATGTCACATTTTTCACCATCGCTGACGAAAATTTCATCTGGTGAAATATCGCAGCCTCTGGACTGGAAATCATTTTTTGCAATAGCTTCGCGCAGGAAAAGATATCCCTGTTCCAGGCCGCGGGTGCCAAATGCCCCGCCGCGGGACAACTCGTCCACAGCCTTTTTCATGGCTTCAGCAGCAAATGGTGCAAGCGGCTGTGTTCCATCCTCAATATCCAGCGAAATGATATCTGCATCAGGATGAGATTCCTTGTATGTATTCTGTTTTTCGCTCAATTCATCAAAAAGACAAGCGCTCTGCAAGTTTAAATATTTTTCATTGCAATGTGCCATAACAAACTTCCCTTCCTATTATCCTTTGAATCTTCCATCTGTATAACTTATCATTGAAACCGCCCGATGATTGCAATCATTTTATCACAGGGAATTTCATGAATCAAAAATGCATGGATGCAGCATGCCTGGCAGGGTTACAGCTGCAGGCATACCTTGCCAAGGACATGATCGATCGGAACCGGCCCGATAAAACGGCTGTCAGAGCTGTGGTTCCTGTTGTCCCCCATGACGAATACATCGCCTTCAGGAACAGTATAAGACCCGTCCATTGAAAATTCCATTGGTTCATTGATATATGGTTCATCCAGCTTTTCGCCATTTCTATATACGTGTCCGTCATGGAATTCCAGTTTGTCTCCCGGTTTTCCGATAACGCGTTTGACCCAGATATTATGTCCCTGATTACTATGCTCGAAAATGGCAATGTAATTATCAAGCGGTTCTGTGAGATCATCCATCCAGGATCTTTCCCTGTGGGTCCGACTGTCTATAATGACGATATCCCCATAATTTGGAGTTTCTCTAAGTACATGGCTGATTTTTGAAACAATGAGATACTCTCCATTTGTCAAAGTCGGATACATGGACGACCCTGATACTTTTGTCGGTACAAAGAGAAAAATATGAATCAGCATTGCCAGGAACAATGCCACTACGATTGAGTAGATCCAGTCTAAAATTTCATGCATATATGTTGAAACCCCTTTTCATTTCCATAGTAAGCGATCTGCTTAAATCCCCTTTTAGTAAATCGTACCTTTTATTTTACAACATAAAGCAATCTTGCGCCATTAAATAAAAGATAAAGAAGGAAATCAGTCCGATCAGAAGATCTCAATCCGCAGAAAAGGGCGCCCTACGTAAAACAGGAAAGCGGCTTTCATGGCTGCTTTCCTGTTTAGCTTGATCTATTAAGTTAATAAATCCGGGGGTATTACCACAGGCGGACTGCTGGTTTTTTATCTCCGAAACGATGGATGGTATCAACGAAACGTACAGTTCCGGTCTTATAGCGGAGAACGAGAGTGCTTGTTCTTGCGCCATCTCCGAAATATCTTACACCTTTCAGGAGTGCGCAGTCAGTAATGGCGGTTTCAGAGAAAATGCAGTCATCGCCCTTTACCAGATCATCAAGAGTCAGCACCTTGTTCGGATCATCAATTCCCATTTTCTTCATTCTTGTCAGTTCTTCTTCTGTATGCGGCAGAAGTTTTGCCTGCATGTCACCGCCGAGGCATTTAAGTCCTACAGCTGCAAGAACGCCTTCCGGTGCTCCGCCGGATCCCAATACCATATGAATGCCGCTTCCCTGAATACCGCAGTCTACGGAAGGAACTACATCACCATCTGTAATCAAACGGATTCTTGCGCCTGCTTCTCTGGCTTCTCTGATAATGCTTTCATGACGTTCTCTGTCAAGAATAACAACTGTCAGGTCAGAAATTTCTCTGTTCATTGCATCAGCAACATTTTTCAGATTTTCTGTTACGGAAGCATTGATGTCGATACGGCCCTTTGCTCTTGGTCCGACGCAGATCTTCTGCATATACATATCCGGAGCATGAAGCAGACATCCCTTAGGAGCAATAGCTAAAACTGCAATGGCCCCATCCTGTCCTTTGGCAACGAGATTCGTTCCTTCTACCGGATCTACAGCGATATCAACTTCTTCTCCGCCTGCACCTACATGTTCCCCGATATAAAGCATCGGAGCTTCATCAATTTCGCCTTCCCCGATAACAACAGTGCCGGAAACCGGTGTCTTTGCGAACTGTTCATGCATTCCGTCGACAGCAGCCTGGTCAGCCCCTTCCTTGTCGCCGGTTCCCATCAGCCGTCCGCTCTTCAATGCAGCTTGTTCGGTAATCCTTACGAATTCCATTGAAAGTTGTCTGTTCATTTCATGCCTCCAAAACAGTATACATAATATTAATATTTAAACTTATTGTATCATATTTTGGCTAAAAGTGTAGTATATATTTCAATTTGTATCAGAAAACTGATCAATTGAGGCTAAAAAGGTAGATACTAAATTAAAAAGCAGCCTGACGAATATACGTCAGACTGCCTTCAATTTCAGGATTCCATCTTAAGCGTGGAGTATATCAAGAAGTTCGGTTACATTCTTCTTTCCGAAATGCACATCATCGTCATTAACGATCATGCAGGGAACACTCATGATGTTATATTTCTGCTGCATGTCGGGATAATGCGCCAGATCATAGACATCGACTGTGATATTCTTGTTTCCTGCAGCAATACGTTCGGCTGCGGCAACAAGATCAGGGCACATCGTGCAGGAGAGAGAAACTGCAATGTTCAGATGCTTCTTCTCATTGATTGCCGCAACTCTTGCCTCCGCATCCTTTCCGATATCCTGCCCAGGTCCTGCGGCATTATACATGGCAAGAATGAAGGAATTGAATTCATGACCGCCAGGAACTCCGTGGAAATGCAGTCCAAGGTCTTCTCCATCCGCATTGCAGATGGCAATCGTATGCTCCATTCCCTCAGATGCCTGGACAATTTCAAACTTAACCTTGTCCGAGATTTCAGACAGTTCACGAACCATCTTTTCATCTTCCTGAGACAGATGAGAATCATCTTTATAGAGCCTCAGCAGTATCGGATTCGTAAAACGGTTCAGGACAGGAGCAAGAGCCTGTCTTGTCTGATCATCGAGGAATGCTTCCGGTTTCGCTTTTGCAACAGCAGCAGCTTCCTGCTTCTTTTCTTTCGGGACCAGATTCTTTACATAAGTACGTTTCAGATTCAGTTTTCTGAACTGGGCTCCCAGATATTTCTCCAGAGATGTTGCAGCCACAGCACCGTCGGATACAGCTGTTACAACCTGTCTGAGGTTCTTGACGCAGATATCACCGGCTGCGTAAACGCCGTCAACATTTGTTTTCTGGTCGCGGTCGGTAATAACGTATCCCTTTTCATCAAGATCGATTTTCCCTTTGAGAAGGGCATTCTCAGGAGCATATCCGACAAATACGAATACGCCGTAGAAGTCATTGGGATCCGCTTCATATACTGTTTCTTCTCCGGTCTGTCTGTCTTTAAGGACAACCTTGCGGATAGCATTATCGCCTTTTACTTCCTCAATCTGTGTATGGTAAAGAATCTTCGTATTCTTATTATCTTTCAGTTCTTCCACAGCTGCAGATTCAATACTGAAATCATTTCCTCTTACGACAACAATCAGATTCTTGGCATACTTTGTAAGGAACAGCCCTTCTTCGACAGCCGCATAACCGCCGCCTACGACGAAAATGGTCTTTCCTGTAAAGAATTCACCATCGCAGGTTGCACAGTATGCCACGCCATGGCCGCGGAAATCATTTTCCCCTTTGAAACCGGCAAGACGCGGATGTGCCCCGCCGGCAAAGATGATTCCCAGTGTTTTGAAATCACCGTTGGAGGTATGAACGACTTTGTAATCATCATCCACATCCATTCCGGTCACTTCTGCATTCAGGAATTCCGCTCCGAATGCTCTTGCCTGACGAGCCATTTCAGCAGTAAGTTTTTCGCCATTCGTGGAAAATATCCCCGGATAGTTGACAACTTCTGCGGTAATTGTAATCTGCCCGCCAACTTTTTCCTTTTCTATTACAAGGACTCTGAAACGCGCTCTCGCCATATAAATAGCGGCGGAGAGCCCAGCTGGCCCCCCGCCTACTACTATGGCATCATAAAACTTTTCCATGATGCCTCCGTTTTATTATAATTTGCCGACTAAGTCAAAGGATGGTTTCAGGGTTTCTTCACCTGGATGCCATTTTGCCGGGCAAACTTCATCGCCGTGTTCGTAAACGAACTGAGCAGCTTCAACCTTGCGGAGCAGTTCATCAGCATTACGTCCGATGTTGCCTGCGCTTACTTCATAGAGTACGACTTCTCCGTCCGGGTTGATGACGAAGGTTCCTCTTTCTGCCTGGCCAGCATCTTCGATGTATACATCAAGATCCTTAGCAAGCTTGCCGGTCGGATCGCCGATCATCGGATATTCAACCTTGCCGATTCTGTCAGAAGATTCATGCCAAGCTTTGTGAACGAAATGGGTGTCGCAGGAAACAGAATAGATTTCGCAGCCGATCTTCTTGAAATCAGCATACTTGTTTTCCAGGTCTTCCAGTTCGGTCGGGCAAACGAATGTGAAGTCTGCCGGATAGAAGAACAGAACGCTCCACTTGCCGAGCAGATCCTTATCGGTTACTTCGATAAAATCTTCATTCTGATAAGCCTGAAGCTTGAATTCGCTAATCTTCTTTCCATTTAAAGACATAGTACAATTCCTCCTTGATCATATAATTACTAGAATAATTCTAAATAGAATACTTTTAACGTTCTGCAAGTATTATAACATGCATATCTGATTTTTTCAATATAGACGCTTTATTTTATTTTCTAAATATTTGAATATATTTGACGAATCCTCAAAGTCATACTCTTCTAACCTAAAAAGCTGCCCGCCGGCAGATGATTCTGCCGGCAGGCAGCTTTTTATCAGAATATGTATTTTTTCAGCAAATAAATAATAAGACCTAAAGCAAAAACAGCTGCGCCGCCGAGCATAAAGAACCATGCCATCACGAGAGCAATGGCAACAAAAATGACAAAGGCGGCACCAAAAAGGATTTTCTTCCATAAAGGAATCTTCTTTATATCCACAAAGTGAATACGGATTTCCGTATCCTCCTCTGGATCATCCCGTCTCCCATCTTCATTTAATGTCAGCCCATGAAAATTGTCTCTTTCCTGATCAGACATCACTTTCGGCTCTTCCTGATTAGGCTCAACATTCTCGCTTTTTCTATCATCTATCATAACTTTTTCAGTTCGTCATTCAGCAACTCATTGATTACTTTTGGATTTGCCTTGCCCTTGGTTTCTTTCATGATCTGTCCGACCAGAGCACCGACAGCTTTCTTCTTGCCGGCTTTGAAGTCTTCTACTGCCTTTGGATTATTGGCAATGACTTTTACAACCAGTTCCTTGAGTGCGCCTGTATCGCTGATCTGTACAAGGCCCTGTGCCTTGACGATTTCTTCCGGATCAGCTCCGTCTTTCCACATTTCAGCAAAAACCTTCTTGGCAATTTTGCCGGAAATGGTTCCCTTAGCGATCAGAGCCAGAAGTTTTGCGAGATTTTCTGGTGTAACCGGAGCTTTGGAAATTTCTATGCCTGCATTGGAAAGCTGGCTTGCAAATTCGCCCATGATCCAGTTTACGGAAGCCTTGGGATCTGCACCTGCTTCGACCACCTTTTCAAAGTAATCGGAGGTATCCTTGTCGTTTGTCATGTACTGGGCATCCGTAGAGGACAGGCCGAAGTCTGCGATGTAACGTTCGCGTCTTTCATCCGGAAGTTCCGGAAGGGTTTTGCGGATGTCTTCAATGTATTCTTCAGAAACTGTAAAAGGTGCAAGGTCCGGTTCCGGGAAGTAGCGGTAATCGTTCGCTTCTTCCTTGGTACGCATGCTCTTTGTGACGCCTTCCTTTTCATCCCATGTTCTTGTTTCCTGGATGATCTTTCCGCCGTCTTCAAGGATTTCTGCCTGACGCAGCGCTTCGTATTCAATTGCCTTTTCTACGCCTTTGAAAGAATTGATATTCTTGATTTCTGTCTTGGTGCCAAGTTCTTTCTGGCCGACAGGTCTGACAGAAACGTTCGCATCACAGCGAAGGCTTCCTTCTTCCATACGGCAGTCGGAAATACCGATGTACTGCAGGATTGCGCGCATTTTTTCAAGATACGCAACAGCTTCCTTGGCAGAACGCATGTCAGGTTCAGAAACGATTTCAAGAAGCGGTGTACCTGTACGGTTATAGTCAACAAGGGAATAGTCGGAATCGGTAATAGATGTTCCATGATGAACAAGCTTTCCGGCATCTTCTTCCATATGTGCTCTTGTAATGCGGATCTGTTTCTTTTCTCCGTTCACTTCGATATCAAGATGGCCTCTTTCGCAGATCGGAAGATCGAACTGCGATGTCTGGAAATTCTTAGGAAGATCCGGATAGTAATAGTTCTTGCGGTCAAACTTGCTGAAGCGGGAAATCTCGCAATTCAGGGCAAGGCCTGCACGTACTGCAAATTCCAGTACTCTTTTATTCAGGACAGGAAGTACACCTGGAAGCCCCAAGCAGACCGGGCATACATTTGTATTTGGTTCAGCGCCGAATGATGTCTTGCAGCCGCAGAAGATTTTCGTTGTTGTCTGGAGTTCCGTATGAACCTCCAAGCCAATCACTGCTTCATATTTCATGCCTTAATCTCTCCTTTCGGTGCAATTTTTGTAAATTCAGGATGAGACTGTTCAAAAGTATATGCAGCCTGAATAATTGTTTCTTCGCCAAGCGGCTTGCCGATCAGCTGCATGCCAAGAGGCATTCCTTCATGGAATCCTACCGGGATGCTGATGGAAGGAGCACCGATCAGGTTAACCGGAACCGTGCAGATATCTTCCATGTACAGGGAGAGCGGATCAGAGAATGCGCCGAACTTGAATGATGTCCCGGATGCAGAAGGAGCTGCAATTACATCACAGGATTTGTATACTTCATCAAATTCCTGCTTGAGGAGGGTGCGCACCTTCAGTGCCTTCAGATAGTATGCATCATAATACCCTGCTGACAGAACATAGTTGCCAAGCATGATTCTGCGCTTTACTTCTTCGCCAAAGCCTGTGCTTCTTGTCTTGATATACATATCAATGATATCTTTGCCTTCTGCACGATATCCGAAGCCTACGCCGTCATAACGGGCAAGGTTGGAACTTGCTTCTGCTGGAGCAATGATATAGTAAACAGAAACGCCGCTGTTAATATGCGGGATGGAAACATCGACAAGCTCAGCGCCTTCCTTTTCATAGAAGGCCAGTGCCTTTTTGACAGCCTCTTTGGTTTCAGGCTTAATCCCTTCGCCAAAGAATTCTCTCGGGACACCGATCTTCATTCCCTTCACGTTATTCACAAGAGATTTCTTGTAATCTTTTTTATCCTGAGGAATGGATGTGGAATCCTTTGCATCGTACCCGGCAATGGCATTTAAGAGAATGGCAGCATCCGTTACGTCTTTCGTCAAGCCGCCGATCTGATCGAGTGAAGATGCAAAAGCCAGAAGGCCATATCTGGAAACAAGTCCATAGGTAGGTTTGAGACCTACGATGCCATTGAAGGAAGCTGGCTGGCGAATGGATCCGCCCGTATCAGAACCAAGAGCCCAGACTGCTTCTGCTGCAGCTACTGCTGCAGCAGAGCCGCCGGAAGAGCCGCCAGGAACATAATCCAGATTCCATGGATTCCTTGTCGGTCCGAAAGCGGAGTTTTCTGTAGAAGACCCCATCGCGAATTCATCCATGTTCGTCTTTCCGATAGAGATGAAATCCTGCTGTTTAAGTTTTTCAATGACAGTGGCATCATAGGGAGCAACCCAGTGTTCCAGCATCTTGGATGCAGCTGTGCAGGTTTCTCCGCTGATGCAGATATTATCCTTAATGGCTCCCGGAATACCCGCCAGATCAGAGATTTCTTCTCCTGCTGCAATCTTGGCATCCACTTCTTCCGCTTTTTCCAGTGCTTTTGCATCGCTAAGCGAGAGATATGCATGAACATCCTTCTCGACGGAGTCACGATGCGCAATAACTTTCTTTGTTAATTCAACAGCTGATATTTCTTTATTGACCAGCTGTGCATGCAAGTCATGAATTGTGAAATTCAAAGCCGCACCTCCCGCTTAAATAATTTTTGGTACTTTAAAATATCCATCTTCACTTTCAGGCGCATTCATAAGTGCCTGTTCATTTGTGAAGGATTGATGTGGTTTATCTTCACGCATAACGTTATACTGTTCTACTGCATGTACCGTTGGCGCAACATCTGTCGTATCATACTGGCTGAGTTCTTCCATATGAGTCAGAATGCTGTTCATTGATTCACGCATTTTTTCCAGATCTTCCGGAGAAAACTCTAATCTGGAAAGAAGCGCAATCTTCTTGGCTTCCTCAATTGTGATTTTCATAGTACACTTCCTTATCCTGTATTTTAACCAGAAAAAACCTTTTTCAATTATATCACAGATACGGAAAAACCGTATAAATAAGGCTTTGATCTGTTATAGAAGAGCATTGCTGCATCTTTTTTCCCTCTTATGCATCAAGAATGCAGAAACATTCATTACGCTCTTCCAAGTCTTGCCAGAAATTCATCTTCACTAAGGACAGGGATTCCTTTTTCTCTCGCCTTGTCCAGTTTGCTGCCTGCGTCTTCTCCTGCTACGACAAGGGTCGTATGGTTCGTAATGGAACTTTGGACAGAGCCGCCCTGGCTTTTGATAAGATCTCCTGCTTCGCGCCGCCCCATGCTGGATAATTTTCCTGTCAGCACGACCATTTCACCTTCAAAGGCGCTGCCTGTTTCCTCTTCGACGGCTGCTTCCATCATGACGCCTGCGCTTTTAAGTTTATCCAGCACCTTCATATTTTCCATGTCATGCAGGAAGCTATACAAACTTTCAGCAGTCGCCTTGCCGATTCCGTCAATACTCTGGATATCATCTACATCGGCATTCTCGAGCTCCTCCATGGTATGGTACTTTCCAGCTACGAGCTCAGCGCCTTTTGCGCCCAGGAAACGGATGCCCAGTCCAAAGAGCAGTTTTGCTAATCCGCTTTCCTTGCTCTTTTCTATTGCCGCAATCAGGTTTCCAGCACGCTTTTCTCCCATCCGTTCAATCTGCTCAAGCTCATCCTGAGTAAGCCTGTAAAAATCACCGGGATCAGAAACAAGCCTGTATGCCAGAAGGCTGTCGACCACTGACGGCCCCATCCCCTCGATATTCATGGCATCTCTGGAGGCAAAATGCACCAGTTTCTCACGGACTATGCCGCCGCAGTTCGGATTTGTGCAGCGGTAAGCAACTTCACCGGAAGGACGTTCCACTGGGCTTCCGCATACCGGACAGACCTCCGGAATTTCAAATGGTTTTTCAGAGCCATTTCGTTTTTCCTTCAGCACGCGGTCTATTTCCGGAATGATTTCCCCTGCCTTGTAGATCTTTACGTAATCCCCTTCGCGGATATCCTTCTCTTTTATGAAATCCATATTATGGAGAGTTGCTCTTTTTACAACTGTCCCTGCAAGATGGACAGGTTCAAGATCGGCAGACGGTGTCAGGACTCCTGTCCTTCCAAGAGTTACGACGATCTTTTCAACTTTTGTTTCAGCTTCTTCCGGCGGATACTTATAAGCCATGGCCCAGCGCGGATCTTTGACGGTTGCGCCAAGTTGTTCCTGCTGCGCAAAATCATTGACTTTTATAACCATTCCGTCAGTGTCATATCCAAGATCATGCCTGCGGACTTCCCAGTCATTGACGCCCTGAATGACTCCTTCAATGGAATCCCATTTCTTATAATTCGGGTTTACCTGGAAATGGAATTCGGAAAGTTTCATCAGAAGCTCTTCCTGCGAGGAAATTTCAAGGCCTTCAATGTCACCTAAGGCATACGCGAAGAATGCCAGATTGCGGGCAGCCGTGACATGCGGATCAAGCTGGCGCAGGGAACCTGCTGCTGCATTCCTGCAGTTTGCAAAAGGCATAAGCCCGGCTTCATCCCTTTCCTCATTGAGCATGATGAAGCTCTTTCTCGGCATGTAAACTTCACCGCGGACTTCCATATATGGCGGAGCGTTTTCTATGTAAAGCGGAATTGTATGAATCGTTTTTACATTGCTTGTAACATCTTCTCCGACTCTTCCGTCGCCTCTTGTCAGCCCCTGCGTCAAAACGCCGTCCTTATAGATCAGGTTCATTGAGAGCCCGTCGATTTTAAGCTCTGTAATATACTGGACGTGGTCCGTTTCAAGCCCTTCCTTGACCCTGCGGTCAAAATCCCGGAGCTCATCGGCGCTGAATGCATTGGCAAGGCTCAGCATAGGCTTCCTGAATCTTACCTTCTGGAAATCATCAGCTGCTTTTCCCCCGACTCTCTGTGTCGGAGAATCCGGCGTAACAAGTTCAGGATACTTTGCCTCAATGTCTACAAGCTTCCTGTACATATGATCAAATTCATAATCTGAAATTTCTGGCTTATCCAATACATAGTACAAATAGCTGTGATGACGAAGCTCTTTTTTCAATTTTTCGGCTTCTTCTCGCACATCTTCAGGAACCATAATCATTCTCCTTTCGTTATTGGAGCAAATGCAACCATGACCTGACGAATCTTATTTCCCGGGAATTCAATCTTCAGCATCATTTTGCTGTCCGATCCCATAACTGCAACGACTTTCCCCTTCCCCCAGAGGTTATGTACAGCCGTATCTCCTACCTTCCAATCATAACGTTTCGGCTCTTTCTGCGGTTTTGGTTTATTCACAACAGATACTTCCGACATTGCATAATCGACTCTGCTGGCCGTCTCCCGCCTTCTTGCCTGGAACGCCCTGTCCTGCCGTTCATCAGGCTCGACATGCGTCAGAAGGTCCTGCGGAATTTCATCAATGAAACGGCTGGGAATGTAAGGTTTGATCTGACCGTACATCGTACGCATATGGGCGTTGGATAAATACAGCTTTTCCTTTGCCCTGGTCAAAGCCACGTAGCAGAGACGCCGCTCCTCTTCCAGTTTGGACTCATCCATCAGGGAACGGACGCCGGGGAATATGCCTTCATCCATTCCGGCCAGGAATACAATCGGGAATTCCAGCCCCTTGGCACTGTGAATCGTCATCAGCGTCACCCTGTCATTTTCATTCTCATACGTATCCACATCGTTGACAAGAGCAACCTTTTCAAGGAAATCCGATACCCCTCCATCAGGATTATCGTTATTGAAATCCTTGGCAACGGACAGAAGTTCACCAAGGTTTTCTTCACGGCTCTGTACCTGCGGATCCTTACTTTCCTGCAGCTGTTCCAGATACTTCGTATCCGTCATTATTTTCTGAAGCAGGCCAAAGACATTCGTCTCGGTGGATGCATTCAGGAACTCAAACATCATAGCTATGAAATTCTGAAGTTTTGTCTTCGTGGATGAAGAGACATCAAGCCCGTCCAGATCCATCATTGCTTCAAACATGGATGTATTTCTTTCATTTGCGTAATCGGAAAGCTTCTGTACGGTTGCCGCCCCTATTCCGCGCTTGGGGACATTGATGATACGCATAAGGCTGACATTATCCTTAAGATTGGATACCAGCTTGAGGTATGCAAGCATATCACGGATTTCTGCGCGGTCATAGAACCTCGTCCCTCCGACCATCGTATATCCGATTCCGCTTTTTACGAGCGCTTCTTCAATGACTCGCGACTGCGCATTCATGCGGTACAAGACAGCCATATTCCCATACAGCTGATGCTCCTCGTTGTGTTCTTTTCTCATCGTATTTACGATGAAATCAGCCTCACTGTGCTCATCTGAAGCCGTATAGAGAATAAGCGGCTTTCCCTGGTTGTTTTCTGTCCATAACCGCTTGGACGGTCTTCCGGAATTATTTTGAATGACTGCGTTTGCCGCATCCAGAATCGTCTGCGTCGAGCGGTAGTTCTGTTCAAGCTTGATTACCTTGGCAGACGGATAATCCTGCTGGAAATCAATGATATTCCTGAGATCGGCGCCGCGCCAGGAATAAATACTCTGGTCAGCATCGCCGACTGCACAGATATTCTGATTCTTTCCTGCAATAAGTTTTGCCATCAGGTACTGTGCATGGTTTGTATCCTGGTATTCATCAATCAAAATATAATGGAACCTGTCCTGCCAGCGTCTCCGGATCGATTCAATCGACAAGAGCTTTGTCGTCATGAAAAGAAGGTCATCGAAATCAAGCGCATTATTCTGCTTCAGATGCTTGTCATAAGATTCATACACATCGGCAACCTTCTGTGCAAAGAAGTTCGATCCAACCTGCGCGCGGAATGCTTTCGACTCAAGCAGCTGGCCCTTTGCCGAGGATATATGCGCCTGAATGATATTGGGCTGGAACTGCTTGTCATCCAGATTCAGTTCCTTGAGGATGTTTTTTATGAGTGTTTTGGAATCATCCGAATCATAAATCGTAAATTTATCATTATATGGAGGATAATTGCTGATTTCACGTCTGAGGAACCTTGCGCCGAAGGAATGAAATGTATACATCCAGATTTTGTCAGCAGAAGGTCCCACAAGAGCATGAATACGTTCCCTCATTTCCTGGGCAGCCTTGTTTGTGAAAGTGATTGCCAGAATTTCAGACGGACTGATTCCCGATTCCATCATGTAGGCAATCCTGCAGGTCAATGACTTCGTCTTGCCTGAACCGGCCCCTGCCAGGATCAGGACTGGTCCGTCTATCTGCTTTACAGCCTTCAACTGCTGGTCGTTTAATGTGTTTAAATAATTAGACAAATCCTCAAATCTCCTTAGTGTAAAAAGAAGAACCCATAAATGACTGTACCTGTCAAAAATGAGTTCTTCCTACATTCATCGAATCAATTATTTTCCGTATACTTTTAACAGGAACGGAGCTACCTGTTTCTTACGGGACATGACCTTAGGAAGATATACACATCTATCTTCCGCTTTCTTTCCGAAAGCTTCTTCAGCTGCAGCTTCAGCGCCGCTGGTAAACCAGAGATATGTATCTTCTGTCAGAATATTGGTAACCATCAGGTAGGAAGCTTCATACTGTTTTTCTGCCTTGGTTTCCTCAAGAACTTTCATGATATCTGCGCGCTTGGCTTCGATCGGTTCAAGATCCATAACAGAAATCTGACCGCAGCTGAAAACCTTTCCGCCTGCTTCAAATTCCTTGGTATCATTGTGGGCAAGCTTTTCTGCCGGGTAATCAGAAATATCAGCGCCCGCCTTAAGCATTTCCATGCCGTAAGCTTCATAATCGACGCCTGCAATTTCTGCCAGTTCCTTGACTGCAGCCTTGTCTTCATCTGTCGTAGTCGGGGATCTGAACAGAACTGTATCAGAGATGATAGCAGAAAGCATCATTCCGGCAACTTCTTTGGACGGTTTAACTCCATTTGCCTTGTAAAGGCCGTAAATAACGGTGTTTACGCATCCTACCGGGCGGATCAGGATGAAAATCGGGTTTTCCGTTTCAAAATCACCCAGTCTGTGATGATCGATCAGTTCAAGGACTTCTGCATCCTTTGCGCCGTCTACGCACTGCTTGGATTCATTGTGATCGACAAGAATCAGTTTTGTCTTTTCATCATCCGGATTCTTTCTTGCAGCGCTTTCCAGCAAAACAGGTGCTTCTACCTTGAAATAATCAAGTGCAAACTTTGTTTCTTTGTTTGGTTCCCCTGCTCTGGCTGCTACGGCATCAACGCCAAGCTGTCTTTTCAAATAGGAATAGGAAACGGCAGCAGCTATACTGTCTGTGTCCGGTGATTTATGACCGATAACAAATACTTTACTCATGTTGTCTCTCCTTTGTAATTTATAGTCCAAATAATTTTAACGTTTTATACCGTCTTATTGTATCATTTCTTCATAATGATTGCACTAATTTATTGACATGCTGTATATGATGCATAAAAAAAGAGCTGTGGCAAAATGATTGCGCATTTTGTCACAGCTCCGTTTTTTTATTTTTCAAATATACGCAGCTTGCCGGCAAGTTCTTCGCTTCCATAGCAGGCATCAGCATCAAGTCCTTCTTCGATGCGGAGAAGCTGGTTGTATTTTGCAACTCGTTCAGATCTGCACGGCGCACCAGTCTTGATCTGTCCTGCGTTCAGAGCGACTGCCAGATCAGCGATTGTCGTATCTGCCGTTTCGCCCGAGCGATGGGAAATAACAGCTGTGTAACCGGCTCTCTGTGCCATCTGTACAGCTTCAAATGTTTCAGTCAGTGTGCCGATCTGATTCAGTTTGATCAGAATGGAGTTGGCAACGCCTTCTGCAATTCCTCTGGAAAGACGTTCTGTATTGGTAACGAAAAGATCGTCCCCAACAAGCTGTACTTTATCTCCCAGTGAATCTGTCAGAAGTTTCCATCCTTCCCAGTCCTCTTCTCCAAGCCCGTCTTCAATGGAAACAATCGGATACTCGCTAATCAGGTGATCATAGAATTCAATCATCTGTTCAGCGGTCTTAGCTGCATGATCCCCGGATAAATGGTATAAGCCGTCGTCGCCAAGGATTTCAGATGCTGCAACGTCAGTAGCAAGGACAATATCGCTTCCTGCAGTATAACCTGCTTTTTCGATAGCTTCGCAGAGGAGTTCCATGGCTGCTTCATTGGACGGAAGATCCGGAGCAAATCCGCCTTCGTCTCCAACTGCGGTTGAAAGTCCTCTTTCCTTAAGAACAGCTTTTAAAGTGTGATATACTTCAGCGCACATGCGAAGGCCGTCCCTGAAGCTGGAAGCTCCGACAGGCATGATCATGCTTTCCTGGATATCAACATTGTTGTCTGCATGAGCGCCGCCGTTAAGAACGTTCATCATCGGAACAGGCAGTACGTGTGCATTCACTCCGCCAAGGTACTGGTAGAGGGGAAGTCCGAACGATGCGGCTGCAGCATGAGCAGCGGCAAGGGATACACCGAGAATGGCATTTGCACCAAGTCTGCTCTTGTTTTCGGTCCCATCAAGGTTGATCAGAATATGATCCAGCCCTCTCTGATCGCTTGCATCCCAGCCGATAACGGCATCTGCAATTTCACCATTTACGTTATCTACGGCTTTAAGAACACCTTTTCCGCCGTACCTTGTCTCATCTCCATCACGAAGTTCGGTGGCTTCAAAGATGCCGGTAGAAGCACCGGACGGAACTCCGGCGCGGGCAAATGTCCCATCCTCCAGCGACATATCGACTTCCAAAGTAGGATTTCCACGTGAATCTAAAATTTCTCTTGCATGAAGATCCGTAATGACTGCCATAATCTAACTCCACCTATACCCTTTCATCTGTCCCTTTAATAAAAATGATTTCTCAAGCCTTCTGATAAATAGAAATGAACTCTTCTGTTTTTAAGCTGGCCCCGCCGACTAAAGCGCCGTCAATATCTTTTTCTCCGGTAAAATCGCTGATATTTCCGGCATTGACAGAACCGCCATAGAGAATCCGCACTTGATCTGAAACTTTTTTCCCGGCAATATTTCTGACAATCTGCCGGATCAGCTTTGCAACAGTTTCTGCTTCATCTGCTGTTGCTGCTGCTCCCGAGCCGATCGCCCAGATAGGTTCATAAGCGATAACAACATCTGAAACCTTATCAGCAGGGATTTCCTCAAGAGCTGCCCTTACCTGTGTTTCTATTTTCTCCTCTGTTTTCCCTGCGTCATGTTCATCCTTTGTTTCACCGACGCAAAGAATCGGAGTTATATCGTGATCCAGCGCACATTTTACCTTTCTGGCAATAAATTCATTGCTCTCTCCCAGAATCTCTCTTCTTTCAGAATGTCCGCAAATGACATACGTGCAGCCAAGATCCTTGAGCATAAGAGGCGAAATCTCTCCGGTAAAAGCTCCGCTTTCCGCCGGATACATATTCTGTGCGCCAAGACCGATCGATGATCTGCTTATAAAAAATTTGGCAACTGGAATATCGGTAAAAGGAGGAATGAAAACCAAATCCACATCTTCCCTGACTTTTACTTTAAACTTTTCAAAATAGTGACCTGCCTCCGTCACCGTCTGATTCATCTTCCAATTTCCTGCAATTAACTTTTTCCTCAAATTATCACTCCTTGTCAGCAAGGATCGCAACGCCCGGAAGAATCATTCCTTCAAGCATTTCCAGCGAAGCGCCGCCGCCTGTCGACACATGAGAGAATTTGTCTCCAATTCCAAGCTGATCAACAACCGATGCGGATTCTCCTCCGCCAATGACAGTCGTCGCATTGAGGGATGCCATAGCCTTAGCTATTGCATAGGTTCCCTTTGAGAATGGCTCCATTTCGAAAACGCCCATCGGGCCGTTCCAGACGACAGTCTTCATTTTCTGCAATGTTTCAACATAAAGGTCAATGGTCTTAGGACCGATATCAAGCGCCATCCACGGGCTGGAGAATTCTTCTGCCGAAAGAACCTTTGTCTTTGCTTCAGCGGAGAATGAATCACCTGCCATGAAATCAACCGGCAGCATGATGCTCGATCCAAGATCATTTGCCTTCTTCATAAGGTTTCTTGCCAAATCAAAGCGGTCCTTGTCCTGCAGGGATTCGCCCATGTCATAACCCTGGGCTGCAACGAATGTATTCGCCATGCCGCCGCCAATCAGGATGACATCTGCTTTTTCCATCAGGTTTGCAATAACCTGGATCTTGTCACTGATTTTGGCTCCGCCTATAATCGCAGCAAATGGTCTTTCCGGATGTTCGATGACGCCGTCAAGGAAATCAATTTCCTTTTTAAGAAGAAGACCGGATACCATAGGCAGAAGTCTTCCAACGCCTACGATGGATGCATGTGTACGGTGGGATACGCCGAAAGCATCGTTAACAGCCAGATCGCATCCTTTGACAAGAGCTTTGGCAAAATCCGGATCATTCTTTTCTTCTTCCTTATGGAATCTTAAGTTTTCAAGAAGAATAATCTCGCCCGGCTTCAGTTCTTCTTTGGCCTGATCAGCTTCAGGGCCAATGCAGTCCGGAATGAATTTGACTTCTTTTTGTAAAAGTTCTGCCAGACGGACTGCAGCAGGACGGAGAGATAATTCTGTTTTATATTCACCCTTCGGCCTTCCCATGTGACTGGCCAGGACAATGGCTGCGCCCTGATTCAGAAGATACTGAATTGTTGGAATTGTAGCCCGGATTCTGCGGTCATCCAGAATATTCCCCTCTTTATCATGGGGAACATTATAATCGACACGGATGTATACAACCTTTCCTTCAGGCTTAAGATCATACACTGTCTGCTTGTTCATCATTACAGTCCTTTCGATGCAACATAAGCTACAAGATCAATGATACGCATTGAATAACCCCATTCGTTATCGTACCATGCAATAACTTTGACAAGATTGCCGTCCATAACCATGGTGAGCAGGCTGTCAACGGTAGAGCTTACATTTGTCGTACGGAAATCGCTGGATACAAGGGGTTCATCCGTATAAGCAAGGATTCCCTTCAATTCACCTTCAGCGGCTTTCTTCAATGCTTCGTTGACTTCTTCCTTTGTAACTGTCTTTTCCAGTTCAACAACCAAGTCGACCAGGGATACGTCCGGGGTCGGAACGCGGATAGCCAGCCCGTTCAGTTTGCCTTTCATTTCAGGAATGACAATGCCGATTGCCTTTGCTGCACCTGTGGAAGTCGGAATAATATTTTCTGCAGCAGCACGGCCTCTTCTTGGATCCTTCTTGTGTGCTTTTTCAAGAATGGCCTGATCATTCGTATAGGAATGAACGGTTGTCATAAGTCCGCGTACAATGTGGAACTGTTCATGCAGTACTTTTACAACCGGAGCGAGGCAGTTTGTCGTGCAGGAAGCGTTGGAAATGATATTGTCTGCCTTCGGGTCATATGTTTCTTCATTGACGCCCATAACAATCGTTGCGTCATCATCTTTGCCCGGTGCTGTGATAATAACCTTTTTCACAGTTCCCTTGATATGTTTACCGGCGCTGACTTTATCTTTCAGCTTGCCTGTGGATTCGACAACGATTTCAACACCATACTTGCTCCAGTCCAGATGCTCCGGATCACGATCCTGGAAAACATGAACACGTTTGCCCTCAATGATCAAATCGTCGCCGTCAATTTCTACCTTTTCATCAAGTCTTCCGTGAACAGTATCGTATTTAAGAAGGTAAGCAGCTGTTTCAACCCCGCTTGGATTGTTAATAGCAACGACTTCCAGATCGTCTCTCTTCAGCATGCCGCGAAATACGAGTCTTCCAATTCTGCCAAATCCATTAATTCCGACTTTAACCATGATCTTTGCAACCTCCTGTTGTCGCTTTTTCACCTGAAACTAGTTGAAGTATTTTTCTGCCGGCCCCTTCATCAGTAACGAGGACTCCGCGTATTCCTGCTCTTGCCACAGCAAGGATTGCTTCCCCATTATGACTTCCGCCTGCAGTAATTAATATATGTGGTATTGCTGGTATATCGTCTCTGGAAATACCGACATTATACAGACGATATAAGATCTTTCCTTTCGCATTGACATATAGTCCCAGAGCTTCGCCGGATACATTTTCCTTTTCCAGCCGCCTTGTTACATCCGCCGGAAGTTCGTGATACTTCTTAATATCCTCTGCGCTGTCTATACCAGTAACCAATATACCCGCTTTTGAAAACAATTCTTCTGTCTGATTAATTTGCGGCAATTCTTTTTTCAGCTTGTAGAAAAACTCGGGACTCAATCCATCCGGTATTTGAAGGATGTGATACTTCCCTCCTAATTTTTCAGCCATATGAGCTGCCACATTATTTGGTAAAAAATCTATTCTCCTGCCAAATCCTCTTCTGATCGGTAAAACATCCACATTCATGTGAAGCTGGGGAAGAATTTCCGCCAGTTCAGCCATTAAAGCTCCGCCGCTCACTGCCACTATATCATCATCTCTTATAAGACGAATCAGGGCTAATGTGGCCTCCTGGGCTATATCACCTCTTACGGACTGCTTCTCATCAGAATCTCCCCGCACCAGTATGACCTTTTTCATCGATAAAATTTTCTGCAAAGATGCTGCCATCTTATCGGAAAAAGGACTTTTCCGGAAATAATGGGAAAGCGGCTCCAGGAGTGATTCGCCCTTGCTGGTCAAACTGATCCCGGAAGGCCTGTAAATCAAAAGCCCGGTCCGCTCCATTTCTTCAATGTGTTTCCGAATAATGCTGTCTGACAATTCCGTCTGTACGGTTAAAAGATGTCTTCCGACCGGTTGTGCTGCATGGATCTGCCTGAGGATTTCATACCGCTCCTGTGCTTCAATCATCATCTCCGGCACAAGAAGCATCATTAAGGAGTCCTCTTCCACCTTTATCACTTCCGTATCATATATTTATGAAATTAGGGATAGAGAAAAGCCTGAACTCTACCCTTACAGTATATCACGCAGTTAATAATACTACAACAACTGCCATTAATTCTATAATTAAGTATACATTATTTAGCTATAATGTGCATTAAAATTATGTAATATATACTTATTCCTGCATTTTACGTGCAGGAAAGGCTGATATTTCCTCATTGATTCTCTGCTAAAATCAAAGCCTTTATTAGTTTTTATATCATTTCCTCATCAAGGTTCGTCTCGGGCAGATATCTTCATGTGTTTTATCGTTACATGAAATTTGTGCATTGCAGAGTGGTCAAATAGCTGCTTTCATGCATTCATTATGCATTTGTCTTCCGGTAATCCGCATGATAGGGCTTAAAACTTACCTATTTTACATAAAGCAGGTATAATGGGAAAAGAATAATAAACCGGTCTTCATAAGGCATCAAGCAAAGTCCATTATGAAATTTCACTTTAATCCGGTATTTTCATATCGCAAGGAGATGGATATTATGTCATGGAACACAAGGTTAACGAAGCTCCTCAGTATTGATTACCCCATCATTCAGGGTGCAATGGCCTATATTTCAGACGGAGTGCTGGCGGCTGCAATGAATCATGCAGGCTGCGCAGGCGTCATAGGATCCGGCGGATTCTCTGCAGATGAAGTCAGGGACAGTATCAGAACGGCCAAAGATATTTTAGGAAACGGGAAATGCTACGGCGTCAATTTAATGCTGCAGGCGCCAAACGTCGATGACGTTGCTCAGGTAATCTGTGATGAGAAAGTTCCTTTCGTAACCATTGGTGCAGGCAATCCCCTCCCATGGTTTGAGCCGCTTCATCATGCAGGCATCAAATGCATTCCGGTTGTTCCAAATGCAAAGCTTGCCAAGCGTGTGCAGGATGCCGGAGCTGATGCCATCATCGTTGAAGGCATGGAAGCGGGCGGACATGACGGGAAAGTAACACTCATGGCTCTTCTGGAAAACATTCTTCCTGACATCGAGATTCCGCTGGTTGCAGCCGGAGGCATCGTGGACGGAAGAGGCGTTGCGGCATCTCTGATCATGGGCGCTTCAGGAGTCCAGATGGGTACACGCTTCCTTCTTGCAGAGGAATGCCACCTGCTCCATCCCAATGCCAAGCAGGCCATCATCAATGCCAGCGATACGGATTCTGTTGTCTGCGGCTTCACTACCGGAGACAGCGTCAGAGGATTAAGAAATAAATTCTCTGATAAGTATCTGCAGGAAGAATACAGCGGCGCTCCTTTGAGCACCCTGACTGCACTTTCCAGAGGGACAAACAGAAAAGGGGCCATTGAAGGCGACACAGAAAACGGCTTTATCCTCGCCGGCATGTCACTGACCCATTTGACAAAGATCCAGCCCGTACAGGAAATCGTTGAAGATATCGTATCTGAAACAGAGCGCTGCCTAGCAAATGCCAGCCGCGTCATTTAAATCAGCTGCATAGTAAAAAGACCACGGATATTTTCCGTGGTCTTTTTACTATGCTTCCATTGCCTAAGCAATATATTACTTTTTGAGACTCATCTTTTCCACAATAGCGGCCAGGCGTGTGCCGATCTTTGGAATCTCCCTGACATCGTCAGGTGTTACAGCACGAATCAGCACGATGCCGACAATGTAAACAACTCCGCCCAAGGCAATTGCAATCAGGGTAGAAAGCGTATTGCTGTGAATCAGGCTGTAAAAGCCGTGATAAGATCCATAGGCAACCACACCCATAACGGCTGCAGCGATGAAGAGCTTGACCGTATGCTTTATGTCCATTGTGTAATGTCTGTATTTATAAAGGAAAATCAAATTGAGAATGGCTGCAACGCCAAAGTCTGCGTTTGTTGCCCATGCCGCACCTAAAACGCCCCAGTTTGGAAGAGCGGTGAGGTTCCAGGAAAGGAACATCTTGCAGCATGCACTGGCAACCATGTTCAGGAAAGGTATGGCCGTCTTGCCCATCCCCTGCAGAACGCCCATTGTTACCTGCTGTACGCCAAGAAGGAAAATGCCAAAGCTCATGATTGCAATGCACGGACCAGCATCCGGAGTTGCATAAAGCATGGCAGAAATTGGTGTGGCAATCACACACATTCCGACAAAGGAAGGAATAGTAATCAGATTGGCCAGGCGCATCGCGGTATCAGTTCTTTTAAGTACCATGTCGCCGCGTTTCTGCGCGATAGCTTCTGAAACGAAAGGAACAAGACTTGCTGCCAGGGATGCCGTAACGATGGTAGGCATGTTGACAAGAGCCGTTGCCATGCCGGTCAGATAACCGAAGAATGTTGTTGACTGTTCAATCGTAAAACCAGCAACTTCAAGCCTTCTTGGAACAATGAAAAGATCGATCAATGAAACGATCGGAAGCATGATATTTGCCAGCGACACAGGAATGGCAAGAACAAGCAGTCTTTTGATAATTGTCTTTACACTCTGCGGCTTGATGGATGGATCCTGCTCAGATGCCAGTTCATTTCTCCATCCGCGGGTCATGTAATAAAAAACAAGAAGTGTCAGTATGCCGACAAAAGCACCCGGTGCTGCGCCAAGGGTTGCGCCGGCAGCCCCGTATTCCAGTCCATAAGGAAGAAGGACGACGGCAAAAAGAATCATGGCAACAACACGGACGACCTGTTCAAGTATCTGTGAAACAGCTGTCGGTGTCATCAGCTGAAGCCCCTGGAAGTAACCTCTGAGCGTCGCAAGAAGCGTTGCACAGAAAACGGCCGGGGACAAAGCAAGGAGTGACCAATAAGCTCTCTGGTCGCGGACAATTTCACTGTCGACCAGCCACTGGGCTCCGAAGAAAAGCAGGAGACTGAAAAAGAGTCCTGTCAAAACCAATGTCACGAGCGATATGCGGAATACCTTCTGCCCGCCAAAGTAATCGTTGACTGCGTTTCTTTCTGCAACCATGATTGAAATAGCCACAGGAAGACCTGCTGATGATACCGAAAGGCAAAGCAGGTAGATCGGATAAGCCATCTGGTAGAGCCCGATCCCTTCGCCGCCAAGAAGTCTTGACAGATAGATACGACTGAATGCCCCAATGAACTTGACGATAATCCCTGCTACCGTCAAGATCAACGCACCCTGGATAAACGAATTTTTACGCATTTTTCACCTGATTAAAAGATATGGAAAAGCCCCTCAAAAAAAACATAACTTATATAATCATAACAGATTTGCTGATAAATGTAAAGCAGAATCCCATAAATACAGACTTCTCATGCACTGCAAATCTAATGGGAAGTATGATGGATCTCGCTCATCAGCTCATTCAGGAAACCGCCAAGCCATTTCATGGGGCTGCCCTTGATTCCTTCCTTCCTGATTCTCAGCCTTGCCGGATTTCCCGGAAGGAAATGCAGGTATGGAATAAGCGCCTTTGGAAGAAGGTTGGGATTCCAACCATGCATGAAATCCTCATCCGCCCATGTAAGAAGCATGGAATCCCCTTCGTCAATGACACTCCCTATTCCAAGTTTTCTGGCCTTTATTCTGACAAGGGAAATGGAAAACAGTTTTTCGGCTGGTTCCGTCGGGGTCCCATAGCGGTCGACTGCCTCATCAATCAAATCTGCCAGCTCTTTCTCGTCTTCCATGGATGCCAGTCTTCTGTAAATTTCCATCTTCTGCTCTTCATTGCTGATGTACTTGGAATCCAAGTACGCATCCTGACGGAATTCGATAGTGGTATTCGGCAGTTTCTTCGGAAGGGGCTTATGTTCTCTTTCTGCCATCAGACGCTGTACAGCCTCCTCAAGCATGGAGCAGTACGCTGCAAATCCGACGCTTGCGATATTGCCATGCTGGGCCGATCCCAGAAGATTGCCTGCACCGCGGATTTCCAGATCACGCATAGCGACTTTGAAGCCGCTCCCGAGTTCAGTAAATTCTCTTATGGTATTCAGACGCTTTTCCGCAACTTCGCTAAGTACCTTATCCTTATTGTAGAAGAACCAGGCACGTGCGATTTTATCGGAACGCCCTACTCTTCCGCGCATCTGATAAATCTGGGAAAGACCAAGCTTGTCTGCATCATAGACCAGCATCGTATTGGCATTTGGCTGATCCAGCCCGTTTTCAATCAAGGTTGTGCAAAGCAGGACATCATATTTTCCCTGATAGAAATCAAGCATCACTTTTTCAAGGACTGCGCCATCCATCCGCCCATAGGCAACTCCAATCGATATCGTATCCGGCAGTATGCTCTTCAAATGATCCAGCATGGCAGGCATTGTCTCAATCCTGTTGTAAACAAAGAATGACTGACCGCCTCGCTCTTTTTCCCTAAGAATCGCGTCAATGACGATGGAATCGTCGTACTCGCTGACATAGGTCTGTATCGCATGTCTTCCAGGAGGCGGCGTTGTGATCGTGACCATATCACGAAGGCCTGTCAGACTCATATGGAGCGTTCTTGGTATCGGTGTTGCCGAAAGAGTCAATACATCGATTCCTTCTGCCAGTGATTTCCTTCTTTCCTTCTGTACGACACCAAAGCGCTGCTCTTCGTCTACGACCAGCAGTCCCAGTCTCCTGCACTTTATCTTTTTGTTCAGGACAGAATGAGTCCCAATGACAACATCCAGCTCACCGGACTCAAGCTGACGGAGTATCTTTGTCCTTTCAGAAGCCTTTGTGAATCTGTTAAGCACCGCAATATTGACGCCAAAGGAATCCATGCGGGACTTGAAGTTTTTATAATGCTGCTCTGACAAGACCGTCGTAGGACACAGAACCATAGCCTGATAGCCGCTCATGACACATTTAAAAACGGCTCTCATCGCCACTTCCGTCTTCCCGAATCCAACGTCCCCGCAAAGGAGCATATCCATCGGTGTGGGCTTTTCCATAGCCTTCTTGATGACGGAAATAGCATTCTCCTGATCTTCTGTTTCGACATAAGGGAATGAATCCTCAAATTCAACCTGTTCTGCCGTATCTGGCGCAAAGGCAATTCCCTTTGCCAGTTCACGCTTTGCGTACACGTCCAAAAGCTTTTCAGCCAGTTCCTGAATGGATTTTTTCGCCTTTGAGCGAATTTTTCCCCAGTTGGCTCCGCCCATGGTATGAAGACGCGGCGTTTCTCCTTCCGGACCGATGTACTTCTCCAAAGTGCCGATCTGGTCTACAGGAAGATAAAGCTTATCCGATCCTGCATACTGGATGGTAATGTAATCCCTGTGGACACCGGATAATTCAATCGTGCGTATGCCAAGGTACCTGCCGATTCCGTGTACCTGCTGAACAACATAGTCTCCCGGATTCAGATCGGAAAAGTAACGGATCTGCTTTCTTGATCCGCTTGTACTGTACTTTCTGAGTTTCTGCCTGCCAAGAATATCGCCGGCCGTAATCAGGGCCAGATTAAAATCCGGAAGCTCAAATCCCTCTGTCAGGACGCCATCAAGGAGAACCACTTTCCCCTCTTCTATATCAAGAGACATGGGGATCTGATGGTCCGTTAATATTCCCTCGATTTCTCGCTTCTCGGAAGCCCTTGGGATGGCAATAGCAGTTTTCCATTTCTTATTCAGAAGGGATTTCAAATCGGCAGTAAAAATGGGAATCTGCCTTTGATAATTCGTCATCTCCTGCCCGTTCCAATTGTGATACGCAGAAGGCTTGAATTCCTCGAGTTCCCTCTTGAGAAGTGAGAATACAATTCCCTGATTCGTTTGTTTTCGGGCCGCATGGATGAGCTCGCTCCAGAGGAAAGCCTTGCCCGCATTGGCTTTTTCTTCCTTAAAGAACTGCTTTAAGGATTCCTCGCCCCTTTGCGGCTCATCATAAAAGACAATCCCATGATCAAGGTAGGAGAGAACGGATGAATTCTTGCTGCCCTTTACCGCAACAGGAAGTACACTTTGACTTTCCAGTGTTTCAATGGAGCGCTGGCTGTCCACATCAAACAGACGTATGCTGTCAATCTCATCACCGAAGAATTCAATTCTCACAGGATGGATTTCATTGATCGGATAAATATCGACGATATCGCCCCTGACAGAAAAATGTCCGCACCGTTCAACCTGATCGACTCTTTCGTACCCCAGATCCTGCAGTACTTCCAGGAGCTCTCTTCTTTCGATTTCACTGCCTAACTCAAATTTATATAAATGATCCTTGATAGAAGAAGGAGCTGAAATTTTTTGCGCAGCTTCTACTGCGGCCGCAATAATGATGCTCTTTTCACCATTGATCATTGCAGACAAGGCGCGCATGCGCTCCCTCAGCCTTTCCGTACTGGAAAAAGCGCCTTCGAAACCGGCTTCTTCTACGACAGGAAATGAAAATATTCTGGCATCGGGAACAAAAAACTTTAAATTTTCTTCCCACCGGAAAATATCTTTCTGCGTAGGAACCACAATAACAGCCATATTATATTTCGCCAAGAGAGACGCAGCCGCCAGAGATTTCTGAGACCCGCTGATCCCGTTGATGATAACAGATTTCCCCGGATGGTTCTGATCGATCAATGATATGAGCCTGTCTCCAATCATCTGAACCAGCTCAGGCCCCTTTGCATTCAAAGCTGAAGTTTCCTCTTTTGTATTTTCTTTTCCATCAATCATTTTATTTTTTCTGCCATCATTTCACCTCCTGTCTACCATGCAATGCCCGTTTTCCCTACATCCTTATATCCATCCAGTTCCAGAATTCTCTGGTGGATTCCTTCACAATTAAAGACGAAATCAGGATATATTTCTTCTAAAGGAACCAACACAAAGGGCCGCTCCCAGAAAAAAGGGTGCGGCAATTTTAGAAAATCTGTATTGCTTTCTATTTCACTGTTATAGATCATATCCAGATCCAGCGTCCTTGGTCCCCAGTGCCTGATGCGGACACGGCCGAATGATTTTTCTACCTGCAGCAGAAATTCCATCAGCTCTTCTGGTTTCCCTGTCCATGAAACTTCAATCACGGCATTCAGGAAAACGGCCTGCTCCGTCAGCCCCCATGGCTTGGTCTTATAAAGGGATGATTTCTTCAGGACCCTGAGCCTTTCATCCTGATTCAGTGTCCTGACGGATCCAGAGAGAATCTCAGCTGAATTTCCCATATTAGATCCCAGCGAGATAATATAGGAATTTCTTTTCAATGAATTCAACATTTCTAAACCGTCAAACCTGTCTTTCTTTTTTTATCGTAACGGATACATCATCCAGGATGCCAGGAATGGGCGAACCCGGCTTATGGACGGTGGTTACGATTTCTTCAACCTGCGGAAATTTTTCCATGACTTCTTCATTAATCACGCCTGCCAGTTTTTCCAGGAGCTTGTAGGGGCCTCCTTCGGCCGCGCGCTTCACAATCTGGAAAACTTCCACGTAATTTACGGAATCATTCAAGTCATCGGTCCGGCTGACTTTGGACAGATCTGTGCCGATTACGACATCAATATAAAATCGCTGTCCCAATGTCTTCTCTTCCGGCTCATCGCCATGATAGCCGAAAAATGCCATGTTTTTGAGTTTAATATAATCCATCATTCACACCCTGCCACTGTCAATTTTCCTGATTGAAATGATTTAAAGCATCCCATACCTTGATTTCACGGGCGCTTATTTTAACATTATGAACGCGGAATATGGAGCATCCTTTTTCAATCCCCCAGAGATTGACCGCAGCGGTTCCTTCATCTCTTTCAGGTGCCGGAAGATCCAGGATTGCACCAATGAAGCGTTTTCTGCTTACGCCTAAAAGCCAGGGAAAAGGAAATTCCCTCGTCAGTTCATCCAGACGTGTCAGGACTTCCATGTTCTGCTCTGCTGTTTTGCCAAAACCGATTCCCGGGTCCAGAATGATCTTATCCTGTTCTACGCCGGCCCTTACTGCAATATCAATGGAACGGTCAAAGAATTTTTTCATGCTCTCCAGGATATCTTCATCATATGTTTCACCATCCTGATTATGCATGAGGACTGCCGGCACTTTATATTCAGCAGTTACCCTTGCCATGCTGCCGTCATCATACTGGAATCCCCAGATATCATTGACGATATGTGCCCCGGCCCGCAGTGCTGCGTCCATTGTCTCATAATGGTACGAGTCGACAGATACCGGTACCGGAGAGCACTCTAATATGGATGGAAGAAACTTCATTAATTTATCTGTCTCATCCTTTGCCGATAAGGACGTGAATCCCGGTCTTGTTGATTCTGCCCCTATGTCTACAATTGCTGCCCCGTCTTCAACCATATCCTTTGCATGCTGTATGGCAGTTTCCAGCGTATTCCATTTCCCGCCGTCTGAAAATGAATCATCCGTTATATTTAAAACTCCCATGACAAGAGAATCCCTGCCAATATGAAGTTCTTTGCCATCGTTCCATGCATATGATCTCATCTGCCCTGCTATCAACAAAACCCTCTCCTCTTCTATAAATATTTTCCAAAATCCTGAATTTACTAAATATCCAATATTATAACACGATTAGACTCTTCTACAAAAATCAGGAAACGTTATAAAAAGGATGAAACCCCGTTTCAGGCAAACAAAAAAAGCGGTATCAACCGCTTTTCTTGTGCAAGACTATCATTGAGGAGTATGCATAGTCCGCAGCCGAATTGATAATCAGGGAAATAATCATCAATTTGACCAGATAGAAATTCTATCTCATGGCATTTCCTCCATGTACCTATATTATACCCAAAATGATCAGAAAATCCAACACCCAGATTATAAATTATTAAAAATGCATTCCATCCTATTCCATGGCAAGGAGTTTCTGCAGGCAGATGGTGAATTGATCGATATCAGACAAGAAGCCATCCATTTCCCTTAATACGTCTTTCCAGTAAATGATGTCTATGCTGTTATTCATTCCATAAACAGCCGCAAGTGATTCCCTGACAGCTTCGTCTCCCCTGCTCTTGAAATTATGAATTTTAAGGCATCTGGCTTCGGCCTTCAGATTATTTTCTTCAAATCCTTTGGTATATTCAAGAACTTTTGAAACTTCCAATGCACCTGCTTTGCAAAGATCCCAGACAAGATTCATTTCATCAGGTATTTTCTCGGCCTGATAGGATGATAATTCATTGAAGAGACCGATTAAATGGTCATGCATTGATTTCATTAATCCAAATGCTCTGACACCATATCCATAGCCGGCTGCATCTTTATATGCTTTGACGATCCGCTCAAATACGGCTTCCATATCACTGTCCGTACTTCCTAGAGCATGCTGAAACAGTCTTTTTCCCTGAAAAGCATCCAGATCATTAGAAATAAACTGGTCAATCACTTTCTCTGCCTCAATGTATGAATTAAGCTGCACGGAGAGCGACTCGAAAAATTTTTGTTTTTTATTATTCATGTAGCACCCTTTTCCATTCAAAGCATCCAAATTCCTAATCCGCTTTAAAATTCACCGGAAATGATGAAAGAGGGCGGCATCCTGCAGACGCAGTCCTCTTTTATCAAAGAATTACAGTTCCAAACTTTCTCCAGGTTTTACGATTTTTACTTCAATTCCCTGTTTCTGTGCTTCTTCCTTGAAATCAGCCGGATTCTGTTCGATGACTGGCCAGGTGCTGTAATGAACAGGAATTACACATTTTGCCTTCAGGAACCTGGCAGCAATCAAAGCATCGTCTGGTCCCATTGTATAGTTGTCTCCGATTGGAAGGACTGCATAGTCAATATCATACAGTTCGCCAAACAGCTTCATATCTCCAAAGAGAGCCGTATCTCCTGAATAATAGACAGTCTTCCCGTTGTTAAACTGCATGATGAACCCGCAGGGCGTGCCTCCCGGAGCTCCGCAGCTGTGGAAAGCCTGCACCATTTTTACCTTGCCAAAGTCGGCTTTAAAAGATCCGCCCAGATTCATAGGCTGGAAATTGGAGACATTCTTTGAAAAGAGCGAAATCACCTCAGGAATCGCTATGACGCATGCGCCCGTGCGGCTGGCAATCTTGTCTGCATCGTCGAAATGATCTCCGTGAGCATGGGAAAGAAGGATATAATCGCATTCAACCTTGTCAGCAGAAACAGCCGCCTGCGAATTTCCGCTCAGGAACGGATCAAAAAGAAGCGACTCTTTTCCTGTATCGATTTTAAAGCATGCATGTCCATAAAATGTGAATTCCATAATAAGAATCTCCTTTCTACAACTTACAGCCTATTTGTTCTTTCTGGCCATGATTTCCTTCACAACCTTCTGTGCGACTTCGGAGAGTGCAATGCCTCTTTTCATGCTTGTCTGCTGCATTCTCCTGTAAGCCTCATCTTCAGAAATATGATAGAAGTCCATAAGAAGGCCCTTGGCGCGGTCTATGATCTTCCGGGCAGCCATTTCGCGTTCCATGTCCTTGATCCGGTGAACGATCTCGTTTTTCTGGCGGAACTGGCTTACTGCAATCTGGATGGCCGGAAAGAGAGACCTCTCGCTGACCGGTTTCATCACATATCCGAAAACCATGGATTTTTTTGCCTTTTCAATGATGTCTTCATCGCCAAAAGCTGTCAGGAGTACGACGGGTGCCAGATTGTCATGGGCAATCATCTTGGCTGCCTGGATACCGTCAAGCCGGGGTATCTTAACATCAAGTATTACAAGATCCGGATTGAGCTTCTTTGTTAATTCCAAAGCTTCAACCCCGTCGGATCCTACACCTACGACTTCATGGCCTGCTTCTTCCAGCATTTCCTTGAGGTCCATGCAGATGAGTGCTTCATCATCTGCAATTACGATTTTATACACTTCTGCCATTCTGCTATGCTCCCATCAATGCCCTCGGGCAATAAATATCAGCTGTTACGAACTCTCCATCATTTCTCAGTTCGAAGCTTCCCTTTAATTCTATTTCCACTAAATTCCTTACAATCTGAAGCCCTAGCCCGGATGAATTCATGTCTTTGACTTCAGGCGATAAAGGATGCCCATTATTTTTAATATAAACATGAAGTTTCTCTTCATCCAGAGATGTTCCGACGATAAGAATCCCCTTGTCCATACCATTAAAACCATGATCAATCGCATTATGGATGAGCTCATTGGCTGCAATCGCCAGCGGAACTGCTTTTTCAGAATCTACAATCAGCGGATCACTGCCCTTTTCGCGGACTACCCGAACCGGGCAGAACGTCAGGCTGTCCACAGACAATTTGCAGATACGGTCAAGCAGCACATCCATATCGATCTGTCCGCCACTCTGGCTTGCCAGGATATCATGAATTTGTGAAATACCAAGTATCCTGTTTACTGAACGCTTCAAGGCGTCCTTCGTATCCGGATCTTTGGCGCGCCTTGCCTGCATACGGAGCATTCCTGCTATCGTATTGAGGCTGTTCTTGACGCGGTGATGGATTTCCTTGATGACAGAATCCTTGACAAGTATCTGCTTTTCCTTTTCACGAATTGCGGTGACATCCGTGAGGATCAGTACAGTCCTTGTTACCTTGCCGCCAGAAATAATGGGAAGCCCCCAGGCCGAAAGCGTCATATTTTCGGAAACTTCATCGCCGAAAACAGGCCTTCCCGTTTTCATGACTTCATCGACAAGCGGAAACCGTACGATTGTGTGACCGATAATTTCCTGGCTTTCAACGGCTTCTTTGTCAAGAACCATGTATAAATCATTAGCCATATCATTGGAATAAATGATGCGGCCTAATGAATCCAGTATGATGACACCGTCCTGCGGACGTATGCCATAATAATCCTTCCCATCAAACGGTACCTGAAGCGCAAGGCTTCCTGTATCCGTCAGGACCTGCTGCTGATCAAGCGAGCTGGATACGAAACAGACGACGGCAAATGGAACGCCTGCATTATCAACGATAGGATATCCTGTAACTGCGACTTTTCTCCCCTGATCAAGCTCCATGCGGCCGGCGACTTTTCTTCCCGTACTGAAAACATTTTCGACAATGGATAATTCATCCCTCAAAAACGTATCTCCCGCCTTGAAAAAAGTCTGGCTGTGCGTATAGGAAGGCCGGACAGAGAGCAGGATGACTGAAATATCAGAATTTTTCCCTTTGGCGCACAAGTACACCTGATTCTTTGAAATATCGGCTGCAAACTGAAGGGCAACCTGTTCATGATCCAGAATTTTAGCCTGCACTTCAGTCAGATTCGTCGTATCACGAATCAATGTGTAAAGCTGACTCATTTCTATGCCGCGTGTCTGCATATTATTCTCCCATCCTGCATGTATAAATCTGTACTTTACAGTTTGATCTGTTCTGCATTAAAAGGCAGGCGCGGATCCGCATTTAAAGACATATCGGCAAATTCGCCGGCTCTGGCCATGTAATAGGCACGGCAGCCGATCATAGCCCCGTTGTCGGTGCAAAGGGTCAGGCTCGGACGGCACATGCGTATGCCGCGTTTACTGCACTCCTCTTCAAGCCTTGTCCTTAATTCGCTGTTTGCTGCGACTCCGCCGGCAAGAGCAATCGTCTTCATGCCCGTCACTTTGACGGCTTCCATCGCTTTTTCGATCAGGACATCCACAACGGCCTTCTGGAAGGAAGCTGCCACGTCCTCTGCCACGATTTCTTCTTTCTTCATTTTCATCGTATTGATGTAGTTGATGACGGATGATTTCAATCCGCTGAAGGAAAAATCAAAGTTATGACCCTTGCTGAGTCCCATCGGGAAGTGGATAGCGCTGCTGTTCCCTTCCTTTGCCAGACGGTCAATGTGCGGCCCGCCCGGATATGGATAACCAAGTACACGTGCGACTTTATCGAAAGCTTCTCCTGCAGCATCATCTCTTGTCTGTCCGAGAAGTTCAAAGTGATTGTAATCTCTGACTACAACGAGCATGGTATGACCGCCGGAAACAACCAGTGACAGAAAAGGAGGTTCCAGATCGGGATACTGTACCAGGTTGGCAAAGATATGCCCTTCCATATGGTTGACTGCAATAAGAGGCTTGTCGATAGCCCAGGCTGCCGCCTTTGCGGCTGCTACCCCAACAAGAAGCGCCCCGACCAGGCCCGGCCCCTGCGTGACCGCGATGGCATCCATATCAGACCAGCTGCATCCTGCCTGCTCCAATGCTTCAATGGCAACGGGAAGCACATCCTCTATATGATGGCGTGATGCAATTTCAGGAACTACACCGCCAAACTTCTTATGAATCGGAACCTGTGTTGAAATGATGTCAGACAAGACTTGTCTGCCGTCCTCCACTACTGCGCAGGACGTTTCATCACAACTTGATTCGAATGCTAATATTTTCATTTTATCTCCTTATAACTTTCGGGACATGATATATCCGTCTTCGACAGGAAGTTCATACACCGATTTCCTTAGACCGTCAACGTGGAACCCAAAATTCTTATATAAATTCTGTGCCCCATGATTGCTCACACGGACTTCAAGAAACATTGTCTTCATATCGTTTTCAAGAGCTTTATCAATCCCGGCTTCCAGAATGGCTTTTGCCGCCCCCTGCTTTCGAAACTCAGGAAGAACCCCGATATTGACCAGCTGCGCTTCATCAAGCACGTACCAGAAACAGGCATAGCCTATGACTTTTTCCGAAGTCCTTGCAACGAGGTAATGGCTGTGCGTTCCCTGAAAATCATGATCGACAGTCTCTTTTCTCCATGCATCGGAAAAACAAATCCTGCCAATTTCATATATGGCTAGAATATCAGAGTCAAGCGCTTCTTCTATTACGAATCGGCATGCTGCTTTTCCCATAAGACTTCTGCCTCGCTTCTGCGGATATAATTTGGCAAAAGCGTCAATGGATCATCTGCCATGCCGTTTTTCAATTTAGAGATTCCTGCCATGGCGAGACTTCCCGCGCGGCTGCATCTGCTATGGGGCGGAGCCAGCAGAATACCTGCAGAAACCAGCTTATCCTTATATTTATCAGCACATTCACCGACTGCAATGACCGTCCCGCCATGTTTTACAGCTGATTCTATGACAGAATCAATGGAAGCTGCCACTTCAGGCTTTTCCTGCCACATTTCATTAAATGCCCCGTAAAGGGCTGCATACACATTATTCTTCTGCGCATCGAGAAGCGGAAGAATAAATGCCTGCGCGCCGTACATATTCCATGCAAGAGCTTCCAGGGTGTCAACACCGACCAACGGGACGTTCCAGATATAGGATGCCATCTTGGCTGTAGCAAGGCCGATTCTAAGACCCGTAAATGAGCCAGGGCCCTTGGCGACGGCAATCCCTGTTATTTCCTTTTTGCTGACGCCCACTTCTTTCAGCATAAGGTCCATGCATGGAATCAGCTGTTCTGAATGTGTCAGTTTTTTCTGCTGTGTCCATTCAGCGACAAGCTTTCCCTCCTCTGCTAAAGCGCAGCTTAAAACTAAAGATGATGTATCAATGGCAAGAAGCATATTTCTCTATCTCCTTTGTTATGGCATCAGGAGCTTCTTCTCCCCAGATAACCTTGACTTCTCTTTCTGTTGTTCCTTTATTTGACAAATATATGTATATGGCTCTCTCTGGAATCAGTCTCGGGAACATGTCTGCCCATTCTGCAACGGTGACACCGCCTTCGCTGTATTCCTCCCAGCCGATATTGTATAAATCCTCTTCTGTATCAAGACGATAGAAATCAAAATGCTTTAACGGAATCTCACCTTCATAATAATTCATGATTGTAAAGGTGGGGCTGCTCACCACATCATTGATTCCCAGTCCTTTGGCGAGTCCCTGGACAAAATGGGTTTTACCTGTTCCAAGATCTCCAATCAAGGCAATGAACAGTCCGTTTTCAGCATGTTCCCCTATGAAACGGCCGAATTCCATCGTCATTTCTTCACTCGTGCTTATAAATACTGCTTCATTATTTTTCACTCATCCACCTCATCATCTCATCAAACCGCTTCATGCCGATCTGATAGCCTTCTTCGTAAAGTGCACGAAGTTTTTTCGTGTCTTTTTCCACGCGGGACACTTTGACGGGAGATTCCGGGCGCAGTACGAAAACTTTTCCCTCTTTCTCCATCTGTATGATCTTTTTTACCTTTTCATTATACCGCTCCGGGATAGAGCACATGCCCTCCACCACAGCGGGATACGTCCTGCCGTAGGCAGCACGCATGAGGGATTTAAACCCATGCGGCACCTTTTTCTTGCGATACGTAATATCCCTTGTCAGTATGTATACGGGTTTTGTGCACGGAAATGGCAGATCTTCAGGGAAAGGCACAAGCGGCATCCCCACGCCGCCATCCACGTATTCCTTTCCCTCAAGTTTTACCGGCTTTGAGAGAAGCGGAATCGAGCAGCTTGCGACGCATACCCCCATAAATTCGGAAAGAGGGCAGCTTTTACTCGATACAAAAACAGGTTTCCCCGTAAGGCAGTCAGTAATGCCCACATATAACGTTTCCGAAGCCTTTTCAAACTTGTCATAATTAAAAGGCACATATTCATGAGCAAGCTTGCCAAACATAAAGCGGAAGTTAAAATAACTGCCGTCGCGCACCAAATGACGAAGCCCCATATATCTTTTATCCGGAGCAAACCTGATATTGACGGATACGTTTCTTCCCGGCTGTCTGGAAATATAGCTGAGCCCCTGCAGGGCACCTGCAGAAATCCCAACGACTTTTGGGAAGTAGAATCCCCTTTCCATAAAAGCATCAAGTATCCCCGCCGTAAAGAGTCCCCGCATCGCTCCGCCTTCAAGGACAAGAGCGGAATTCATCGTATTTGTTTTATGCAAACCTTCGGTTATGATTGACATTTCCACACTTCCCTTGTGGCAATCAATTTTACGTGATCACAGATTCTCACATCATATTACATCTTTATTTGGACTTGGCAGACTGATTTTTGACTGCTGTAATTTTCTTCTGAATGGCTTCCTGGTCGCCAAGATAAGAAACATCATGCACCGTGAAATCTTCATTCAGATGATAAACGAGCGGGATTCCTGTAGGAATGTTCATCCCGGCAATTTCGTCACTGGAAATTCCTTCAAGATGCTTCCTGAGTGCGCGGATGGAATTGCCATGCGCTGCAATCAGGACTTTTTCTCCATTCTGAATTTCCGGTTTGATGACGCCTTCAAAGTAAGGTGCTACCCTTGCTACCGTATCTTTCAGGCATTCCGTCAATGGGAGCTTCACATCGCCAAGTTTCTGGTAAGGAGGCTGGTTTTTCGGGTTTCTGGGATCATCTTCAGAAAGTGCCGGCGGGCATACATCATAAGAACGGCGCCATAAATGGACCTGTTCTTCCCCATACTTATCTGTTGTTTCCGTCTTGTTCAATCCCTGAAGGGCACCGTAGTGTCTTTCGTTGAGATGGTAGTTCTTGATGACCGGAATCCAGACAAGATCCATTTCATCAAGAACAGAATAAGCGGTATGGATAGCTCTCTTGAGAACAGATGTATAGCATTTATCAAAAGTAAAGCCTTCTGCTTTTAAGAGTTTCCCGGCTTCTTTCGCTTCGCGGAATCCGTTTTCTGTCAGGTCTACATCTGTCCAGCCGCAAAACAGATTCTTTTTATTCCATTCACTTTCACCATGACGAATGACTACTAATGTGTACATAAATAATCCTCCCTAATTTTCACTTTTCAAAATGATCATAACCATGCACTTCAAGCAATTCCAGATGCCCTTCCTGTTTCAGGAATACGCCTTTCCCGGGCTTATCTGTCACAACTCCTATT
Source organism: Veillonellaceae bacterium (assembly GCA_025992895.1). Classification (NCBI taxonomy): domain Bacteria; kingdom Bacillati; phylum Bacillota; class Negativicutes; order Veillonellales; family Veillonellaceae; species Veillonellaceae bacterium. Next base: position 1,669,941 of record DAJPGA010000001.1, read on the forward strand.
TCTTTTATGCCAGGACGATTTTTTACCTTTTCAAAATCTTCTTTTGAAATCGTACCTATAAGTTCATAATCTTCCCCGCCGTCCAAGGCCCAGGAAAGAGGATCGATTCCCGCTTTTCTGCCATATTCCAAAGCTTCAGCAGAAACGGGTATGGATGATTTGTCGATTTTGATGGAGACACCGCTTGCTTCTGCAATTTCATTGACTTCTCTGGATATTCCGTCAGAAATATCATTCAGGGAAGAGGTTCCTGCTTCCCGCAAAAGAGTTCCCCATTCAATCTGAGGCCGCGGATGCTTATGCTTTTCTATAAGCCCGCTGTATTCTTTGTTTTCATGAAGCAGGGCATAGAGCCCACCCGCTGAATCACCGGGATGTCCGGTTACAAAAACAACATCTCCCCTGCGCGCACCGCTTCGCCGGACGGCTGTATCCTTTGGAACTATGCCTACCACAGTTCCTGTCATGATAATACCTGAAACAGATCCGGTCATGTCTCCGCCAAGCAAATTGACCCGGTATTCTTTGCAGCAGTCCCGGATTCCTTCATAGCATCGCTCAACCCATGAAGTGTAAAGCTTTTCAGGAAATGCGGCTGAAATGACAAACCCTATCGGATCGGCGCCCATAGCGGCCATATCGCTGAAATTTGAGGCACAGAGCTTCCAGCCAACATCATAGGCACTCATCGTCACACTGGTGAAATGAATACCTTCCACCATAGTATCCGTTGATATGACCTGATCAAATCCGTCTGGTATAGAATAGACCGCTCCGTCATCCCCTGGCCCAATCTTAACAAACTCCGGCCTGTAAATCAGGTCATGCGATATTAATTTGATAAGACCAAATTCACCTATATCTGAAATTGTTTTTTCTGTCATGCCAATACTCCGAATGATTAGTATTCTGGTAAATCCTGTAAATTAAAGTACTTCTGCTCCTTTATCCTTCATAGCAGCAAGGCTTTTCCTGTAGTCATCTTCAGAAACATAGCCAAGGCAGTCCTTAAGAACGGTTACTTTAATCCCCTTTTCAAGAAGGCCGAGAACCGTTTCCTTGACACAGTACTCGGCTGCAATCCCCGTGACGTAGACATGAGGCGAAACGCATTCGGATAATACCTTTCCGCTGCTGTTTGCAGCAAGGCATGCCGAATACTCCTCAACATCATCATTTTTGCCTTTATAGAAAATATTATCTTTGCCAGGGCGATTGCCTTCATTCATTTGATTAAATTCATCTGATACTTCAGCGCCCCTGCTTCCTGCAACGCAGTGTACCGGCCAGATACCGCCGTTAATTTTAAAAGATTTATTTGTCTTGCTGTGCCAGTCCGAAGTGTACATGCATTCCACATCATTTGCATTGGCAAAAGCTATAATATTTCTGACGGCTTCCCGGCTGTGGCTGCATGCCAGGGAACCGTCGATAAAATCATACTGACAATCTACGATAATCAAATGGTCCATGCCTTCATTCCCCTCCCTGTTTTCATTTCTATGCTTTTATAAGGTTTTTCTATGCTTTTTATTCTAACAGTTTTCACAAGGCAAGTAAAAGTGCAATATTTGCAGTTTTCTTCCCGCTTCTATACCGGATAAAGATAATCCTGAAACAGGCCGGATTTTTCTCTTTCTAATGCACTATACATACGGCTGTATTATTACCTTATAAAATATATCTTTATATTTATACAATATAGCAGCCTGCTCTCTTGCGCCAATTCTTCCCAACAGTTATACTAATATGAAATTGTTAATTTTGAAGGAGATGGATGCGTTGAATTTTGTTGATGCAATAGTGGCGTTTTTAAATATCGGGCTCTTCAGTTCCCTGATCAGTCGTTTCACAGGTGCCAATACCGCCATACTGGTTTTCTGCAGCTTATTGTACTTAGGCTGTGAACCTCTGGAAACGATCGGCATTATGCTGACTTACCTGGTATTTTTAAGACTGACCATATATACACAGAACCAGAAGCTGAACTTTAAAAAGCTGAAGGTCTTCAGGGGATTCAGAGTATTTTTCCCGATACTTCTGATCGTCATTTCGCTTTTCCTTTATCCGTTCGCTGCTTTAGCTATTTTCCTGTTCTTATTCATGACGGAAATTCTGGCTAAGATGAAGGAAGAAGTACCAGATGACCGTCAGATGACGACTTCACAGCTGATTCCTTATATTGCCATCGGATCTGTACTCATCACTGTATCCATGATCTGCGTAAAATTCATTCCTGCTGCTTATTACTACATTTTTGGCGGCGCTGCAGGTCTTCTTCTTTGTTTCTTCTTCTGGTGGCTGGGACAGGACAGAGACCGTCTTTCTTCCATCTGGGACAAGGTCATTATCCTATCATTCATTCCCCTTGGTCTTTTTGGATTTGATATCGCAGACTGGCTCGATGATATGCGCCGCAATATCAATCCGACACCGATTGCCTACAACCTGCCGTTCATTTTCCTGCCGGTTCTCTACGTAGGTTTCCTGATGGCAAATATCCTTTTCGGCATCTTCTCTCTTTCCGGTATGGTCATTGTTTTCTTTGGCGCACTTGGACTCCGCCTCTTCGGTTACTATGAAGTATCCAGAAAAGGCAAGGCAAACCTGCTCTCCATTGGAATTACAGTTCTCGCTTTATTCCTCCTGTTCCTCACAGCTCCGGAACCGACTGGGGTTTCCAAACTCGTAGATGCTTTCCTCCCGACGAGCTATTACCACTTCCAGGGAATACTGAATATGTTTTAAAATTCACTAATAAAAAAGAAAAGCCATGCGGCATTCCGCATGGCTTTTGTATTGCTTGTAATATATCCGGATCAGCCTTTCCACGGCGGGACGCTGACTGTGCAGGAGGGACATACATCCTGCAGGATACAGGTTTCGCAGTCAGGCTTTCTGGCATGGCATACGCGCCTTCCGTGCCATATCAGCCAGTGATGCGCTGCTGACCAGTCCTTTTTGGGGATGGCCTTCTGAAGGCCTTCCTCTACTTCAAGCGGTGTTGTGCCCGTTGCAAGTTTCAGACGGTTGGCTACTCTGAAAACGTGTGTATCGACTGCAATGGCAGGATATCCCCATACAACACTTCTTACAACATTGGCCGTCTTTCTGCCGACGCCTGGAAGTTTTACGAGCTTATCAAAGTCCTCCGGGACTTTTCCATCATATTCCTCAGAGAGCATATGACACATTCCCAAAAGGTTCTTTGCCTTGGATTTATAAAGGCCGCAGTCATGGATTTCCCGTTCAAGCTCCGCCTGTGTCAATGCTCCCATCTTTTCCGGAGTATCAAGGCGCGGAAAAATCCTGTCAGTAATAATATTGACGCGCTTATCCGTACACTGGGCAGAAAGTATGACTGCCACGAGCAGTGTAAAAGGACTTGTGTATTTAAGCATTGTCCCTTCCCCCGCATAAGCAATGCTGAGACGCCTCAGCTGCTCTGCCTTTATTTTCTTCGTGACCCTCATTTACCGCTTCGCAGCAAGTAGTCGTGAGCGGCTAATGCTGCGGCAGCCCCCTCTCCTACAGCAATAATGATCTGCTTGTTCTTGCAGTCTGTGACATCACCAGCTGCATAAAGGCCGGGAATGTTTGTCTCTCCGTCCTTATTGGTTATGATTTCTCCCATGCTGTTAGTCTTCACGTCTTCTGGAAGATAGGAATTATTCGGAATGCCGCCTGCTTCTACAAAGACACCATCGACGGCAAGTTCACGCTCTTCTCCATCACTCTTGCGTTTTACGACAAGGGCATTCACCTTCTTGTCACCCTTGACTTCTTCAGGAACATAACCGATAAGGGCTTCTACATTAGGCAGTTCTTCCATGCGTTTGACCATGATTTCAGCTGCTTTAATGCGGCTTCTGACCACAAGGTATACCTTCGGGCAAAGATGTCCTAATTCTACAGCTGCCTGTACAGCGCTGTCTCCGCCGCCGACAATGGCAACGGTCTTATTGCGGTAGAATGGAGCATCACAGGTGGCGCAGTAGGATACGCCGCGGCCTGTAAATTTGGCTTCTCCCGGTATATCCAGCGTGCGGCTGTGCTTGCCGGCTGTAATAATGCAGACCTTCCCGACGACAGTATTTCCATCATCCAGATGAAGGACGAAATTTCCATCTTCATTCTTTTCAAGATTCATGACGGCTGCGGTGATAAATTCAACCGGGTATTTTCTTACATGTGCTTCCATCTTGTCTGCCAGATCAAAACCGGAAATGGATTCGAATCCGAGATAATTTTCAATTTCACTGGTCAGAAGCATCTGTCCGCCAATATCATTTGAAATAATTTTTACGCTGAGCTCCTTGCGGGAAGCGTATAAAGCAGCGTTCAGCCCTGCAGGGCCTGCACCAATCACAATAACGTCAGTAATATCCATATATATACCCCTTTCATACATATCGAAAATTTTCATTATTACAATTTCTATTATATCCGTTTGCTTCGATTTATGCAAACTCCAGCGTCTTAATGATTCAGGAAAGATTTCCCCAGTCCCTTGTATCCTATGAATTCCCTCAGCAGTGAATTATCCGGAACAACTGACGCATCCAGTTCCCGGAATGGGCGCAGGAATTCAAGCAGCCGCTGCGCCTCCGCATAAGCTTTGCTTTCAGGCCTGATATCGTGAAGAAGCGGTTCAGCCATTTTCTTAAGGACCGGTATTTCGTAAAGTAAAGCTGAATTGAATACGACATCGGCCCTGTTCTGGTAATGGAAGATATTCTTTCCTTCTCCCTGCCTTACACTATCCCAGACCTCAAGCGTATGCTCCGCCCCGTTTCCTCTGAACTGGACGTCTCTCACAAGTCTTCTTAAAAGTCTTGTATCGGAGGTGGAAATACGGTTGTGATCATTAATTGTCAGCTGTGTCAGAGCACTGACATAGACCCTCATGCATTGATAGCCTGGAACGAAGTATGTCAGCGCAGGATTAAGCGCATGAAGTCCTTCCACTAAAATAGGCTGTCCCTTTCCAAGTCTTACCGTTTCCTCGCTCATTTCCTTTTTCCCAGTGATAAAGTTGAAATGAGGAAGATGCACTTCTCCGCCTTCGAGAAGAGCGGACACGGTATTTTCAAATAAAGAAATATCGAGTGCCTTCGGGCTTTCCCAGTCTTCCTCGCTCATCTCGTCACGGTTCCGGAAATAGTCATCCAAAGAGAGCATGACCGGTTTCACGCCATTGACTCTCAAGTGGACAATCAGCCGTTTCATGAACGTTGTCTTGCCGGAGGAAGAAGGTCCTGCTATGCACACAAGCCGTATATTGGGCTTCTGCTCGCAGATTGTATCTGCCAGTTCAGCCAGACGTTTTTCATGAAGCGCTTCAGCAATGGCAATAAAATCATAGATTTTGCCTGTATCTATGGCATGATTAAGTTCCGCCAGATTATGGCATCCAATTAATTCACTCCAGTTCTGGGATTCCAGAAAGACGCGTGCAAACAACGGGGCTTCCTCGCCGAATTTCAATTCCTCCTCTCCAGGCTGCGGAATCCTCAGCAGGAATCCGGGCGCATAGGAACGAAGGATGAATTGCCTGACAAAGCTCATATCCGGAAGCATCGGCCCGAAGAAGTAATCAATGACCTTTCCGCACTGATCCACATCCAGATGATCAATATCAAGCTGGGAAAGGAGCTCGGCATCCTCCTGGAGCCCCTTCATCCGGAGAAAGGCAATGGCTCTGCTTTTCCCCACTATGATTTTGGTAATGTCCCTTCCTTCTCTGACAATATCCCGCATTCTTTCTGAGAGGATATCCAGCTCTTTCTGGAGCGGTATATGTCCGTCTTTGAATTCGCAGTAAATGGATTTCCCCAAAGAATGCTTGATCTTGACATCCGCTTTTGCCCCGTAGACTTCTTTTACCGCGCACACCAGAAGCATAATGGCGCTCCTGAGATAAGCCTGGTGGGCCTTCGGAGATTCCAGTGATATCCACTTGACGGCTCCATCACTTGGAAATGGCGTCTGGAAATCTATAATATCTCCGTTAAAATCAGCCAGCACCGCATCTGTGCGCTTTCTTGCGCCGCGTACGATATTCCATAAATTCTGCGGAGTAGCGCCATCAAAGAAATGGTACTCCTTGCCTTCACATGTAATATTCATAATTGCCACCCTCTAAGATTCATCTTATTTCATTCTAGCATAATATAAATCAAGCTGTAACAAGTATATGCGGGCAAAATAAAAGAGAGACCAGGAACAGTCTCTGATCTCTCTAATTTTTTATTTTATTTAACTACGATATTAACGATTCTTCCAGGAACCACAATTGTTTTCACAATTGTCTTGGCTTCGATGAATTTCTGCACTTCAGCAAGTCCTTTTGCCAGATCCGCAATTTCGTCCTTTTCCATGCTGACTGCCACTTTGATCGTAGCGCGGACTTTGCCATTGACCTGAACAGCTAATTCCACTTCGTCAACAACGAGGGCTGATTCATCGCATACCGGCCATTCTGCATCATGGACACTGTTTTCCTTCTCGCCAATCTGCTGCCAGAGTTCTTCGGTGATATGCGGAACAAATGGAGCGAGCAGAATCAGCAGGTTGCGGACAAGTTCTTTTGCCAGCTTGTCTTCGATGACGGAATGTGTCTCGCTGAAGCGGTACATTTCATTGACCAGTTCCATAACAGCGGAGATTGCCGTATTGAAAGCAAACTTGCCGTCAAGGTCTTCTGTAACCTTGGAAATCGTCTGATGAAGCTTTCTTCTGAGTGCAAACTCATCTTCAGAAAGGTCGCCCTTGGATTCCTTGTCGAAATCCTGATACTTTTCTACGATAGCCCATACTCTCTTCAGGAAGCGGTAAGAACCCTCAACGCCCTGATCGGACCATTCGAGATCCTTTTCCGGAGGAGCAGCAAACAGGATAAAGAGTCTTGCTGTATCAGCGCCATATTTCCCGACGATTTCTTCAGGGGAAACAACGTTGCCGACAGATTTACTCATTTTGCCGCCGTCTTTGAGTACCATGCCCTGGCAGAGAAGGTTGGTAAATGGTTCAGGATAATCTACCATGCCTTCATCCTGCAGCACTTTCATAAAGAAACGGGAATAAAGCAGGTGAAGGATAGCATGTTCAATGCCGCCGATATACTGATCGACCGGCATCCAGTAGTTAGCCTTTTCCTTGCTGAATGGTTCTTCTGTATTGTGCGGATCGCAGTAGCGCAGGAAGTACCAGGATGAATCGATGAATGTATCCATTGTATCGGTTTCTCTGGTTGCATCAGCACCGCACTGCGGGCACTTGCAGTGGAGGAATGTTTCACTTGTCTCAAGCGGAGAGGTTGCTCCGGCTACGAAGTTGACATCTTCTGGAAGAACTACAGGAAGATCCTTTTCCGGCACCAGGACATTGCCGCAATGCGGGCAGTGGATGATCGGAATCGGGCAGCCCCAGTATCTCTGGCGGGAAATCAGCCAGTCCCTCAAACGGTAGTTGACCTTGCCGTTTCCGATTCCCATTTCCTCGATTTTCTTTGTAATAGCTTCGCGGGCTTCTTCAGAGGTCAGTCCGTCGAATTCGCCGGAATTGACAAGGAATCCGTCTGTATCGTATGCCTTATCCATGTCTTCCAGCTTAAGATCATGTTCCTTGTTCTGGATAACCAGCTTGACCGGAAGATTGTACTTTTTCGCAAATTCCCAGTCTCTCTGGTCGCCCTGCGGTACAGCCATGACAGCGCCTGTGCCGTATTCATAAAGAACGTAGTTTGCAATCCAGATCGGAATTCTTTCTCCTGTCAGCGGATGAATTGCATAACTTCCAGTGAACATTCCTTCCTTAGGAGCATCTTCGGCAGTACGGACAATATCATTTTCATTTCTCATTCTTTCAATGAAAGTTTCAAGAACTGCCTTATCAGGATTACTCTCAATCAATTTCGGAACAAGCGGATGTTCAGGGGCAAGCACCATGTAAGTAACACCATAAACGGTATCCACTCTTGTTGTGTAGACCGGAATCTGTTCATCCATGCCTTCGACAGTAAAGGAGAACTGTGTACCGGTTGATCTGCCAATCCAGTTTCTCTGCATCGTCTTGACACGTTCCGGCCATCCGGGCATGTGATCAAGGTCTGCCAGAAGGCGGTCTGCGTAAGCTGTAATTTTCAGGAACCACTGGGAAAGATCTTTCTTTACGACAGGGTTCTTGCAGCGCCAGCATTTCCCTTCTTCGACCTGTTCATTAGCAAGAACGGTATGACAGCTGTTGCACCAGTTGACCTTGGCTTCCTTCTTGTAAGCCAGTCCTTTTTTGTAGAAGATTTCAAAAAGCTTCTGTGTATGCTTGTAGTAATCTTCGCTGCAGGTCAGAACTTTGCGGTCCCAGTCATAAGAAAGGCCGAGTTCTTTCTGCTGTCTTGTCATATTGTCAATATTGGAATAAGTCCATTTTGCCGGAGCAATTCCGTGCTGGATTGCTGCATTTTCAGCCGGCATGCCAAAAGCATCGAATCCCATCGGATGGATGACATTAAATCCCTGCATTTTCTTGAAGCGGGCAACAACATCACCGATAGAGTAGTTTCTTACATGTCCCATATGGAGGTTTCCTGAAGGATAAGGAAACATTTCCAGTACATAATATTTTTTCTTGCTTGGATCATAGTGAGTTTCAAACGCTTTGTTATCCTCCCAAATCTTCTGCCATTTTTTCTCGATTTGCTGAGGGATATACTTTTCTCGCATAATGTCACCTTCCGTTTATTCTGATAATTAGATAATTATCCGTTTTATATAGTTGTCATATATTATATAGCCCGCACTATCCTCTAGTCAAATCATCCGCCTGCCGCATAAACGATAAAATAAGGGAAAACAGAAAGATGGCAGTACGAAAAACGCACTGCCATCTTTATTATCATTTATGAAATGATTTCCAGTAATACCGCTCCCTGTTAGACAATTGGTTCGTTGTGATAGAGCTCGCCATCGATATCCGGTTTTACACCATATCCAATAGCCCATTCGCATTTATACTTCAATGCCTGTGCATGGATGTTTTTCATCTTATCAATGGTCTTGATTACCTTTGCCGGAACACCGACAACGAGTGAGTTCGGAGGAATGACCTGATTCTCCAGAACCAAAGCGCCGGCTGCAATGATAGATCCTCTGCCGATCTTGGCCCCTGTCAGAATGGTGGAATGCATACCGATCAGTACATGATCTTCAATTTCGCATCCATGAACGCAGGCACTATGTCCGATTGTAACATAGTCACCGATGATGCACGGGTTATTATCTGCTACATGCAGGCAGCAGAGATCCTGTACGTTGGAGCATTCTCCAACGGAAATGTAGTTGACATCGCCTCTTGCAACAACGCCTGGCCAAATGCTGGAATATTTTCCGATTCTTACATCGCCGGACAGGAATACACTTGGTGCAACGAAAGCATTTGGATCAATCTGTGGAACTTTACCTTTGAACTGCTGATTGGATAACGTATACATAATTTAAAGCCCCCTTACGTTTCAATATAAACGTTTGCTTACGTCTAGATTATACTCCTATATTTTTCGATTTTCTATAAACAATCCCTTAAAATAAACAAAAGAGATGCCCCGGAAAGAGACATCTCTTAAAAAATTAAAAATCATTTTTCAACTTTAGCTGTATTTTCTTTCAGGGACGGGAAGTCCAGTGTCGCAAAGAGATCAAACAGTGTTTCATTTCTTCTGATCTGCTGCACGCTCCCATCTTCATGAACCATAATTTCCTGATGGCGGAGTCTTCCATTATAGTTGTAGCCCATGCTGTGGCCATGAGCGCCGGTATCATGGATAACAATCAGATCTCCCATATCAATTTCCGGGAGCTTGCGCTGGATGGCAAATTTATCGCAGTTTTCACAAAGAGAGCCGACTACGTCATATACATGATCTTTGGGGGCATCTGCCTTCCCGAGAACAGTAATGTGATGGTAAGCCCCATACATGCCTGGACGCATAAGATCGGCCATGCATGCATCTACTCCGATGTAGTTCCTGTAAATATTCTTGTAATGGATGGCCTTTGTCACAAGGAAGCCGTACGGACCGGTAATGGCCCTGCCGCATTCAAAGCAGATCCTTGTCTTTTCAAATCCTGCCATTTTTTCTTCGAAGAGTTTCCTTGCGCCTTCTCCCAATCCTTCAATGTCGACTGCTTCCTGTTCCGGAAGATAAGGGATGCCGATTCCGCCGCCAAAATCAATGAAATCGACAGTAATCCCCTTTTTGTCTCTGATATCATTGGCAAGGTCGCACATCATTGAAATCGTGCCTAAAAGGCCGGGAAGCTCAAGTTCTGCGGAAATGACCATCGTATGGATTCCGATATAGGAAATGCCTTTCTTCTTAGTCCAGTCGACACAGGTCATGAGCTGGTCATAAGTCATGCCGTACTTTGCTTCTTCCGGTGTCCCTATAATTGCATTGCCTCTTGTCAATTCCGGCCCCGGATTGTAACGGAAGCAAATCCTTTCCGGCACAATCTGAAGTCTTTCCAGATCATCCAGATTTGAAACATCGTCCAGATTAATGATGGCACCCAGTTCATGTGCCTTAATGAATTCTTCATCAGGCGTATCATTGGCAGAAAATACGATTTCCTCCCCTTTGATTCCAACTGATTCAGCAAGGACAAGTTCAGCCATCGAGCTGCAGTCCGATCCGACGTCCAGCGTTTTCAGGCTTTTCATGATCCAGGGATTCGGAGTCGCTTTTACAGCAAAATATTCATGGAAGTTGGGATTCCAGGAAAAGGCTTTCTTAAAGCGCTTGACATTATCTAACATGCCTTTTTCGTCGTAGATATGAAAAGGTGTACCGTATTTGGCAGCAATATTCTGAATTAACTCATCACTAAATGGAACTGTTTTAACGCTCATTAGCCTTCCCTCTTTCTATTGATTTTCCCTGTATCAGGATAATTGACTCATTATAACATACGTTTTAAAACTTGACTACATTGAGGATCGCGCGTGCATGCCGCAATCAGTGATGATATGAAAATTTTAAGACTTATAAAAAGTCACCACACACCTGGTGCATGGTGACCTTTTATATTGATTCATACGTTATTCACAGCTGATTATTTCTTATCTGCGTTTTCTACTGCTTTCTTGCTGTATTCTTCTGTCCACTTCTTGAAGTTTCCGTTGTCCGTGTTTTCTTTAATTACCTGATTGACAACAGCAGCTACATCTTCACTTCCCTTCGGAAGAGCTGCTGCAGAATTCTTGACTGCATTCGGGAATTTAATATCAGAGAACATGAGATCATTGTTGAAAATGACATACTGTTCGCCGACGATGCCTTCTACAACCAGTGCATCGACTTTGCCCTGCTTCAGTTCAAGAACAACTTCCGGAACATGTGCGAGACATACAATATTAGCATCCTTAATCTGGTCTTTGGCAAGAGCTTCCTGAGTCGTGGATTTCTGTACGCCGATGGTCTTGCCGTAGAGGTCTTCTACCTTCTTGAACTTATCAGCATCAGCCTTGCGGATGATTACCTTCTGTTCTGTCGGAAGATAGTTGTCAGAGAAATCCATGGATTTCTTACGTTCATCTGTCGGGTTGATGCCTGCGATAGCCATATCAACCTTACCGCCTGTCAGGGAAGAAAGAAGAGCCTGGAAATTCATGTCCTGCACTTCAAGCTTGACGCCCAGCTTGTCAGCAATCTTCTGTGCCAATTCCATATCAATTCCGATGACCTTCTTTTCACCGGCACTTGTGTCCACGAATTCATAGGGAGGATAACCGGAAGCTGTTCCCACAACGAGCTTGCCGCTGCTCTTGATCTTATGCATAAGCGGGCTTTCAGCCTGAGCCGGCTTGCTTGCTGCCTTATTATCGCTTCCGCCGCAGCCTGTGATAGCAAAAGCTGCTACAGCTGCTGCTCCGAGCATTGCCAATTTCATTGCATTTATCTTTTTCATCATTTTAAGCACCTCTCTGATAATTCTGATCCCGAACCGGATACATCTTTGTGATGGATAGATAGTAGCATAAATATACACGTATGTCAATAATTATTCGTATAAATAATGAAATTTTCTTGCTTTTTATGCATTTACTTGCACAATAATGAATAAACCATTACGATCCCTTACAAATGAAAAAGAGGAATGCTCTTTGGCATTCCTCTCTCAGGCATAGCTTATTATTTCTTGGCTTTTTCCACTGCGATTTTACTGTATTCATCAACCCATTTATCAAACTGTCCGGATTCTGTATCCTGTTTGATAATGCCGTTAATGACTTTCAATACATCATCGCTTCCCTTTGGCAGTGCAACAGCAGAGACTTTCTTAGCTCCCTGGAACTGTACATCCGCCAAAGCGAGGTCATCATTGAATACAAGGTACTGCTTGGCAACGACGCCTTCCACGACAATTCCGTCAAGTTTGCCATTCTTCAGCTGCAGGATAGCATCCGGAACACTGGAAAGTCCGATGACGTTTGCCCCTTTGATTGACTGGGCCGTCGTTTCCTGTGTCGTAGATTTCTCTGCGCCGATTGTCTTGCCGCTCAGATCAGCCATGTCCTTGTAAAGATGTTCGTTCTTTTTAAGAACCAGAAGCTTCTGTTCCGTTGGCAGATAAATATCAGAGAATGCCATCGCCTTTTCTCTTTCCGGCGTCGGGTTGACGCCTCCGACTGCAATATCTACCTTGCCGGAAGTCACTGAAGAAAGAAGCGCAGAGAATCCCATATCCTGTACTTCCATCTGAACACCGAGTTTGTCAGCGATCTGCTTGCACAATTCAATATCCAGTCCAATGACCTTCTTGTCAGGGGAATCAGCATCTACAAAAACGTAAGGCGGATATCCCGAAGAAGTGCCGACAATTAATTTGCCTCTCTGCTTAATTGTCTGCATCAGTTTGCTTTCCTGTGTACTAGATGCGCCAGAAGGTTTGGAATTATCTCCACAGCCGGCGATTGCCAGCGAACCTAAAATTGCCGCACCGATCAATGTCAGCTTTAAAGATTTTCTCATGTATACATCCCTCCATTCCTATGTGCATATTACCATTTTCCGCCTATATTGTATAGATATGAAATAAAGGGTTCATGCATATCTATACTTTTATGCAGTATTCTGCTCTCCTTAAATATGAATAAATATTATATCCACAATTATATCCACATTATTTCTTGGCATTCTCAACCGCTTTCTTTGTCATTTCATCAACCCATTTATCTATATTTCCATTGGCTTTGTTCTCAGCAATGACCTCATTAATCACTTTGATAACATCAGCGCTTTTCTTCGGCACGGCAACGGCAGCACCGCCGCTGTAATTGCTGAAGTAGATGTCTGTTGCCGAAAGATCACTATTCGTCAGAAGATACTGGCCTCCAACGATATTCTGCACAGGTACCGCATCCACTTTCCCCGTCTTCAGCTCAAGAAGTGCATCTGCAACCTTGGGAAGTGCCACGATCTGCGCATTCTTGATCTGCTCATTAGCAAGCTTTTCCTGAATCGTAGATTTCTGTACACCGATACGTTTTCCGTCAAAATCACTCAGCGTCTTATACTTCCCTGCATCCTCTTTTCTGACAAGAAGTGTCTGTTTCCCTTCAAGATAACTGTCAGAAAAATCTACGGTCTTTTTACGTTCTTCAGTCGGATTGATCGCAGAGACAGCAATATCCACTTTTCCCGTGGTCAGAGAGGACAAAAGCGACTGGAATGTCATATCCTGTATTTCCAATTTGACTCCCAGTTTCTTTGCAACGGCTTCAGCCAGTTTGATATCTATCCCGTCAATCTTTTTGCCATCTGATGCTGAAGTATCTAAAAACTCATAAGGAGGAAATCCGGATGCTGTACCTACAGTCAGTTTCCCGCTTGATTTGATCTTCTGCATCAAAGCACTCTCATTGTTTTTTGGTGATGAACTGCCAGAAGAACTACCTCCGCATCCTCCTCCCATAAGCATGCCCGCAATGACTGCAGCGGTCAGAATTGTCTTTGTAATTTTTTTCATAATGATCTCCTCTTTTCCGTATCTAAATGGGTCTTTGATTAATTATCCTTATAAATATACGCTTTTGTGGAATAAAATGCAATGTAATGCATAAATTATTTTCAGATTCCCCATGTCCCCCTTTCGTGATAAATACAAAAAGCAGGACCTTCGTCTTACCAGGAAGGTCCTGCTTTTTATATATCGTCACGCCGAATCAGTTAAGAGACTTGACTAATTCAATGACTTCATTTTCTTTTTCTTTAAGGAGTTCTTTGTCCCCACGGGTTTCCATGTTGAATCTGATCAAAGGTTCCGTATTGGACGGGCGGAGATTGAATCTCCAGTTTTTGAAATCAACTCCGATGCCATCGATCTTGTCAATTCTTTCAGCATCAGGTGTATATTTCTTTTCAATTGCTTCCAGGATAGCATTCACATGGTTGGCAGGAAGATTGATTTCGCCGCTGCATGGGAATTCAGCTTCCATTTCAGCAACAAGTTCTCCTAAACCTTTCCCCTTTTCACTCATGATCTGAGCAACAATCAGCCAGGGAATCATGCCGGAATCGCAATAGGAGAATTCACGGAAGAAGTGATGAGCACTGTTTTCTGCGCCATAAATTCCCTTCACTTTGCGCATGGTCTCCTTCATAAAGGCATGTCCGCCCTTGGATTCAACAGCTTTTCCGCCAAGTTCATTACAGATTTTCTGCGTACACCAGAAGACGCGGGGATCATGGACAATGGTTTCTCCTTTATGGAGCTGAAGGAAGTATTCAGCCAGAAGACCTACCATGTAGTAGCCTTCGACAAATTTTCCGTTTTCATCAATGAAGAAGCAGCGGTCAAAATCTCCATCCCATGCAATTCCAAGGTCTGCCTTTTCTTTCAGTACGGTATCGACCAGTTTCTTGCGGCATTCTTCAAGCATCGGGTTAGGCACCCCGTTAGGGAAAAGTCCGTCCGGCTGCATGTCAATATAGCTGAATTTGAACGGGAGATATTTTTCAAGAGGTGCAAATGCAACATTGGCACAGCCGTTTCCTGCATCAACGACAATATGAAGCGGCTTCATTTTCTTCATATCAACAAATGTCAGGATATGCTTTACATAATCGTCGATGATTTCTTTCTTATAAACGGTTCCCTTTTTCTCAGACTCTTTAAAGTCTCCTGAAAAAGCAAGTTCTTCAATGTCCTTAAGGCCTGTATCCTCGCTGACAGGAATGCCTTCCTGTCTCACGATTTTTATTCCATTATAGTTGGAAGGATTATGGCTGGCGGTGATCATGAATCCGCCATCCATCTTATAGAAGAATGTACCGAAGTACATCATTTCTGTTCCGCAGAGGCCGATGTTATAGACATCAGCGCCGCCGTCAGTCAATCCGCGGCTTGCAGCTTCGCAGATCTTCTGGGAGCTCGGGCGCACGTCATAACCAATGCACATGGTTTTTGGATGATACAGATCTGCATAGGCGCGTCCTACTCTGTAAGCAAGTTCTTCGTTCACTTCATCCGGCACAATGCCGCGGATATCATATGCTTTAAATCCTGCATGAGAAAGATTCAGTTTATCCATTATTTCTTGTTTCCCCCTAATTCATTCAATCTTGAAAGTACAGTCAGATATCCGTCAGCCCCGTACTTAAGGCATCTTTTGACTCTTGAGATTGTTGCAGTACTTGCCCCTGTCTCCTTCTCGATCTGATCATACTTTTCCCCAGCCTCAAGCATCCTTGCTACTTCCAGGCGCTGTGACATGTCCCGGATTTCGTTGATCGTGCAAAGATCCTCAAAAAATTCATAACATTCATCCCTGGTTTTAAGCTGAAGGATGCCGTCAAATAAATTATCAGTCAGTTTATTAACCAATCTTTGATTTACGCTCATCTATCTTTCATCCTCCTTCCCCATGCGCCCTTAGGCCATGGGTACATTCTTTTATGCTTTAATATATTATAACATTTGATATTATACAGCGTAAAGAATAGATGATTTAAATTATACTGTTAAAAACTTTTTGGCCTTCCTTTTCTTTTATGCCGAAAAGCTTTATTTACCGTGTATCTTATTTTAATAAATACTATTGACAAGGAAATCCATACAGAGTACTATAAACACAATCGATTAAAGTCAAACTAGTTTACCATCTAGTTAATTTAATAATCTTATTCATCATGAGTGACGGAGGGACTGGCCCATTGAAGTCACGGCAACCATTCTTAATGAAACGGTGCCAATTCCAGCGAGTAAAATCTCGAAAGATGATGTCACAAACTTTCATCTTTCGATGAAAGTTTTTTTAATTTCAGGGAGGAGACCCCCATGATTGAACTGAAACATATAACTAAAGTATATGACAATAATTACAGGGCGCTCGACGATATCAACCTTACCATTAAAGATGGCGAAATTTTCGGGATCATAGGACAGTCAGGTGCCGGAAAGTCTACACTCGTCCGCTGCATCAATATGCTTGAACCTCCGTCTTCCGGAGAGGTCATCATCAACGGGAAGGATATGACCAAGCTCAGCAGTTCCGAGTTGCGCAAAGAACGCAAAAACATCGGAATGATTTTCCAGCATTTCAACCTTCTCTCCAACAGAACCGTTGCCCAGAATGTTGCTTTCCCGCTTGAACTAGCCAATGTGCCGAAAGCGGAGCAGAAAAAAAGGATTGATGACATCCTTGAGCTTGTAGGACTTACCAGTTACAAGGACAAGTATCCGTCCCAGCTTTCCGGCGGACAGAAGCAGAGAGTCGGCATTGCAAGAGCCGTCGTATCCAACCCGTCTGTACTGCTTTCGGATGAAGCGACAAGTGCGCTCGATCCTGAAACCGTAAAATCCATCCTCGAGCTTCTGAAAGACATCAATAAGAAGCTGAATATCACAATCATCATGATTGCCCATCAGATGGAAGTCATCAAGGAAATTTGTGAACGCGTCGCAGTCATCGAACACGGAAAAATCATTGAACAGGGTTCGACTGTCGATCTCTTCACGAATCCCCAGACTGAAACACTGAAGAAATTTATCGGAACCGTCATGTCCACAGAAGTTCCGGAACAGTTGTCCCATATGAATATCCATAAAGACAAGGAAAAGGAAGACGATCAGACAATCATCAGCCTTTCCTTCCGCGGGGACGTCACAAACGAGCCGATCATTGCAAATCTGATCCGCAAGTACAACCTGGATGTCAGCATCCTTTATGGGTCGATTGATTATATTCAGGACGTATCCTTCGGACGTCTGATCATCATGATCGACGGCCATGAAGATGACATGATCAATGCATTAAGCCATTTGAAATCATTACCAATCACAAGCGAGGTGTTAGGCTATGTCTCCAGTAATCACTAATTTGCTTTTCAAAAGTCTGGCGGAAACATTGTACATGCTTTCCGTTTCAGCCATTATCGCAGCCATTATAGGAATACCGCTTGGCATCCTGCTCGTAGTCACAGAGAAGAACGGAATTCTCGCCTGCCCGGTACTCAATAAGCCGCTGGCATTTGCCATCAATATGGTCCGTTCCATCCCATTCATCATTTTGATGGTTGCCATCATTCCTTTTACAAGAATGGTAGCCGGTACCTCCATCGGTACTACAGCAGCTATTGTTCCTCTGACAATTGCCGCTATTCCATATACAGCAAGAATGGTGGAAACTTCCATCCGTGAAATTCCCTTCGGCCTTATTGAAGCAGCTGAATCTATGGGAGCCTCCCCTTATCAGATCATAAAAAAGGTCTTGATTCCTGAAGCACTTCCATCGATTATAGAAAACATGACTGTTGTCATCGTATCCCTGATCGGTTCCTCTGCCATGGCAGGCACCATTGGCGGCGGCGGCCTCGGCGACCTTGCCATCCGCTACGGTTATCAGAGATTCCAGGCTGATGTCATGATTGCAACAATCATTGTATTGATCATCATCGTACAGCTTATCCAGTTCATCGGAAGCACCTGGTCAAGAAAGACTGACAAGCGTTAATCACCGGAATGGTTGGAATTATCCATCAAATCCCATTTCCGGAATTATAAATTCAAAAGAGAAAGGAAGTTTTGCTTATGTTAAAGAAACTGATTATCACCGGCCTTTGCGCACTCTCCGCAGCAGCAGTCATCACCGGCTGCGGTTCTGACGCTAAGCCGGCAGCATCCTCTGCCCAGTCTGCTCCTGCAGAAAAGAAGGAAATTACGGTTGGCGCAACAGCCGGCCCGCACGCTGAGGTTGTTGAAGCAGCTGCCAAAGAAGCTGAAAAGAACGGCCTCAAGGTCAATGTAAAGGAATTCTCCGACTACATTACCCCGGATCAGGCGCTTGCTGATGGAGATCTTGATCTCGTAGTTTACCAGCACGAACCATTCCTGAACAACTTCAATAAGCAACACAACACAAACCTCGTTCCGATTGGAAAAGCTATTCTGATGCGCATGGGTATTTACTCCAACAAGTACAAGGATGTCAAGGATATTCCTGACGGCGCTACCATTTCCATTCCTAATGACCCGACAAATGAAGGGCGCGGACTCCAGCTTCTTGAAAAAGCCGGCCTGATCAAGCTCAAGGAAGGCGTAGGCATGAAAGCTACTCCTGCAGACGTTACGGAAAACCCGAAGCATCTGAAATTCAATGAACTGGAAGCCGCTCAGCTCCCAAGAAGCCTTGACGATGTTGCCGCTTCTGTCATTACAATGAACTATGTCATGAGCGCAGGCCTGTCTCCAAAGGATCAGGGCATCTTCCTTGAATCCAAGGACACCCCGCTTGCTGTCATGATTATTGCTGCCAGAGAAAAAGATAAAAATCAGCCTGCTTACAAGAAATTCGTACAGGCTTACCAGTCTGATGCAGTCAAGAAATTCATTGCAGAAAAATATAAAGGAACGATTGAACCTGCCTGGGATTAATGGGCTTACCTCAAAGGATGATGCGCCTGCATCATCCTTTTTTATTGCAGGTCTCCTTTTGCTGTCTTTCACCTATTCATTCATGATATAGTTAATACGTAGACATTTTGCAAGGAGCTCCTTATGAAAATTACAACCTTATTCCCTGCCCTGGGTGTAAAGAACTACAGAGTATTCTGGATTACGCAGTGGATTGCGCTCATCGGTTTCTGGCTGCAGCTGACAACACAGCAGTGGCTCGTATATAAAATGACCGATTCTGCGTTCCTTTTAGGCCTTTTATCTGCATGCCAGTTCACCCCTTCCCTTTTATTCACACTGGGGACAGGGCTTTGGATCGATCATCACAATAAGAGAAAAATACTGATGGGAACACAGTCCCTTTATATGCTGCAGGCACTTCTTTTGGGCCTGCTCCTTCTCTCCGGGCATGAAACGTATGGATGGCTTTTATTCTTTGCCTTTTTCCTGGGAACGATCGATGCCTTCGATATGCCTGCCCGCATGACTTTCATGCCTGAATTGGTAGGAAAAGAAGCGCTTCACAGTGCAGTCAGCCTGAATTCAACCAATTTCAATATCACCAGAATGGTGGGACCGCTGCTTGCCGCTTTTCTTCTGAACTATCTCTCTTACAGTGATATTTTCTTCCTTAATGCGGTTTCTCTCATCCCTATACTCTTTGCCTATGCCAAAATGAACGTGAATACTCCCGTCATTCAGGAGACCAATAAAAAACCGCTTCATGAAATCCGCGAGGGCATTGCCGAGGCACGAAAGAATCCGATTATTTTCGGCAATCTTCTGGCAGCCGGAATCGTAAGCAGTCTGATCCTGAATATGGGTACTTACGGACCGCTCTTTGCAGACAGGGTACTTCACACAGGACTTGATGGATTCGGATCCATTCTCTTTGCCGCAGGGGCCGGTTCCATGGCAAGCGGAATACTTTCTGCCACATCCAGCACGCATTATTCACAGCGGTTCATATTTACTGCAGCCGGCTTATGCGGCCTTCTCCTTATGGTCGTCAGCTACATTTCCTGGACAATCCCGGCGCTTTTCATGTTCGCCCTGCTCGGTTTTGTTACCATTCTCTTCATGGTAAACTGCAATACTGCAATCCAGATGGCATCGCCTCCTGAATACCTGGGAAGAATCATGGGCCTTTATACCTTTGTATTCCTGGGGAGCGCACCATTTGGTTCTCTCCTCGTCAGTGCAATCATTGAGTACATGGGAACCTCTTTAGGACTTGCCATCGTAGGTCTTTTTGAAATCATACTCATACTGCTCACAGCAAAAACTTATTCCAAGCAAAAATAAAAAGCAGCGGAAGGATAGCCTCCGCTGTTTTTTAATTTACAAATCTTCTGCTTTTTGTAATGCTTTCTCTCCTGCATCAATGACTCGATCCACACTGATTTTAGAAATAGGCACATAATTGCCTGATGCAATCGTTTTATTCACATGCTCGGGTCCCTCAGGCATATCCCAGGAAGAAATTGCCTGTGAACAAGGTCCCAAAGGATGATGGAACTTTGCGTTGCTCGGTCCGAACATGGAAATAGTAGGTATTCCGCGGCTGTCTGCTACATACATGGGTCCGCTGTCATTGGTAAAGAAAATGGAGCAATGACCGGCCGCTGCAATAAATTCGCCCATGCTCAGATGGCCTGCCGCAATAACCGCTTTATCCCCGTGTTTCATAGAGGAAATAGCCTTCTGGATCAGCCCCAGCTCTGACTTGACGCCAAAGAAAACTGGAATGAATCCCTTCTCAAAGAAATGATCAGCGACTTTCCCATAATTTTCAGCGGGCCAGTTCTTTTCCGGCGTAGAACTTCCCACAGAAAATCCGGCCATTTTTACATTCTGCGGTAATTTCTGCGACTTGAAAAATTCCCTGGCCTTGTCTTCCCAGTCACTGCAGGTATAGGTACGCATCCCGCTGTGAGAAATATCTTTTACGCCCAAGAGCTGCAGTACTCTCAGGTATTTGTCTACAGCATGAGAATTATATGTCTCAATCACAATCGGCTGATCCATGAAGAAGTGATCGAACCCCGTTCCCTCTTCTCCCGTCCAGTACTTAGGATGCATGGCAAGACCCATCAGCGTAGTCCTTGATGTCCCATGGAGAACTATCAGGACGTCCGGCTTCAATTTTCCAATTTGCCGCCCGATATTCCAGGTAGCCATAAGCCCCTTATCTTTTCCATTCCTGTCGACAGGAATAATTTCATCGATATTGGGATTATACTTCACAGATTCCTGGAATCTGGAGTCCATGACAAGGACGATCCTGGAGCCTTCCGCTTCTCTTCTCAGCACTTCAAGAAAAGGAGTAATGGAAACCATGTCTCCAAAATACAGCATGTACATAATAACAATCGTCTTGTTTTTCAAATCGACACGACGGGCAGAGTTTTTCATTGCTTTTCCCTTTTTATTTTTTTAATGACTCCTGTTGTTGAATAACCATCGACAAAGGGGAGAATTTCCACGGATCCTGCATATTGCCTCCCGGCTACTTCTTCTGCCTTGTAATCTCCGCCCTTGACAAGGATATCCGGTTTCAGATGGGACAGAAGTTTTTCAGGTGTTTCTTCTCCAAAGACAACGACATCATCAACGCAGCGAAGAGCGGCAAGCATAAAGCTCCTGTCATTTTCACGGTTGACAGGACGGTCTTCCCCCTTGAGCATCTTGACTGACTCATCGGAATTCAATCCCACAATCAGGTGATCGCCAAGAGAAGCCGCTTTCTGCAGATAGGTGACATGGCCCCTGTGAAGGATATCGAAGCATCCATTGGTAAATACAACCGTCTCTCCTCTTGCTTTCCAGAGATTTACCTTGTTTTCCGCTTCCTTCCACGTCAGAGGGAGGTAATCAAGGCGGACCGGCTCATTATCACGCCATGCATCAAGGACTTCTTTCCTTTCGACCTGATAAGTTCCTACATGTGAAACAGCGATGCCCGCTGCGCGGTTTGCAAGTTCCAGTGTCGTTTCCATATCAATGCCAGCGGCTGCACAGGCAGCTGTAACAGCCATGACAGTATCTCCTGCGCCCGAAACATCAAAGACATCCTGCGCAACGGATGCTCTATGGATAGCCCCGCCATCCATAATGCAGGTGATTCCTCGCTCAGATCTTGTTACAAAGAGATATTTCAAGTGGAACTTTTCCCTGATCCTCTTTCCTTCCGCCTCTATGGGAGCACTTTCATTGGGAATGCTCTTTCCTGCGCAGTCAGAAAGTTCTTTCAAATTAGGCGTGATTCCATAAGCGCCGTCATACTTTTCCCAATCACTGCCCTTAGGATCGACAAGGACAGGGACATTATATTCATTGGCTTTCTTTATGATTTTCTGAGACAGTATGTCGTCGATCATTCCCTTGCCATAATCAGAAATGACAACACAGTCCAGTCCCGCTTTTAAAAGCCCGCAAAGCCATTCCATAACGCTTTTGCATTCATCTTCAGAGAGCTTCCTGGTTCTTTCATAATCAAGCCTCATCATCTGCTGGCCTGCACCCAGAATGCGTATTTTAGCTGTCGTCTGATAATCATCAGACACAAGAATCCCCTTAGAGTCAATTCCTGCATTTTTTAAAAGCTCAAGAAGCATTTTCCCGTTCTGGTCATTCCCGACTATGCCGGAAACGAAAACCTGACAGCCCAATGATGCCAGATTGGCCGCTGTATTGGCAGCCCCGCCCGGCACGTTTCTTTCCCCTTTGACCAGATTGACCGGTACAGGCGCTTCAGGAGAGATGCGGTTCACACTCCCTGTCACGTACTGATCCATCATTACATCACCGATTACGGCTGCCTTTACTTTCAGAATATCTTCACTAAGAAATTTTTCTCCGTCTTGTCTCATGGTTCCCCTGCCAAAATCAAATACAAACTATGTTTCCTATATTATCGCATTGCTCTTTTATGCATTCTTTAATCAGCTTGTCCCAGGAATCCCACACCACTTCCGGTGCATATGGCTTCATGGATGCCTTCGCTCCGGCTCCCAGTTTCCTTCTAAGCCCGCTGTCCTTCATCAGGGACGACAGAGCTTTTGAAAATGCTTCTGCCCCGTCAGGAACAAGAAATCCATTGACCTGATCCTTGATGAGTTCATTGACGGAAGAGCAGGATGCAAAGCCTACTGCCGGAATTCCGACGCCCATCGCTTCAGAAAGCGCCAGAGGGAAACCTTCATGATGGCTTGGGAATGCAAATATATCTGCTTCCCGCCAAACTTTCCCCATATTCTTCGTAGTGCCGCGCAAGTGGACACGGTTCTGCAGTCCATTTTTGGATATGAGGCTTTTCACCATAGTTACATACGCTTTATCGTAAGTATCTCCCCAGATGTCCACTTCCCAGTCAGGAAATTCCTGAGCAATTTTCGAAAAGGCTTCTATTAAAATATGCTGCCTCTTCGTCCTGCCTGTCACTCTTCCAACATTGACGATTTTGTGAACTTTCCTTTCCTGTCCGGGATCCACTTTCAAATGCGGGATATTTACAGAATTGGGAATATGCACAAAATGGTCGTAATCCAGGTATTTTTCTGCCTTTTCTATAAAGGAAGGCATGAGTACCTGAATGAAACGGCTTTTTTCAAGAGCCCTCTTTTCTTTCTCCGGTGAATGCAGGAATATTTCATCCGGATCATTGTGAAGCATGGAAATCACGGGAATTTCAGTATCCAGCCCTTCAAGAAGGAGACGGCCTGTCGGTTCCCTGAAGGAAATGATTACATCAGGTTTTGCCAGTTCAAGGACCCTTTTCATCTGAGGCTTTGCCTGGTTTAAAATACTGTAATTCCTGTTTCTTGCAGCTTCCTTGCTAAAAGCACGGGCGATTTCCCTGGCTGCCTTGGAAAACAGGCCGGCATGAATTTCAGGCATTCCTTCCATTTTAAACAAGTTATACAGTTTAACGTCCTCAGGGAGAGGATAGAAAGGATCCCCGCTCTTTTCATCAGCCATCACGACAGAAACCGTATATCCTCTGTCTTTCATTGCAGCTGCCATCCTTGATAAGACATGCTCGATGCCGCCGCTGTATCCTACAAATTTATGCAGATCCGCAAGTAAAAGATTCACGGACATACCTCCTCTATTAAGTGATTATTCCTTATGATAATAATTTTTATACCACTTGGCGAATGCGGCAAGTCCCTCCTCCAAGGTGGTCGACGGATGGAATCCGAAATCTTTTTCCAGATCATCAATATCAGCATACGTCTGATACACGTCTCCCATCTGCATGGGCAAGTACTCTTTTTCCGCTTTTCTCCCGATGGCATCTTCCAGAATTTCAATAAATTTCATCAGCCTGACCGGGTGATTGTTGCCAATATTATAAACCTTGAACGGGTCATTCTCTTCGTTAAGCTTCGGCGGATGGTTCAGCATATGGGAAATCCCTTCTACGATATCATCTACATAGGTGAAATCGCGAAGCATATCTCCGTTATTATAAACCTGAATCGTCTCGCCGTTGAAAATCTTATTGGCAAACTTGAAGTAAGCCATATCCGGCCTGCCAAAAGGTCCGTAAACCGTAAAGAAACGAAGCCCGGTAGCAGGAATCCTGTAGAGGTGGGAATACGTATATGCCATAAGCTCGTCAGACTTTTTCGTTGCCGCATAAAGGCTGATTGGGCGGTCCGTCGGGTCATTGATCGAGAATGGAACTTTTTCCTGATTTCCGTAAATCGAAGAACTCGATGCAAAAAGAAGATGCTTTACCGGATAGTGGCGGCAGGCTTCCAGGATGTTGAAGAAACCCACGATGTTTGACTGTATATACGAATCCGGATGATCGATGCTGTAGCGGACTCCGGCCTGTGCGGCAAGATTAACGACAATAGCAGGTTTTATCTCTTCGAAGAGGTGGAATACCATGTCCTTATCGGCCAGGTCCCCCTTTATGAAACGATAGTCTTTTCCAAATTCCTCGAGATCCTTGACACGATCTTCCTTAAGCTTTGGATCATAGTAATTATTCATGTTGTCATATCCGACAACATTGTATCCATCCTTAAGCAGACGTTTGCTTAAATGATATCCAATAAACCCGGCTCCACCGGTCACAAGAATCGTATCCATAACAATCTCCTATCCTTTATCATTCTATGAACATGCATCGTCCATATTGCTTTATTATACCAAATCCGCTGGGTCAAGGTACAAAGGAAATCAGGGATTAACCCCCTCAATTTCCCCAAACTTTGATAGCAGCTTCTGCCATGAGTTCCTGTCCCTTCTCGTTGGGATGAACCCCGTCAACATAATAATCATCGTCAAAGGGAATTGCTTCTGAAAAATCAATCATGCGTACGTCAAGACTTTGTGCCAGTTCCTTTAAGAAGGAAATATACGCCCTGTAATCTTCCTGATTGGCATCATAGGAGAATTCCGACTGCCATCCTGCATCAACGCTTGCGCGTGTTACCAGAGGCGGGATTCCAATCGTCAGCGGCAGGCTGGCCGCTATATCTGAAATTCCCCTTTCCATATTCCTTTCAAGAGAAGAAAGCCTTATTCCGCACAGCAAATCATTGGTTCCGCCCATGATGAAAATTTCATCCTGACTTCCGGCTCTCTCAAGAAAAGATTCTGCCTTTTGAAGGATATCTGATGACAAGGAGCCGCAGGATCCAAAATTCCTGAATTTGATATCATGTATTTCCCTGGCAGCAATTTCAAGCCAGTACCTGCCCTTCCTTAGTCCGAATCCTTCAGTCAGGCTGTCACCGAAGCAATTCATGAACAGAGGCGCCTGCCCTTTCCATCGATCTTCCATATTCACTCCTGTGTATAAAAAAGACTGCAGCCCATGAATGAACTGCAGTCTCATTTAAATTACTTGCTTACTGAAATTCCTTTTTTCGGTCTTTTGAAACCATGAATTCGTTCAATAACAACGAAGAGCATCGGTACAATGAAGATCTGGAATACAGTTGCAGAAAGCACGCCGAATACTACAGCAATACCCATTTCAGAGCGGGAATTCGAACCTGCACCAGTCGAAAGTGCCAGCGGAATGTTGCCGAGGATGAATGCCAGGGAGGTCATCAGAATCGGGCGCAGACGAATCTGCGATGCTTCGATGGAAGCCTTCATGACATCCATGCCGTTATCAACACGGACCTTCGCATATTCGACAATCAGTATCGCGTTCTTCGCCGCGAGGCCGATAATGGTCAGAAGGCCGATCTGGAAATAAATATCGTTGTAAACGTTAAATGCAAATGCACCAAGGCAGGCGCCAAAGAAACCTGTCGGGATACCAAGAATAACAGAGAATGGAACCTTCCAGCTTTCATAAAGAGCAGCCAGGGAAAGGAATACGAAGAGCATGCCGAGAGACAGCGCATAAACTGTCTTGCCGCCTGCTTCACGTTCCTGTGCGGAGGATTCAGCAAAGGCATAGCTGTATCCGTTTGGAAGCGTTTCATGAGCCACTTCTTCCAATGCATCAAGCGCCTGACCGGAAGAGTATCCTGCAGCCTGCTGGCCGCCGATCTTAACTGCCGGGAAGTTGTTGTAACGGGTAATAACTGAAATAGCGTTTGACTTCTTAGGAGTGATGAAGTTGCTGATCGGCACCATGTTGCCGGCGCTGTCCTTGACAGTCAGGAACTTATTGTCATTCGGGCTCATACGGTACTGCGTATCAGCCTGGGCAACGACCTTGAAGTTACGTCCGTAAATCGTAAAGTCATTGATCTGAACAGAGCCATAATAAGCCTGCAATGCGGTAAAGATATCACCTACACTGACACCGTTCTTTGCAGCCTTGTCTCTGTCGATGTTGAAGTTATAAGAAGGCGTATCCATTCTGAAGGTCGTATAGGCCATCTGAATTTCAGGTCTCTTATTGGCTGCTGCCAGGAACTGATTGACGATATTCTGCATGGATTCATTGGAATCGCCATTTTTGTTCTGGATATACATACTGAAACCGCCGGATGCGCCAAGGCCTGGAATCGGAGGCGGATTCAATGCGATCAGCGTTACGCCAGGATGTGTTGCATTGAAGGCAAATGCTTTGCCCATGACTGCATCGATCTGCGTATCAGGTGTCTTTCTGTCATCCCAAGGCTTCAGCTTGATGAAAGACAGACCGGCATTTGGTTTCTGGCCGCCGGAAAGAATATCGAAACCTACGACACCCTGTGTTCTTTCAACAGCCGGATCATCGCCCATGTACTTCAGGAACTCAGTAACATACTGAGCTGTCCTGACATTGACCGAGCCTTCAGGAAGCTGGAAAGATGCCAGGAAGAAGCCGTTATCTTCCTGCGGAAGGAATGCTGTCGGGAGTTTGACGAACATAAAGAGTGCTGCCGCGAAGAGAATAACAAGAACTGCAATCGGGACATAAATAACTTTGCCCAGTTTTCTGAGTATGTCTCCGTAGTATTCAACCATCTTGTCAAAGCCGTCATTGAATCTGTCCCAGAATCTCTGGAGACGGCCGCGGTCTGCTTTTTCCTTCTGTTCCTTAAGGAGTCCTGCGCAGAGTGCAGGTGTCAGGGACAGTGCGGTAAACGCAGAAATCAAGACAGATACGGCAATTGTCAAAGCGAACTGCTTGTACAAAATGCCCATGATGCCGCCAAGGAAGGCAACCGGAACGAATACGGCAGCCAGAACGACTGCGACGCCGATAACCGGGCTCTGTACCTTCTGCATGGCTGCAAAGGTAGCTTCTCTCGGCTTCATGTTATTGTAGCGCATTTCATATTCAACGGCTTCAATAACTACGATTGCATCGTCGACGACCAGCCCGATCGCCAGAACCATTGCGAACAAGGTCAGCGTATTGATGGTAAAACCAAGAACCTGGAATGCTGCAAATGTGCCGAGCAGTGATACCGGAACTGCAATCATCGGGATCAGTGTTGAACGCCAATTCTGCAGGAAAATGTAAACAATGATAGCTACGATAATCAATGCTTCAACAAATGTATGGAGCACTTCCTTGATAGAAGCAAAGATGAAGTCCGTATTATCGGAGTTAATAACATAAGTCATATCAGCCGGGAACGACTTCGCATCTTCGGCGAGCTTGTTCTTGATGGCTGTAATTGTCTGAACTGCATTCGCATCATCAGTCAGCGAGAATGCAACAGCAGATGTCTCATAATTGCCTGCACGGGAAATGAAGTCATAACTCTTTGCATCCAGATTGATACGCGCAACATCTTTCAGCTTCAGGAGACTTCCATCGCTGTTTGTCCTGAGAACGATATTGCCAAATTCCTCTGGTGTAACCAGACGGCCCTTTGCGGTAACTACATACTGGAAAGCCTGATCCTTGGTAACAGGAGCCGAGCCGATGTTACCTGCAGCGACCTGCTGGTTCTGGGCTTCTACGGCAGCAATGACTTCAGATGCTGTAATCTGGTTCTGGGCCATCTTTGTCGGATCCATCCAGATTCTCATTGCAAAGTCAGAGCCGAATTCCTGTACTGTACCAACGCCTGGAATGGATTTCAGTTCATCCAGGTAGTTCATACTGAAATAGTTTTTCAGGAAGTTCTTATCATAAGTACCGTTTGGAGAATACAAGCTGACAACCAGTGCCATATCGCCGGACGACTTTCGTGTCGTTACGCCGATATTTCTTACTGTATCAGGAAGCGCTGCATCTGATGCTGTAACGCCATTCTGAACACGAACGGTAGCAAGGTCTGAATCTGTTCCGGTCAGGAACTGAACTGTCAATGAATAAGAACCGTTGGAGTTACTTGTCGAGGACATGTTATCGAAGCCTTCGACCCCCACGACATTCTTTTCAATGACTTCTGCCACTGTCTGAGCCACGACCTCGGAATCAGCGCCCGGATATGATGCATGTACTGAAACCTGCGGCGGGGTGATCTTCGGATAGCGGTCCATAGGCAGTGTAAAAATAGAAAGCAGCCCGGCAATGGAAATAACCAATGCCACAACGATAGCAAAGATTGGGCGCTTAATGAAGAAATTAGCCATGGCCCCTCCTTACTTGTACTGAGCAGCAGCTGCTTCAGTTGCATCCTGCTCCAGTTTTTCCTTCGTTGTATCTTCGAATGTAACGGAATCGCCCGGATGTACCTTACCCTGTCCATCAACGATAACCTGATCGTTGACATCGACTCCGCTTTCAATGATGGTGTAAATGCCAAATGTAGGTCCGAGTTTTACAGATTTCTGTACGACCTTGCCATCAACGACAACATCAACTGTATCTTTGTTGAGGAGCTGGATCAATGCCTTGGTCGGTACGAGAATGCTTCCCTGTGCAATTTCAGAATCGGATACGACCTGCGCATACATTCCCGGAACCAGACGATTATCCGGATTTGCAAAAGCAGCCTTCATCGTCAGCTGGCCGCCGGAAAGGCTTGGGTTGATCTGGACAATCTTTCCTGTTTCACCATAGAAAGATCCATCAGAAAGCTTCAGTTTCAGATCGCCTAATATATCCATGCCGCCCTTATCTTTTGTCAGTGCAAGATATTCATTTTCAGACATATCAAACTGAACATAGATCGGATCAGAGGAAGAAATCGTTACAAGGCCTGTGGTTCCTGCCGTTGCAAATGTACCGATGTTCACATCATCCATAGACAACGTCCCGTTGAATGGTGCAGTAACAACCGTATCATTCAGATTATTGTTTGCCAGGGATACGGAAGCCTGCGCTGCTTCAAGCACGCCGCGGTAAGCTTCAGTTGCTGCCTTCTGGCTGTCATAAGCCTGACGTGAAATGGCGCCGGTAGCAATCAGCTGTTCATAGCGTGCCAAATCTCTCTTTGCGTTTTCATAATTTGCTTCAGCCTGGGCAACGCTTGCCTGAGCAGATGCCAGGTTGGACTGATAGTTTCTTGTATCCAGACGATAGAGCGGTTGTCCCTGTACAACTTTTTCGCCGCCGGAGATATATTTCTCCATGACTGTTCCTGATACTTTGGAGCGTACCGGCACTTCCTGAAGCGCCATAATCGTACCTGTATACTCCCTGTTAATTGGCGTATTAGATTTAAACGGTTTAAATGTAGTTACTTTCATGACCTGCTGCTGGCCCTGCTGGTTCTTAGCGGATCCACAGCCGCCGGTTACCATTCCTGCAGACAGTAAAATACCAGCTGCCATAAAAGCCGCCCACGCCTTCTTATACTTCATACTTTGCCCCCTTGCATATCAAGAAATTTCATTCTTGTTACGGTTACAATTTAACGATTCAATGAGTCTATACTAGATTATCAGACAATTGACCAATAGTCAAAGATTCATTGAAAATAGTTACTGATTTAATCAGAATGGCTGAAATGTTTCTCAGATTCCGTCAACCGGAACCTTGACAACAGCTTTTCTGACAGGAGATCCCTTTTCGCTTCCCTCGCAGAGAGGACGGTGAAGATCTTCCGGGAAGAATACAGCAAAACGGCCCTTCTTGAAATGAATTTTCGTTTCCGGATCTTTTCCTGCTTCATAAAAATAAAGGTCTCTGTCCGGGTGGCTTTCTATGCATTTTCCTGCATCAAAAATTGTCTCGATCCCGATCCACTCTTCTTTGCCTTCCACTTCATACTGAACATCAATGAATTCCTTATGCCCTTCAAGTTTCCTCTGAGCAGAAGGCTCTGTCGGTGAAGTCTCCACATTCATGTTGCAGCCTTTGATTTTATATTTTCCATCAGGAACGCCTGCAAAATCAAACTGGGAAGCTTCTTTGAGAACCTCGTAAATAAAATCAGGCATTTGGGCCTTATACGCATCCAGATGTTTCATGTCTCCCATAATCATAATAATTCCACTTTCCTTTCCTACAGGTATCCCTTAATAAAACAGCAGCAGCTGTTATTGAGTATTTGCCTCAATTGCCACTGCATTTATTTTTATGATTCCCAAAAAGACATCAAAAAAATAAATGCTTAAACACTTGCTAATAATTTATCTTAACACATTTTTTCACTCTGATGTAATAGCCTTCTTTCAATAAAAATTTTATTTCTCTTATATAAACATACGGTGACAGGATGCCTAAAATATAAGGCCCAATCCAAAGGATAAGGGGATCGAAAATGATATCATAAATTATTTGACACAGGGAATTGCCTATGATATAGTGCTAGTAATTAAAAAGAAGCGATGAAGAGAAGAGTAGGCAGAAAAGACTATACCAGAAAGCTCCGGCAGATGGAAAGGAGCATAGGGATATTTGCTGAACATGGCCTCTGAGCTGGGATTGCTGAATAATGAAGCATCCCGGGTGTGCCCGATACAGCACTAAGGTATTAAGGCAAAAGCCGGCGTACCTGATGAGATTCATGCAGCGATGTGTGGATAAACTTGGGTGGTAACACGAATCTTTCGTCCCTTTGGGGATGGAGGATTTTTTTATTGATACAGAAGGAGGTCCCCATGCCTTTCTATAATGGTACATTATTTCAAATCAATGAAAAGGAAATGCTCAGATATGCAGGAATGAATCCTTCTTCAAAGGATTTTCCTCCCGAAGAAGTGAGTTCTGCGGTCAGAGAGGCGCTTGCCCTTGCAGAGCCCAGGGGAATCTGGCAGGTTCTTCCCTATGACAATAAAAACGGCATCATCTGCGGAGACTTCCCCATGAAGCTTGAAGGAAATGCCATCAAGCATCATCTTGCCAACTCTTCATCCGTTGCCGTCCTGGCAGTCACGGTCGGAGATGAGATTGAAAAACAGTCCGATGCTCATTTTAAAGCAGGTGAATATGTAAAAGGCCTTCTTTTAGATGCAGCAGCTACTACGTCTGTTGAACACCTGGCTGACCAGGTCGATGAACTTATCCAGAAAGAAGCTTCAAAGAATGGCGAGAAAACCGTCTGGCGCTTTTCCCCGGGATACGGGGACTGGCCGATTTACCAGCAAAAGCAGTTCTGCCAGTTGATTCAGGCTGAAAAAATAGGAGTCTCCGTGACGGATCACTCCATGCTTTTCCCAAGAAAATCAGTTTCGGCCATCATCGGCCTTTCAGGCACGATCCAGAGGGATAAGCCCCCGAAGTGCTCCACATGCTCATTTCTAAACTGTCAATTCAGGCATTAATCGTAATACAGGTATAAGGAGGGTTTCATTATGATATTTTTTGACGGCGGTATGGGGACGATGCTCCAGAAGTATGGATTATCAAATAGTGAATGTCCGGATTATCTCAACATCTCCCATCCGGAAATTGTCCAGCGTATTCATAAAGAATATGAGGCAGCGGGATGCCAGTTCATTACAACAAACACATTTGGCTCTTCCCCGCTGAAGCTTGAGGATTATGACCTTCAGGACAAGGTAGAAGTCATTACAGAAGCAGCCGTAAAGAATGCAAGAGAAGCATGCAGCAGCCGCGTTAAGATTGCAGGTGATATGGGACCGACCGGACGTTTCTTAAGTCCTCTTGGCGATTTATCATTTGACGAGGCATGCGAAAACTACTACCATCTTGCCAAAGCTCTTGCCAACGCCGGAGCCGACTGCCTTATCATTGAAACCATCATAGATATTCAGGAAATGAAGGCCGCACTGATTGCCGCCAAAGCTGCGTCAAACCTTCCGGTCATCTGCCAGATGACGTATGCCGAAGACGGAAGAACCATTACAGGCACTCCTCCTAAAGCCGCTGCCATTCTTCTTGATTCCATGGGTGCTGATATCATTGGAGCCAACTGCTCGCTCGGGCCGGACAAACTCTTCGATGTTGCAAAGGAAATGATTGCCGCAACGAATAAGCCCATCATCATCCAGCCAAATGCAGGAATGCCTGTACTGAAAAACGGAGAAACACTCTTCCCGCTTTCTGCTGAAGACTTTGCCAGAGAAACAGCAAAATTTGCTGATATCGGCGTATCTTATCTTGGCGGATGCTGCGGAACGACACCGGAGCATCTTCATGCTTTAATCAAGGAACTTGAAAACAAACCAACTGTCACGCCTCCAAAGGTAAAGCCCTTTACTGCACTTACCTGCCGCACAGGCGTCGTCTATGTCGGTGATGATTACGCTCCCGTCAAGATTGGCGAAAGAATCAATCCGACAGGAAGAAAGACACTCCGGGAAGATATTCAGAAGGGAAGCTTCGTCTCCATTAAAAAGGAAGGGCTTGCTGAAGTGGCCGCCGGCGCTGATATTCTTGATGTAAATATGGGTGTCCCCGGAGTCGACCAGGCCACCGCCATGGAAACTGCCATATCCCAGCTTTCCATGCTCTGCCCCGTCCCCTTCTCCATCGACAGCACGGATCCTATCGTCATAGAAAGAGCCCTTAAGGTATATCCCGGCCGCCCTCTGATCAATTCCGTCAATGCGGCTGAAGAAGAGGCACTCGAGAAAATCCTGAAGCTTGCCAAGCAATATGGCGCTGCCGTCCTCTGTCTTCCGCTTGAGAAAGGAAATCTTCCTGCCACTGCCGAGGAACGAGTCAGAATCATACACAGAATTGTAGAAAAAGCGGATGAAATCGGGCTCAGACGCGAGGACCTTCTTCTGGACCCGCTGGTCCTCACAGTAGGTTCAGGAGAAAAAGGTGCCAGCGAAACTCTCCGTACTATCCGATTATATAAGGAAGAATACGGTTTCCCCTGTGTCATGGGGACAAGCAATGTTTCCTTCGGTCTTCCTTCACGCCCGCGCATCAACGCCGCATTCCTCACCATGGCATTAGCCTGCGGCATGAATGCACCCATCATCAATCCTCTCGACCAGGGCATCAAGGATGCATTTATCAATGCAAAGCTCCTTCTTGGATTTGATAAGGGTGCTGCAAACTTCATTGCAGAAACCGCAAAGATTCCCGCACCTGCTGAAAAAGCTGAACCAGGCCAGGACCTCCCTCTCCTTGAACAGATCAAAGCCGCTGTAAAAAACGGCGAGAAGGAGCAATCCGCTTTTCTCATGAAGACAGCATTAGATGCAGGCATTTCTTCGGAGACGATTATCAAGGAAGGGCTCACATCCGCCATGACTGAAATCGGTGACGGATATGGCGCCGGAAAGGTATACCTTCCCCAGGTCATGATGGCGGCTGAAGCCATGCAGTCGGCCTTCAGTGAATTAAAGAAACTTCTCCCTGATATCAAGTCGAAAGAAAAAGGAACACTGGTTATCGGCACCGTTCAGGGTGATATCCACGATCTTGGAAAGAATATAGTTGCCGCCCTCATGGAAAACAGCGGCTATAAAGTCATCGATTTGGGCAAGGACGTCAGCCCGGATACATTTGTCAAAGCGGCAGCTGAATATAAAGCTGATCTGGCAGGACTATGCTCCTTGATGACGACAACGCTTCCTGAACTGGAATCTACCGTCAAAAAGCTGAAGGAAGCTGTCCCCTCTGTCGACATTCTTGTCGGCGGAGCCGTAGTAACACAGGACTATGCCAATGAAATCGGCGCTCCTAACTACTGCAAGGACGGAATTGCCGCTGTCCGCATCGCAGATCAGTTAATAGAAAAGAGGAATTCATAATGACAACATTAAGGGCTAAAAACAAGAATCACATCTTTACAATTACCGCTGAACTGGATCCGCCCAAAAGCGCTTCTTCTGAAATGACAGAAAAACAGGTTGCAGAAATCGCTGACTACGTGGATGCCGTCAATATCGCTGACTGCCCCATGGCAAAGCTTCGGATGAGCCCGATTGCCCTTTCCTCTATCATTCAGCAGAAATACTGCGTGGAATCCATTTTCCACCTGACCTGCCGCGACCGCAATACAATCGGGCTTCAGGCAGAACTCCTCGGCGCTTATGCCCTTGGCGTACACAATATCCTCACATTGACCGGCGATCCGCCCTCCATTGGCGATCATCCGGATGCCACAGGCGTATTTGATGTAGACTCCACGGGTCTTATAGAGATTGCACGCTGCCTTAATGAAGGCCATGACCTTAAAGGAAATCCGCTGGGCGCCGCAACAAACTTTTACATCGGCACTACAGCAAATCCAGGTGCTGATGATCTGGACAAGGAAATCCTTCGACTGGAAGGCAAGAAGAAAGCCGGCGCGCAGTTCATCCAGACGCAGCCCGTCTATGAAATTTCACAGGCTGAAAGATTCCTCTCCTATGCAAAAGACCTTGATCTCCCGATTCTCTTCGGTATCGTGCCCTTAAAGAGCTTCAAAATGGCCAATTACTTAAACGACAAGGTCCCGGGCATTTCCATTCCCCAGAGAATCCTAAAGGAAATGGAAACAGGAAACCGGGAAACAGGACTTAAGCTTGCCTCTGAACTCGTACAGGGATTGAAGGATATCGGCACTGACGGCGTCCATTTGATGCCGGTCAATGATGTGGATGCCGTTCCTGTCATCGTAAAAAATCTTAAATAGATATGCACTAAAAAATGATTGCTCCCGTCATGAGAACAATCATTTTTTATTGGTTATTTTCGTTCTGTCCGCTTTTTCTCTGCTTCTTCGTCTTCCACCAGATGAAGCCGTAAATCACCGTAACAAGGATAATGATGATCGTAAGCCGCATGGAATGTTCTTCCAGGTTAACGACATCGTGCCCCAGGACAACTTCAAGCGCTGTCGAAGGAAGCTTGCCCAAAAGACAGCCAAAGGCGTAATCCTTGAACTTCATACTGGACAATGCGGCTATGGCTGTAATCAGGCCGTTTGGCATATACGGGATTGCTCTGGCCGCCGCAATTGCCTGCCAGCTTTCATAGGAATCCAGCCTTGACAGCGTCTTGCTCTTGTTAATCAGATTCATCGCCATTCCGCGGAACAGCGTACGCATGACATAGAAAGAAAGAATGACTCCGACTGTTTCAGCCAGCCATGAAATAATAACGCCCCAGAACAAGCCGAATATGAGGCCGTTTGCTGTGGAAATGAATATCGAGGGAAGAAATCCTACGATATTTATGATGACATCAATGAAGAAACTGACAAATGCTGCATAGATGCCGAATCCCTTGAGATAATGAATTGTACCGTGAAGATCGCCGTCTTTTGACAGATGATAGATTGTCGGATAGAACGAGGGGTCGATAAAATGGATTGCCGCCAGCATCAGGATCAGGATTCCCAAAAGGATCAGCCTGAATCTGCGTTCCCCTTTTTCATACCAGTTTCTTCTTCTCATCGACTAGAGACCTCGGATTCATTTTACAATTTCATCAACAACTTCCTGAATGGATTCTTTGATATTTTCCGGATTGATCACATCCGTAAAGCGTTTCTTCCTGTTTTCCAATTCTCCCAGCTGTGAAGGAATCGGAATCCCGGTATATTTCTTGATGGCCCGCAGTGTATCATAAGGATTTTCCTCTGCCGCAATGCCAAGTGCCTCAGAAACAGCACCAGGGAATTTATAAGGATGCGCCGTACTGATAATGACGGTGTGCGTATGTCTTGTGACCTTGCCGCTGCGGCGGAGATTGTCATAAACAGCATATGCAACAGCCGTATGCGGATCCATCAGGTAATCATACTTTTCATATACATCGGAAATGGCTTTTTTCATGGCATCAGAATCTGCCCAGCCGCCAATCATTTCGCCTGATACCTTTTTACGCTCTTCTTCAGGAACACGGTATACGCCATTTTCCCTGAGTTCTGTCATATCTTTCAAAACTTCATCAGACGATCCCGTCATGTAGTACAGGAATCTCTCAAAATTAGAGGAAATCAGGATATCCATAGAAGGAGATTCCGTCAGATGGAATTCCCTGTTGATATTGTATTCTCCGGTTTCAAAGAAATCTGCCAGTACCTTATTTTCATTAGATGCACAAATCATCTGTCCGATAGGCGTGCCGATTTTCTTTGCAATCCATGCCGCCAGAATATTGCCAAAGTTGCCGGTAGGAACAACCACATTGAATGACTCTCTGGAACCAATGGATCCGCTTCTAAGAAGGCCCAGCCAAATCCATACATAATATACAACCTGTGGAAGCAGGCGGCCGATATTAATGGAATTAGCGCTGGAGAACAACACACCCTTTTCAAGAGCTTCATCGCGCAGGTCACTCACAAAAATATTTTTCAAAGCAGACTGGGCATCATCAAAGTTCCCTTCAATCCCCAGAACTTTGACATTTTCACCAAGCTGCTTCTGCATCTGATCCTTTTGCAGCGGGCTGACTCCGTGAGAAGGATAGAATACCATGATATGCACGCCTGGAACGTCCTTAAACCCTTCCAAAGCTGCTTTCCCGGTATCGCCTGAAGTAGCGGTCAGGATGAGCGTTTCCTTCCCATCCCCCAGCTTCTTCTTTGCATACACGAGGAGATGCGGGAAAAGTGAAAGCGCCAGATCTTTGAATGCGCAGGTCCTCCCATGAAACATTTCGGCCATGGAAAAGGATTCGGATAATGTTTTTACCGGGACAATTTCAGACGTATCAAAGGTTCCGGTATATGCATCATGCGTCAGCTTGGATAAATCCTTCAGTGTAATATCCGTCAGAAAATGATGAAGTACAAAAGCTGCCAGTTCTTCGTAAGACATAGCTTTTAAAACATCAGCATCTAAAAATGGATCGGGCAGCTGTTCAGGCACATACAATCCGCCATCAGCAGCAAGCCCTTTCAGCAGCGCTTCTTCGGCTGTTACAGTCTCATTACTTCTGGTGCTTCTATAGTTCATAATACGCCTCCACACAGATAACTTTATACTTTATTTTATCATAAAATCTATC
This sequence comes from Veillonellaceae bacterium, assembly GCA_025992895.1. Classification (NCBI taxonomy): domain Bacteria; kingdom Bacillati; phylum Bacillota; class Negativicutes; order Veillonellales; family Veillonellaceae; species Veillonellaceae bacterium. Next base: position 1,707,570 of record DAJPGA010000001.1, read on the forward strand.
AATGGAATATAATATGCCGAAAGAATATAACGATTTACGATAGGCTTCTCCTGATTTTATGATGAAATTCATAGAAGTGCGGTTCATTTGCTGCTTTTTCTGTATAATTTTGCTTCTGCACTGATTGTAGTGCCGCCCCCCGATGCACTGGCGGAAGCATTCGAATACTTGTCCCGCTTTTTCAGGCAAAATAAAACCCGAAGCATTTTTATGCTTCGGGAATAGATTCTGGTGGATCATCAGGGGTTCGAACCCCGGACACCCTGATTAAGAGTCAGGTGCTCTACCAACTGAGCTAATGATCCGTTCAACGAATAGTATTATATCATTCCGATTTGTTTTTGTCAAATCTTTTTTTATTTCGGATTTGATCAAACGTACTGTTCGGAAGACGTAAGTTATTATAGCATGACACTCTTCATATTTCTAGTCCCCCGGGCAAATTTTTTTACAAATTTTACCGGTTAATAATGAATGCCATACTTGTGTTTCAAAGCCTCTATATCTTCTCTCATTTCCTGGTCGCATTTTTCAAGTTCTGCTTTGATATACGGCAGATTTCTTCTGACAAGGGCCGCTTTCTTGGCACTTGCCATCTTGTAAACATGTGCCAGTTCCTTCTTGTATGAAGCCATGAGATCCTGCATTTCTTCATCAGTCAGATTCTCATCGATCAATTCTCTTGCATCCTTCTCACTTCCCATGACTGTCTCCTTTCAAGACAATGAATCAAATGTAAAGAAAAACACTCCATAGAGGAGTGAATTTTCTCTTATATAAATCCGATCAAATCGGTTGTCATCAATGGAGCGCCTAGAGGGATTCGAACCCTCGCACCCGGTTCCGGAGACCGGTGCTCTATCCCCTGAGCTATAGGCGCTTAACGAGATTAATTATACCATAGATCTTACTGCCTGAAAAGGAACAGCCCGGGTGCCCTGCATCCATTATTTATTCATCTACATAGATTCTTGGAACCCGCTTCAGCCCGCACATGACTTCATGAGGTATGGTATTGGCTATGGCAGCAATTTCTTCCGGATAGATCACTTCATCTCCCTGACGGCCAAGGAGGACGACTTCATCCCTCACCTGGACATCATCACCGGCTGCAATCATCATCTGATCCATGCATATGCGTCCAATGATGCGGTGCCTCTTTCCGTTGACCAGGACACTTCCCTTATTGGAAAGAGCCCTGTGGAATCCATCCGCATATCCGATCGGTATCGTTGCGGTTCTCATATCTTCTTCCGCTACATATGTCCCGCCGTAACCGATTGCTTCTCCTTTGCGGAGAACCTGCACATGGGTAATATGACTGATGAGGCGCATCGGATACTCCAGATCCCACATATTGTCCATTTCGTCGGAGGGATGCGGCCCGTAAAGAATGATTCCGGGCCTTGCCAAATTATACCAGCTCTCAGGCATGTCGAGGACGCCTGCGCTGTTGGCGGCTGAAATGATAAATCCCTTCTCCAGTCTTTGCGGCATATGGGAAAGAGCTTCCTCAAATTTTTCCAGCTGCTTTCTTGCTGTAGTTTTATCATGGATATCCGCTTTTGCCATGTGCGTAAAAGTGCCATGGATATGGATATGAGGATATTTTTTCAATTTTTCAAGGAAACCCTCTACATCTTCAGGATGCGTGCCTATCCGGTTCATCCCCGTATCAATCGGAAGCCATACCTCAAGCATTTTTCCCTGGCGCTCTGCCGCTTCTTCGAAAGGTTCCAGTTCCACTGTATCATCCACAGGAACAATTAAATCATATTTGACCGCTGTTTCTGCTTCTTCTGGAAGAGGAAGTCCTAATGTGAAAACAGGACAGGTAAATCCGTCCTTCCTAAGCGCTACGCCCTCTTCCACTCTGGCAACAGCCGCAGAGCTGTAACCTTCTTCCAGAGCAATGCGCATCGTTTCTGACGCACCATGACCATAAGCATCCGCTTTAATGACTGCCGTGCAGTCCACATGAGCCGGCAGATGACTGCGGATGACCTTCAAATTATGGCGAAGGGCACTGCGATTGATTTCTATGTAGGAAACTGACATATGGAATACCTCCTCCAAATAAAAAAGCACCTGGAACCACAGATTGGATGTAACCCATTGCTGTATCTATGAAGCCCCAGTGCTTCCTTATTGTATTTTTACACCAATCAAAGTGCGCATAAAAATACGTCAAATTTATTTCTTCCTATCATAAAGCAAATACTGAAAAAAAGAAAGATACGAATAAAATTATTATAGAGTAAAGATCTATTCATCGATAATGAACTGTTCAAATACGAAATTTCCCAAAGCAGCGCCGTGATACGTCATAAAAAGATGTCCCAAAGATTCCTTCAGGAGCTTCCTCTCTTTCAACATGGCAATTTCCCTGCCGAACCAGTGTTCAACCGGAAATCCATATCTTTCCTCAAAATCCTGAAGCGGGATTCCCTCTCTTGTACGAAGATGGAGGAAGCAGTATTCTTCCATTTCATCTTTTGCTGAAAGATTTTCCACTTCTTCCGGCGGAAGATTACCCGACAACACTTCTTTCTCATATAACCTGACACCCGGATTATTTTCTTTTCTTACGTGCCCGATTCTTGAACATGCTGCAGGTCCCAGCCCCAGATAATCGGATAAATCCCAATACTTCAGATTATGCCTTGATCTGTATCCTTTTCTTGCAAAACTGGAAATCTCATATCTTTCAAGGCCGTAGTGAGGAAGTATGCGGCACATCATCTGATACATGTCCCAGCTTTCCTCTTCCGTTGGTCTTTTGAGGATTCCTCTTTCAGCCATCTGACCGAACTTTGTTCCGTTTTCAATGATCAGACTGTAGACAGACAGATGATTGATCGGGAGATGGACAGCCCATTTCAAACTTTTCTCAAAGTCAAGCGGCGTCTGCCCGGGAAGTTCATACATGAGATCGATACTGATATTATGGAAACCCAGACGATAGGCGCGCTTTACAGCTTCTTCTGCGGCCTTCGAATCATGCCTCCTGTCTATGACCTTCAAGAGGTAATCATTATGTGACTGCACACCGACAGAAAGCCTATTGATACCCAGACGGCGGGCATTTGCCAGGTATTCCTCCGTCATGTCGCAAGGATTCATTTCCATCGTAATTTCAGCATGATCGGAAATATGGAAGTTCTTGTAAAGAGCCTCCATAATTTCCGAAAGCTGCTTGGCGGTCAGCGTCGAAGGCGTTCCGCCGCCAAAGTAAATGGTGTCACAGACTCTGTCCTTGAAGTCTGCACTTTTCATTTCAATTTCACGGATCAAAGCTTCAGAGAACCTTGTATCCGGCGTTCTGCTGATGGAGTAGAAATCACAATAGGCACACCGGCTCCTGCAAAAGGGAATGTGCAGGTAAAGCCCGAGCGGCTTAGTCATCTTTGAGCACCGCCATGAAAGCTTCCTGAGGAATTTCGACACTTCCGACCTGCTTCATCCTCTTCTTGCCTTCCTTCTGCTTTTCCAGAAGTTTCTTCTTACGGGAGACATCGCCGCCATAGCACTTGGCAAGAACATCCTTCTTGTATGCCTTGATTGTTTCCCTGGCTACAATCTTGCTTCCAATCGCTGCCTGGATCGGCACTTCAAACTGCTGACGCGGAATGATTTCCTTCAGTTTCTGAGCCAGAGTCCTGCCTCTTGAAGCGGCATTGCTGCGGTGTACGATAATGGAAAGTGCATCAATCAGTTCACCATTCAGGAGGATATCAAGCTTGACTGCATCTGTCTTTTCGTATCCGCAAAGCTGATAATCAAGAGATGCATATCCCTTTGTGCTCGATTTCAGCTTGTCAAAGAAATCGAAAATGATTTCAGAAAGCGGAATTTTATAATGAAGATCGACTCTTGTTTCATCAAGATATTCCATGGTCTGATATACGCCGCGGCGGTTCTGCACCAGTTCCATGACATTGCCGATCATGTCAGACGGTACCAATATTTCCACTTTAGCAATCGGTTCTTCAATGAAATCAATTTTCGTCATAGGTGGAAGCTCAGCCGGGTTGTCGACTGGTATCATCGTACCGTCTGTCTTATGGACATGGTAAATAACAGAAGGCGCTGTCGTAATCAGTTTTAAATTGTATTCACGTTCGAGTCTTTCCTCTACGACGTCCATATGAAGAAGTCCGAGGAAACCGCAGCGGAAACCAAATCCCAAAGCCTGGGACGTTTCAGGAACGTACTCCAGAGCCGCATCGTTAAGCTGCAGCTTTTCCAAAGCTACCTTCAAGTTGTCATAATCTTTGCTTTCGATCGGGTACAATCCGCAGAATACCATAGGGAGCGCCTTGCGGTAACCTGGAAGGCTTTCCTTGGCGCCATTTTCTTCTGTAGTGATCGTATCGCCGACTTCGCAGTCCTGCACGTTTTTGATGCTTGCTGCCACATATCCTACCGAACCGCAGGAAAGCGCATCACAAGCCTTTGGGAATGGCGAAAAATATCCTACTTCAGTCACTGTATAGATTTTTCCGGAAGCCATCATGCGGATATTCATGCCCGGACGGATTTCGCCGTCTTTGACACGCACATAGGCGATGGCACCTTTATAGGAATCAAAAATCGAATCGAAAATCAAACATCTTAAAGGTTCCTTGGAATGATCCTCAGGCGGCACTTGTTCTACAATGCGTTTGAGGACTTCTTCCACGTTCTGTCCTGTTTTAGCACTGACCGGAATGGCATCAGACATATCAATTCCGATGATATTTTCCACTTCCTTCTTGACGCGTTCCACGTCTGCACTGGGAAGATCTACCTTATTGATGACAGGAATAATTTCCAGATTATGATCAAGAGCCAGATATACATTGGCAAGAGTCTGCGCCTGCACGCCCTGCGTTGCATCGATAATGAGGATCGCTCCTTCGCAGGCTGAAAGGCTTCTTGATACCTCATAGTTAAAGTCTACATGCCCTGGGGTATCAATCAGATTCAGTTCATAGGTTTCCCCGTCCTCATACTTGTACATCAAACGGACAGACTGTTCCTTGATTGTGATGCCTCTTTCCCTCTCCAATTCCATGGTATCAAGGATCTGGGCTTCCATATCTCTTTTCTGGACAGTCCCTGTCAATTCGATCAAACGGTCTGCCAGCGTAGACTTCCCGTGGTCAATATGGGCGATAATCGAGAAATTCCTAATGTGTTTTGTATCCATGCTGTCTCCTGTCAAACTGTATTCTTTAAAATTTATCTATAGAAATGCACCTGTGCGAAAGTGCGGTATTTATATGGTATTCCCCTGTTTCCTCAATCTGAGGAATGGCGAATGCTTTCCTGTATAAGCAGGCGCAATGATTGCCATGACAACCATCATGATTCCCAGAGACTGTATCATATCAAAGCTCATCTGGAAGAATGCCCATGACATCAGGACAGAAGCGATAGGCTCAGCTGCTGCCGTAATCAGGGCCTGCTCAGGCGAAAGGTACATCAATCCCGTATTATAAAGAAGAAATGCGGCTACTGTCCCGAAGAGGACAATCCACATGACACCTACGATTATATCAGGCTCGAAAAAAGCTGCCAAATTCATATCCGGGACAAACGCCCAGGACACAAGACCGCCCAGAATCATTCCCACACCCAGTATAAATGTACGGTTGATCTTGAGAAAAAGATGCTTCGGGTAAATGGACGCAAAGGAATATATAACTCCATTCAAGAGTGAGAGCAATATACGGATGACCGAAACATTCAGTGTCGCCGGATTTCCTCCGGTCACAAGAAGGAATGTGCCGAAGACGGCCAGAAACGTGGTAAACATCTTTGTCTTTGACGGCAGATGATGCTCCCTGATTGCCTGATAGCAGACAACCATGGCCGGACAGCTGTAAAGGATAACTGTTGCCGTAGGCGCATCCCCGTAGGCAATTGCTTCAAAGTACGTATAATGCATGAGCATCAGTCCTACGACTGCATAAATCAGGACATCCAGCCACAAAAGCTTATGCTCATTCATCGCTTTCATGCTGCTTTTGAATTTTCCTTCCCAAACGGTCATCCCTAAAAGGATGATTCCTGCCATGATCATTCTGAAAGCTGTCAGTTCCATTGCATTGATGGAACTCTTTTCATAAACATTCTGTGCGCCAAGACCGCTTCCTGCCCACATGACACCCGCGGAAACAACCATCATAATTGCCATTGGCGAAGACGAACCAGCTAAGAGCTTCATTTTTCCCACCTCAGAAAATCATTCCAACACCACATCATTTATGCTGAAATCCTAACTTTTTCTTTAACATATGCTCAGAACCAGGCGCTGCAATCGCAGCAAGAATAAGAATAATGCCAACTGCCTGAAATACATTGAACATTTCACTAAACAGGAAATATGAAGCAATGACCGATATAGCAGGCTCTACGGTAGCCGTTACGGAAGCCTCTGTCTCAGTAAGACGGCGAAGCCCTGCATTATAGCAGGTAAAGGCGACTACGGTTCCGCAAATGACGATCCAGAAGATATCCATGATGATATCCCTATGGAAAAATGCCCCTATATCGGTAACCGGGTCTGCGGCAAAAGCAGCCGCAGCTCCACAAAACATACCAATCGATAAAACAAAAGAACCATCGGGAAAAGCCATCAGGTTTTTAGGATACACAGCGCATACTGCAAAAAATACGGCTGATGCAAGCCCCAGCCATATGCAGCCCGCAGGAACCATGATCCTGTCAAGATTCCCGCCCGTCACCAGGAGGAAAACCCCTCCTATGGCAAGAATGACGGAAGCGGCTTCTGCCGTGCCAGGAAGCCTTCCCCTCCTGAAGGATGTCCATAGGATCACGATGGCAGGACAGGTATATTGTATCACGGTTGCGGCCGCTGCATTCCCGGCTTCTATCGATGCAAAGTATGTCCAGTGCATCAGCATCAGCCCGATGATCCCATAAAAGGAAAGCTTTGCTAAAAGAAATGGATGGTCCTTCAGGATATGGATGGATTTCACAAAATTGCCTTTGGCAATCGTGAGTGCCATCATGATCACGCCCGCACAAAACATGCGGAACACGGTCAGATCCATCGGACTAAGGCTGCTCCTGGAAAAGAAATCCTGTGCCGCCAGACCACATCCAGCCCACATTGCGCCTGCTGTTATTACAAGCAGAACGGCAAAGACATCCATGGCCTTTCAACGCCTCCAAATTCATAAAATTTATACAGAAAAACCCGCCAAATGGCGGGCTCTATTTTGGTGGGACTATTTGGATTCGAACCAAAGACCTCTTCGATGTCAACGAAGCGCTCTAACCAGCTGAGCTATAACCCCAAGTAACGTGTCATTATTATATATGATGCGTTTGTAAAAAGCAACTGAAAAATGACAGATAAAAAGAGATCATTTTACAGTTCTCCCCAAAAAGGATTCCGCCCTTTTGCTGTATTTTCTCAGGAGCCAATTCCCTGAGTTTTTATGGAAATCTGCTAAGCAGAGATGAACTTCTGGTGGGACTATCTGGGTTCGAACCGGAGACCTCTTCGATGTGAGCGAAGCGCTCTGACCAACTGAGCTATAGCCCCTTGAACACGTCATATTATAGCACCAGTATTTCAGATTGTTAATATAAATTTCTTTGATGAAAATCCTCCACGCAAAAAACTGTGAATGACATTCCCATTCACAGTCCTTTATAGCTTATTTGTATTTATTAATCTTCGAGACCGCCTCTGGCAGCGAGGATCTTCTCTGCAGCGCCCATTACGGCAAGCATGGTGTGTTCAAAAACAAGGCCGCCCTGGAAGTACATGATGTACGGGGGTCTTACAGGGCCGTCAGCTGACATTTCAATCGTAGAGCCCTGAACGAAAGTGCCTGCTGCCATAATAATCGGATCCGTATATCCGGGCATGGGTCCCGGGACAGGAACAGCATCCGAATCAACCGGCGACCAGTTCTGCACGGCTTCGGCAAAGCTGCACATATTTTCTTCAGAGCCCAAAGTAATGGCTGTGATAAGATCCGTCCTCAAATGGCCCGGTTCAGGAACGACGTCAAAGCCGAGTACCTTGAATACGGCAGCGCAGAATTCGGCGCTCATCATTGCCTGACGTGTAATATGCGGAGCGAGGAAAAGGCCTTCGAAGAACGGGCGGTAAGAAGCAGCATAGGATCCCATTTCTGCGCCAAGTCCGGGAGCTGTCCAGACATAGGAGCAAAGCTCGACAAGATCTTCTCTTCCGCAGATATAAGCACCTGTCGGTGCAAGTCCGCCGCCTGCATTTTTAATCAATGAACCTGCTGTGATATCAGCGCCAAGCTCGATCGGTTCTTCTTTGCATGTAAATTCGCCATAGCAGTTATCGACAAAGCAAATCGCATTTGGATTCTTTGCTTTGACTGTTTCAATGATTTTCCTGATGTCGGAAGGGAAAAGCGAATCTCTCAGCATGTATCCTCTGGAACGCTGGATTTCTACAAGTTTTGTATTTTCATCAACAGCATCTGCAATGGCTTCCAGATCGTAAGTGTTGTTCTTAAGAGGCACTTCTTTATAATGAACGCCCTTGGATTTAAGATTGCCCGGTGCGTTTCCGGAAATCCCGATGACACTCTGCATCGTATCATAAGGAGCACCTACAGCAGATACCATCGTATCTCCCGGTTCGAGGAGCGCAAGGAGAACAGTAGCAAGCGCATGAGTGCCTGAAACAAACTGCGGACGGACCAGGGCGCTTTCTGCCTTGAATATATCTTTCCAGATTTCCTCGAGTTCTTCACGGCCCGGATCTCCATAGCCATAGCCATTGGATGGAGCGAAGTGATAAGCAGAGAGGTGGTGGTTCCTGAATGCTTCCAGAACTTTCTGTGTATTGTATAAGGAAATCTCTTTCATTTCATCAAAAACAGGCGCACAAAGAGCGAGCGCTTCTTCCTGCACCTGTTGAAGTTTTTCATTCATTTTCACTCAATCAGATCCTTTGTATTGTAGAAATAGCATGCTTGTAAATCAGCTGCGAACGATTTTCGCTTACAAGAAGTACGGTAAAGCTGTCAAAAGACTTTACCTTTCCCTTTAACTGAACGCCATTCATCAAAAAAATGCTGACAGGCGCATTTTCTTTCCTGGCTTCATTTAAAAATGTATCCTGCAGATTCATTTTACCTTCCATCTTCACATTCTCCTCTAAAATATGAAATGACATAATCCGTGATTTCCTTGCACCACGTGTCCTGGTTAAACTCATTTCTTTCATACCAGTGAATATACGGCATTCTCTTATACCATGTAATCTGCCGTTTCGCGAAATGGCGAGTATTTTTCTGGATGAGAGCTTTTGCCTCTTCCATAGAGAGCCCGCCTTTTATGCATTGAACCATTTCCCTATAACCAATGGCTTTCAATGACTGGGCTGTTTCCGGAATGCCTGAATCCAGAAGTTTTTGAACTTCATCATATAATCCGTCCTGCATCATATGACAAACTCGCTTATTTATTCTATCATATAAGACCGCTCTGTCCATAGCAATCCCTATAACTGGACCATCATAAATGAGAGATTGGCTCTTTTCCGGAGATAAATCCCTGCCTTCTGCATCAATCAGCTCCAGTTTTCTCAGCATTCTCTGCGGATCATCAGGAATTTCCCTGACGCCGGCTTTCTTAAGTTCTCTTTCAAGACCTTCTTTCCCATTGTCCAAATAAAAATCATGCCACTTTTTCCGCTGATCAGACTTAGGCAGGAAAGAATAACCCTCCAGAAGTGACTGGATATAAAGCCCCGTTCCTCCTACAAGGACAGGGATTCTTCCTTCTTTATTTTCCCTTGTTATGATTTCTGAAGCTTTCTCCTGAAAATCAGCAGCGGAATAGGATTCTCTGGGATCGATGCAGTCGACAAGATAATGGGGGATTCCCTGCATTTCTTCTTTTTTCACCTTGGCTGTTCCAATATCCATTTCCTTGTAGACCTGGAATGCATCGCCGGAAATGATGGAAGACCCCAGAGCTTTTGCAATCTCAATCCCGACTTCTGATTTACCGGAAGCGGTCGGCCCTAATATGGTTATAAGCTTTTCCTTCATGATAAATCAATCACCCCGTATGCCGTGGTCTGCCCTTTTTTGGCTTCAATCCTTGTAAAAAAGACCTTCTTGAAAAGCAATGAAAACGGGCGCTCTTTGACAATCACACGCGTCCTGGCCGCGCGCATGGCCAGCAGAATCGTCTCGTCATCGAGCCTGTCATAAGCAGCCGCTTCCCGAAAGCCTGTCATATCATTGACTTTGGCCTGCACAGGATGCCGGAACATGGGATCAAAGTAAACGACATCAAAACTTTTCTCTGGAATATTTTTCAGATATTCCTTAAAATCAGCATGAATTAAATGGATTCTCCGAACGGCATCCGTCAGCGCCGTGTCTTTATCCCGATAAGATTCTATGCCGGCCCTTCCTATTTCATAGAGTGCAGTGCTTTTTTCCAAGGCTGTGACGCTCCCCCTGTCTCCTAAGAACCAGGAAATCGTCGTGGAATCATTCGCATGGCCGAAGGTACAGTCAAGGACGCGGCATGGTTCTTCTTTGGGAAGCAGTCTGCATAAGCGGTCCCCATTTCCCGCAAGGATCTGGCGCGTCCGAAGGACGGATGTTCCTAAATGAAAATGGTATTCCCCGTCTTTCGTCTTAAAGGAAGGAAGGCGCCTGCCATAAATCAGAAAACCTTCTGCCTTGTACTTCTCTGCCATCTCTTCAAGCTTGTCTTCCCTCTCAAGGTAAGGGATATCCAAAGCTTTTGCACGCTCTTTTGCCTTTTCTCTGATCAGTCCCGGAGCATCCGAGATCGTTGTTGCAGCAATCTTCATGGCCTTTTGAACAGCCTTCCCAGTTCTTCAGGTGTGAATCTTACAATCGTCGGTCTCCCATGCGGACATACAAACGGGCGGGACGTGTGGAAGAGATCTGTAATCAGTTCCTTCATCTGGCGGATATTCAAGGGGTCTCCCCTCTTGATAGCGCCGCGGCATGCGGCATAGGCCATCATGCGGTGGCGGAGCGTTTCAGGTGAAACCATATCTTCATCGTGATAGGCAACTAAAATATCCCTTACGACGCGAAGGAGTTCATCATCGGCAAAATCTTCCGGTGCTCCGGTCACGCGTATGACATCAGGACCCGCCTGCTCAAATGTAATGCCCAGCTTGACCAGTTCTTTTTCATGATCCTGCAAAATCAGAATATCATCCGGCTCCACATGGATCAGATGAGGAATCAGGAGTTTCTGGACAGGAATTCCTTCCGCTCTTTCTGCAAGCTTATCATAACGAACGCGTTCATGCGCTGCATGCTGGTCAATGATGAAAAGATCCTTCCCATGCTGGCAGAGAATGAAGCAGTCTGCCACCTGTCCTAAAGGGATAACCGTTTCTGCTTCTTCTTTTTCTGATTCAAATAAGACGCCTTCAGAAATTGTTTTCTGATCCTTCAATTCCTGATGATCTTCCTGATCTTCTCTCTTGAAGAATGGCTTATCCGACAGGATTTCACGGCTTCCTACTGATGGCTGGAATGTCTCCCGCATCGTTTCAGAGCTTTTTCCAGCGCCGGAAGATGAAGATCCTTTCTGCTGCTGGCTGTATTCTTCAAGATGCGCTCTCCATGAATCAGGGACAGAGGGAGCCTTTGCCTCTCCCGGCTCCATAGCAAGCCCGATATCGTGCAGCGGTTTCTGTTCTTCCACTTTCACATTGACCGGATTTACATCCATTTCACCAAGAACTTGATGGCCCGGATCCTTGATCATCTCACGGGCAATGCTGTCTGCATCCGACTGGGATGTGAGCGTCCTTAAAACGGCATGGTACACCGTGCGGAATGCCATTTGTTCATCAGAAAACTTGATTTCCCTTTTCTGAGGATGCACATTGACGTCGATACTTTCCGGCGGCACATCAAAGGAAAGAACAAGAAGCGGATAGCCATTCTTCGGAAGAAGTGAATGGTATGCATTGTCCACAGCTTTTGAAATGACAGAACTTTCAATGACTCTCCGGTTGATGATCAGCGTCTGGAACTGGCGGCTGCTCTTTAAGAGTGATGGTTTTGAAATCAGTCCGTTAAGGAAGATATTTTCCCCTTCTTCTTTGACTTCAAGCATTTCACCGGCTGTCTTTACACCATATAAAGCAGAGACTACGTCAAGAAGTCTTCCGTTTCCCGGTGTTTCAATGACAACCCTTCCATTATTGATCAGGCGGAAAGCCACATCCGGATTGGCAAGGGCCAGTTTTCCCACCATCGTATTGATTCTAGCCGATTCCGTTCTTTCTGATTTCAGGAATTTCTTCCTCGCCGGAACGTTATAGAAAAGCTCCCTGACCTCAACCGTTGTGCCGGCTGGCGTTCCGGCGGCACGCACGTCCTCAACAACGCCGCCCTTGATATCAATGACCGTTCCTTCAACATCTTCCGGTCTTCTTGTCGTGATGGATGACCTTGAAACGGACATAATGCTTGGAAGTGCTTCCCCGCGGAATCCCAGGGAGGCGATGTGATAAATGTTATCCACATTGGAAATCTTGCTAGTGGCGTGGCGGATAATGGACATCTTGGCATCTTCTGCAGTCATTCCAGAACCGTTATCCGTCACACGAATGTAGGTCATCCCGCCGTCTGCAATTTCTATTTCCACTTCATGAGCGCCTGCATCGACAGAATTTTCCACAAGCTCTTTGACAGCATTGACCGGACGCTCGACGACTTCTCCTGCAGCAATCTGATTCGCCGTAACTTCATCAAGAACATGAATTAATCCCATTATCGGCTCTCCTTTGCTTCCTTACTCAGTCGGAATAAAATCTCCATGGCTTCAATCGGTGTCTTGCTCATGACATCAAGGTCTGCCAGTTCATTGATGATGGGCGATGCAAAAAGATCAAGGCCGGTTTCTCTTGCTTCATTAGAAGGAGCAGAAGGCGCATGGTACCCTTTACCATCCGATTCCTCCAGTCCTTCAAGAATATCGTCTGCTCTTTTCAGGAGAGATTCAGGAAGCCCGGCAAGTCTTGCTACATGGATTCCGTAGCTTCTGTCTGCACAGCCTGGAACAATGCGGCGGAGAAATACGACATCCTTCCCGCGTTCCTTCACTGTTACCGTATAATTCTTGATCTTGCTGCTGCCATCTGCCATATCTGACAACTCATGATAGTGTGTGGCAAACAAAGTAAAGCCATGAATCTTTTTATCAATGTATTCGACAACGGCTCTTGCAATACTCATGCCGTCATATGTGCTCGTGCCTCTCCCGATTTCATCAAGAAGAATCAGGCTGTTCCTGGTGGCATTGCGGAGAATGTGCGATACCTCCTGCATTTCCACCATGAACGTACTCTGACCGGTCGATATGTCATCCGTGGCTCCGATTCTTGTGAATATGCGGTCGACAGGAGAAAACATGCCGCTTTTAGCCGGTATGAAGGATCCGATCTGCGCCATAATCGTCAAAACAGCAACCTGACGCATGTATGTCGACTTACCTGCCATGTTAGGCCCTGTGATAACCAGGATTTCCTGATTATCATGATTCAGTTCCGTATCGTTTGGCACAAACATTTCATGATTGAGGGCATGTTCGACCATCGGATGCCTTCCATCGGAAATCGAAATGCGGCCTTCCTTCTGTGGGAGGATCTGCGGTCTTACATAGCGGTCTTTCAGGGCTGCCCTTGCAAGGCTTGCTATGCAGTCAATCCCCGCCAGAGCAGAAGCCGTTCTCTGCATATCCGGGATTTCCGGGCGTATTTCCGCTTTGACCATCTGGTAGATCTTAAGTTCGAGCTCTTCGGTCTTTTCCTTGGCGGAGAGCGCTTTAGCCTCGAATTCCTTCAGCTCGGGGGTAATGTATCTTTCCGCATTGACCAGCGTCTGTTTTCTCACATAATACTCAGGAACAGGAATCTTATTGGCATTGGAGATTTCAAAGTAATAACCAAAGACATTATTGAATCCGATCTTCAGCTTGATGCCCGTCTTCTCCTTTTCCTCTTCTTCCAGCTTTGCTATATATTCCTGGCTGTCTTCCGACAAAGAGCGGATTTCGTCAAGCTCTTCGGAAAATCCTTTTTTTATGTATTTGCCATCCTTGATATTTCCTGTGCCATTTTCATTCATCGCACGATCCAGAAGGTCAAAAACGGCTTCATGCACTTTCATCTGCCCGTTCAGCTTTTTCAGGATGACTGAACTGGAAGATGAAAGGAGATTCTTGATCTGCGGCACAATCTTGAGCGTTGCTTTGAGTGCCAGCAAATCCTTCGGTGATGTAACATTGGCTTCGATACGTCCAAGGATTCTTTCAAAGTCAAAGACTTGCGAAAGCAGCTCTTCGAGCTGTGTTAATTCCATGGCATGATTCGTAAGTTCTTCAATCCCGTCCTGACGAAGGATGATTCCATTCACATCCACCAGAGGCCTTTCAAGCCAGCGCCGCAAAAGTCTTGCCCCCATCGCCGTATGCGTGTGATCAAGAAGCTCAAGAAGCGTTCCTCTTCTTCCGCCATCCCTCATATTTCTGGTGATTTCAAGATTTCTGATGCACTGGTCGGAAAGAATCAGCGTATGATCTTCCCTGATCGGCTGTACGGAATGGAATTCCGGCAGGTTGTCTCTCATGACATTTTGCAGATAATCCGCCAGATATCCAAAGGCCATGCGTACATTTTCATCTTCAATCGATTCCGCAATCGCAGGTGCCTTGCACATTTCATCTGTTTCAGGCATTCTTGTGACAAGGCAGCTTCCAAGCCTTGATGAGCAGAATGATGTCAGCTGGCGGTAGAAATCATCTGATACGCCGCATACGAGTTCTGCCGGATTATATACAGAAAGGACATCCAGGAAATCGTCCTGCTCCTTTTTAAGATTCCAGATCCCCCACCAGCTTTCGCCTGTTGAAATATCACAGAGGACCATATGGATCTTCTTGTCTTTCTCAAGAAGGCAGGCCAGATAGTTGTTGGATTTATCCGCAATGGCATTTTCAAAGAGAATGGTTCCCGGCGTAATGACACGGATGACATCACGCTTAACGAGTCCCTTTGCTTTTTTAGGATCTTCAAGCTGTTCGCAGATAGCTACTTTGTACCCTTTTTGAATCAAACGGTAAATATAGACCTCGGCCGCATGGTACGGCACGCCGCACATGGGAACGCGGCCTTCTGCGCCTGCATTCTTTCCTGTCAGGGTCAATTCCAGTTCATGAGAAGCCGTGTACGCGTCATCATAAAACAATTCGTAAAAATCACCCAGACGGTAAAAGAGCAGGCAGTCCTTATACCCCTCTTTTATCTCTTTGTATTGATCCATTAATGGCGTTTTAGCCAATCTCAATCACCTCTCGATCAAATGACAAGACAGAATTCAGATCAGTTCTCCCTTGAGAACCCAGGTCTGCGCTGTGTCAACTTTAACGTCAACCGTATCTCCGACGGAAATTCCTTCCTTGTACGGGAATAAGATCATTTTGTTCCCGGAAGTTCTTCCGTACCAGTTCATCGGATCCTGCTTGGAAGGACCTTCTACGATAATGGAATATGTCTTTCCTTCCATTTCCTTATTGAGTTCAAGACTGATTTCATTTTCCACATCCATCAGTTCCTGCAGACGTCTGTGCTTGGTGTCGGAATCGATCTGGTCTTCCATTCTTGCTGCAGGCGTTCCGGTTCTTGGAGAATAAATAAATGTATAAGCGGAATCGAAACGAACTTCCTTCAAGAGAGCCAGCGTTTCCTGGTGCATTTCTTCCGTTTCTCCCGGAAATCCCGTAATAAGATCTGTCGTTACGACAATATCAGGCATTTTGCTCCTTACGTAGGAAAGAAGTTCCTTGAAATGTTCAATCGTATATCCGCGGTTCATCTTCTTCAGCATTTCATTGGATCCGTGCTGGACGGGAAGATGCATATGACGGACAACCTTCGGTGATTCTGCCATGGCATCAATCATATCGAATGTCATATCTCTTGGATGGGATGTCATGTAGCGGACTCTTTCAATGCCATCAATCTTGTCGATGGCACGGATCAAGTCACCGAAATCAGTCCCGTTCCTGAAATCGAGCCCGTAAGAATTGACATTTTGCCCGAGAAGTGTAACTTCCTTGTAACCTTCATCGGCAAGAGTCTGGATTTCATTGGAAATGTCATCAATCGTACGGCTGATTTCACGGCCTCTTACATAGGGAACGATGCAGTAAGTACAGAACTTATTGCATCCCTGCATGATCGGAACCCATGCGAAAGTCTTGGACTTTCTGACAGATTTCAGTTCACTGTAATCTTCAACGCTGTGCGGATTTCTTTCTGTCTTGACGACATGGCCGCCTCGTGCATTTTCTTTGGAGACAATATCTTTCAGATCATGAATATGGTACGGTCCGATAACAAAATCAATGATCGGCATTCTTTCAATCAGCTTGCCTTTGTTTTCCTGCGCCATACAGCCGGCGATTCCCAGGAGCATGTTCGGATTCTTGTCCTTCAGCTTCTTGATTTCACCGATTTTCCCATACACTTTCTCTTCTGCATTCTGGCGGACACTGCATGTATTCATGATGACGATGTCTGCGTCTTCCATTTCTTCAGCCGGCTGATATCCCAGTTCTTCCAGCTGTCCGTTAATACGTTCCGTGTCAGATTCATTCATCTGGCATCCATATGTAATCGTATAATATTTCTTCCCCATCGGGAGCTGCTCCTTATCCACGGCAATCCTCCTGTATTATGTTAAATCAATTATAATATTATACCATATACAGGATATTCCTTTCATATAATCTAATTTCTACCACGCAAAAAGGAGCTGCGGCAAAATGAATTGCACATTTTGTCACAGCCCTTTGACAAGTCCTTCCTACTTTCCAAGCTTCTTGAAAAGGCTTGCCATTTCAAGAGCATCCATCGCGCATTCAAAGCCCTTGTTGCCGGACTTGAGCCCTGCCCTGTTGACAGCCTGTTCAATCGTATCGGTGGTCAATACGCCGTAGAGAACAGGAATGCCGCTCGAAAGTGATGCCATGGCAACGCCCTTTGTCACTTCGGTTGCTACATGTTCATAATGATCTGTTTCTCCGCGGATGACTGCGCCAAGGCAGATGACAGCATCATATTTTCCTGATTCAGCCATTTTCTTGG
Source organism: Veillonellaceae bacterium (assembly GCA_025992895.1). Taxonomy (NCBI): domain Bacteria; kingdom Bacillati; phylum Bacillota; class Negativicutes; order Veillonellales; family Veillonellaceae; species Veillonellaceae bacterium. Next base: position 1,724,737 of record DAJPGA010000001.1, read on the forward strand.
CAGCCAGCGGGATTTCGAAAGCACCCGGCACCCATGCCAGATCCACTTTATCCATATCGACGCCATGACGGCTAAGTCCGTCTACGGCTCCGTCAATCAGTTTGCTGACGATGACTTCATTGAAACGGGATGCTACAATTCCTACTCTGATTTCACTTTCATTAAAAAGTCCGGAAATAATATTCACTTTGAATGCCTCCTGTGCTTACTCTTTTGGTTCTTCAATATCTTTATCAAGCTTTAACATATGGCCCATTTTTTCCTGCTTCGTTTTCAGATAGAATTCGTCTTCGCGGGTAGGAGCCATTTCAATTGGTTCTCTTGATGCAATGGTGATGCCGTATTCACTGACATCTCCGATTTTCTGCGGGTTATTGGTCAGAAGACGGATGCTGTTTACGCCCAATGCCTTAAGAATCTGCGCGCCTGTCATGTATTCACGAAGGTCAGCCGCAAATCCAAGCTTCAGGTTCGCTTCAACGGTATCATATCCTTCATCCTGAAGGGCATAGGCTCTGATCTTGTTGATCAGGCCGATTCCTCTTCCTTCCTGACGAAGGTAAACAAGGACGCCGCGTCCTTCACGGGCAATCTGGCGCATAGCCTGCACAAGCTGCTGGCCGCAGTCACAGCGAAGGGAACCGAAGCAGTCTCCTGTCAGACATTCAGAATGAATGCGGCAAAGGACCGGCTTGCCGTCAGAAACATCGCCCATGGAAAGGGCTACATGGTGTTCCCCGTTCATCTTATTCACAAATCCGTAAATTTCAAATTCACCATACTTTGTCGGAAGCTTGGCATGAGAAACTTCATCTACCAGTACTTCGTGCTTTTTCCTGTATTCGATGAGCTCCTGAATATTGCCAATCTTCATATTCTTTTCTCTGGCAAGCTTGAAGAGGTCATCCCTTCTTGCCATTGTTCCATCATCATTCATGATTTCGCAGCAAAGACCTGCCGGTTTTAATCCTGCAAGTCTTGCAAGGTCGACAGTTGCTTCCGTGTGGCCCTGACGTTCAAGAACGCCCCATTTTCTTGCTTTCAGCGGGAAAAGATGGCCGGGTCTTCTGAAATCTTCCGGCTTTGCCCCGTCCTTGATCGCTTCAAGCGCTGTCATAGAGCGGGCATACGCGGAAACTCCCGTACCGGAATCTTTATAATCGATAGATTCCAGGAATGCGGTCTGATGATTATCCGTATTATGGCGGATCATCGGTCCCAGGTACAGGGACTCGGCAATTTCTTCAGACATCGGCATGCAGATGACGCCTTTTGCTTCCGAAGCCATACGGTTCACATTTTCCGGGGTAGCAAATTCTGCGGCGCAAATATAATCGCCTTCATTTTCTCTGGACTCCGGATCCTGCATGATGACAATGTGTCCTGCACGGATTTCTTCAATGATTTCTTCAATACTGTCAAATTTATAATCCATAACTTCCTCCATGCCCAAGGCTCTGAAGCATCCCCAGCGTCAACCCCTCGCCCGGTTTGTCTTTCATGAGCTGCTCGATGTACTTTCCTATATAATCACATTCGATATTGACCGGATCCCCTGGTTTTTTGTCCATCAATATCGTTTTCTCTCCCGTATGAGGGATAAGAGAAATGGTGAAACCTTTATCTGTTCTCTCTGCCACGGTAAGGCTGATGCCGTCTATGGCGACAGAACCTTTTTCAACAATATATTTCATCAGTGCTTTGTCTAATGTTATGGCAACTTCGATGGAATTATCCAGTTTCCTGAATGAAAGAATTTTTCCCTGTCCATCGACATGGCCAAGCATGATATGTCCGCCCAGGCGGTCGCAAAGCCTGAGTGCTCTTTCAAGATTAACCGGAGATCCCGGCCGGCAAATGGAGAAGGATGTTCTTCTCAAAGTTTCAGGCGTAACGTCGGCATCAAAAGAATCCCGATCCATTCTTGTAACGGTGAGACAGGCGCCATTGACCGCAATACTGTCGCCAAGCTTTGTCCCTTCCAGTACAGTCCTGCAGGAAATGGTCAGCGTGCAGCTGTGTCCGGATCTTTTGATCTGCCTGATATGGCCGATTTCCTCAACAATCCCGGTAAACATTCTTATTCACCCTTTTCATCCTCTCCTTTTTCGATAGGGAGATCTGATGCAGGTTCGTCATGAACTTCTTCTGATTTCTCAGGTTCTTCTTTAGGAGATTCTTCTTTGTGATCTACATAACCCTCAATGATGAGATCAGAGCCTGACATCAATGTTGTAATATTTTTTAGCCTAACCGCTTCCGGTATGGTGTCTGCGCCTTTTCCTCCAAGGAGGCCCGGTGCATCTTTTCCGCCAATCAGGATGGGCGCCGCATAAATCCTTACCTTATCAACGATTCCTGCCTCAAATGCATCAGCAGCAAGAGTTGCGCCGCCTTCCAGAAGGATGCCGTCGATTCCTTTCAAGGCAAGTCCTGTCATAGCAGCCGAGAGGTCTACCTTTCCCTTGATATCGCCGTCTGCAATAATGACATCAATGCCGTTTTTAATCAGGGCATCACGCTTTGTCTCATCGGCCGAGGTGGTCGTAAGGACGATCGCCTTTCCCGGTTCCTGAAATACCTTTGCCTTGAGAGGAACGGATAGATTGCCATCTACGATAATTCTTACCGGATCGATCATACCTTCCGTGCGGGATGTCAAAAGCGGATTATCGGCCAGTATAGTGCCGGCTCCCGCCATAATTCCTGCATAGCAGCCGCGGAGAACGTGAACCTCCTCGCGTGAATCCTCAGAAGAAATCCACTTGGATTCACCGGTATGGCAGGCTGTTTTTCCATCCAGGGACATGGCCGCTTTGTAAAGGACAAAAGGTTTGTGCTTCTGGATGTACTTCATGAAAACTTCATTGAGCTCTTTTGCTTCTTTTTCCATGACGCCGACAGTAACAAAAATGCCCGCATCCCTTAATTTCCTGATTCCCTTTCCTGCTACGAGCGGATTGGGATCAACCATTGCCGTGACAACGCGGTCGATGTCTTTCTGGATAATGAGATCCGCACACGGCGGCGTCTTCCCGTAGTGAGAGCAGGGCTCCAGGCTGACGTACAAAGTCGCCCCCTTCGGATCTTCTGTGCAGTTATTAAATGCATTCACTTCTGCATGCGGGCCGCCATACTGTTCATGCCAACCTTCACCGATGACACGCCCGTCTTTGACAATGACAGCACCTACCATTGGATTCGGGCGCGTATGCCCCATTCCTCTGACTGCCAGTTCCAGAGCGCGGGCCATGTACTTTCTATCTTCATCAATACGCAAAAAATCCACCTCCCTTTCATTCCAGGGAGGTGGATTCCTAAGAATCTTATCCACTCTTCTTTCATCCGGACTATACCGTCGGCTCTGGATTCACACCAGATCTTACCAAGCGAAATTGGTTCGTGGGCTGTCACCACCGGTGGGGACTTCCACCCCGCCCTGAAGAGATTATCTATTCTTATTTATTATAGCAGAACGATGTATAAACGCAATAGTCAGCATATAATCAAAAGACCTTGTCCGTTTATTTTCCCATCATGGAAAGAACTGCGTCTTTTACATCGCTGCTGATATCATCAGGGCTTCTAAGTTTTTCTTCTTCCACGCAGGAAATCTTCTTCCAGCCGTACAAAGCAACCAGCTCCTGATAGGCTGCATGACATTTCTTCAAATAATCCAGATGCTGCTCATGAATATCTGAGGAGCCGCCTTTCGCCGCCCTTTCCCTGATGAGTCTTTCTGAAATGGCAAGAGGGATATCGAGCAGGATGACCAGATCGGGCTTCGGCAGCTCAAGCTCTCCGTACTCGGTCGTTTCAAGCCATTGAAGGAATTTCTTCCTTTCCTCTGCCTGATCATACTTTGTCATCTGATGCACCATATTGCTTGTCGTGTACCGGTCTGCAATGACAATCCCGCCGTTTTCATAAAACTTTTTCCACTTGGTGCGGAAAGAAGCAAACCTGTCGACGGCATAGAATAAGGATGCTGCATACGGATTTACATCCATCGGATCTTTTCCGAAATCTCCGCGAAGGTACATTTTCACAAGAGCGGAAGATTCACTTTCGTAATCAGGAAAGGAAATATGCATGACATCCTTCCCGAGATTTTTCAGATTCTGCTCCAGAAGTTCTGACTGCGTTGCTTTCCCGCTTCCATCAATTCCTTCAAGAACGATTAAGTGTCCTTTCATTCTTTCACCTCCAGAGCTCAATTGGCCCAGTCATCAAAAACAGCCGCCCATGCAGGCGGCCGCTTTCATTCAGGCTTTTCTCTTTGGATTAAAGAGGTTCATTGCGCGATCCACGCCGCTTTCCAGTGCGGTTTCAATGGAATCCGCGGTTTTTATCTTTGCCTCTTCGATTTTGGCAATATCGTCTCCGTAAGGACGGCCCAGGACATGCTCTATGACTGTGTGTCCATCCTGAGGATGACCCACGCCGATTCTGAAGCGCGTGAATCCTTCGCTTCCCAGATGAGCAATCAGAGATTTGATTCCGTTATGGCCTCCTGCGGAGCCTTTTTTGCGAATTCTTACTTTTCCGGGCGGCAAATCAAGATCATCGCAGATGATATAAATATCATCGAGACCAACCTTGTAATAATTGGCAATGGCTCCCACTGCTTCTCCGCTGTTATTCATATAGGTCAGCGGCTTGACAAGAAGAACCTTTTCCCCGTTGACAACAACAGCTGCTGTTTCCGCCTTCATCGTTTCTTTCCATGCAGAAACATTCCAGCGTTTTGCCAGAATATCAATGACATCAAACCCCATATTATGGCGGGTGTGTTCATATTCCTTGCCCGGATTTCCGAGTCCTGCTAAGATCTTCATTATTTATCGAAGAGCTGGCTGACGGATGCATCATGGAAAATGCGGAGGATAGCTTCGCCAAGGAGCGGAGCGATGGAAAGAACCGTCAGTTTATCCTGGATTTTTTCCGGAGGAATCGGAAGAGAATTTGTAACAATCAGTTCCTTGATGTTGGAATTCTTGATTCTTTCGGTAGCCGGATCTGTCAGTACCGGATGGCAGACTGCAGCATATACGCCTTTAGCGCCATATTCGGCAAGAGCTTTGGCACCTTCGCAGAGAGATTCTGCTGTGTCAACGATATCATCAACAACGAAGCAGTTTCTGTCTTTTACGTTGCCGATGATGTTCATGACTTTAGCAACGCCCGGTTCCGGACGTCTCTTTTCAATGATGGCGATCGGAGCGCCTACACGGTCAGCCAGTTCTCTGGCTCTTGTTACGCCGCCAAGGTCTGGGGAAACGATGGTCAGGTTTTCCAGATTCTTGGATTTTACATAATCTGCCAGAAGAGATGCAGACATCAGATGATCGACAGGGACATTGAAGAAGCCCTGGATCTGTCCTGCATGAAGGTCCATCGTTACAACTCTTGTTACGCCGGCAGTGGACATGAGATCGGCAACCAGTTTGGAGCTGATCGGTTCACGGCCTCTTGTCTTGCGGTCCTGACGAGCATATCCATAATATGGAACAACAACAGTGATGTGGCGTGCAGAAGCTCTCTTGAGCGCATCAACCATAATCAGCATTTCCATCAGGTTATCATTAACCGGAGCACCAGTCGGCTGAATGATAAAGCAGTCCTTACCACGGACACTTTCATTAATCATGACCTGTATTTCTCCATTATTGAAGCGGCCGCAGATTGCTTTACCGAGCGGGACTCCAATGTAGTCAGAAATTTCCTTTGCCAGAGCCGGATGCGCGGTACCCGTAAAAATCTTCAATTTAGAAGTGTCTTCCATGTCCATTTGCTGATTCTCCCTTTCCTTTCACATAGATGAAAGTTAAAAATTTATATGGAATTGCTGATTTGTCCCTAACCGGACTATTCCATTTCATTATATACCAGTTTCACTTGGATATCTGAAAATTTTTATTACTTTTTTAAAATTTAATCATAACAAAAGATTCATAAATCCACAGGTTTCAAAGAATTAATCTTTGTAAGTGTCATCCTTGACCCAGTCTTCGATATTTCTCTGCTTTGCACGGGCAACAGAAAGCGCATTGGCAGGAACATCTTTTGTTATGGTAGACCCTGCTGCCGTAAAGGCGCGTTCTCCGATATGAACGGGAGCAACAAGGTTTGTATTGCATCCGATGAAAGCGTGATCATCAATTTTGCAGCGGTGTTTTTCCTTGCCATCGAAGTTGACGGTAACGGTGCCGCAGCCGAAATTCACATTTTCGCCGAGATCTGAATCACCGCAGTAAATGAGATGCGGAAGCTTTGTCCCATTTCCAACGGTAGAATTCTTCACTTCTACGAAGTTTCCGATCTTTATGTGATCATGAAGGTCGGTATTCGGACGAAGATGAACGAAAGGTCCGATTTCATTATACGAGCCGATTTTGCATTCATGTGCATAAACGCGGTTCAGATGAGTAAAATCGCCGCAGGTGACATCTGTCAGCTGGGTATCGGGACCAATGACGCATCCTTCCCCAATCACGGTACTTCCTTCAAGGATCGTACCCGGATAAAGGATGGTGTCTCTACCCACTTTTACATCCTGTCCGATGTATGTATTCTCCGGATTTATAATGCTGACGCCTTCAGCCATCAATTCCTCTGCCTTGCGGAGGCGGAGAATCCTGTCTGCCTCGGCAAGCTGAATGCGTGAATTGACGCCTTCGGTTTCTTCAGGATTATCGCAGATCTTCGGAATGACTTTCTTTCCATCGCGGATCATGATGCCAAACACGTCGGTCAGGTAATACTCGCCCTGCGCGTTTTTGTTGTCAATACGTCCCAAAGCATCAATGAGATCCTTTGCGCGGAACACATAGGTCCCCGTATTGATTTCATGAACGGAAAGCTGCTCAGGCGTTCCGTCCTTCTGCTCTACGATGCATGTCATATTTCCTTTTCCATCACGGAGAACTCTTCCGTATCCGAACGGATTATCCAGAACGGCTGTCAGAACCGCAGCGGATGCTCCATTGGAAATGCATGTATCCGTCAGATCCCTGATTGTTTCAGCGCGAAGAAGCGGAGTGTCTCCGCAGACGACAAGGACATATCCTTCCGGATCATCCTTGAATTCAGGCAGCGCCTGCATGACGGCATGGCCTGTTCCGAGCTGTTCTTCCTGATGTACAAATACGACTTTTTTATCTTCCAGGCATTCTCTTACAAGTTTTTCCTTAAAACCTGTGATTACGACACACTTTTCAAATCCGCCCTGTCTGACAACACGGATGACCTGCTCAGCCATCGGTACGCCGCACACACGGTGAAGTACCTTGGGATAAGCGGATTTCATACGGGTTCCCTGACCGGCTGCCAAAATGACGGCTGTCAACTCTGCCATACAACCTCCTGAACTGCAACAAAATGAAATGCAAAATACCGGAAAAGAATTTCCCGGAGCTTTTGTGTTCAAATAAAAAATTTAATAAAACCCATGAGTTTTATTTTAGCAAATGACACATCTCATGGCAAGGAAAACAGCGTATACATAAGAAAAAATCGTCCTGAAAAATACAGTTCATAAAAACTTTCCTGTGTATTGGCAAAAAAGTAAAAGCAGGCGGCCATAAGACCACCTGCCTTCTTTTATTTTATGAGATAGACTGTTACGCGCGGTTTTGTCCCCCACGCATATGCCTGATCCAGTGTGTCAACTCCGACATCAATAATCATGCCATGAATGGCGCCGCCGATATCATCACATATAGCGTAGCCGTATCCTTCAATGAAAACGATACTTCCAAGCGGGATCACATTAGGATCGACAGCAGCATGCCCTTTGCCTGCATAACCGCCAAGGGCCGTATGCCCGCTTCCGCTCCCGTCATTTGGTGTATAAGCTGTCGCTTCCATATGGAACACCTTGATATAGTTCCCGGTAAAGCGGGGCGGATCATCCAGTCTTTTCCAGACATTGCTGTCTACGCTCCCTGTCCTTGCCAGATTCTGCTCGGCCTGGAAAGCTTTTACTGCATCAGCCGTGCTCTGCCCGTAAACGCCGTCAGCTGTTCCGGGATTGTATCCATGCAGAAGGAGCTTGTTTTGAAGAAGAATGACTTTCTTTCCCGAGTCGCCCAAAGCAAGAGAGAAATCCCCCGGCCTGTCAGCGTAGGCCTGAGAAAGAGCATCCAGCGTCCCTTCATCGATTTCCCCTGTCTCGGAAATTCCCTGATCTCCCTGGAAAGATTTCACTGCATTGGCAGTAAGACCGCCGTAAATACCGTCAACCGTTCCGTCAAGATAACCAAGCTTCTTCAGCTTATTCTGGATATCGAGCACCCGGTCTCCGCTGTCTCCGATTCCATACAAGCGGGATGAGCGGTTTGACCTGGCCGGGGCGCTTTCCTGACTGCTTTTCCCTTTAAGAGAATTGTATGTCATCTCATCAATTACGCCGGATACAGGAAATCCATGATCCTTCTGGTAAGCCCTGACAGCTTTTTCCGTATCCTGCCCGTAGACACCATCAATGCCGCCTTTCAAATAGCCGGCTTTCTGTAGACTCAGCTGCATATCAATGATGACATCTCCCCTGTTGCCTGATGCATACACAACTCCGCCTCCATTCCGGTAGCCGGAGTTCTCATTTCTTCGGATGGATGCAATGGTCGCATCATCTGCCATCCCTGTCGCTGAAAGCCCATGATCCTTCTGAAAAAGGAATACAGCTTCCTTTGTCGTCGAGCCGTAGTCTCCATCTACGGTTCTGGCTAAATAGCCCGCCTGGACAAGTGCATTTTGCAGATCAGTAACCGCGCTTCCACTCATACCTGCTGTCAGCGTTTCCGCGGAAACAGCCATGGAAGTCATGAGCCACAAAACAGCAGCACAGCTCCATTTATATAAGTCACGCACATCTATCACCTCCACGAACTTCTGTATTTTACCATTTTTCGCCAAATTTGTAAAAATACGCCTGAACCCCCTTGTTTTATAAATGCGAAATCTTCCGATTTCGTTCATTCTTCACCGCACGATTCCAGAAAAACTCATCGTGGTTTGAAATGTTTTAAAATGAATGAAATATACAACGGCATCCCAAATTACCGCATGTTTTTAATCCCTCATCCAGACGAGTGTCCATCCCACACGTACACATATATCAGGAAAGCCTCTCTCCTTTTATGCATCCATTCCTTTCGCCCCGTATCTTTGTGCTTCGACGGGCTTTCCTTAACTTTTCTAATCCTCCCGTCATGATAAATTTATATTCATGATGTTGTACAAAGCGGCAAAACATTATATAATGAATTGAATTTGTACATATATATTGTATTAAAAGAAGAAGAGGAGTATGGTATGGAGTCATTAAACGACATTGTCTCATCAATCAACGGCGTCCTGTGGTCGTCAGTCATTATTATCCTTTTGGTAGGCGCAGGTGTGTACTTTACGGTCCGCACAAAAGCAGTACAGCTTCGCTATTTCGGCACGATGTTCAAACTGATTGCAAATACGGCCGGCACAAAAACTGAAGGAAATGAAATTTCTCCTTTTCAGGCGTTCTGCGTCAGTACAGCATCCCGCGTCGGCGTAGGCAACATTGCCGGCATTGCAATTGCTATCGTATCTGGCGGCCCTGGAGCTATTTTCTGGATGTGGTTCATTGCCGTCATTGGCTCTGCCACAGGATTTGTAGAAAGTACTCTGGCTCAGATTTACAAAGTTCCGCGTGAAGACGGAAACGGTTTCAGAGGCGGTCCTGCTTACTACTTGAAAAACGGTTTGGGTCACAAACTCTGGGCAGCTATCTTTGCCATTCTCATTTCCGTTACTTACGGCATGATTTACAACTCCGTCCAGTCCAATACCATTTCCCTTGCACTGAACCATGCGCTCGGTGCTGACCGTATGATCGTCGGAGCTGTTGTTACAGTTCTTGCCATGCTTGTCATCTGCGGCGGCATGGGACGCATTGCCCGCGTCACTGAATGGATGGTTCCGATCATGGCAGGCCTTTACATCGTTATCGCTCTTGGCATCATGATTTACAACATCACGGATATGCCGCATGTTTTCTACATCATTTTCAGAGATGCATTTGACTGGCAGGCTGCATTTGGCGGCGGCATGGGTGCTGCTGTCCTGACTGGCTTCAAGAGAGGCCTCTTCTCCAATGAAGCCGGCGAAGGTTCCGTTCCAAACGCAGCTGCAACAGCTGATGCCAACCATCCTGTTGTACAGGGCCTGATTCAGGCATTCGGCGTATATGTCGATACACTCTTCATCTGCTCTGCATCTGCATTCATTGTTCTTTTAACTGGTGATTATGCATCTACCGGACTGACCGGTATCGAACTGATACAGTGGGATCTGGCGCAGTACTTTGGCCCTATGGCTCCAAAAGCTGTTTCTATCCTGATCTTCCTCTTTGCATTCACCTCTCTTATTGGCAACTACTACTACGGTGAAATCAATATCGGCCATCTGACTCATAAAAAATGGCCGCTGAATCTTTTCCGCGTACTGATTGCTGTCATGATTTTCTGGGGTTCCATTGCCGATCTTCCGCTCGTCTGGAATCTGGCTGACCTCTTCATGGCATTCATGGTTTTGACAAACGTTACAGCTATTCTCCTCTTATTCCCGCAGGTCCGTACATGCCTGAAGGATTATGAAGAACAGCTTGCAAAAGGCATCAAGCTTCCGATTTTCCACAAGAAAGTACTCAAGAACCAGAGGGGTATCGTATGGTGGGATGACGACAACAACTTCAACGGCGCTAAAAAATAACGCTGCCCCATCATTCTTAATAAGCATTTGAAAAGGACTGCTCAAATGAGCAGTCCTTTTTGTGTTGGATTTCTATTAGGCTTTCAGCGTACCAACGATTTCCCGGATATCTTTGACACCGTTTTTATCGCACCATTCATCCATTTCATCAGCAATACGTTCCATCGCATTAGGATCAATGATATTGGCTGTGCCAATCTGAACCGTATCTGCACCTGCCATCATAAACTCAATGGCATCGATACCGGTCATGATGCCGCCTAATCCGGATACCGGAATATTGACGGCCTTTGCCACCTGCCATACCATGCGGAGCGCAATCGGCTTGATGGCAGGCCCGGAGAATCCGCCTGTTATATTTCCAAGAATCGGGCGTCTTGTCCTGACATCAATGGCAAGTCCTAAAAGCGTATTGACAAGGGACAGGGAATCAGCGCCTGCGTCTTCCACCGCCTTTGCAATCGTGACGATATCGGTCACGTTCGGTGACAGTTTTACGATGACAGGAAGATTCGTGCTGTCCTTGATGGCTCTTGTCACAGCGGCTGCCTGTTTGGGATCTGTCCCGAAAGCGACGCCGCCTTCCTTGACATTCGGGCAGGAAATATTGACTTCCAGCGCATCAACGCCGTCTACTGTCAGCATTTTTGCACATTCTGCATATTCTTCAGTCGTCTTCCCCACCATATTGGCGATGAAAGGAACGCCCAGCTTTTTAACCTTCGGAAGGTAATGCTCAATAAAGTAAGGCACGCCTGGATTTTCCAATCCAATCGCATTCAGCATGCCTGATTCCGTCTCGGCAACACGTATGCCTTCATTTCCCTTCCAGGGAGTCGGTGCAAGGCCCTTCCCGGAAATGGCGCCGACCTTATTCATGTCGACGTATTCGGCAATTTCAAGTCCGAATCCTACTGTCCCGGATGCGCCGATCAGCGGTGTCTTCATCGGGATTCCCAGGTAGTTTACCGACAGATTTGTCATAATACAACCTCCTCTGCGTTAAACACAGGGCCGTCAGTGCATACCTTGTAATGGCCTTCGCCCGATTTCTTGTCGCAAACGCAGCCAAGGCATGTGCCGATGCCGCATCCCATTCTTCTCTCCATGGAGACTTCGCAGTATACGCTTGCCGCCTTTGCCATCTCTGCAGCAGTTTTCATCATGATGGCCGGTCCGCATACGCAGGCTTCGTCGACCTTTTCTTCTGCAAACATCTGCGGAAGCACGGAAACGGAAAATCCTTTGATTCCATAAGATCCATCATCCGTCGTTACGACCATTTTCCTGACCGTATCGGGGAATAAATCCTTCCAGAATACTTCTTCTTTATTCCTGCCTCCTATAACGACAGTCATCTGTCCAGGTCTTGCCTCTCTTGCCATGAAAAGGATTGGCGCGATTCCAATGCCGCCGCCAATGCCTACGATATGATCCTTATCCATGGAAAAGGATGTACCAAGAGGCCCTAAGCTGTCTACGACATCCCCTTCTTTCAGATGGGACATGGCTTCTGTTCCTTTTCCGACGATACGGTAAATGATTTCAACAAGTCCCTTTTCAGGATCCGTTCCCGCAATGGAAATCGGACGCCTCAAAAGGTAACGCGGATCATTGACTTTCATATGGATGAACTGTCCTGGCTTTGCTTCTCTGGCTGTCAGCGGAAGTTCAATCTGCATCTGCCAGATGTCCTTAGCAATTTTCTTATGAAGCCGGATAATTCCTTTTTCTACATAACCTGCCATACTTTTTCAGTTCTCCTTCACATAATCCTGAATGGCTTCCACGTGATAATCATCTCCGGTCGATGCCATGACGCGCAGTACTTCCTTGGCTGTATCCAGAGACGTAATACACGGGATAGCGAGTTCGACCGCAATGCGGCGGAGGTCATAGCCTTCCTGTTCGATCTGGCTTCCATAGGAAATCGTATTGAGTACCATGTCGACTTTGCCACGTTTCAGATACTTTTCGCAGTTTTCACCCTTTTCATGGATTTTCTTGATGATTTCAACCGGAATTCCAAGGTTCTGGAAATAGGAACCTGTACCGGATGTACAGATCAGATGATATCCAAGGTTGACGAACCCGCGGGCAAGTTCAGCCGTTTCGGGCTTATCGCGGTCGCTGACGGTAATCAGGACATTGCCATGAGATGGAACGGTAAGATGCGCAGCAACGACTGCTTTGTAAAGCGCTTCTTGATAGGTGTGTCCGATGCCCATGACTTCGCCGGTGGATTTCATTTCCGGCCCGAGCTTGATTTCAACAAGTCCCAGTTTAGAGAATGAGAATACCGGTGCTTTAACGGCTACATAGCCTTTGTCCGGTACAAGTCCGAGCGGAAGTCCTGTATCCTTCAGGGATTCACCAAGAGCGACTCTTGTTGCATATTCAACCATATTGATACCGGTAATTTTGCTCATGAATGGAACCGTACGGCTGGCTCTCGGATTGACTTCAATGACATAGACCTTGCCACTGACTACGATGAACTGGATATTGACGAGGCCCTTGACGTTCATGGCTCTTGCAATTCTTCCTGTGTAATCGGTCAGCGTTTCAATGATTTCCTGAGAGAGATGCTGCGGAGGATAAACAGCAATGGAGTCGCCGGAATGAACGCCGGAACGTTCAATCTGCTCCATGATGCCCGGGATGCAGACATCGACGCCGTCGGAAATAGCATCGACTTCCACTTCACGGCCGACCATGTACTGGTCGATCAGGACTGGATGCTCATGAGATGCGACAACGGCTTCCTTCAGGTACTGTTTCAGTTCAGCCTGATCATAAACGATCTGCATGGCTCTTCCGCCAAGGACATAGCTTGGGCGGACAATCAGCGGATAATCAAGCTCCTCTGTCTTTGCCATAGCTTCTTCAACACTTTCAACAAGGCAGCCCTTCGGGCGTGCAATGCCAAGCTGGCCCATCAATGTGTCGAAGCGTTCACGGTCTTCTGCCATATCGATGGATTCATTGGAGGAACCGATAATGCGGATACCTCGTTTTGCCATCGGTGTTGCCAGGTTGATGGCAGTCTGTCCGCCGAACTGGCAGATGACGCCTTCCGGTTTTTCCTTATCGATGATTTCCATGACGTCCTGTTCTGTCAGTGGTTCAAAGTACAGGGAATCGGACGTATCAAAGTCGGTCGAAACGGTTTCCGGGTTGTTGTTGATGACGATGGATTTCTTTCCTGCTTTCCTGAGAGCCCAGGAAGCATGGACAGAGCAGTAGTCAAATTCGATGCCCTGCCCGATGCGGATCGGACCAGAGCCGAATACGACAACGGAACCCTTCCCCTGCGGTTTTACTTCGTCTTCTGCACCGTAGGTAGAGTAGTAATATGGCGTATGCGCTTCAAATTCAGCAGCGCAGGTATCGACCATCTTGAAGTCCGGATGCACGTTGGCCTTTCTCTTGAAGTTTTCCACTTCCTTGGGAGTGACCTCGCAGAAATGCGCAATCGCTTCATCAGGCATCTGGATTCTCTTGGCAGCCCTGAGGGATTCGACCGTCAGTCCTTCTTTCATGAGGCGGCGTTCCATCATGATGATGTTTTGGATCTTGTAGATGAAGAAGAGGTCGATTCTTGTAATACGGTTGATTTCTTCAGGTTCAATGCCTCTTCTGAGTGCTTCAGCGACGACAAAGATTCTTTCATTGTCAATGCGTCTCAATAGGCAGCGGATATCATAGAGGGACTGCCCGTCAAGCTTATCCAGGTGCAGGTAGCCGCCTCCGACTTCCAGGGAACGGAGTGCTTTAAGGAGAGCCCCTTCCAGTGTACGGTCGAGTGCCATGACTTCGCCGGTTGCCTTCATCTGTGTTCCAATTTCACGGTCAGCAAGCGTGAACTTTTCAAACGGCCATCTTGGGAATTTGCATACAACATAGTCGATGGATGGTTCAAAACATGCTTTTGTATTCCCTGTAATAGCATTGGTAATTTCATCAAGATGCATGCCAAGGGCAATCTTTGCTGCTACCTTGGCAATCGGATATCCGGTTGCTTTCGATGCCAGAGCCGATGAACGACTGACACGCGGATTGACTTCGATAACGTAGTACTGATTCGTCTTGGTATCAAGGCCGTACTGCACATTGCAGCCGCCTTCGATGCGGAGGTAGCGGATGATATCAAGGGAAGCTGTACGGAGCATCTGGTACTGCTGGTCTGTCAGAGTCTGCGTAGGAGCAACGACGATGGAATCGCCGGTATGAACACCGACCGGGTCGATATTTTCCATAGCGCAGACGATAATGCAGTTATCGGCGCCGTCTCTCATGACTTCGAATTCTACTTCTTTCCAGCCGGCGATGCTGCGTTCAACCAGAATCTGGCTGATTGGAGAAAGCTTAATACCGCGGTTGGCAATTTCTTCCATTTCGTAGCGGTCATGCGCAATGCCGCCTCCAGTGCCGCCCAGGGTATAAGCAGGACGGATGATGACCGGATATCCGATCTTATCTGCGAAAGCGACAGCAGGTTCCAGGTCTTCGAAAATTTCTGATTCAGGAACCGGCTGATGGATTTCTTCCATAGCTTCCTTAAAGAGTTCTCTGTCTTCTGCATGCTTGATTGCATGGAGGGAAGAACCGAGAAGCTTTACATTATACTTGTCCAGCACACCTGCATCAGCAAGCTCAACAGCCATGTTGAGACCGACCTGTCCGCCAAGTGTGGCAAGAAGGGCATCCGGACGTTCTTTCTTGATGACTTCCGTTACGAATGGGAGCGTAATCGGTTCGATATATACACGGTCAGCGATATCTACATCGGTCATGATTGTGGATGGATTGCTGTTGACAAGAACGACTTCCACGCCTTCTTCTCTAAGGGAGCGGCAGGCCTGTGTACCTGCATAGTCAAACTCTGCAGCCTGTCCGATGACAATAGGACCAGAGCCAATGACGAGAACTTTTTTCACATCTTTATTTATCATTTTTGAACTCCTCCATGGCCTTCGTAAATTCAGCAAAGAGATAGAAGTTATCCTTCGGTCCGGGTGAAGCTTCTGGATGATACTGCACTGCCTGAATCGGAAGTGTCTTATGGCGGATGCCTTCAATGGTTCCGTCGTTGACGCTTCTGTGTGTGACTTCAATGCAATCGGGCAGTCCTTCATCGGAAACTGCATAACCATGGTTCTGGCTCGTGATATATACGCGGCCGGTTCTGAGGTCCTTGACCGGGTGGTTGGATCCCCTGTGTCCGAAAGGCAGCTTAAAGGTATGAGCGCCTAAGGCTGTGGAGAGCATCTGGATTCCCAGGCAGATACCGAAAATCGGCTTCTTTCCGATCAGTTTCTTAACTGTTTCAACGACATATGGCACGTCCTGCGGATCTCCTGGCCCCGGCGAAAGGAAAATTCCGTCCGGATCGGATGCGAGAAGTTCCTCAGCTGTTGTGTGGGCCGGGAATACATGCACTGTGCAGTCATTGGCCGCCAGACTGACAAGAATATTCTTCTTCAGTCCGCAGTCAAGAAGGGATACCTGGTACTTGCCGTCCCCGTATGTATATGGATAAGCGGTCGTTACTCTTTCAACCTGATTCTTGTGCATCGGTTTTGCCAGAGCTTCCTGAATGAAATCTTCGCCTCTGTCGGCAGAAACGATGACAGCTTTCATGACACCCTGTGTGCGGACCATTCTTGTAACCGCTCTTGTATCTACGTTGTAGAGGCATGGCACATGGTATCTTTCAATGAAATCCGTAATCTTTTCCTTGCATTCCCAGTTGCTCGGATGCTCTGCGATCTGATCCAGAACATATCCTGCAGCAGCCGGTTTCCTGTTCTGCATGAAAAGATCATTTGCACCGTAGTTGCCGATCAGCGGATATGTCAGCGTCAGGATCTGTCCTTCATAAGACGGATCCGTGAAGCATTCCTGGTATCCTGTCATGCCCGTATTGAATACGAGCTCTCCCATTCCTTCTACTGTTCCCAGGAGATCACCCTCGAAGCGGGCGCCGTTTTCTAAAACCAAGAGGCCTTTCATTTCAGTACCTTCCCTTCCTTCATGACAATCTCTCCATCTACGACTGTAAGCACAGCCCTGCCCTTCAAAGTCAGTCCTTCATAAGGCGTGAAAAGTGATTTCGTATAAAGTTCATTTCCATGAACTGTCCATTCCTTGTCCGGATCGATGACGACAATATCGGCAGCAGCTCCTTCTTCAAGAACTCCTCCTTCTACGCCAAGGAGACGTGCCGGATTGACGCTCATGAGTTCAATAAGGCGGTCAATCGTAAATCCGTTGTTGTGGCAAAGAACCGTCAGTGCAGAAGCAAGAGACGTTTCCAGCCCTGCAATGCCGTTAGGCGCACAGTTGAAAGGAACATCCTTTTCTTCGTTGCAGTGCGGCGCATGATCGGTAATGATGGCATCGATTGTGCCATCCTTCAATCCTTCAATCAGAGCCTGCCTGTCGTCTTCCGTGCGGATTGGCGGTGCCATCTTGAAGGAAGACTCATAATTCTTCAGCCATTCATCTGTAAAGTAGAGATGCTGGGATGTGACTTCCGTGGTGCAGTTCACATGCTTCGCCTTGGCCTCGCGGATCAGTTCCACTGCCTTTGCACTGCTGACGTGGGCGATATGGATATGGCATCCCGTCATTTCTGACAGAAGGAGATCTCTTGCTACTGCGATATCTTCCCCGGCTGCCGGTCTTCCGGTCATGCCCATTGCATAAGATACCTTTCCTTCATTCATGAAACCGCCGGAGCACATGGTTGCATCTTCTGCGTGGTCGATAACCATCTTGTGCAGCATGTCTGCATATTCCATAGCCCTTCGCATGAAGTTTGCGCTTTCTACATAATGGCCGTCATCAGAGAAAGCGGCTGCGCCTTCGGCTGCCATGTCTCCCATTTCAGAGAGCTGCTTCCCTTCCAGATTTTTAGAAAGAGCACCGATGACGCTGACCTTGACGACACCGCATTCATCGACGCGTCTCAGCACATCCCTGAAGACTGCTGCATTATCGATGACAGGCTTTGTGTTGGCCATTGTTGCGACACGCGTGATGCCGCCTGCGGCTGCTGCCTGCGTGCCTGTGTGAATATCTTCCTTGGCTTCCTGTCCGGGTTCACGGAGATGGACGTGCATATCAATGAGCCCTGGTGCGACAAACAAGCCATTTGCATCATAAACTTCTGCGCCTTCTGTATCTGCAGTCCCGCCAATGGAGAGGATTTTTCCATTTTCTATGACAATGTCGCCTTTTTCATGCTGCTTTCTGGCAGGATTTACAATGATTCCGTTTTTAATGACCAGCTTCAATGTCTTTGCCCTCCGTCAGTGTCAAATACTCCAATGCCATACGCACTGCTACGCCGTTTCTTACTTCTTCCTGAATCCAGGATGCTTCATCGTAAGCCACATCATATCCGATTTCTATGCCACGGTTCATCGGGCCCGGATGGATGATGGCCACATCCTTCTTGCAAAGCTCCTGTCTCTTCTTGTTGATACCGAAGAGACGTGCATATTCTCTTGTTGTCGGAATGAATCCGCCCGCGGCTCTTTCAAGCTGGATGCGAAGAATATTGATCGCATCAGCATCCCTTAATGCATCTTCAAGATTGTCATCAACGATGACCCCCATTGACTCGAGTTCCTTGGGAACCAAAGTGCACGGGCCCACGAGATGTACTTCGGCCCCCAGCTTCGTAAACCCGTAAATATCGCTTCGCGCAACGCGGGAGTGGAGAATGTCGCCAATGATGACATACTTCATTCCTTTGATATTCTTGCCTGCTTCCTTTAATGTGAAAAGTTCGAGCAGCGCCTGCGTCGGATGAGCATGCGCGCCATCGCCTGCATTGATGACAACAGGCACCTTGACCTTGGGGCTCATTACTTTGGATGCAAAAAGAGCGGCACCCTCTGACGAATCACGAATAATCACTGCATCTACTCCCATAGCGGAAACAGTAAGCAATGTATCTCGCATGCTTTCACCTTTCGTCATCGAGCTGCCGCTCTTTGTAATATTGATAACATCGGCTCCCAGGTATTTACCGGCAAGCTCGAAAGAACTGCGTGTTCTCGTTGATGCCTCAGAAAACACTGTCACAATGGATTTACCTTTCAGGAAATCCCGCTTTTTGTTATCAGACAGTACAATTTTTTTCATCTGTGCTGCCACTTCCAGAATCCGTTCAATTTCCCCGGCTGTAAAATCCTGCAGTCCGAGGACAGAACGGCCTTTGAGCGAAATCGCGTTCATGCCGGCCTCCTTAAAAACAACAAAATATGATATCTTTATAATCTTAAAAGGTATACTCCGGTTTTTCAATAGCAAAATTGTTAAATTTTCATTATAGAAAAATCCAGCTGCCTAAAGACCTCCTAATTTTCGTTGGATTGTCCCTTATTACCGGCAGAAAAACGGACAGCCGCATGAATGGTTCTTGCAAAAGCAGGCGGAATTTCATTTTCCGTCAGCCTCTTCCCCAGAGCGCGCCCTATGATAACGCCTTTATTCCCATAGAGCCAGGCAAAGTAATAGAACTCCTGCGCTTTCTCATCTCTTGGATTAATATTCTTCAGCTTCTTTGGCGGATAAAAGCCCTTCGGAACACCCAGCTTGGCTCCTGCTTTCTTGATCAGCGCAGAGCTTACGACATCCCCCGCTTCTTCAATATCCCCGATGACGTCATCAAGAAGCTTTCGTTTCCCATGTGACAGGCAGGATTTTACGACATCCATTTCAAAACAAATATAGTCTGTATAAAAGACATACGGAGAATGGTGCCTTGATCCCATGACATCCCTGTCATAGAGGCATACGGCCGGTATGTGGAAACGGCGGATCAATTCAGCAATCTTTGAAATGGAACTTTCTCCCCGTGCATTGATGAGGCAGATCCCATGATAATCAAACTGTACGCCGAGGGTCTTTGCAAAATAGCCGAAGGAACCGTATTCCGTCTCTCCTTCGACAAGGATCGTGCAGCGGGAGTAAAGGGCTTCCTTCACTTCCGGAAAATGCATGATCAGATGCTTTTCTATTTCACTGTCAAAATGGAAGGAAGAACCGCAGGCAGCACGTACCATTTCCTTATCATCCCTGTACATGCGGATAATCTTCCGGTAGTCATTGATAAGGGCATCCGTAGAATGAGTGACGACAAAGAGCTGCCCATCCAGTCCATCCACACCAAGAAGGTTCTGTACAAGCTTCAAGAAGAAACTTTCCTTGTTATTCAGGATGGAACGGCAGAATGCCAGAAGAGCACGCTGGATGTATGGATGCAGATGGAGCTCGGGTTCATCGATATTCACAATGACCGGAAGAAGACGCGTTCCGTCATTCTTCGTCATGATGATATTCTCAAAAGAAATCGCACGGCTTTCCCGTTTTTCCCGCATCAGCACAAGAAGCGAAACCCCCACGGCAATCATCAGCTTCATCGTGGAATCATAAGAAGTACCGGAAATCTGCGCACCGAAAATTTCACTAAAAAGAACCAGCGCGGCCTTATGAGGATCATCTTTTGGAAGGGAAATGGAAAAACCTCTTTCGTTCATCATGCGTTCCACTTCTTCCACAGCCTCCGGGCCATAGGAAAGATATTCGTAGAAGATGCTGATCGTCCTGCCGGCCAGATTGTCATCCAGCATATTTTTAGGAATTTCAGAGAGAGCAAAATCCAGGCAGAAAAGGCAGCGCATGTATTCAAGAGGAAGCGTTTCCCCTGTATCCATATTGTAAAGACGCGGCACAATTTCCCGGACAGACTGTTTAAGCTCGATCCGGATGGAATCATTGCCGCCTTCGTCTTTTGTCGTCAAATCAAAGGTAACCCGTATCGGAAGATCCGGATCCAGAAAATCTGCTTCCTTGAATCCATATCCGTGCGTAGCCGATTTCAGAAGGCTCAGGAAATTACTCTTCCCTATATTATTGTCCCCTACAATATAATTGACCTGGCTGTCGAAATGAAAACTTACATTTTGAAACGTCCTGTAATTTTCCACAGTCATTCCTGAAATAAACATAATCTCCCTCCTTGCCGGCATAGCTTTTCTTTTATTATACCATCATTAGAGCCCCTTCTCATTGCTCCTGTTTTATTTACTTACGAAAAAAGACCTCAAAAGAGGTCTTTTTTTCAAGAATCGGAATCCGGATACATCCCGCGCCCGTAACAAGAAAAGGATGGGATAAAAACAATTACGGCCGCGAGGGAAGAGAAAGGAAGTGTTAAATCAATCGGATTCCGCTTCCGTTCTGTCTGTGCAGCAGCCGTTTCCCGGATATCATGTTTCCGGGAATGGCTGTTCACAGCATCCTTTTTCTTACATCTTTATTATATCACTTTATAGAAATTTTATCATTTATAACATGTATATAATAAATTTCTTTCATTTTAATTTAGTTTAGTTATTTTTATACCAGGTCATCATTCCTGCCAGGTTCTTCACATGCAGGCTTAAGAACACTAAGGCAGGCCCCGTACCTGCTTTTTTCTCCTTACGAGCCTGCAGTTTCTATGCAAAATACCATCGATTCTACGGCAATAAAAGACTGCAACAAAATGTACATACATTTCATCGCAGTCTTTTTACTGCACAAAACAGATTTTCATAAAGCTCCTGTATTTTATTTCTGCGTCAGATCGGCTGTCTCCGCATGAACCAGTTCTACAAGATCTTTCGGTGCAATCAGTACCTGGCGTCCTCTCTGGCCCGCGCTGATGCTGATCCGCTCATGATTGTAGCAGCTTTCATCAATATAGGTAGGAAATTCCTTCTTCATACCAATCGGCGAGCATCCGCCCCGGATGTATCCGGTCAGCCCCGGAAGTTCCTTGACATGAATCATTTCGACACTCTTGTTTCCACTTACACGGGCCGCTGCTTTCAAATCGATTTCCTTTTCAGAAGGAAGACAGAAAACAACCGGGCCTGTCTTATCCCCCTTGGTGACGATTGTCTTGAATACCATATCTGCATCATAGCCTAACGCTGCAGCTGCATGAACGCCGGAAAGGTCCTCTTCCGTGTAATCGTAGGACTTTGTGTCATAATCAATTTTCTCTTTATCCAGAATTCTCATCACATTGGTCTTTTTTTCTTTTTTCGCCATGATAATTACCTCTGATAAATGTTTTTATAAATTAAAAGGGCCGGAGCACAAAGCTCCGGCCTGTTTGATTCTTGATTGGTGCCGAGGACCGGAATCGAACCGGTACGAATCTCACGATTCGAGGGATTTTAAGTCCCTTGCGTCTGCCAGTTCCGCCACCCCGGCAGGTAACTTTTAAAAAATATGGAGGCGGCACCCAGAATCGAACTGGGGATAAAGGTTTTGCAGACCTCTGCCTTACCGCTTGGCTATGCCGCCATATGGAGCGGAAAACGGGACTCGAACCCGCGACCCCAACCTTGGCAAGGTTGTGCTCTACCACTGAGCTACTTCCGCGCTGGCGACCCGGATCAGATTTGAACTGACGATCTCCGCCGTGACAGGGCGGCATGTTAGACCACTACACCACCGGGCCGCACGTAAGTTACTTGAATAGTATACCCATTAATGCTAAATTTGTCAAGCGTAATTAAAGAACTCTTTAGGATGCGGTCAAACCGCTTCATTCAGCGCTTTTCCCCTGCTTTTAAAATAAAAATTCCCGGCATCCTGCCATGCAGTCTGCCGGGTAATTTTATTGATCCCCCTTGCCGTACATATCCCACTGCATTTCCATAATATGGAAACGGTCTTCCGAGCTGTGTTTTTGCAGGTGAAGAATATCCTTCTGCTGTTCCTTGTTTTCTTCCAGCGCTTTTTCTGCTTCCCAGCGGATATCATTCAATTGATCATCAT
This sequence comes from Veillonellaceae bacterium, assembly GCA_025992895.1. Lineage (NCBI taxonomy): Bacteria > Bacillati > Bacillota > Negativicutes > Veillonellales > Veillonellaceae > Veillonellaceae bacterium. The sequence continues at coordinate 1,747,336 of DAJPGA010000001.1, forward strand.
AGCGGGAGGCTTCTATATTCATCATCCTTGTCTGCAAATCCATAATCAGGACCTGCTGGTAAATCGTCATTCCCGTCAGGGCGATCAGTGCAAGGTATAAATACTTCTTATCCTTCCAGCCGATTTTAGCTTTCCAATTGCTCACGGATACTTTATTCCTTTATGCCTTCATCCAGTTTTGTATCTACATTCAGAAGTGTCAGATGATCCTTAGTGAATTCGATCCACAGGCGGGCTGCTCTGGACAGATAGCGGCCTTTCTTCCAGATCGCATAAAGATGATGCGTCATGCGCGGTTCTGTCATGACACGGGTGACAACCTTGCTGTCTTCGCTGTTTGCCGGGCAAAGACGGGAAGGAAGGATGGCAACGCCAAGTCCGCTCATGACGGTCTGCAGCATCAATTCGCGCTGGCTGGTTTCAAATACAACCTTCGGCGTGAATCCGATTTTCTTGCAGTTGGCAAGAATGTCGTCATGAAGATTGAAATCATCACGGTAAAGAACGAGCGGATAGTCTGCCAGAAGTTTCATCGGGACTTCCTTGTGTTCTTCCAGCGGATAGCCCTTTGGCATGACAACGCACATCTCATCTTCAGAAAGGAAGAAAGATTCAAAATCCTTATTCGGGATGGTGCAGATGATGCCTACATCAATGACGCCTTCCTGAACGGATGATTCAATGACTTTGGAACCATGTTCATACAGTTTGATGGCAATCTGCGGATATGTTTTCTTGAATTCGCCGAGAAGCTTTGCGAATACATGGGCATCCGTAATAGGCGGAAGTCCGATCTCGATCGTATCCTGCTTCAGATTGAATTCATTTTCAAAGTCTGATTTCAAATGTTCAAAAACAAACAAGCAGCGCTTAGCATAGTTTAGGAAGATGGTTCCAGGGGCTGTGATTTCTACAGCCTTCGCATTTCTGATAAAGAGCGTAACCCCCAGCTCTTCTTCGAGTGATTTGATCATACGGCTGATTGCAGACTGTGAAATGTGCAAATTTCTGGCCGCCTTGCTGAAGCTCTTCTGCTCCGCCACTTCCATAAAATACTTCAGGTGACGATAGTCCATGGCATATTCCTCCTGTTTCCGTATATGCTTTTCTTTATCCTAGGAAAGCAATTGAATGCATGCGCCCGGGGCCAATTCTTCTTGTGGAATAATTGAGTTTATCTTATAATAATAATGTATCTACCTTTGCTAGATGCACCCTGAAAAAGCGCAATGTTTTGCATAACTCTGGCTGAGTAAAACGCTGGATACCTATGCAAATTTATCATAAAATCATTGTACATAATTTTCAGGGTTCTTGCAAGAGAATCAGCGGCTTGAGGTTGTTTTTCAGAGTATAAATAAGGCATGTGTTCACGAATGAGTGAAATGATCCATCATCAGGGCCTTTAAAGCTCTCTTCTGCTTCATCTGCTGCTTCCATTGTGCATATGTCCCTCTTGAGGGCATTTTAGGAAAAGTCTGAAAGCCCAGATTTTTCTGTAAAGAAAAAGGAGTGTTTATTTGTGAGAAAAGTAAAAACAATGGATGGCAATACAGCTGCTGCGTATATTTCCTACGCTTTCACAGAAGTAGCTGCTATTTATCCAATTACCCCTTCTTCTCCGATGGCTGAAGTGGTAGACGAATGGTCCGCACACGGAAAGAAAAACATTTTCGGCGACACCGTACATGTTGTTGAAATGCAGTCCGAAGGCGGCGCATCCGGCGCATTCCACGGCTCTCTGCAGAGCGGTGCGCTGACTACTACCTACACAGCATCGCAGGGCATGCTCCTCATGCTTCCAAACATGTATAAAGTAGCTGGCGAACTTCTTCCGGGCGTTTTCCATATCGCTGCCCGCGCACTGGCCAACCATGCTTTGTCCATTTTTGGCGATCATCAGGATGTCATGAGTGCAAGAGCTACCGGCTGCGCTATGCTGGCTGAAGCTAACGCACAGGAAATCATGGATCTTTCCGGCGTCGCTCATCTGGCTGCCATCAAAGGCCGCGTTCCTTTCATCAACTTCTTCGATGGTTTCCGTACAAGCCATGAAATCCAGAAGATTGAAGTCCTGGATTATGATGAACTGGCTCCTCTCATCGATCAGGAAGCCCTGGCTGATTTCAGAGCAAGAGCTCTGAACCCGAATCACCCGGTCATCCGCGGCACAGCAGAAAATCCGGATGTCTACTTCCAGCACTGCGAATCCGCAAACCCCTATTACAATGCACTTCCTGACATCGTTCAGGGCTACATGGACAAGATCAGCGCCATCACCGGCAGAGAATATCACCTCTTTGACTACTACGGTGCTCCGGATGCTGACCGCATCGTCATTGCCATCGGTTCTGTCACGGATATCTGCAAAGATGTCACAGACGCCCTTAATGCACATGGCGAAAAGGTAGGCGTACTGAACGTCCACCTCTTCCGTCCGTTCTCCGTCAAGCATTTCCTGTCCCAGATTCCGGATACAGTCAAGAAGATTGCTGTCCTCGACAGAACAAGAGAACCGGGCGCCATCGGCGAACCGCTGTACCTCGACGTTGTCAGCGCCATCGCTTCTTCCGGCCGTTCCATCAAGGTATGCGGCGGACGTTACGGCCTTGGTTCCAAAGACGTTGTTCCGGAAGACATCATGGCTGTCTATGAACACCTCAAGGAAGAAACACCGCGCCACAACTTTACACTGTCCATCAACGACGATGTGACAAACCTCTCCCTGGCACCTGTTCCTGTACCGGAAATGCCAAGCAAGCTTGTATCCTGCAAATTCTGGGGCTTTGGTTCTGACGGCACCGTCGGCGCCAACAAGAGCGCCATCAAGATCATCGGCGACCACACTGACCTCTATGCACAGGGCTACTTCGCTTATGATTCCAAGAAATCCGGCGGCGTAACAATCTCCCACCTCCGTTTCGGACCTGACCCGATCAGAAGACCATACCTGATCAGCAAAGCAGACTACATTGCCTGCCACCGTCCATCCTACATTTACAAGTATGACCTTCTCCGCGGACTCAAGCCTGGCGGCATCTTCCTTCTGAACTCCACATGGAGAAAAGAAGATCTCGACAGAGTCCTCCCGGTCGGCATGAAGAGAAAACTCGCTGCTCTCCACGCAAAATTCTACATCATCGATGCATTTGAAATTGCAAAGGAAATCGGCCTTGGCGGACGCATCAATATGATCATGCAGTCTGCATTCTTCCATCTGACCCACATCATTCCTGATGAAGACAGCATCAGATACCTGAAGGAATCCAACGAACACTCCTACGGCAAGAAGGGCCAGGATGTCGTTGACATGAACAACCGTGCTGTTGATGCAGGCATGCAGGGCATTGTTGAAGTACCGGTTCCTGAAGAATGGGCTCACGCAACAACCGGCGGCTCCATTGCTAGAGTAGAACGTCCTGATTTCGTAAAGAACGTCTGCGATGTCATGAACCGTCAGGAAGGCGATGACCTCCCTGTTTCCACCTTCACCGGCATGGAAGACGGCACATTCCCGTCCGGCACCTCCAAGTATGAACGCCCGACCGCTGCTATCAATGTTCCTGAATGGATTGCTGAAAACTGCATCGAATGCAACCAGTGCGCTATCGTCTGCCCGCATGCAACAATTCGTCCTGTACTCATTACAGAGGAAGAAGCAGAAGCTGCTCCTGAAGGATTCATCGTCAAGGAATTCAGAGGACCGGTCAAAGGCCTCAAGTTCCGCATCATCATCGATCAGGAAGACTGCTATGGCTGCGGCATCTGTGCTAACGTATGCCCGGCTCCGAAGAAAGCTCTTGTGATGAAACCGCTTGATACCCAGATTTCCAAGCAGAATCTCTGGGATTATGCTATGAAGCTTCCGGAAAGAACGAACCCGATCGGAAAGACAACTGCCAGAGGCACTGCCTTTGAACCGACCTACTTCGAATTCTCCGGCGCTTGCGCAGGATGCGGCGAAACACCTTATATCAATATGGTAACCAGACTGTTCGGTGACCGCATGGTCATTGCCAACGCTACAGGCTGCTCCTCCATTTATGGTGCAAGCTCCCCGTCCATGCCTTATACAAAGAACCTTCGCGGACAGGGTCCTGCATGGGCTAACTCCCTCTTCGAAGACAACGCTGAATACGGTCTTGGCATGCACCTCGGCGAACAGAAACTCCGTGACCGCCTTGTTCAGAGAATTACAAATGCTCTTCCTTCCGCAACCGGCGATGTCAAAGAAGCTATGGAAGAATGGCTTGACAAGAAGGATGTAGGCGCAGGCACACGTCTCCGCGCTGAAACACTTGAAAGCGCTCTGGAAGCAGCAGTCTCCGCTCATCCGGAATACAAGGATCTCCTTGAACTGAAAGACCACTTCATCAAGAAGAGCCAGTGGATCTTCGGCGGCGACGGCTGGGCTTATGATATCGGCTTCGGCGGCCTCGATCAGGTTCTTGCGTCCGGCGAAGACGTCAATGTCCTCGTTCTCGATACCGAAGTTTACTCCAACACCGGCGGACAGTCCTCCAAGTCCACACCGGCTGCTGCCATTGCAAAATTTGCAGCTTCCGGCAAGAAGACAAAGAAGAAAGATCTCGGCATGATCGCTGTTTCCTATGGATACATCTATGTAGCTCAGATTGCTCTTGGCGCTGACATGAACCAGGCATTCAAGGCTATTGCAGAAGCAGAAGCATATCCGGGACCGTCCCTGATCATTGCATACTCTCCATGCATCAACCACGGCCTGAAAGCCGGAATGGGCATGTCCTCTGCTGAAGAGAAACGCGCTGTAGAATGCGGTTACTGGTGCAACTGGCGCTACAACCCGACTCTTCTCGAAGAAGGAAAGAATCCGTTCCATCTCGACAGCCGTGAACCGAAGGGCAACTTCAGAGAATACCTCATGGGAGAAGTTCGTTACTCCTCCCTGGCTAAGCTCTTCCCTGAAGAAGCAGAAGCTCTCTTCGAAAAGACCGAAAGAGATGCCCTCCAGCGCAGAGAAAACTATGTACGTATCCAGAAGTCCTATGATCTGGAAATCGAAGCTAAAAAAGCTGCTGAGCAGAAATAAGGATTTGAAATCTGCTTCATATGCTTTATAAAGCAATAAAAATCCTGCGGGGTACGGCCCTGCAGGATTTTTTATTGTGCCCTTATTCCTGCTATTCATTTGCCGCTTTTCTCTCGTTATGTTACGATGAGGATAAGAGAATACAAGGAAGTCATCATTTCGCGATCGCTCATATTTTCCAAAGGAGGCTGTCACGATGAGTACTGATGCCGTTTCAGAAAAGAAAGGTCTGCTTCATGAATTAAAGGATGGATTTTCCATTGATTTGACAGAGGAAGAATATCTGGCAAAGGAAGCGGAAATCCGAAAAATTGCAGACAAGCTCACAATCAATATGGATGTATTGAATTTGCTGGAAAAGGATTACAAGCTGCGTCTTCTCGTCCTTTCCATTACATCCTATTTCGGATTCAGGGAAGTAACAGGAGAAGAACTTCTTGATGCAGCAAATCTTCAGCCTGCAGAAGGAATCAATCCCATGAAATTCTTCTTCATGAAGGCAGGATGGGCTCCCTACTATCTGGAATATTCCTTCAGCAAAGACTATCATGTCCCGTTCAACGAGGTCATGGACACGTTTTATGCAGATGTAGAGTTCTACATGGATATGTCTGAGCATCTGGGCACGGTAAGGATTCCAAACGCTCTGAGGATTGTTTAAATTAAAAAGAAGCTGTGACAAAATGTGCACTCATTTTGCCACAGCTTCTTTTATTTTGCCCTTCCCCAGTCATGAAGTTCCCATATGTCTGAAAAAGAAATCGTTTTGTCATTCACTACGATTTCTTTTTTTATTTCGTCAACTTTTGACGCAATTCCGCTTTCTTCCTCATAATGATCGTCTTTATAGAAGATGCACCGGATCAGATCTCCCCTGCTCATGCTCCTGATCATCAGGTCAAGAAAGGCTGCCCTTCTTTCTGATATTTCCTTCTTGGGTTCCTTTATCTTCCTTTTCTTCCTGATCATTTCATCATATCCGCGCAGTCCGTTAAAGGGAAGAAACTGCACGACTCTTTTCTTATCACTCATGATGTCCTCCTACCAGTCCGTTTCTTGTCTGCTGCATGGCTCCCGGCGCATAATTGAAACCGCGGAGCAGCGCATTTTCCCAAATTCTCTTTTTACCTGAATCATCACCCGTTCCAGTTCTTTATCTCTGTCCTCCTCCTCACTGCTTCTGAATAAAGACATAATCCTTGGCACCTCTTCTGCTTTCCTGACATTTTCCAAGCATAGGTTGACTGTCCTTATCGGGATCCCTTCCCTGACTTTTTCTACATACAGCCGGTCAAATGCCGCCCATATATCCTTAGGTATATCCGTAGGTGTTTCCAGTTTTCTGCTGCCTCCGCTTCCTCTCCTTTCATGTCCTGAATATCCGACATGAAGGGATATCCCCTCCGCCACCAGATTCTTTTCTAAAAGCTGCTGGATCAGAACCTCTGCCATTTCTCCCGTAAGAAGCCTTGCGCTTTCATAATCATAATCCTTAAACAGCACCTGCCCGTTGGAAAGAGACCTGGCAGCCGGCGTGTAACTATGGATATCCGAAATGGTACAGGGTTCTCTCCCATACGCATGATCGATCAGGTATTCTGCCCTCTTTCCGAATTCCTTATAGAGAAGCGATTCATTGACTTTCGTGACGCCATACAGATCAAAGATGCCGTATTTAGCCAGTCTTGCCGCCATATGCGATCCGATTCCCCAAATATCCGTGATGGGCCTGTGATGCCAGATTTCCTCTTTGAAACTGTCTTCATTAAGGACTGCTGCACGTTCGGTATTATGCTTTGCCAGGACGTCCATTGCGACCTTTGCCAGAAACATATTACTTCCGATTCCGGCCGAAGAACTGATGCCTGTTTTTACAAAGATAGATTTCATTAAAAAGAGCGCCATGCTTCGCCCGCTCATACGATACAGGGGAAGGTAGGATGTGACGTCGATGAAGCATTCATCAATGGAATATGCATATATATCTTCCCTTCTGAAAATTTTCAGATAATTTTCGTAGATATCAGAAGATACCTCCATATACTGCCTCATCCGGGGAAGCGCCGCGATATACTTCATCTCCGGAGGAATTTCAAAAAGCCGGCAGCGGTTTCTGACTCCTCTCGCCTTCATGGCAGGGCTTACCGCCAGGCAGAGCGCGCCATACCCCCTTCCGGGATCGGCGACAACCAGGTTGGAAGAAAAGGGATCAAGGCCACGGGCTACGCACTCTACAGAAGCATAAAAGCTCTTCAAATCAATGCATATGTACGTTTTTCTCATTTCCAGTACCAAACTTATTTTCACCAAATAAATATTCTGTCTTTCTATTATAGAATATCGGTTCGGTTCTTTCAATAGTCCAGTTTTTTTGAAAATTTTCACGAAAAAAGCACCGGAGTGATCCTCCAGTGCTTCTTTCATGGATTATTTCAGAAAAGGGAGTTCCTGACCTGTTAAGCGAACGGTACCCATTTTCCGTCTTTGACCTGCAGAACGTCCAGATCCATCTTCGGATCGCGGTGTTCGTCAAACTGGAATTTGCCAGTAGCGCCTTCGAAGTCTTTGATCTTAGCCAGTGTATCACGGAATTTCTTGCGGTCTGTTGTTGTACCGGACTGTTCAGCAGCCTGGTGCATAACGTACATAGCATCGTAAGCCTGAGCAGCGAACTGATCCGGTTCATGTCCATACTTGGCAACATATGCCTTGCGGAATGCCTGAGCCTTCTCGCTCTTGCGTTCCGGGTTCCACGGGGTAGCTACGAGTGTGCCGTTAGCAGCATCGCCTGCCTGCTGGATATATGCAGGGCTGTTGAAGCCGTTGTTGCCGATGATTGGCTGGGTCATTCCCATTTCACGAGCTTTCTTGACGATGAGAGCGCCTTCCTGATAGAGGCCTGCAATAGCGATGACATCCGGATTAGCTGCCTGAATCTTTGTCAGCTGTGCAGAGAAGTCTGTATCTTTATCAGCGAAAGTTTCAGTATCTACAACATTGACGCCCATCTGCTTGAATACGTCCTGATAAATCTTGTTTTCGCCGACCATCTGGTCATTGTTGTTGGAGTACATGACAGCAACGGTCTTGAAGCCAAGCTTGTCATGAGCTTTCTGTACAGTAACCGGAATTGCGAGTTTGCCTGGAATAGCATTACGGAAAATGTAGTCGCCAAGATCGGTGATGCCAGGAGCTGTGGTGCCGGTACCAAAGGCAACGACCTTGGACTGCTGGGCAACAGGACCTGCAGCAAACATTTCGCCAGATGTCATCGGACCTTCAATAGCGAGGACTTTATCCTGTTCAATGCACTTCTTGACAGCATTGATTGCTTCTGCCTTGTTCAGCTTGGTATCGTAAGTGACGAGATCGATCTTCATCTTTGTCTTCGGATCTTTGTTGATTTCTTCGACAGCGAGATCAACGCCTTCCTTCATAGCCTGGCCATAAGCTGCGCCGGGGCCTGTATATGCAGTTACAAATCCGAATTTAACTGTCTGTCCTGCTGCGCCGCTCTGGGCAGCTTTCTTGTCTCCGCCGCATCCTGCAAATGCGCCGGCCAGTGCTGCTGCTGCCATGACAGCAGCCATTCCCTTGAACCATTTCTTCTGCATAATGTCTTCCTCTTCCTCTCAAAATACTTTTAATCCCAGCCTTCCAACCGATGAAGTAAAACAAAACCCCGCAGGCATAAAAATATTGCCTGCGGGGGCGCATTGCGCGGTACCACTCCGGTTTATCACTCATGTGCTAAATACTATGGAACAGGTACAAAAAAAGCCCTATCTCCCTACGAAGATAGGGGCGACGTATCGCGGTACCACCCTACATTATACTTAGCAATCTATTCGTAACGTGAATGAACGCCGGCTCCTACTTATTTCGGATCCAGAGCTCGCAAGGGATATTATGAATATTGCTGTCCACCGGTTTGCACCATACACCGGCTCTCTGAAGAACGCTGCAACAGACCTTTTGTCTTGCTCATCGCTTGTTCTGGCTGTTTGATTGTTTGAATGTGTATATCATAATCTGATTATTTTGCCTTGTCAAGCTTTTTTGTCTTAAACTTTCTTTATCATGTTAGAGTAAAACATTTATAATGTATACTATTATTCAGTTCTAACTTTTGCTATATGATTTACTATTGCGGGCCAGACTGATAATAAGGCTTCTTTTGATCTTAAGAAATGATTTCCCTCTTGGACAGCTGATAGATCTTATCTTATCCTTGCCGCCTGGCAGATTTATATTTGGAAAGATTTGAAAACTAAATAAAAAGCATTGAAAAAGTACATGCAGTGCTTTCTAGCAGAAACCGCAGCATCCGCAAAAAATACGAAATACAAAGTATGTCCGCTTGTCACTGCTTATTCCCGTATAAAAAGGAATCCTTATTCTTCAGGGATATGAATATACCCTTCTGAATAAATTGCCGCTTTACCGCCAAGAATAACCCGTTTCCCCTTCATCTGGCAGTAAAGAACTCCGCTTCTTTCGGAAGCCTGCCATGCTGTCAATTTACTTTTCTTAAGCTTGTCCGCCCATAGAGGTATGACATGACAATGGCCGGAACCACAGACCGGATCTTCATCAACTAAAAGTTTTGGTGCAAAGCTTCTGGTTACACAGTCATAATTTTTTCCTTTAGCGGTGATATGCAGTAAGAGTCCATCCAGCTTCATGACTGCTTCCTGATCAATTTTTGCGTGGACGACATCCTCTTCATTGTCCAAAACACATACCAAGTCGCGGCCCATCCAGGCTTCTTTGGGACGGATGCCGACAGCTTTTTCCATCTCATCGGTCACCGGGATTTCTTTCAGCTCATAAGCCGGCATGTCCATTTCGTAAATATCCCCATTCCTATGAATAGTCAGATCTCCGCTCATCGTATGAAATACGATATCTTCCTTATCCTTTTCTATAAAATTGAAGAGGATGTAAGCCGTTCCCAAGGTAGCATGACCACAAAGATCTATTTCGCCGCCCGGTGTGAACCATCTAAGTTCATAATTCTGATCTTTTTTGACGGTGAATGCTGTTTCTGATAAGCGATTTTCTTTAGCGATATTCTGCATCATTTCGTCAGGAATCCAATTCTGGAGCAGGCAAATGGCTGCAGGATTCCCTTTAAAAACGGTGTCAGTAAATGCATCTGCAATATATTGCCTGATAATAAGTTCTTTCATAACTAACCTCCGCGAAAATCTTTCTACATTGGGTCAAGAAATAATTTATCTTATTTGAATTATAAGGCTATATCTTGAGTAAGACAATCTATAGTTCCCTGCATTTTACTTCTGAGAAATGACCTTTTGTAAAATGTTTGCATCAACAATCCATGATGATTTGATATAATAAATGTAAGATCAACAAACTGCGGAATTGGGACCGCAGTCATTCGGGAGAGTAAATTTATGGAAAAATCAGGACAGTGTACTGTCATCGTCAACCCTACTTCAGGGCGTGAGCGTGCCCCCAAGTACATACCCTTGCTGCACTCCGTGCTGTCAAAACGGTTTGAGGACATTACCATAAAGCTCACGGAAAAGCCGGGAGATGCCACTCATTTTGCTGAAATTGCTGCTAAAAAAGGCCATGATATCATCTGCATGGGAGGCGACGGCACAATCAATGAAACCATCAACGGAATGGTTCCTGTTGGAGGAAAATCCGCCTTTGGGTTTATCCCTTTCGGTACGGTAAATGATCTGGCGCGTGCCCTTCACATCCCCCGCTCACCAAAAGGTGCTATACGGATGCTTGAAACGGCTGTCAAAACGAATATCGACGTCGGCAAGATCAATGACCGCTACTTCATCAATGTCGTTGCCGCAGGCCTCTTATCGGAAGCCGTAGGAGAAGTCACCATCAAAGAAAAGACACTCTTTGGTTCTCTTGCCTACTTCATGAAAGGAATGCAGGTCCTGAATCGCCAGAAATCGTATCACTTCAGAATTGAAGAAGATGATGGCACTGTCATTCAGGTCTCCTCTCCTTTAATTGCTGCCATGCTGACTGACTCGGCAGGAAGCTTCCGCAACCTGATCCCGCCGGAAGACAGGAACAAGGGCGTCATAAAGCTCTGCCTGTTCCACGATTTCGAATGGCTTCTTGCTATCCGCCAGGCGCCAAAGCTTCTGGCAGGCATTCAGATGGGCCCTGATTTCGTCACCGTTGTCAGCTTGAAGAAGGCACATATTTCCATTGATGAAAGTGATGTCCTCTGGACAAACGTTGACGGCGACAAGGGGCCAAAATTTCCCATTGACCTCGAGATTCTTCCCGCCTGTCTCCCTGTTTTCGTACCTAAAGATGCAAGGGATGATACCGTTCATTTCCCACACTTTTTCAACAGTGTGGCGCCTCATATCCATTTCCCCTGGAATGAGAATGAAGAGCTCCTCCAAAAAGATAAGACGTCTCAGGAAAACAGCAAGCCTTCAGAGACAGAAGAAAAATAGTTCATCATTAACAGAGCATAATAAAAAGCGTGCCGCATCGGACACGCTTTTTATTATGCTTTTATGCTTTCTCTTTTTTACTTCTGAACCACTGCATGACGCCTACGCCTACAAGAAGTGCAACGCCGATGAGATCTGTCAGGCCATGAGGATCAATCAGGCAGAGGCCGCCTGCAGCCAGAATCAAACGTTCAAATGCATTTGCCCTGGTATAGAACTGGCCGATCATAGCTCCTGAAATACCAATCATGCCGATGATGGCAGTTGTCGTCGTCATAAGAACACTCGTAAAGGTGGCTCCTATGCCAAGCAGCTGCGGAGACAGAACGAATACATATGGAATAATAAACGCGGCTATGCCCAGCTTTGATGCATTCACGCCCGTTTTCAGCGGGTCACCTCCTGAAATTGCAGAGCCAGCATATGCTGCCAGAGCAACCGGCGGAGTGATATCCGCAATGATACCGAAGTAGAATACGAACATATGCGCTGCCAGCGTAGGAACGCCAAGCTGAATCAGGGCCGGAGCAGCGATTGTGGATGTAATAACGTAGTTTGCTGTTGTCGGTACGCCCATCCCGAGGATCAGTGAAGTGAGCATGGTGCAGAACAGGAGAAGCATGAAGTTGCCTGCTGCAACAGTAACAAGTGCAGAAGCCAGTTTCAAGCCTACGCCTGTCTTTGTAACAACGCCGATGATCATACCTGCAGCGGCGCACGCCACGAGTACGCCTAAAGCGCCTCTGGCACCTTTGATAAGGCCGTCTACAATGTCGTAGAAGCTCATGCGGGTATTTTTTCTAAGCATAGCTGTTGCAATGGAAATGAAGATACCTGCAAGAGCTGCTTTCATCGGTGTATAGCCGGAAGCAAGAAGTCCGATGATGGCAATCAGCGGAATAGCCAGATGGCCTTCTCCTTTCATGATTTTGCCCCATGGCGGAAGTTCGCTTCTGGGTGTTCCTTCCAGATGGTGTCTCTTTGCTTCAAAATGAACGCCAAGGAAAACGCCAAGGAAGTAAAGGATAGCCGGTACGACAGCTGCCTTAACGACTTCCATGTAAGGAATGCCGACGAATTCAGCCATCAGGAATGCAGCTGCGCCCATGATAGGAGGCATCAGCTGGCCGCCTGTGGAAGCGGCTGCTTCTACGGCGCCGGCAAAGTTCTTATGGTAGCCCAGTTTCTTCATCATCGGAATGGTGAAGGATCCGGAACCTACAACGTTTGCAACGGAAGATCCGGAAATGGTGCCCTGAAGAGCTGAGGACAGTACGGCAACTTTTGCCGGACCGCCGGATGCCCAGCCTGCAATGGCATTCGCAATATCAATGAAGAATTTGCCAAGGCCTGTCTTTTCCAGGAATGCACCAAAGAGGATAAACAGGAAAATAAATGTTGAGGATACGCCCAGCGGAATACCGAATACGCCTTCTGTCGTAAAGAAGAGGTGTCCGACCATCTGCTGCAGGGAAAGTCCCCTGTGTGCCAATGGTCCGGGCATGTACGGCCCGAAGAAGCCGAATCCAAGGAAGCACAGCACGACGATGACAATCGGCAGCCCGACGATACGTCTTGCTGCTTCAATGACCATGACAATCCCCAGCGTGCCAATGACCGTATCGAGCGGCGTTACGGTGCCGGCGCGGAGGATGAGCTGCTGGTAATTGACCAGAATGTAAACCGGCGGAACCATGGCCAGAATGGCAAGTCCCACATCAAGCCAGTGGAATTTTCCGTCTTTGATCCACTCCTTCTTTGTCGGGCAGAGCAGGTACACCAGGCAGAGACCGAACGACAAGTGAATACATCTCTGGATCATGGCATCCAATGTGCCGAAAATCCCTGTATAGATCTGGAAGAGGGAGAAGCAAATGCAGATTGCTGCAATGATTTTCCCGAAGATGCCAGAGTACTCAACGGTATTGGATTCCTTATCCAATTCCTTGAGCTTCTTTTGGAGTTCATCTGTGAGCTCCCCGTTTATGGGTTCTGTATCATTCGGCGGATTCGTCCCATTTTTCTTTAATTCATCCAAGAGTATCAGCTCCTAATTTCTTTTTTCATATACCAACCTTTGTAAAGAGGCGCTACGTAGAGATGAAGTTCTTTTCCCAGAGGCATCAGCTTTGAAAGCTCATATTCCTTATCTCCCACATAGACCTTCTCTTCATTGGTTACACCATTTCTAATCGATAATTCCGGGAAATTGCGGTTCATGTTATCCATGATGAACCAGCCGTTTTCTTCCCTGAAATCACCATCTCCCTGTGAGAATGGCAGGCCAACTCCCAGTGATTGGTACTTGGTGGACTTCAGGACAAATCCTTCCGTTGCTTTATTGACTTCCAGATATTCATAAATCATCGTCTTCTGTACGGAATGTCTATAAACCAGCGTTACAGGTGTTCCTGCTTCCACTCTCTGTCTGATAATAAATCCGTCCGTGGTCTGTCCGAACAGGTATGGCTGCCGGATAATCCATCCTCCGACAGCAATAACCAGACAGATAATCAGCCCGAAAACAATCAGGACTGTTTCTAATTTCCCATTTTTCTGCTTTCTCATTAAAGTGAGAACGGACCCTGCCCCGCAGAGTCCGTTCCCCCTCCTTCCTTTTTAAAGAATCGGTGTAATGAGATGAACCCCTTATTTGGATTTCAGATACTTTTCAGCGCCGGCGTTCATCTGAATGGACATACCTTCCAGAGCGGTGTCCTTCGTAATGTACTTGCCTACTGCGTGAGCGGCTTTCATGCGGTCAAGGTGCGTGTAGAGTGCTTTGACGATTTCTCCGCCCATTTCATCGCTGAGTTTTGTTGTTCCGACGATGACGCACTTAACAGCTACGGTATTGACATCTTCTGTCTGTCCAGGATAAGTGCCCTTCGGAATGACCATCTTGGTGTAGTATGGATATTTCTGCATCAGCTGATCAGAAATCTTCGGATCGATATCAACGATAGCAGCAGATTTGTTGGCAGCAAGATCCTGTACGGCTGCTGTCGGGTAGCCTGCTACAACGACGCCTGCATCAACGTTGCCATCCTTCAGTGCATCGACTGCTTCGCCGAAGGAGAGGTACTGTACATCAATATCGTTGTATGTGATTCCATAAGCTTCCAGAATCTGGCGGGCATTGGCTTCAGCGCCGGAGCCGGATGCGCCGACTGCTACTTTCTTGCCTTTCAGGTCGGCAATTGTCTTAATTCCCTTGTCCTGGGTTGTAACGAACTGAATTGTTTCCGGATAGAGAGCTGCAAGACCGCGGAGGGAATCCACTTTATTGTCTTTGAACATTTCCTTGCCATTTGCTGCGTAGTAAGCAATATCGTTCTGGATGAAAGCGATATCAACGGATCCGTCTTTCAGCATATTGACGTTAGCTACGGATGCGCCGGTGGACTGTGCGGAAGCGTTCATCCCTTTAATGTTCTGGTTCAGGATTTCAGCTAATGCGCCGCCCAGAGGATAATAGGTGCCTGCTGTACCGCCGGTTGCGATGTTCAGGAACTGTTTGCCGCCTGAAGAACTGTCGCTTCCGCAGCCTGCCAGAAATGCAGCACCTGCCATGCAAAGGACACCTGCTACCATCAATTTCTTCATTGCCTTTTTCATAACTGTCGACCTCCTTGGTTCTCTTAGAAAGCACTGGTGCTGTAGTTTGCTCTTGTGCCTCCGGAAACATTTGTGCACTGCAGAGAAATAAAAAAGCAGCGAGACATACGGGAACCGTACATCTGCTGCAAGCTTCTTTGCTTTATGTGCTATAAAGTTATTCTAATAATACTACTTTTCGAAATCTTTGTAAAGGAGGCTGGGCTGAATTCCTGTATTATTTTGATATTTCCCCTGATCATACGTATCAGCTTCGCCAAGAACCGTATGGAAATAGATCTGGCAGATCTCTACTCCTGCATAGATGCGGATCGGCTGCACGCAGAACATTTCAAGCGTCCAGTAGCCTGAGAATCCTACATCACCGAACCCTGCCGTAACATGGATGAAGAGACCAAGCCGTCCGATAGAAGATCTTCCTTCCAGCATCGGCACAAAGCACTTCGTCTTTGTATATTCTCTTGTTCTTCCCAGATAGAGCTTGTTTGGTTCAAGAAGAATTCCTTCTTCCGGGATATGGAGGAGGTGTCCGGTATTCTTCTTTTTCATATCCAGCTCATGATTGTCATAAACCATAAGCTCATCGGAGAGTGTCAGATTGTAACTGTTGGGATTTACCTTTTTGGGATCAAACGGATCAATGATTATTTCCTCACCCATATGCCGAACGATTTCTCTTCCGGATAAAATCATTTGTGCTTCCTGCCTTCCTGATTAAAAATTCTTCTATGTACAGCCATCCTGCGGCGGCTGAACGGGTTTACTGCCTTCATGCCTTCTGTCAGATTGAAAAGAGATTTTTCCTTGTCTGTCAGGCGGTCGGATATCAGGAGTTCTCCCCTGTCATTAAATGTAATCAAATGCGCTGCAAACAGTGACCCATGCGTCGGGCAGAAGACGAGCCCCTTATGGTTGAAGTCATCATCTCCGTAGGGAACGGCTCTCAATAAAGAAAGTCTTTCTGCTCCGCAAACGGTACATCTTGGATGTTCACCAAAGGATTTGCGGTGAAAGGTATGCTCTTCATCAAGATAGCGGCGGATTCTTCCTACCGTTGTTTCAGATGGTTTGGAAAAAAGATTTCCTTCCACTCCGGCCGCTGATACGTCCTCATCCAGGAACCTGCGGATAGCTTCTCCGCCCCAGATATCAGCTTCAACAAGTTCACGGTAAGCACGGACGGCTTCCGGTTTCAAAATCCAGAAATAAGTGCCGTCTTCACTTTCAGAACCATCAAAGACATACTCCCAGGGGGCTCTTTTCTTAGGTGCGGCATCTGCTTTGAGAACCCCTTCGCCGGCAGCGTCGTCGCTGCCTGTTTCTTCCGCTTCATCAGCTTCGCTGTTCTTAGCCAGTTTTCCTTCTTCATACAGGCTTTTGATCTTGTTCCCTGCCCAGCCGACGCCTGCATTCAAAGCACGGTATTCCATATGAAGAGCTTCTGCAATATTCTTCGCATTGTCTGTATAATCCGGGGTATGGTAGAGCTTGGAGAATATTCTCATCATCAGCTGGCTCATGACAGCATTATCGCCTAAAAGCGTCATCCAGCCTTCTGTTGATATTTTGTCCCACTGTTTCAAACCTTTTCTTCTTGCCATACTCACCGCCCCGTTTAGTTCATATCTATCATTCTCTGTTTCAGCGTTTTGGTATATTATATATAATTTTAATGAGCCTGTATATATTTTTATTTCAAATATAGGCGCTAAAGGGTGATTTCTCTTAATTTCAATGAAAAAAGGAGCCGTGGATCATGCATTGCTGCATTCCACTGCTCCGTTTTATTCAATTCGCCTTGATCAGTTTCCTTCCAGTTCTGCCACTCCTACAGGCGGGCTTTCAAGGAATTTGACCTTCGGATTTCTCTGTTCGAGCCATCCTGCCTGCCATGCATTCGGAAGCAGGTATACAGGACGTTCCCTTCTGTCGTATACGACAAGTGCATTGTCGATGCCGATCAGTTCTTCCGGCGGAACATCGCCTTCCGTCCAGCGGGCTGTCGTATATTCCATAAGATCCAGATTTACAGTTACATTGTATTCATTTTCAAGGCGGTACTTCATGACTTCAAACTGGAGCTGACCGACAGCACCGATAATGAAGGATTCCATGATGTACGGCTGCTTGTAAACCTGAATGGCACCTTCCTGGGCAAGCTGTCCTACGCCGTTCAGGAACTGTTTTCTCTTCATGCTGCTTTCCGGGGAAATCCGGGCAAAGAGTTCCGGCGGGAATACAGGGAAATCAATGAATGTGACAGGATGCTTCTTCTCACAGACTGTATCTCCCACACCAAGTTCGCCTGTATCAAAAATACCGATGATATCACCCGGGTATGCTTTTTCGACGGTCTGTCTTTCCGTGGCAAGGAACTGCTGCGGCTGGGACAGGCGGAGCATCTTGCCGCTCTGGCGGTGAAGGACGCTTGCGCCCTTTTCGAAAATGCCGGAGCAGATGCGCATGAATGCGACTCTGTCGTGATGCTTGGGATCCATATTCGCCTGGATTTTGAAAACGAAAGCGGAGAAGGACGGATCTTCCGGGGAAATCGAACCTTCCAGCGTTTTTCTAGGTTCCGGAGGCGGAGCAAGCTGCAGGTATTTTTCAAGGAACGGCTGCACGCCGAAGTTCGTCATGGCCGAACCAAAGAACATCGGTGTCAGTTCCCCTTTCTTTACTTTTTCTTCATCAAAAGGATCGCCGGCTTCATCAAGAAGTTCCAGATCACTTTCGAGCGATTCAATGATTTCCGGAGTCAGATTCGATTTGATCGCTTCGTCATCAATCTTGCCGGAGATAACTTCGAGCTTCTTGACGCCGTGGGCATTGTCCTTCAGGAACAGGTGGCACATTTCTGTTTCCCTGTCGTAAATCCCTGTGTAATTGCCGTTTACGCCAATCGGCCAGTTCATTGGACAGGAGCGGATGCCAAGGACGTCCTCGATTTCAGCCATCAGATCAAATGGATTCTTGCCAAAGTGGTCAATTTTATTGACGAATGTAAAAATCGGGATGCCTCTGTCAGAGCAGACTTTGAAAAGTTTCTTTGTCTGCGCTTCGACACCTTTTGCAACGTCGATGACCATGACAGCCGAGTCGACGGCCATCAGTGTACGATATGTATCTTCAGAGAAATCCGCATGCCCTGGCGTATCCAGAATATTGATTCTGCATCCTGCATAGTCAAACTGCAGTACGGAACTCGTTACAGAAATACCGCGCTGCTTTTCAATTTCCATCCAATCAGACACTGCATATCTGGCTGTTTTTCTTGCCTTTACGGAGCCTGCCAGGTGAATAGCACCCCCGTAAAGCAGAAGTTTTTCCGTCAATGTCGTTTTACCGGCATCCGGATGTGAAATAATGGCAAATGTACGGCGTCTCTGTATTTCTTCTAAATCAGTCATTTTGCACCTCAATAATAAAAAACATATACTTTTATATTATACATCAAGGAGGCATCAGTTTCCTACTGCTTATTGGAAATTCAGGAAGTTCGCTTCGAGACATTTATTTCAGGAATATACATCACAAATTTCTTGTAGTATAATAACTGTAATTATCTATTAAACAGATAATTGTATTCCATGTATTGATAACGATTCGTACAGGAGAATGGTATGTACCCTGAATCAGCCCAGCTGGTTCGTTTGGAGTAAAGGAGAAGAGAATCTTATGTCAATCAAAACCAGAAAAATCGGAATCATCGGAGCCGGCAACGTAGGCTCCCACTTAGCCCTCCAGTTTGCGGTCCAGGGACTTGCAGACGAAGTCGTTTTCTATGATATCAATCATGACAAGGCAACAGGCGAATCTTTGGACCTGCTTGATGCCGTAAGTTACCAGCCGCATCATTTCGAAGCCTATGCAGGCACAGTCGATGATATGAAAGATGCGGATATCCTCATCAACGCATCCGGCAAGCCGCGCCTTCAGGGACAGAACCGCCTCGACATGATGAACAGCGCCGTCGACACAAGCAAGGAATTCCTTCCGCTCATTGAAAAATCCGGATTTGACGGCATCATTATTTCCATTTCCAATCCATGCGATATTATCGCTGAATATCTGCAGTACAAGCTTGACTGGCCAAAGCAGAAAATCATCGGCTCGGGCACAGCCTTGGATTCCGCACGTCTGCAGATGCAGCTCTCCACACAGCTTAAAATCAACCGCCGTTCCCTCACTGCTTACCTTTTAGGCGAACATGGGGATTCGAGCATGATTCCGTGGAGCCACGTCACTGTAGCAGGAAAACCGATTGATGAACTTCTTGCCGAAAAGCCGGACGTTTACCACATGGATTCCAAGGATGAAATTCTCCGCAAGGTTCATGAAGAAGGCACTTGGGAAAATTCCATGAAAGGCTGCACTGAATTCGGTGTTTCTTCTGCAACAGCTGAGCTTGTCCGTGCCATTTATCATGATGAACACAAGATTCTCCCTTGCTCCGTCTACCTCGACGGCCCGTATGGAATCAAGGACAGCTTTGCTTCCGTTCCGGTCAAGATCGACAAGGACGGCGTAGAGGACATCATTGAGCTCCACCTGACAGATGAAGAAAATGAAGAACTCCAGAAGTCCATTAAGGTCCTGAAAGAACACTTTGCAAGAGCACTGAAACTTTAATCCGCATGCTAAAAGGAGCTGTAAAAACGAGAAATCGTTCTTCACAGCTCCTTTTTATGTTATGCCTGATCCGCCAGATTCAGGATCAGATCATAGCTCTTGGCCCATCCAAGGCATGGATCCGTAATGGACTTGCCATAAATCCCTTCTCCGATTTTCTGGTTTCCATCTTCGATGTAGCTCTCGATCATAAGCCCTTTGACCAGATTATGAATATCCGGGGAATAAGCTCTGCTTGCCATGACATCTCTGGCAATGCGGATCTGCTCCATGTACTTCTTGCCGGAATTGGAATGGTTGCAGTCCACAACGATGGCAGGATTTTCCAGTGATCTTTCATTGCACATTTCCATCACATGCTGCAAGTTTTCGTAATGATAGTTGGGCATGCTTGTCCCGAAGTGATTGACATACCCGCGCAGGATAGCATGCGCCAGGGGATTTCCCGTCGTATGCACTTCCCACCCATGGAAGAGGAAGTCCTGCTCATTCTGAGCAGCTTCAATGGAATTCATCATGACAGAAAGATCGCCTGATGTCGGATTCTTCATGCCGACAGGAATCCCCACGCCGCTTGCAATCATCCTGTGAAGCTGATCCTCGACAGAGCGCGCCCCGATGGCTCCATATGCCAGCAGATCGGAGAGATACCTGTGGTTTTCCGGATAGAGGATTTCCTCAGCACAGGTGAATCCCGTATTTTCGATGACGCGGACATGCATGCGGCGGATGGCTTTGATCCCCTCCATCATGTTTTCCTTTCCTTCCGGATCAGGCTGATGAAGCATGCCTTTGTAACCCTTGCCTATCGTGCGCGGTTTATTCGTGTATACTCTTGGAACAATGAATAATTTGTCCTTGACTTCATCTGCCGCTTTGGCAAGACGCTCACAGTAATCAAGTACGGCAGTTTCATTATCTGCTGAGCAGGGGCCGATGATCAGTAGAAATCTGTTATCCTTCCCTGTCATGATATCTGCAAGCTCTTTATCTCTTCTCTTCTTCAATTCTGCATATTCCGGCTTCAATGGAATTTCCCGTTTCATTTCCATTGGTTCTGGAAGCCTGCGGATGAATTTCATCTGTTCCATGATGTCCACATCCATTCTCACTTATACAACTTTCAGGAAAAACTGATTAATCCTCTTTCTCTTCATCGATTCGTTCGATTTTGAATACATTGATGGTTTCTACATCAGGGCAGCAGAAAATGGCTGTCCCTTTTTTCTGTCCCGGCTGGGGAATCTCTCCGCCGTATCTCAGGATATCTATGTATGGAAATGCCACATGCATGACCATGGGGCAGATTTCTCCTCTGTCCTTATCAAAATCCCAGGAATCTCCCGGACGGTGTCCCCTGTGGCAGGGGCATTTTCCCAATCTGTCAATACAGGTAATCTTGATTTTCGGTCTTCTAGCCATTAGTCCAAAACCTCCAGACATGTTTCAATCGGAATTCCTTTAAAAGGTTCCCTGCTCCCTAAATTCTTTTCTATCATTCTGCGTACGGTATCCATAGCATGCGAAGCAGCATCCTTCATTGTTTTCTCATGAAGCACTCCGCCCATGAACACGGCAGAAAAAATATCGCCGGTCCCTGGGAAGCGCATGGGAATCAGTGAAAAATGGATGAGGAAAAACTCATCAAGCTTTGCATCATAACCTGCTACTGCATTCTTTCCATCTACTTTTGCGCTTGTTATAATAACGGATCCCCCGCTGATTTCATGAAGGCGGAGCAGAAGGTCTTTGATTTCAGGCTCTGTCGTCCCCTCTTCCTTGTAAGGCACTCCTGCCAGGAAAGATGCCTCTGTATAATTGGGGACCATGAAGTCTGCTGCGGAAATCAAATTTCTGAGCCCTGCAACCGTCTGATCCGTAAGCCCGTTATAGAGATGCCCTTCATCTCCCATAATAGGATCTACAAATATCAGTGTTCCTTTTTTGCGTTCTTCCACGCAGTACTCCCGGATCATCTCCGCCTGCTTCTCCGTTACGATAAAGCCGGTAGAAACGGCATCAAAGGAGAAATTAAGCGCTCTCCAGACATCCAGCGTATGGATCATATAATCCGTCGTGTCCAGAATTTCAAATTTCCCATAATCCAGGGTATTTGAGACCAGAGCTGTCGGCAGATTATAAATATGATGCCCCATATGGGTAAGAATCGGCATCATGGCAGCCAGTGCTACTTCGCCGTATCCGGGAAGATCATTAATCAAAAGTACTTGTTTTCCCAAAACAGCCCCTCCCTTCAGTAATACTTCAATATATTATTTATTCTACCATAACGCGAAAAGGGAAAATCATCCGTTTTTGCATCTTTATCGATTTCATGCGAAAAAGCCGCCATCCTCATATGGGACAGCGGCTTCATTCCTAATTAATTACATGAGACCTGCTTTTGTGAGCCATGGGTCAATGACATTGTACGAGGTATTTGCATCAAGTGTCAGTCCCTGGAAAATCTTTGCGCCAGGCGCTGCTGCTATGGCCGGTATAGTCACCTCGATCGGACTGCTGTAGGAGCACATGAATGGAACAATCAGTTTCCCTTTCAAATCCTGCTGTTCAAGGAATGTAGGAATAACCATCGGTGCTGTAAACCACCATGCCGGATACCCCAGAACCAGTACATCATACTGCTTCAAATCAGGCTGTGTTCCTGCAAGCTTGGGACGTGCATTGCTGTCTGTTTCTGCAGCTGCTTCCTTCAGGACAGCATTATATTCCTTGGAATAGTCCGGATCTCTCTTGATTTCATAGATATCGCCGCCAATTTTCTGCTGGATGGAATGAGCGACTTCGCCTGTTCTGCCGCCCCACGTAAAGTAAGCGATCATAATCTTCTTTCCTTTATTGGATCCAGCCGGCAGCTCTTTGATCGTATCAATAGATTTTGCTTCCTTTTCATGAAGACTTTCGAGCTGGTCCTTCAGGTCTTCTGACATAGGCTTCCCTGTCGGATTTGGCACATACTTCCCGTTCTGCGAAGCTGGCTCCACGGCAGAGGCCGCTTTGCTTGAAGAACTTCCCGAGTTTCCGCATGCGGTCAATGCCAGGACAAGCCCGCCCAATGCAAGCGCTGCACATATTTTCTTGATTTTCATAAAATCCCTCCCATAATCACAATCCTTGTACCTCATTTTCCTTTATTTTATCACTTGAAACAGAAATATAAATAAAATAAACAAACAGAATCTTTATTATTCCGTTTTTCTTTTAGAGGACGCTTTTCCTTTGATTCCTGTATAATAAGGAAAACAGTTTCATCAGGAGGATATATGATCGTTACTATCAAAGACGATTTCGATGCCGATAAGATCATGAGAAGCGGACAATGCTTCCGCGTCGTTCAAACCGAATATGGTTACCGCTTTATTACGGGCTCCCATGTGCTTTACATGAAGACTCTTACAGAAACAAAGTATGACGTTTCCTGCAGCCGGTACCAGTGGAATCATACATGGAAGCCTTACTTTGACTGGGAGAGAGATTACAAATCCATAAGGGATGCTCTTCCGGAATCAGATCCATGCCTGTACAAGGCAGCTTCCTACAGCAAGGGCATCCGGATTCTCCGTCAGGATCCATGGGAAACGCTCATTACATTCATCATCTCGCAAAGAAAATCCATTCCTGCTATCCGTTCATCTGTCGAAGCGCTTGCAAAGGCCGCAGGAAAACCTGTAAAGACGCCCTATGAAATCATTTATACATTCCCAACGTCAAAGGAATTGTCAAAGCTTTCGTTAGAAGATCTCAAATCCTGCTCCTTAGGATACAGAGCTCCTTATATATACGATACTGTGAAAGCGGCTGTTAAAACTCCCGGGATAATGAAAAAGATAGGTACACTCGATGACGAAGATCTTTTGAAGGCGCTGATGGATTTCCCGGGTGTCGGCATTAAAGTAGCAGGATGCACAGCACTCTTCGGATACGGACGGACATCTTTTGCCCCCGTTGATGTATGGATTTCCCGGGTCATCGATACATTCTACCAGGGAGAAAACCCATTCCCTTCTTTTGGTGAAAATGCTGGAATCCTCCAGCAATACCTTTTCTTCTACGCCCAGACAACAAAATTGAAATAAAAAAGCAGTGAAATTGTGATGATGCAATTTCACTGCTTTTATTTTAGAATTTCAGCCCTGCTTTCCGGAGCGCTTTGAATGTGTAATCAAGAATATTGTACAATGTTTCGCTGTCTTCAGCAGTCAGATTCTTTCCGTCGACTGCTTTAAGATCCTTGTAATAAAATCCTAGTTTCTTTTCAAGATTCTTTGCAATATCAATACCTTCTGCAGGTGTCTCAACCTTAGGCTGATTCATTTCAGCTTCCAGCTGGAATACGCGTTCCTGCAGCTTTTCATTTTCTTTTTCCAGTGAATCGATGGTCAAATGAAGGCCATCAATGGCATCTCTTTCCTGATCCAGATTCATCTGGAGACTCTCTACCGTCCCCTTCAATACTTGAATCGTTTCAGCAGCCGCTTCCATTGCACTCTTTGAAATTTCCTGATTATCCATTATCCATCACCTCGCGGAAACTACGATACTTTTCTTTATTTTATCACAGCTTTTGATTGTCTATCAGGTATTTTTGATGAAATCTGTGACATATTCCCGATAAGCCGGCCCATTCGCAGACATTTCCATTGTATGGGATGCTCCCTGGAATATATAAAGTTTTTTATTCGTGCTGGACGAATCCGCTAAAAGAAGTTCTGCTACTTCAGGCGGTACAAGCTGGTCTTTCGCACCATGAAGGAAAAGCACCGGGGATGTCATGTGCTGGACTCTGTTTACCGGATCTATATCAGATAAAAGCTTGCCCGTATGCATATATAAAGCTGCCTGGAAGAATGGATTCAGTATGTCCATACCGAGGACCAGTCTGTCATCACCCGTATACTTCATAAGCTTGTCTCTTCCAAGATCTAAAAGATCCCCGTAAGAGCTGTCAGCCACATAGAATTTCATTTGCTTTCCTTCATCGCTTGCACTGTAGATGAGCGCCATGGCAGCGCCTAAGGAAACACCATGGAAGCCAATCTGCATTTGCGGATTTTTGCTTCTAAGAAGCGAAACCCATGCATTCATATCTTCCACATCATGGATGCCCCAGTCCGTATGGCCTCCTTCACTCTCTCCATGCCCTCGCAGATCGGCCATCAGGACATTGTACCCCATCCTGCGGTAAATATTGGCATAAGGAATGCACATCGTGCGGTTCTGATACAAACCATGGAGAAGTATCACCGTATTCCTGCTTCCTGATTCTCCCGGAATATACGTCCCGACAAGTTTCGTCCCATCCTTTGAATGGACTTCGACCCTCTGCCAGTCATTTCTCGCCTCCAGTGAATGGATCCGGTCAAGTTCTCCTTTATGGTTTTCTATTCCAAGAATCTGATCCCAGGGCGCGGAAAAAAGCTCTTCATACGCTACATTTCCCGCATAAAGCCCCGCCCCCAGAAAAAGGATGAGCGCAAGGCCGACGAGCCACTTGATTAATTTCCACAAAAAACGCATTCTAATGTCCCCTATAAGCAAATTTTTACTTCCTGTCCCGTTTCTTCTGGAATAACAAATGACCGCAGAATATCTGCGGTCACTATTATTTCTGTCATCATCTGATGTCTGCGCGCTCAATCTTTCCGACAAGAGGCACATCAGCATCGATCATGATCCTGTCTCTCCCTGCCTGCTTTGCCTTGAACATCAAGCGGTCTGCCCTGTCGACAATGGATTTTAAAGTATCTTCTTCTCTGACAAAGGTCACGCCAATAGAAACTGTAACAGAAAGCTTATTTCCGTCTTTAATAATATACGCCTGATTGACTACTTCCCGCAAGCGGTTTGCAATCGGAACAGCATCCTTTTCATAAGGAACAGGGCATACGCCGACAAACTCCTCGCCGCCCCAGCGTCCAATCACATCTTCGTGCCGGACATTCTCTTTAATGCTGTCAGCAAATGATTTCAGCATCATATCTCCGGCAACATGGCCATATTTTATATTAAAGTCATGGAAATGGTCAATATCCATAAACATCACAGCAAACGGGCGGAATAATTTGTGGTACTCATAGAACCTGACCTTCAGTATGGATTCCATGTACAAGCGGTTCGGAAGCTCTGTCAGGGAATCATGGAATGCGATCTCATGCAGATTTTCAACGAGCCGGGAATCTGCTTCCGCCGGGCCCACTACCTCAAAAATTTCTGCTACATGCTTCGTTTCCCCGTTTTCATCCTTAAGCGGCACGAAATATGTATCAATCAAGATGCGGTATCCGTTCTTATGAAGAAAAGTAACTCTTGCTTTTGATTTCTCTCCCGATTCGACGGTAGCAAGGAGCGGGCAGAAGAACTGGCAAAGGCTTCGTCCCTCTTCATCCATGTGGAACAATCCTGACTGCGGGCAGTGCTTGCCAACCATTTCCTCTCTTTTATATCCTGTAATCTGTTCAGCTTCCTTATTCCAGTAAACGATCGTACGGTCCGGCTCTACAATGTAAAGTCCAAAAGGAAGATCATCCGCTATCTTTCTAAAATTTTCTTCTTTCAGCTCCATCAGAAACTCCCCTTTCTGTAATCCGAGTTCCGTACAGGAATTACATGGTACATAACAAATCATGAAATCATGGCGGTCACAAATCATCATCTAGATAACTTGCCGTTTGCATGCATCAGCTGTTCCCGCTGCGGAATTACCTTGCAGCAGCTCTTTCATCTCCCCGTTCTGTCAGTCTATGTGTTTTATAATACCTCTTCTTATTGCGATACATCTTTTTATCGGCAGACTTCATTCCAAAATCAAACTCGGATGCATTTTCCACCCACTCAAAGCCAATGGCGACATCCACGGAACGATTCCGGATAACCTTCGTGAATCGCCTAAGTTTATCCATCATGTCCAGTTTCTTCACATTATCCATGATGATAATAAATTCATCGCCGCCAAGGCGGTATATATCGTCAGGATCGAAAATTTCCTTCATGATGTCAGCGATTTCCTTCAGCCGGAGATCCCCTGCATCATGCCCGTATGTATCATTTGTTGCTTTAAGATTATTCAGATCGGCATATATGATTCCAACCGGCGTCCGATGAAGCTTGAGCTCCTCTACCTTCTTGCTCATTGCATTCCTGTTATGGAGTCCGGTCAGCAGATCATTGCCCGACATATATTTCAGTGTATTCATCAGTTCCTGATTTCTTGCCTTGAGGTCCAGGTAACCAGCCACTTTTTCCAGCATGTACCTGACATCGACGCCATTTTCTCGGTCGTAATTGATGACACCAAGGAATCCGTATAAGTGATTATCACGGAAAATAGGAACTTCAGCAATCGAATGCACATCGTGCGCTTTCAGGAACTGATACGTTACCCGGTCAGTGTCCTTGATATCATGAATATCGGAAATCGCAATGCTGTCATTCTTCTCAAGGAGATGCTTCCTCATCTCGACATATTCATCAAAATCAGCACCTGTAAATCCCAGATTCTTAATCGATGCAAGACCTTCTCTGCACCAGCTGAAAGGATAGGAAACTGACTGATCCTGTATGTTTCCAATGAAGACGCGGTCTGCGGAAATGATAATTCCTATTTCCTTGAGAACACTTCCAATCGCTGTGCCGTAATTCTCGCCTTTGATGAGGATATCCATCAGGTAATTGACCAGATGATCCGTTGAGTAATTGAGTACTCTGGGTGCTGCCTGCACGGTGCTCTTGTCCCGGCGAAGAATCATTGCTGAACAGGTGCCTCTTCTTGGCCCCCTGAAAAACAGATAGTCCAGCCATTCTCCTTCTTCAGGAAAGTACTTCTGGTTGAAAACGGTCCTTCCTTCGTAGGCGGCTTCATACAAACGCTGCCGCCAGGTATAATCCGGCGTATCCAGAAGATCTGAAAAGCGTTTTTCCAATTCAGTCTTATTATGGATTCCCATCATCTTCTCATATGCCGTATTCTTGTAACGGCAGATGATGCCTGAAATCATCCCGTCATTTCCAATCGGAACATCAAGCAGGACATAAGGAATAGGAATACGATCGAACAGTTCGCCTTTATTGACCCAGTCATCGACGGAAATTTCAGCACCGCCGCTCCTGATGATACCGATAGCCTGTTCCATCAATTTACCGGCTGCAATCTTATCTGATCCATATGTAATCAGTGTATTTGCATCCACTTTACATGGAATATTTTTTTGCATGGAATATTTTCCACATGATCGATATGGGAAATTTCTTCTTTCAATTTCCGGCTCATATCCGAAACAGCACCCTGGTCCTCATAATGGAAGAGAAGGATAAACTCTCCTCCATTGATCCTTCCGACTGGTCCGCTTCTGCCGAAGACTGAATTGATTCTTGAAGTAATTTCTCTTAAAAGTTCATCTGCCATCTCTTTCCCGTAAGATGCCAGCATTTGATTATACTGGGGAACAAAGATAAAGAGCATGACGTAGTCCACATTATAATGCTGATACATTTCCGAATACGTCATCATGGACTCGAGCAAACCTCTTGAATTCAAAAGTTCCGTGACCGGATCTGTTACTGTAAGCTTTAGATTCTCACGGCTCTTTTCTATCTGCTCTTCCTCAATGAACCAACCTAAAATCCCTATGATTTCCCCTTCATCATAAATAGGAATCTCTGTATAAATAATTCTTTTCAGCGTTCCCTGAAGTACGCAGTCAACCATTTCGTTCCTGATGCAGCGGCCGGAAATAAGCACATCATCCTCTGAACGTTTCCATGAATATTCATTGATGATCCAGCCCATCTCATCTGACGTCTTTCCAATGACGTCCTTTTCTGAGCTGAGTCCGAAAGATTTCATGAACTTCGAATTGATTCCGCGGATCCGGTGCTCCCTGTCCTTCCAGAAACAGGCAACGTCTGAGAAATTCATCAGGCTCTTCCAGAGGACATCCTTGCTCTCGACACCTCTTTCAGCATACGCTTCAAGCGCTCTTTCTTCGATATCTTCCTGCGCTGTGCCTACCATCTTCGCACAGTCCCCAGACAGCCCCTTCACACAGTAAAGTATCTTTGAAGCGCCCGTGCGGGATACCGGTATGATGGTGTGCATCTTCCAGGGATATGTACCATCCTTGTCTTTAGTCCGGAAGAAAGAGGAAAGGCCGGTATGCCCTTCCGCCTCCACCCTTTGCGAAAGTGTATTTGCATCTGTAAAAGCCAGATATCTTTCATAATCAGCAGGATAGATACAGGTCTCGGAGTAAATAACATGATCCTGTTCCAGATCACCCGTCTTTGACAGTTTTCCTCTCGTTTCTCCCCGGCCGGCCAAGTTCATTGAAGTCCTTTTTGCCAGATCCAAAAGCGTTATATTGTCGTAGACGGAATACACATTCTGAAGAATGCGGTCAAAATGCGTCTGTCCGGCTCTGTCTGTATCTCCCGGAGTATTTTCTACCAGATTATTTAATTTGATAGAAAATGCATACGTTCCATTATTATGAACAATGCAGGCTCCTGAAAGAATCTTCGGCTTATTGCTGATGATGCAGGAAACTTCTTCACGATGCCCGCTTTTCAGTACTTTTTCAGCCAGTTCCCTGAATGCACTGGCAAATTCCATCCGCCTTGCATTTCCAATGCTTTCCCTATTGCCAAGCTCTATGCAGCCGGGCGTCATAATCTTTTTCAGATGTTCATCCTTGGTATATAAAAGACGAATTGTCTTTCCATCGTATTCAGCGACACCAGGTGCTTTATCGTTCTGAAAATCAACCTTGCTCAAAGCCTCATAGTAAAGACGCATAGCGCGGCTTTCAATTTTGATTCCCGTATCCATGCAGTGACGGATCGTTTCTTCGTAGGGAGCCGGTTTTCCAAAATAATATCCTTGTACTTCTTCGCAGCCCGCCTTTTTCAAGAATTCAAACTGCTCCTTTGTCTCTACGCCCTCTGCCAGACTCCTCCCGCCGATAGTTTTCGTCATAGCTACAACGGATGACAGAATATTTCTGGCCCTTTTACTCGGGCTTGATAGAAATGCCATATCGATTTTAAGCACGTCAAACTTATAGTCTTTCAGAAGATTGAGCGAGGAGTAACCGCTTCCGAAATCATCCATCCAGACTTCATAACCAGCCGCGCGGAATTTTTTCAGAGTCTTCCAGATGACGGTTTCCCCGCCCATAAAAACGCTTTCCGTGACTTCGATGTGCAAAAGTTCCTTTGGAACTCTGTATCTGGCTGTCAAATCCTCTATTTCCTTAAAAATATCGCAGCAAAGAAAATCGAGGCGCGAAAGATTGACCGAAACAGGAACAATAGCCTCTCCGCTTCTCTTGCAAAGCGCAATATTCCTGCACACCTGCCGAATAATCTCCAAATCAAGCTTGTAAATTTCCCGGCTGTCTTCCAACGCGGTGATAAAGTCGCATGGCATTAAGAATCCCTTTATAGGATCATTCCAGCGGGCAAGTGCTTCCATGCCGCATAACGTTTTCGAAATCGTTCTTACGACTGGCTGGAAGTATGCCTTTATGTATTCCTTCTCTATGGCTTCATCAATATTCTTGGTCACATATTCGCGGACAGTCAGACTCTTTCCCATGGAATCCGTGTAATATGCATAAAAGGTGTCCGGTGTATTGCGGATACTGTCACAGGCAATCTTGACACTGGCCAGTGCCAGATCAGGATTCAGCGTTTCTCCATGCAGTTCATATACGCCAATCTTGCATTCCACCTTGGCGGACGGCCTGATACGAAGGATCATATCATGCACTTCCTTCAGCCGCCTGTCTATATCCCCGCCTTCAGCAAGGACCATGAAATGATCCACGTCGAAACGGGAAATGAATGAATCCGAAAAGACCTGGCGGATGCTCTCCCCCATCATCTTCAGGAACTTATCTCCTGCAGTAATGCCGTAATTGACATTGAACATTTTGAAATGGGAAATATTGAAGAACAGCAGGTACAATCTGTCAGGACTGCTTTTTTGCGCATTTTCCCTGACAACTTCGTGAGCTGCAGCAATGAAGCGTCTCATGCCAGGAAGTCCCGTTACAGGATCGACCTCATAAGAAGGCAGTCTGCCTTTTTCATTGATGACAAAGACATGAATCAGATGGCTTCCCGTCTTTTCATCCTCTACATGCCCTGCCAGTTCCACAGGCCGGCAGCTTCTGTTTGCTGTCACGATCATGCAGTTCAATGTGAAACGGTCTTTACTTGCATGCAGCTGATCCTTTATATCATCCAGCAGCAAGGTCCGGTTCTTATGGATCATGCCAAAAAGAGACCCGCCTGTCAGTTCATGGAATCCTCTTTCATTTTTACAATCGCATAGAGCCAGCATTCGGGGGTTCGTATAGACAATTTCTCCCTGTTCATCATCTCTGTATACAAAGACGCCAATAGGGAAGTTTTCATAAGTATGTCTCATGAAGTCCAGCGTATATAACGATTTATCCATAATATCCCCGTCCCAGCTTCTACGGAAGCTCGAAAAATATTTTTAATCTTTGTTATAATTATATAAGTTTTAGTCCATATTTGTAAATATCGAATAGATGCTTTAGCCCGAAAAATACAATAAAAAATCCAATCCGTCGGGTTTTTACAGATTGGCTTAAAATCATTTTATGAAACTCATTAGTTTATAAATTTTTATTTTTTGCTCTTACTTACTATTTATTTTCTCACTGCATTTGCCTTTCATACCAGTTTCTAAATGCATCCTTTCCGCCTCGCCGGAAAGCATCTCTATGACTGATGCGGCATGGAAGCAGGCTGAAATTCCTATCCAGGGATGGAGATTCCTTACTATTTTCACAATGGTATTATCCTGATCAAGATAAACCGCATCAATAGCAAAGCGCATAAAGCACATATGAATGCTGTTTGTTGAAACAAGAAGAAGCCCGCTTCCTTGAGGAAGCGGTTTTCTCATCATAAGCCCGCAGAAACGGCCAAGCCACGTATCAGCCCTTTCCACCTGAATCTGAACGCATGGAAAATCTTCCTTGCTAAAAGTCCAATATTCGAGCATAGACTCTCCTTTGCGCCTCACAGTCTTAGCAAAATAAAAATCACCCCATTGCCTGCTTGATTGATAATAAGGATGGTAATAGTACAACAACGAAAATCGATGGGAATATGCAAAGTACTAGTGGGAAAACCATCTTGACAGGTGCCTTCATTGCCGTGGCTCTAGCTCTCTGTCTCCTGATATTTCTCATATTATCTGCCTGAATTTTCAAGGTATCTGACATAGATGCCCCCAGCTTTTCCGACTGGGTAACTGACATAACGAAGAGGTAAATATCCTGCACATCGCAGCGGTTAGCCATAAATTTCATGGAACGAGCGCGTGTCATACCCATACGTATATCCTGAAGCATCCAGCGGAATTCATCAATGAGCGGCCCGTCCATACGGTCAACGACCTTCTTTAAAGCTCCGTCAAAGGAAAGTCCTGCCTGCACCGAAATGGAAAGTAAATCCAAAACATCGGGCAGCTGACGGATAATCTGATCCTGTCTTCTTCAGATAACATGATTTAAAATTCCAAAGGGAACTAATGCACCAAAAATCATTCCCATCCATATAATTAGAAGCCCGCTTATAAAGGTTGTATTTTCTTTGGCAACATATCGGAAAGATATAATTCCCCCTGCCATCATACAGATAAACCAAATGCCGGCCATCGGCCTTACATGCCAGATTCCCCGCTTACCGGCAAGCATAATACGGTGCTGCATCATTTTGGAGATAGTTGCGGGCGTAAGATATGAAAATGTAGATGCAAAACGTCCAAGAAGTCTGCCAATCGTCCTTTGAAGGAAAGGCGTTTTTTTCAGTTCTTCTGCCCTGTCAGCACTCAAATCATTTTTCGATTGATTGCCTGCATACTCTCCCAGTCTTTTTTTTACGCCGCGAGCCTCTCCTGAAGAGCGGAGGATAAGGAAGGCAAGCAGCAAGAAAATGACCGCCGCGATGAATGCAGATAGCAAGAGAATCATCATTCACCCTCCTCTGGGAAATGCATGGAACCAGCCTGCATCAGATCTCTCGGAAGCTCCACATTATGAGCTTTAAACTTAGAAAGGAACTGAGGCTGAAGTCCGGTCGGTTCAAAGACCCCCAGTGCTTTACCGCTATCATCAAATCCTGTCTGCCGATAACGATACAAATCCTGCAGGACGATAACGTCCCCTTCCATTTTCTGGACTTCTGTGATATATGTAATTTTTCTGGAACCATCCTGAATACGGGATTGGTGGACAATCAAATCAAGCGCGGAAGAAATCTGGTCACGTATTGCGCGGACCGGAAGTTCCAGGCCGGACATCAGCACCATTGTTTCCAGACGGCTTAGAATATCTCTAGGGCTGTTCGCATGCGCTGTCGTCAGGGATCCATCATGACCTGTATTCATGGCCTGCAGCATATCGAGTGCTTCACCGCCGCGGACTTCGCCTACAATAATACGGTCAGGGCGCATACGTAGGGAATTTTTTACAAGATCGCGGATCGTAATGGCGCCTTTCCCTTCAATGTTAGCCGGCCTGGCTTCAAGAGTTACGACATGCGGCTGCTCCAGGCGGAGTTCTGCTGCATCTTCGATTGTTACAATACGTTCATCGGAAGGAATAAAAGAAGACAGGACATTCAGTGTCGTTGTCTTACCGGAACCAGTACCACCGCTAACCATAATATTCAGCTTGGCTTTGACGCATCCACGGAGGAAACGAGCCATATCTTCCGAAAGCGAACCAAATGAAACGAGATCTTCAATTGATAGAGGCGTCTGTGAAAACTTACGAATCGTAATACAGGGGCCTACCAAAGACAAAGGTGGAATAATGATATTGACACGCGATCCATCAGGAAGTCTGGCGTCGACCAATGGAGATGCCTCATCAATATGACGCCCTAATGGGGCTACGATTTTTTCTACAATAGACATCAAATGAGCATTATCATGGAACTGTGCACTAGTCAGATGGAGCTTCCCCATCTGTTCCACATACACCTGTTTCGGCCCATTAACCATGACTTCTGTGACGGAGTTATCTTTCAGAAGAGGTTCAATCGGTCCAAGACCCAGGATTTCATCACAGATATCAGATACAAGGCGCGCTCGCTCACCACGCGGTACCGCAAACGGGTTTTCACTCAGAACTCTTTCTACATAAGTGGAAATCAGAGCTTCCACTTCCTGACGGCTGTGATTCGTTCCTTCAAAGAGCTGCTGCTGTTCAGAGGTCATTTCATCGACGATCCTGCGATGTACCGCAATCTTCAGGTCCTGATATCCCTGTTCAACAACCTTATCTGCGCGGCCGGCAAAAATTTTGCCTTCCTTTTTATTTTCCTTTTTCCCAAGACGCTCAAGCAGTGTCACCATTTCCACCTCCCTGCCATCAACCTGTAAAAATTTTTTATGAGTTAACCTTACTTAGCTTGAAGAAGACGAAGACGCTCCATTTTCATCATACATATAATAATTGATGCTATAGCTCTCAGGAATCCCAACACCCAACCCGGTCAGCAGATTGACAAATGCATACTGTTTATTCAGGATCGTATCAATGCGAACATGAATAGAATCCGGCGGTGCACCATCAGCAGGCGATGTTCCTGTATTATCAATCTGTATATCTTTGAATGTATACAGATTCGTTGTCATATGAGTATCTTCGATTGTCTGGCGATAGCGGTCTTCAAGTGAATCGTACGCTAATATTTCTGTATCATCTCCAGATGCCGGAATTGTAATGACAGCTTCTCGCGCTGCGGATCTCGCCATATTACTCAGTGTCAGATAGTCTCCATACATAAAGCCACAGTACATAATCCCAAAAAGAAGTACTAAAAAAAGCGGAAGGAGCAACGCAAATTCTACAAGCATTTGGCCTCTTTCTTTGTTCATTGTCATTCCACCTTTTCCATTTTTCATAAACACAACAAACAAATCCTTGCATTTATGTAACGATTAAATTCTCACAGTATCATAATAAATGAAACTACAATAACTTTCTGATTCTACTATTATCTTACGAATTCTCCGTACGATGCAAAATTTCTAAACTCCTGCAAAATTTGTGTACTCATAGTATTTATCAGATTCCACTTCACATTTGGATAAGCGATTCCATAGCCAATGGCTACAGCTGCTATCACAAAAGCTATCAGTATAGCATACTCCATTAAATTTTGCCCATTCTGATCAGAACCACCTAAGCTTCTTGTGATGGTATTGATATGTACTTGCAAAAAATGAATTATCAGCATATTCAGAAACCCCTTCCTAAGGTTTTTTGACGCCAATCTATTGCATAAGCTCTCGAGAAAAGGCAGAACATAAACATAACTTTCTGCCCTTTCCCGAGAGTTTCTGCACAAACAGAAACTCTCAGTAATAGCTGAATACAATTTACCGTAAAATTTAGGTTTTATTAGAAGCTGCACTAACGGCACTGCCAGTAACAGTATTGGCATTAGAGAAAATAGACTTAATATTCTCAGCCATACCAGACGTCTGATAAATCAGGAAACCGATGCCTACAACAATTGCCAGAAGCAAAGCATATTCAACGAGATCCTGACCTTTCTGACCCAACTTGGACAGATACATAATACGGATTTCATCAATCATCATTTTTAACATAGTTGTCACCCCCTTTTCGAGAAATAAAGGTTCTATAGAACCGAAGAAACTGTCCTCAAGCGACGCTAAGTACTAGCGCAACCCAAAGTGTTCAATTATGAAAACTTTGAGTTCCCCCTTCCCATATGAAGCCGCTCTCGAGGAAAGACAGCAGCTGTGCTGTCCTTCCCCCGGAACTTCTTCTTTACTGTTAAACAATGGATCGCTAATTTTCTTCTATTAAAGACGAAACATTCCCCTAAATCTTTATATCCATAATTTTATAAATAATGATAAAACCGATAATTTCCAGGACTACGGCAGCGCCTATCGCCAATCGTCCAATTGTGGTTGTTAATAACGGTTCAATATAAGTTGGAGATATTGCATAAAGCGCAATTGCCATCCCGATAGGAATTACGGCGAGAACCATTCCCGTTGCCCGCCCCTGTGCGGTTAGTGTCGTAATCTCACGACGAAGACGTACACGTTCAATAATAGTGTCTCGTATGGTATCAATGATTTCGGCCAAGTTTCCACCGACCTGCTGCTGAATCAAAACAGCAGTAATAACGAGGGAAAAATCTTCATTATCGACTCTTTCATCCATCTGCTGCAGTGCCTGTTCCAAAGGCTTACCCAAGTTTGTTTCACGAAGAACTCTGGCAAATTCCGTACTCATGGGAGGCTGCATCTCACGGGAAAGAATTTCCATCGCCTGCAGAAATGAAAATCCTGCGCGAAGCGCATTGGCAAGAAGTGTCAAACAATCAGAAAGCTGGCCGGTAAATTTTTTTGAGTTTCTACTTGCTAAATAACGAACATATCCCCATGCACATGAAAGTACAATCAATGAAAGAACTAATCCAGAAATAACGTTGGAAAAAAGGAGGAATCCTATGATGAAGCCAATAACAGCGGCGCCATTAGACATAATTAGGAATTCAGAACCTAAGATAGGCAGTCCTGCCCTGTCCATCAAAAGGTTCAGATTCATTGCATTTTTCTTAGGAGCCGTTTCCCTTAGACGCTTCCGAAAAGCCTTCCTGAGACGCGTCTTTAATTCATTTTTCTCCTGTTTTTCCTCTTCTTCAGGTGCATATCCGGTATAGAAACGCACTCTGTCACTGACTCTGGTCGTCTTCTTTAAAAGATGCATGGAAGAGAAAAATATCATGATGAAAACAAGAAATGAGCACAAAAGTGATATGAGTAAAATCATGATATTCCTCCTTCCCAACAGAATCTATTTTTATTAGGGGCATAAGCTTAATAAAGATTTGATTGATTACTGTCCTGCAATAATCGAATCGGCCAGATTTTCAACCGCCTTAGAAAACTGACTGTCAGGGTCTCGTGTCACTGCCATCCTGCCGTTATCGGCAGCCTCAGAAACAAGCAAGTATTCATTAGGGATAATATACTTGACCGGATATCCCATTTGCTCGGATAGTTTATTTCTCTGTTCTTCTGTAAAGGGATTAACTCTCGTAAAAAGAAGGTCCAGACGTTCCTGATAATGATCCCAAGCTTTAAATATTTCCAGTGCCCGCTTCATGTGCTGCACTTCATAGCCGCCATTGACCATAGCCGTAATAATCGTCTTGTCAGAAAGCTCGCAGGAAGTGGCAGAAATATCCGAAAATCCTGAAGGAATATCAATTAAAATATACTTATACAAGCTCCTTGACATTTTAACAAGAGATGTAAATCCTTCAATGGTTATTGTTTCCGCCATGTCCGGCTTGGAAGTTCCGCATAAAACCTGCAGATTTCTTCCGGTATTCGTAAAATACGTCCTAAGTGTTACAGGAGAGAGAAAGGAGATATCTCTTACAGCTTCCACAATCGTACTTTGCGGAGTCAGGTTGAAAAATACAGTCATATCACCAAACTGAGTATCTGCATCAATAACAGCCACCGGCTCATTTGTTTTTGCTGCCAATACAGTTCCCAGGTTAGCTATCAATGTAGATTTGCCACTTTTCCCCTTAGGGCTGAAGAAAGAAACCACTCTAGAGTATGCGCTTAGTGAAGATCTGCTCGCATTTTTAACGGTTTCAAGAAGTTCTTCGCCTGTAAAAGGCTTCACCATGTACCCTTTAGCACCCATATGAAGCAGCTTAGCCTGTGCCTCTGAATCCCAACGGCGTGCCAGACAAATAATGACAACATCAGGAATATTCTTTTTTAAGTCAGGAATAAGGAGCGCGTTATGCTCATTATCGACATCTACCAGAATCAAGTCCGGATTAAAGGCCTGCATCTGGCCCAGGGCATCACCTGCTGTTGCATATCTGGCGCTCACTTCAAATCCAGCCAGATTACGGACGACACTGGTAAGGCGTTCCATCATCATTTTATTTTCTTCAATCAGGACAGTTCTGTAAGCCAAGACGCCTCACCTCCTTAGGAAAAAAGTCTGCTAAAGAACCCGCCTTTAGACCCTTTATCCTGTTCTTCTTCTGTTCCCGGTTTTGCATATTTATCTACCATCCGGCAGATTTCGTGCGCCAGTTCAGTATCTCTCGATTTCTGAACCAATGGCTCTCCGGACTGGATGGATTTCTGTGCCGTCATAAAATCATTCGGGAGAACATAGTCGAAATGCTTCCCTAAGATTTGCTCCACGTCACTTACGTCAATCCTTGTTCTTGCATTGCTGCGGTTCAAAACATAACGGATTTTGGTGT
The DNA here is from genome assembly GCA_025992895.1 of Veillonellaceae bacterium. Classification (NCBI taxonomy): domain Bacteria; kingdom Bacillati; phylum Bacillota; class Negativicutes; order Veillonellales; family Veillonellaceae; species Veillonellaceae bacterium. The sequence continues at coordinate 1,785,472 of DAJPGA010000001.1, forward strand.
CATCATATCCGAGTTCCTTCAACGTATCCGAGCCGCGTTTCATATTCTTAATAGTTGGTATAAAATCAACAAGACCAACGAAATCAATAATCGTTGATAAATCCATCATTGATAAATTCAAAGCACTAAACGTCGATGTCGTATCGACGATAACATAATCATATTCAAGCTGCAGACGTTCTATCATCGTCCTAATAAGCGAAATATCCATATTATAGGCTTCTTCCAGAAGATCCGGATTGACCAGTACGTCGAAACGGATATTTCCGGAATGGAATGGCGTCAGATAGTTCGACATTTTTACTTCGTTAGGATTATTCTGCATGGCCCTTTCTGCATCGGCAATCGTCATTTCCGGCTCAAGCTTCAGATAATAACGGATATCTCCGAACTGGAGATCTAAATCTGCTAAACAGACTTTAAATCCGTCTCTGGCGAGTTCGGCAGCAATATTTACCGCAATTAATGTTTTTCCTACCGCATAAGCTGTACTGAAAACTGTAAATATCGTTCCCTTCGTGCCTGCTGGCATTTAGATCCCCCCTTTAGCATTTATGTACGATCTGATGAGTATGCATTCATAATAGCGCGAACCCTGTCTCTGATATCCGGTTCACTGCTGCTTTCCTTTGCAGATACGTCCGCTTTCTTTACCGGTCTGGAAACTTTCTTTTCTGGGACCTGCTTGCGCTGGAGCTGGACGGGCTCCTGCTTTTCTGTGCCATCGTCCCTTTCCACTTTCACTATCTGCAGATCATCTTTACGCTTCTGGTAATCTTCCTCAGAAAGTGGAACCAGCATCGTTTCTCCATTTTCACCTTTTACTTGAAGAAGATGTTCAACAGGCTTTTCAGGTTTCCTTTCTTCAACAACTACTGTGCTGACTGGAACTTCCTTCTCTCCCCATAGATCTCTTTCCTGCTTGTCCGTCCCCTGTTCCACCGGCTGATTCAGATTTACATTCTCTCTGTTTCTGGCATATCTTTGTGAAACTTCATATCCCTGTTTCATTTGCTGAGACATTGGCTGTTCGGTATCTTCAGATACGAGTGTCGGAGTAATCAGGATCAGAAGCTCCCGGTTATCCCTTGTTTTGCTTGTATGGCGGAAGAACTGTCCAATGATTGGCAGATCCCCTAAAAGAGGTATCTTGCTGACTGTCTTGGAATCTTCTGAATTAAGAAGGCCGCCGATTGCCATTGTTGCTCCCGATCTGACATTGATTACGGCATCTGCTTCTCGTGATGCAAGGGCAGGAATACTGAAATTGTTCTCTACTACTGCATGACCGTAGTCCAGAGTCGATACTTCTGCATGAACCTTGGATGTAATCTTGTTTTCACCGTCTACAACAGGTTCAATATTAAGACGAATACCATATTCACGCCAGTCAATGGAAATTTCTCCGTCTCCAGCTGAGGTAGGAATCGGAATACGTCCGCCAATCAGGATATTTGCAGTCTTTCCGCTCATCGTCGTAATAGAAGGTCTTGAAAGAATTCTGGCCTTACCGTTTGTTACTAGCGCCTGCAAAGATGCATCAATAGTTGATAAATGACTTCCAATCCAGCCAAAGCTGCCTCTTGGATGACTAAAGTCCTCTCCTGCATATACTAACCCGGAAGATCCTGCCGTAACCCCCGATGATGAATTACCTAATGTTGGAGACCAATACTGGATTCCCAAATTCTTCTCATCGTCTGTATTGATTTCTATGAGCTGCGCTTCCAAGCGAATCTGGCTGGGATGAGACATCTCAAGAAGATCGATGATATTTTCATCTGTGGCGCTTCCCTGGGAACCATTCGTACCAGATGCTGACGTTGCTGAAGACGTACTGCCTCCGCCGCTCCCAAGGTAAAGCTGGGCAATCTTGATGGCCGTATCGTGTTCATACTGATTTTTCACGGTACCACGAAGAAGCACTTTGCCATTCATCATCTGCGCGGTGATTCCAGGATATCCAATGGCCTGCTGAATAGCACTTGCCATTCCCTGATCATCACCGGATACATAAACACTGTATTCCTCGCGGACACCATTAGCTGACCAGACAATCAGCGAAGTCGACCCTGCCTTCTTGCCAATCAAGAGGTAATCTCGTGCAGAAAGCATCCGGACATCCGCTATTTCAGGATTACCGATGGCAATCCTGGTAATCTTCGGTGCCTGCATATATTTTGATGAATTCAGTGATACATTGACAGGTGTTGCCGCAAAAGCCCAGCTGCAGGCTCCCATTACGGCTACCGCCGTCAAGATACTGATTCTCTTAAGGTTACTGATCATTCAACTATCCCCCAACTATACTCAAGTTCCCCAGATTACTTCAACACCGAAATCATTATCTACCGAAACACGGGCAGGTGAAGGTGCTGCCTGTCCCCCATTAGCTGACTGGACTGGTGCCGGTGTACTTGGCCCAGACTGCGAGGGCTGCGCTTCAGCCGCATTATTTTCCTTTGGAAGCGGTATCACGTAGTAAGCCACAGAGTTGGTATCACTGTCCGCCCCAATTGGTCGAAGCATAAGCTGCAGGATTCCCATCTGTGCGGATGCAGTAAGTTTTGCTGCATCATACGGTGTGACTGCCACTGTTGCAACAGCAGGTTGGGAAACCGGAGCGGCGTTACTTTTCTTAGCCGGGGTCTTCGTATCAGAATTCGACGGCGAAGATGCCGTATTTTCAGCTGATTCAGCAGAACCAGACTGCGCTTCCACACTGCTCTTATTGACAGCCAGAAGCAGTACATCTTTCAAAAGCATCTTGGATGTCATCGCATCAGGGTGCTCCTTATTGCCAACCAGCAGGATATCTACTTTATCTCCTGGTTTTGCAAAGCCGGAAACACCTGTAATGTCATTGATTGTGAAAGAAACGGCTCTCATTCCTTTAGGAATCATACCGGCAAAACCATTTGCCGTCTGGCTGTTGATTTTGCGGGCAGTTACAAGATCTCCCTTGAGAATTGCTACAGACGATGTTTTCCCAACGACGCTTTTCATATCCTTGACCGCCGCTGCAGGTACCGCATCAGAGGGGACACTGGACACCTTGACCATATCATTGGTGATGAGCGTATATGGAGGTATATCCTGAGATGCCTCTATAACCGGGGTCACGGCGATGCGCGCCTCATCTTCTGCCGTTTTCGCTTTCAGCAATGATGATAGACTGAAATAAATAATCAGAAAAACGATAACTGCACAGCCCGCGCAAATAATTAGAAGCTTGCGAGGCGACATTTTTTCTGCCATATCCGTCAATTTCTCTATGATTTTCACATGGCACCCCTTACTCTATAACCAACAACTAATAAAATCTATCCCGTTTCCTTATATAAAATAGTTATAGATTTTCTACCTTATTTTATCATAATCATGTTTTATTAACCACTATTGCCATAGTATCAAATTACTTACTAGTTTCTGCAATTTCATTAAACATTAGAATATTGTAATTTTTATATAATTATGCATTCCAAGCCAGACTAGAGTCCTCCACAAGTTTTGATTTCGTAGGCGCTTTATATGGCGCCCCCCATAAGTCCTTGTACTTGAAATAGGCGCTCGTGGATCGGATTGTCAGATTGGATGCGTAAATCGATCCGCTGAAGTCAGAAAGAGGACTTGTTACCGTAACGTTTGCATAAGGAGCATATATCACACTGGCAAGAGAAGATGTTCCCGCCCCTTCAGGACTGTAGATATTCAAATTGAAATTTCCAGTTCCCAAATATGTGATTACAAGAGGTCTGCTGATTGTCTTTGTCGTCGTTACAGCCACACTGCCTGATTTACTGTTGATATTCAGGTAAGCCGGTTTTCCGGCACCTCCCGATATATTTCCCAGCGTCAGTGAAACCGCCCCTGATGCTGTTACCTGGGAAAATTCGGCGGATCCGGTGATTGTCGTTGTTCCCGCAATATATGTTTTTACATCAGAACTGTTTGCGTCATAGAGTGACTTTATTTTAGATTCCGTTGCTGAGTAAAAGAAGTTGTAATCAGACAAACTTCCGGTTTTCACGGTCGAATAGTTTCCTGCTGCAGCTGCCTGCTCAGGTGTCATGCCATAGGCTTTGACCGTATAAAGATAATCGCTGGCCCCGGAAAATCCCAGAACAACAACATTGCCATCAAATGTCTTATAGATTTTTCCGTCATAAATCGCACCCAGCCCTGTTATTGACTTGACGGCTATCAAATCCTTAAATCCAAGATCAGCAGTCGAGCCGGATGCCTTCGTTCCAACTAAAGCTACCGCATCTGCTGAAACATCCACGTATGGCTTGATTCCTACCATTCTCATAAAGGAAGTAGGCATTTCTTTGACAATCATGACGCGATAATACGTTTTCCCTGAAACGGTCTGTGCCTGGAAACTCTTTGCTTTCAAGCCAGAATAATTACTCCCCAGATTGGCTTTCAAGTAATCATCCGCCCTGCTGTCTGCTTCCGGATGGCTGCCGGCTGTCTCATCATTCTGCATGTATGCCGAGGCGCCTGCCAAAGCAGCCGAGTCAACAGCATTCTGCAGGTTGGATTTATAAGAATAAATGCTGCCCAAATCCATTGCCAGTCCTGCACAAGCAAAGAGAATGGGCAGGAGAACCGCCACAAATACCAAAAGAGAGCCCTTCTGCAAGCTGGTCCTTTTGCTGCTTTTCATAAAGGATACCCCCTTTCAATCGAATTATTGATGCTCTTCTTATGGTTTTATGAATTCCAAACTAAACTGGAATCTTCTACCAGCCTGCTTTTTGTCGACGTTGTACCAGAGCCCGAAGAAGAACCGCTGAATATATCCTTATATCTAAACTGCGCCCCGCCTGAGACAACCTCCAAATCATTTGAATAGATGGATCCACAAAAAACACATCCACTCCCGATATTGACAACAACATCTGCATCAGGCGCATACAAAGCACCCGTAAAGGTTATTTCCGCCCCGCCCGATCCAAAGATATTTAATGTCAGCGGTTTATAATTGTTTTTATTGTTGTTTTTGGTAGTCCCTGTATAAATAATAACAAGCGGCCTTGTATTGGTTGAATTAATCGTTATATTGATCTTATTTGCATTTTTAGTCCCGTCAATCATGAGATACACTGGATTTCCTTCATTTCCGGACAGTTCCCCAATCGACAGGTTAGCATTCCCGGATGTTTCCTTTTTATAATAATCTGACGATCCGCTGACTGCCTTGTTCGTATAATTCCAATCAACCACAGATGATACGGCCGCATCATACATCTCATTAAGCTTTTCAGTTGTTGAATCATAGAAAGAATTATAATCTGATGCTTCTCCGGCTTGTACTGCAGAATAATTTCCATCAGCATCAGCCTGATCTTTTTTTTGCCCTAAAGCAGAAGATGTATAAATCGTTGTCCCCGCCAACACGGAGCTTAAATCAACTACATTACCATCATACGTTGTATTTACCCGGCCGTTCTTCAATGAATCGAGTCCTAAAATTTCCCTGGCTCCTATTAAATCCTTAAAATGCAAATCTGTCGTCCCGGGATTTCCTACTAAAGCAACAGCATCAGCGGAAACATCTATATATGGCTTTATTCCTAATATTCCCATGAAATAAGTAGGAGACGGTTCTGTCACTTTTACACGATAATATGTTTTTCCGGAAACTGTCTGCGCTTCAAAACTTTTATCTTTTAAACTGCTGTAACTATTGTTCAGATTAGCTTTCAGATATTCAGACGCCATTTCGTCAGCCTCCGGGTGATAATCTACCGTATCCCCGCCGGCAGTATATCCGGAAGCGCCTGCCAGCGCTGCGGCATCAACTGCATTCTGGAGATTCGATTTATAGGAGTACATATTCCCCAAATCGACAGCGAGTCCCGCACAGGCAAAAAAGACAGGAAGCAGCAAAGCAAAAAGTACCAAGAGCGCCCCCCTCTGCCCCTCTCTTTGGTTTCGGTATCCAAACCTGCTCATAAAACCGCCCCCTTAGTATTTAATACTTCACTGGTACACATGCCGTTAATTCCAGACCAGACTAGTATTTTTTACCAATCGTGTCTTATAGGTTTCTGTACCGTTCCCAGAGGAAGATCCACTGAAAATATCCTTGTACATAAAGTGAGATCCCGTTGAGTTAACATCCAGTGTTTGCGCATAAATTGAACCAATAAACTCACAATCATAACCCATATCAACTTCAACATCAGCATTCGGTGCATACAAGACCCCTGTAAAAGAAACAGGTCCATACTGATTTCCATTGATGTCTAACACAAGCGGCTTATTCTTTTTAGATGTTCCCGTGTAAATGATAATAATAGGTCTGTCATTCGTTTGGGTAACATCTATACTTATCTTATTCGCATTAAAGTCATCAATTTTCAAATATACCGGTTTCTCTGTATCTCCGGTTATCTCTCCAATGGTAAAATTTGCATTTCCCGCTTTTCTTTTTTCATAAAACTCTGTTGAGCCGGAAATATATTCATTCGTATAATTCCATGAATCGACGGAAGAATAATTGGAATCATATATTTCATTAATTTTATCCGTAGTTTTACTATAAAACGATTGATATTCTGATGCATTTCCTGACTGTGCATAAAAATAATTTCCAGCGTTATCTGCCTGGTATTTATATTGATGATATGCAGCAGATGTATAAATTTCTTCATTATAGGCTGTGTTTTGATAGACTACATTTCCATCATATGTTGTGATAACTTCATCATAATCACTAGCATCTGTATCAGAATTTCCCTTATTTCCGTTGCCTTTGTCCTTATTTTTTCCATTATTTCCATAAGCGTTGCCATTATTACCGCCAGTGCTGCCGCCAGAATCCAATGAATCCAAGTCCTCAATTGTTTTAACTGAAATCAAGTCTTTAAATTCAAAATCCGGTGTTCCTGAAGTTTCGTTTCCCACCAATACCACGGCATTAGCAGAAACATCCATAAGTGAATCCAATCCCAGCAGCGTCATAAAATACACTGGAGATTTCTGCGTAACTTTGACACGATAATAGGTTTTCCCGGAAACTGTCTGCGCCTGAAAATCTTTATCTATTAGATTCTGATACCCTTTTCCCAGATCTGCTTTCAAATATTCATCTGACATCGTGTTTGCTCCGGGATGGTTTTCTACAGTCTCTTCACCCGCAATATAACCGGCCGCTCCTGCTAAGGCTGCCGCATCAACAGCATTCTGCAAATTAGACTTATGGGCATACATACTTCCTAAATCGACTGCCACTCCTGCACAGGCAAAAAAGACAGGAAGCAAAAGTGCTGTAAGCACTAAAAGAGCACCTCTCTGCTCAGGTATTTTCCACTTTTTCCTGTTCATAAAAGCACCCCCCTTTACGCTTCCATATTCTGAGCTCTATGTCTAAACAAGTTCTTGCTGCAGTTGTCACAAATACGAAGAAAAATTACCGTAGAGTTTCCCTGATTTTATTGCTAATTCTTCACCGGTAAAAACACGGAAAAAGAATCATAAAAGGACTAAAAGGGCACCTTTGTGCACAGATATTGGGTCTTGATTCCAAATCTGCTCATAAAAGCGCCCCCTTGATATGTACTATGTTTTCATTCCTTTTTATATCAGACTACTAGCTCCACACCAAGCTGGAGTTTTCAATCAACTTGGTCTTCGATTTTTCTGTGCTTGCCCCTGCTGAAGATCCTCCTAATATATTCATATATGTAAAACGAGACATGTTTGAATCAACAGTCAAATCCCCCGCATAAATGGAACCACGAAATTCGCATCCATATCCCATTTGAATAACAACATCAGCATTCGGTGCATATAAAACACCAGTAAAAGTAGTCGGCCCATACCAGTTCGAGCTGCTATTGATGTCTAGAATAAGAGGTTTATTATTCCCTTTTCCATTTCCCTTACCATTTTTCGTCGTTCCTGTATAGATGATAACAATGGGTCTGTTATTTGTTTCAGGTATATTTATATTGATCTTATTTGCATTAGCTTCACTGTCAATTTTGACATAAATGGGTTTGCTGGACTCGCCATCCAGCCCCTGTATCGTTACATTTGCATTCCCTGAAGTTGTTTTTTCGTAATAATCCCCAGTTCCATAAATGACCTGATTGGTGTAATTCCATTTTTGAACGGAAGAGCGGTTCGCATTATATAAATCATCAAACTTTCTTTCTGTTGAATCATAAAACGAATTGTAATCCGTATCACCGCCGTCAGACAGTCTGAAATAATTGTGATCTGCTACAGCCCATCCCAAGGTTTTGTTATATGCATCCGGTGTAAAAGCATAACCAGGAGAATCCGAACCTCTTTCAACGATATTCCCGTCATAGGTTGCCTGAATCCCATATGAGCCCAACAAATAAGGTGAAAAAATATCTCTCCACCAGTAATAGTAGTTTGGACCTATGGAGCCTAAATCTGAAATATGATTGGCTACAATTAAATCCTTAAAGCCAAACCCGCTTGATGAGCTTCCAGCGCTTCCCACCTGCGCCACTGCATCCGCAGATACATCCGTAAGCGGATCCAGCCCCAGCAGCGTCATAAAATAAACCGGTGATTTCTGAGTAACCTTAACACGATAATACGTTTTCCCAGAAACCGTCTGCGCCTGAAAGTCCTTGACTATTAAGTTTTGATATTCCCTTCCCAGATTTGCCTTCAGATATTCATCTGATAATGTGTTTGCTCCGGGATGGTCCTCTGCTGTCTCTTCGCCCGCAATATAACCCGCCGCGCCTGCTAAAGCCGCTGCATCAACAGCGTTCTGCAAATTAGATTTATGGACATACATATTCCCTAAATCAACTGCCAGTCCTGCGCAAGCAAAAATTACCGGCAGAAGCAATGCAGTGAACACCAAAAGAACGCCTTTCTGCGCAGACGGGCGGATTTTATTCCCGTCCCTGTCCATACAGACGCTCACTCCTTCCTCTTCTCCTTATTTATTTTTATCTATACGCTCCCATACTTATTATACCTTTTTCTTATTCTTATAACAACTTAAAATAAGTTTTTGCATTTTATGTATAATATGAAACGATTTGTATCACTTTATCTCATACCATGAAGAATCACCGCTTTATAATCCACGGATCAGCAGAAGTGCAATCGCAGGAATGGCAAAATAAGGACCATAAGCGAAGGCGCTTTTCCTGCTCTTTATACCAAGAAGCAGCATGATTAAAGCAGAAATACCGCCAAACAAAATTCCAAACATTCCAATGAAGAATAATGTCTTTGTTCCCATCCATAAGCCAAGACACGCAATCAGCTTAATATCTCCGCCGCCCAGTGCCCCACGGGACAATATTGCAATGATGAGAAACAGCACACCTCCTGCCGCTGCAGCAATCAGATGATCAATGGCTATGGGGAGAAACAGCGCGCAGCAAAGTGCTCCCCCTGCCGCCAATGGAATGATCATGTCATTAAAAATGCAGTACTGTTCAAAATCGGTTGCAATGATCAAAAGCAGCAATCCGCAAAGTGCAAGCGACAAGACTAAAATAATTCCCTGTGAAACGAAGAAAAGTCTGATACCGGTCAGGAAAAACAGCAGCGTCAGAAGCTTTACTCTGTACTTTGCCCTACTGCCGATTGCATCAGGAAATGACAGAATCGAATGATTTTTGAGGTACAACCTATCAATCCACAGGGATCCATACTTTCCAAAGAAAAAGGACAGCGCCAGTAAAAGCGCTCCATAAGCAATTAAGAAATAATCCATGACCGTCTCCCAATAAATAAAACTTAGTTACAATATTTTTTATTATACAACGAAAACTTATCAGAATAACAAATATCAATGAAGCAGTCCGTGAATAAGAAAAGGCCCCGATTGACGCTGCCAATCCAGGACCTTCTCTTATTTAATAAATTGTATTTCTGAAACCATCTGATCAATCTTCTGTATCGAAGATGAAAAGTTTATGTTTTTTATCAGAAACCAGTTTTGTAAATCTATCATATTGTCTCAATATATCAACAATTATTTCATCTTTCTTCATATAGCGGACAGGATACCCAGTTCTTCCATCCTCAAAATAACTCATGGGAACATAAACAACTTCACTATCAACTTGAGGCATGGAGTCATTTTTGATGGCAAAGTCAGAAACGTTATGGATTTCACAATCAATACCATACTTAAAATTTCTGATAGAATCCTGTTTAATAATAAACTCAGCTTTAGGAAGCAGTGATTCAGAATCATATTTAACCGTCGCTTCTACACCATACTTTTTCATTTCATCCGCCAGTTCTTCAAAAGCCGGTACAGCCACTTCTCTGATAAACTTCCTGGCATTCACAAGATCTGGTTTTTTAGACATGGAATGAAGTCTTTCCTTCCATAAGGAACCAGTCCAGTATGAAGTACAAACAGAAAGACCGCGGCTGAAATATCCATTATCAACCAAAAGGCCATCCCACAAGCAGAAGCAAAGAACAATCATGACGATCAGGAACGGAAGCGCCATAACCATCGTCATCGCCTGCAGTGCCCCAAGACCGCCGGAGTATAAAAGAACAATGGCAAGAAGGGCTAAAGATGCGCCCCAGAAAATACTCTGCCATTTAGGGAATCCGGATTTGCCATAGGAAGCAATGGTATTGATGACAAAAATGCCAGAGTCTGCTGATGTTACAAAGAATAATGCAATGATGATAACAGAAATGAAAGATGTTACACTGCCCAGCGGAAGATGATTCAGAAAAGCGAAAAGCAATGCTTCTGTCTCACCTGAAATTGCAGAAAGAGCTCCATTGGTCTGCAAATCTACCCAGATAGCACTATTCCCAAAAATAGTCATCCAAAGCAGATTGAACAGAGTCGGTACAAACAAAACCCCAAGGACAAATTCGCGAATCGTACGGCCTCTGGAAATCTTTGCAATGAACATGCCTACAAATGGCGCCCAGGCAATCCACCATGCCCAGTAAACAACTGTCCAGGAAGTGAACCATCCCTCATTTTCAGGATCATAGGCAAATGTCCTGAAACTCAAAGGAATAATATTATGGATATACTCACCAAGATTCTCAGTGAAATCACTCATAATCATCATAGATGGTCCTGCAAACAGGACAAATAACAGAAGTCCTAGTGCTAAGAGCAGATTAATTAAATGACGGACACCTTTCCCCACCCCTGATACAGCTGATAAGATCGAGAAAGATATTGACACGGTAATGATGACTATAAGTTGGGGCATATCAATATTAGAAATAAAGCCAATCTGTTTCAATCCGGCTCCAAGCTGAAGCGCACCAAACCCCAACGTCGTCGTAATACCAAAAATAGTACAGCAAAGTGCAGTTATATCAATAATCCTGCCAAGAGCACCATCCAGATGATTTTTGAGCAGTGGATAAAAGCCACTTCTAACCGTCAAAGGCAAATGATATCGAAACCCGAAATATGCTAATGCCAATCCGATAACCCCATAAATTGCCCAAGCATGTATTCCCCAATGGAAAAATGTATTGAGCATGGCAGTTTCAGCACGAGCCCCCTGAGACAGGTTAGGATCAAGAGGAAGGGCATAATGAGAAATTGGTTCGGCTACGCCAAAGTACATAAGTCCAATTCCCATGCCGGCAGCAAAAAGCATTGCAATCCAGGATAAAAACGGATACTCCGGTTCTTCATCATCATCCCCAAGACGTATATCCCCTAATTTACTGACGCAGAGGAGAAGGAGAAAAATAACGAAGCAGGATACGCCAAGAATAAAGAGCCAGCCCCAAGACTTGGTAATCCATTGTTTTGCTTCATTGAGATAGTAACCTGAAGATCCCGGGAAAGCAGCACATGCAATCACAACTGCCAATATCACTATAATTCCGGGTATCGTTACCCAGGAATTAAAAGTAGAACGGAATGGGAATTTACGAGAATCATCCAATGGAACCGCCTCCAGTCAAAACAACAATTTATAAAGTAACTGCACTTCATCAATCTATTCCGATTAACAAACACAGCAAAAGAGAGAATAAGCCTAGTTGAGCTGTTCTCCCTAAACTCGTTATAGATAAATCTATAGCAATATATTAATATCTTTTATTATACCATAAGTCACTTATGTATCCAAATTATAAAATCTTAATAATGTTCGATAAGTGGTGGATTAGAAAGAAAGTAGAAGAAAAACAGTAAAAATAACGGGAATTCAGTCAATAAAAAGAAAATAAAGGTAAAATTCAATGTGTCATAAATTCATTTGAAATAAAGCAATACCTTGACACTTGTAATGACCTGTGGTTTTTCATAATTATTTCTGCTTATTTCACCAGCCATTTCAGCCAAGGTGACTCAGAAGGTCTTCACACAAAGCAAAAAGGACATCGATCGTAATGACCGGTGTCCTTCTTTTCTTAATCAGCTCTGCTTGTTCCTCCCGGCCATTCCAGCCAAGATGAGGCAGAAGGTATTCGCACAAAGCAAGAAGGACATCGATCGTAATGATCGGTGTCCTTCTTTTCTTAATCAGCTCTGCTTGTTCCTCCCGGCCATTCCAGCCAAGATGAGGCAGAAGGTATTCGCACAAAGCAAGAAGGACATCGATCGTAATGATCGGTGTCCTTCTTTTCTTAATCAGCAGCTTCCTATCCTCCCAGGCCGCTTCCAGCCAAGTACTTTCGGCGTTTGTGAGCTTAACTACCGTGTTCGGCATGGGTACGGGTGTATCCTCACAGCTATCGCCACTGAATCTGAGAGTCTGTTCTCTCAAAACTATACAGAAGAAGTTCCGAAGGCTCTTTTCAAGCCGGTCGTGCTTTTGTGAAATTTAAGTTAAGACCTCGACCTATTAGTACTGCGTCGCTCCAAGCCTCGCGGCTCTTCCACTCACAGCCTATCAACCTCATCGTCTTTAAGGGGTCTTACTCATTGCTGATGAGAAGTCTCATCTTGGGACGGGCTTCACGCTTAGATGCTTTCAGCGTTTATCCTTTCCGGATGCGGCTTTCCAGCCGTGCCACTGGCGTGACAACTGGTACACCGTTGATCCGTCCACTCCGGTCCTCTCGTACTAGGAGCAGCCTCCCTCAAACTTCTTGCGCCCGCGATGGATATGAACCAAACTGTCTCACGACGTTTTGAACCCAGCTCGCGTACCACTTTAATGGGCGAACAGCCCAACCCTTGGAACCTACTCCAGCTCCAGGATGTGATGAGCCGACATCGAGGTGCCAAACCTCCCCGTCGATATGAACTCTTGGGAGAGATTAGCCTGTTATCCCCAGGGTAGCTTTTATCCGTTGAGCGATGGCCTTTCCACGCAGTACCACCGGATCACTAAGCCCGACTTTCGTCTCTGCTCGACTTGTCTGTCTCGCAGTCAAGCTCCCTTCTGCCTTTGCACTCTTCGGCCGGTTTCTGTCCGGCCCGAGGGAACCTTTGGGCGCCTCCGTTACTCTTTCGGAGGCGACCGCCCCAGTCAAACCGCCTGCCTGAGATGGTCCGCAAGGTTGTTAATCTTCGCGTTAGAATCCCAGCAACAGAAGGGTGGTATCCCAACATTGGCTCCATAGCAACCAAAGTCACTATCTCTAAGCCTCCCACCTATCCTGTGCGTCTGCCACCGGGATTCAATCTCAAGCTGCAGTAAAGCTCCATGGGGTCTTTCTGTCCAGTCGCGGGTAACCTGCATCTTCACAGGTATTTCAATTTCACCGGGCCCCTCGTTGAGACAGCGCCCAAATCATTACGCCTTTCATGCGGGTCGGAACTTACCCGACAAGGAATTTCGCTACCTTAGGACCGTTATAGTTACGGCCGCCGTTCACTGGGGCTTCAGTTCAAAGCTTCGCTTGCGCTAACCTCTCTCCTTAACCTTCCAGCACCGGGCAGGCGTCAGCACCTATACTTCAGCTTTCGCTTTCGCAGGCACCTGTGTTTTTGGTAAACAGTTGCTTGGGCCTCTTTTCTGCCACCCTTTTCTGTTCCGTGCGTTTCTGCACTTCGCCTACTCAGGGCCATCCTTCTCCCGAAGTTACGGATGCAATTTGCCGAGTTCCTTAACGAGGGTTTTCCCGCGCACCTTAGGATTCTCTCCCCGCCTACCTGTGTCGGTTTACGGTACGGGCGGATTTCGTCTCGCTAGAAGTTTTTCTTGGCAGTGTGGGATCCATGAGTTCGTCATAATCGCTTATAACTCCCCATCATGTCTCTGCTTTCAGAATCGGGGATTTGCCTCCGATTCAACATACGCACTTGGACGCGCTCTTCCAGTCGCGCGATCATGTGCCCTCCTGCGTCACTCCATTGCTCAAATGACTCCATCCGGTACAGGAATTTCAACCTGTTGTCCATCGCCTATGCGTCTGTGCCTCGGCTTAGGTCCCGACTTACCCTGAGACGACGATCGTTGCTCAGGAACCCTCGGGCTTTCGGTGGAAAGGATTCTCACCTTTCTTTTCGATACTCATACCGGCATTCTCACTTCTTATGTGTCCACATCTCCTTACGGTAATGCTTCTTCCCCATAAGAACGCTCCCCTACCCATTGCATTAAGCAATGCCAT